>JAWRIG010000101.1:0-11134 GCA_040308005.1 Anaerovoracaceae bacterium | reverse complement strand
TGATAGGATAGCAATTATAATGTTTGGAGGGTTATATATGAGTGAAAAACAGGATGAGAAAGAAGTAATAAGTGAAGTGAATGAGGTTGAAAATATCAAAATTAAAAAAGTATTAAAAAATACTAAATTAAAATCTATATTAAAGAATTTTGGAGGTTTCTTGGTTGGGCTTTTTGTTGGATTGATGATTATGGGACTTGGAACAATGGGAATGTTTGATGAAAATAGAAAATTAATTGCTGAAAATGATTCATTAACTGATCAAAACGAATATCTAGGATCTAAGTTAGATGAAGCTAAGCCATGGTTTGATATGAAGGATGAAGAAAAAAGTAAGATAGAAGATCAAAATGCCAAAGTGGAAGCTGAAAAGAAAGCAGAGGAAGAAAAGAAGGCAGAAGCGGAAAGATTAGCTAAAGAAGAGCAAGAGAAGAACAAATACAACACAGAGTTAACGTATGATGAAATAGCTAGAAATCCAGAGCAAACATTATTAAAAGACTGTAAATTTAAAGGCGAAGTAGTTCAAGTTTTAGAAGGTGATGGAACTAATAACTTAAGGGTAGCTATAAATGGTAATTATGATAAAATGATGCTGGTAGAATATGACCCATCAATTCTAGATAGTAGAATACTTGAAAAAGATAATGTAACACTGTATGGAAAAAGTGCAGGTACAACATCGTATACAAGTACAATGGGACAAAAAATAACTATACCTGCAATATCTGCTGATAAGATAGATATAAATTAAAAATAAAATATGATTGCATATAAAGAGAGCACTTACATTAGTATGTGCTCTCTTTGTTTTTTGTGTTAGTGTTTAGGACGCTATCCTTAATAGGTAGCTAAAAAGGTATTGTATAATGCCTGTCTATAGTTTCATCTATTATATCTTTGTCTCTATCATAAATATATTCTATTACATCTATACCTAATTGTGTTATATTACCCTCTCCTTGACTGTATTCAAGAAGATTAAATCTTTCTAACAATCTTATAAACCTTCCATTCCATACTTCTTCTCTTGAAATAGCAGCCCCTTCTGTCTTTATCCATCTCTCAAAATCATATGCCCAATGATAGTTATCTTCACTAAAACAAAAAGCATTAACTCTATCCTCACATATGTATTTTATAAATAAATAATCAAAACTTGATAGTCTCTTTATCTTATTTACTACTGTTAAAACATCCTCTTCAGTATTATCAATAGTACTTGCTAGTTCCTTTATAGGAACATGATATACAATGTTATCTGGGTCATTAATTGTATTTACTGCTTTATTTACTTCATTATCTATTTGCTTATATTCAACCTTATTTTTTGATTTAATATCTTCCACTATCTCTTTTTGATATTTAAATATTTCTAATGTATTATTACTGTTTGATATCTGAGTTAATAATTTTATTACATCTTCATCATTATCTAAAGATGGCAATAACTGATTATAATTAAAAATAGCCTTTAAATCTTCTTTGTAATTTCCAGACTTAAAAGATATGGGTATCATATCTATTTCTAATGTATAAGCTATTCCTATTTCTATCATTGAGGGTATACTACTATAAAAGTTTTCTGATACCATAAATAAAACTACATCAGATTTAGATATTTCCTTTTTAATCTGTCCATATATTCCCCCTTCATATGTACCAAACTTAATCTTATTTGTAGTTATATCAGAAGAATAAAAAATATCACATCCTAATGATTTTAAACTACTTGCTAATTTATCTATTTTCTCTTTGTCTAAAGAGCTATGACTTATAAATACTTTTCTTTTGTCTCCCATATTCCCTCCATAAATTTAGTTACTAAAAACATTATAATAAGTATTTTGACCTATGTCTAATAAAGAACTTTATAATATCTGTTAGGGGATTATGTAGCCAGACATAGAAAGACCCTATGGGGGGAGGGATAGGAAGTAGTGGATTAGGAGTTGCAAACCAACAATAGAAGTTTATATAGATGCAAAGTACTCATTGAAGATGGGTACTTTTTTATTTTACAAATTTTTACAAATTTCTACATGAAGTAAGTGTTACTATAGGATAGCAATTATGATATTTGGAGGGTGAAAGCATGAAAAAAATAATAATAGGAATTACAGTGATATTGGCGTTAGGGTTAGTTGGGTGCAGTGAAGAAAAGGCCTCTAATGATACAAAAAATGATATAAAAACAATGTCTACAAATAAAGCTGAAAAGTTGGACAAGTTAGAATATGCGATTAAATTCAAGAGTCTACAAGATGATATTTTCGCAAACTATGAATACAATGAAAGGTATAGTGATTCCAAAGTATCAGAAGAAAGACTTTCAGGAGGGGATAGAGATATGTATAAAGACCTTGCAAATGTATTATCTACATTTAGGTCGGAGGATGAAGGAATTAATCAATTACATGATAAAATGATAGAGCTTTCTACAGATGTATCCAACATGATAAATGAACGAATAGATATAGTAAGAGAAGCAGAAAAGATAGACCCTAAAGGCAATATTCCAGAAAAAGAAGGACAAAGATATAGTGTATTAGGGGATATGAGTAGTAATCAAAAAGAACAAATAAACTATATTAGGAAGGAAATAGCAGGAATATTAGGTATAGATTAAAAGTCTTAGATACAGTATGTTATTTGCCTAGCTAAGCAATTAGGTTTCATAGCTTACATTACCTATGTTTCCAAGAGATATGTAAAACTAACTAAGAAATCTTTCATTGTCTTCCCTGAAATATGGTTGTCACTTGACACGAATCTACACACTACGACATGGTGCTTGTTATATACTTTTTCTTGAGACTTATTATTTAGGGGGAAGATATGAAAAAGGGATTATTATTACTAATAACAATACTGGTATTATCAATTTCAGTTGGATGCAATAAAGCTGAGAAGGTTGTTAAGTCAGAATATGTAAGTAGAATAGAAAGGTTAACACATGACACTATTAGAAATACAGAAGTTTACAATGAAAAATATCTTGATTCAGAAGTAGTAAATGAAAAATATTTAGCAGGAAAAAGAGATAGCTACAAAGACTTTGCAGATGGACTGGCTACATTTAGAACAGAAGATGAAGAAATTAACAAATTACATTATAAGATACAAGAGGTTTCTTTAGATTTGTATGAGAGGATAAATGAAAAGATAGAATTAGAAAGAGAGCAAACGAAGCTATATAGTAAGGTTGATTTGACAGATAAAGAGGAGCAGAGATTAAAAGAAATTGATAAAAGACAAAATACACTAGAAGATATACTTAAAAATCAAGAAGAGCACATTGGCAATATAGGGTATGAGATTTCAAAAAAAATAGGATTAGAATAAAGCTGAAGAGCACTTACATTAGTATGTGCTCTTTTTATTTTTTGGCATTAATGCACATTTAGAGATGTATTTCGTATAAGAAGATAAGGTAATTAGACCGTGAGTTGATATGATCTCCATTTTCTTATCTAGAAACACAAGTTTCACCTTATATTATGTAATAAATTTTAAAAAGTATTTTACAATTTAAAATTTCTATCTTTAGGTGTTTATGAGAGATAAAAATAAGTTTTTTTTACGTTTTATGGTTGTTCTGTAAATAGTTATTTGAGATTAAAATTAAAAAATTAATCAAACAAACGAAAATCTATTATTACTTATTTATTGAAGAAATAGTTAAGATCCACTTGTAATAGGAGGTGATACTTACAACTGGATATGAGAGGAGGCTTGATAGTACTGTAAAAAAGGCTCAAGAAGCTTTGGAAATGTCAATAAACCAGTAGGTATATTTAATGATGGCAGGCATAGTTCAGGTAAATGGTTATAGGAAATAAAGCTTTTTATTAAAAAATGGAGGAATAAAATATATGTTAGGAACAGATTTAATTCAAACAATAGTAACTGCAGTAGGAGTTATATCAGGGCTTATGACAGTTGATAATTGGCTAAAAGTAAGATATTCTCAAAAGATACCACAAGCAACAACAATACAAAATTTCAACATATTTGGGGATGTGATAATAGATAAAACTTCCTCAACGAAAGTCAAAGAGCTAGATTAATTATCTAGCTCTTATTAAATTAATTAAAATTTTATAGTATTATATTTAATGATAGTATTGAACCAGATTAAATTATAAAAAAGGGAGAAATAAATAATGGGAGAAATTTTATTCTATGATGAATGGAGCAAATTATTAAAAGAGGATTGTAGTATAGAGACTATAAATAAGTGTCCAAATAAAGGGTACTGGAGTATAGAGAATATTGAAACTGTATTGAACAAAAACATAAAAATAGTAGGGCATATACCCAAATCTATTCTATACAGTGATAGAGTTGTAAATGCAATAGTAGAAAGATTTCCTACTAAGGTTATAGAGTTACCAAAGAACTTTACAGACAAGCTTTCTGATGAATTATTATGCAAAGTAATATTAAAACACGGTGCATATAAGGATACATATATATCAAGAATTAATGGAGAGCGAAGAAAAAAAAGAATACTTGACATGGTAAAAGACAATAAAAAACCTAATTTAGAAGATAAGGAAAAAATAGATAAAAGTATAAGTGTTGCAACAAAGATGGTTGAATTAAAGAAAAAGATGCCAAATACAATAAATGTAATAGTGGATGTAATGGACAAGTTAAATGATAATCCAAAGCAAGGGGAAGTATTACTTAAACAGTTGGTAATGTCAGCAGACATATATGATAATGATGAACTAGAAATGAAAAGCTTAGAATACTTAATTAAAAAAGAGAAAACAACTGCAGATTTATTGTTAGAATCTATAAAGTAAATATCATTAAAACACCTCTATTTTACAACTAGGTGGCAAGGAGGAGGCAATTGACTTCTATAAAAAATAAATACGTATATTTCAATGTAAACTCCTATTAGGTGGCAGATGACTCCTCCTGATGATATACTAATATTATTAGAAAACATTAGATAATATTGGAGGGGATTAGATGACAATAGCTACAGGAAATAAACCATTACATAAGTCATTAGACTCAAGTCAGAAAATAGAATATGTACTAGAGCAACAGTCTAAAGGACTGAATAGAAAAGATATATATGTACTGATGGGATATTCAGGTGTTAAAGGTTTAGATGATTTCATGAAGAGTAAAGGATACAAAAAAGAGAATGATTTATTTGTTTTATCAGGAGGAGTTGTAGGGGAGCCAGAGGGCATCAAAGAGTCTCAAGCGACTGATAACACTAATAATCATGTTGTAGAATCTCAGGGGAGTCAAGAGGGTGGCATAGGGCATCTAGCAACTTTACAAGATGTAAACATACAGGAGAAGTTAATTAATATGATTAACAACTATGAGCAGTATGAGGATATGTTAAATTGGTATAAGTCAATGGGGAGTCAGATGGGTGGCAGTCCTATTGATGCTCATATAGTAGAGGTTGTTACTGGATTAGATATTAATTATCCAAAGACAACTAACATGAAAACAAGTATAAGATTAGATACTGGGATATGGAGCAGATTTAAAAAGGTTGCAGATGATAAGTTTAGACATATAGATAATCCAAGTTTATTATCACAGGCACTATATGAGTTTTTAGAGAAATATGATAAGTAATTAGTATTATAAAGAGAGGTATAAAACAATGGTTCAAATGAAAATAAGGAAGAAAGTAGTAGCCTTAATAATAATGACAACTACAATAGGGGTTGCAGTTGTTGGATGTAACGATAACAAAGAGGATGTAAATACTATAAAAGTTGAAGAGAATAAAACCTCAGGAAAATCAGAAAGTACATATAGTAAAGAAGATGTAAAGTCAGAAATAGAATCGAATATATCAGAAGATGTAAAAGGAGCTTCATATACAGTTGATATGCTTACTCCTACACAAGGTGAAGGCTTTATTGCAAGTATTCAAGTAGATAATGATAAGTTTACAACTGAAGAGGAATGCAAATCATTTACAACTGATTTAATTAAACATATAAAGAGTATAGAAGGCATACATAGTGTTGAAATTACTTTTGTAGCAGATTCACAAGCAAAATATATGGTTAGAATTGAAGATTGGAATACTAGCAAAGATAAAGAGAACTTAGTAGATACATTAGATTTTAGCTTTTAATTCAAAGATAGGTAGAGAAGAAGCAGAGAGTAAATTAACAACGTTAAGAGTTAATGGGAAGGTGTTAGAGCAGTTCAATAGACGAGATTTATTATCTATGGCTTTGAAAATGCACATGGAAATATATAAAAAATAGCAAATAAAAATTAAAAAAATTTTTATCCTAGAATCCCAACGTTTGATAGGTTATTTCAAAAAATCAAGAGTGCAATTTTTTTTTGTATAACTTATAATGGTGTTAGAGAAAATAAAAAGAGATAGTTGGAGCTATCTCTTTTGAAAAATAAATACAGGTGATTACTTACTTAATATTAAGTAAAGCAAAACTATCAATGTTGTAGAGATATGTATTCTAGTACCATTCTTTAACATTATAGACATATTAATATCACCAACCTTTCTATGGAAGACATTAGTTGGAGCTAATGTCTTTTTTTGTATATATTAAGCTTACCAAGATTGTAGTTAATCGTCAAATCACCTCTAAGCATTGAAATTGCTATCTACATTTTTTGAGCAATAGTATTTCTAATGTGTTTAAATTTTTAGACTTTATTATAATTTTTTCACTCATTTTTTGACAATGCTGATAAGAAACAGAAGATATTTAAAAGCACTACAAAAACAATAACTTTTAGCTGTTTTTGTAGTGTCATAATGTTAATATTGACACTAGTGAAGATGATATAGTAATATCAATATATATAGTGGTGTCATAAATAGGTGACAAAATATGTATTAAAATAAGGGGTGTCAAAGATGATATATGGATACATAAGAGTATCAACAGTTAAACAAGCAAATGAGGGGAATAGTCTAGAAGGACAAGAAAAGTTACTAATGGAGAATGGAGTATTAAAAGATAATATATATAAGGATGCTTACACAGGAACTAAGGCAGATAGACCACAGTTTAATAAGTTGCTAAATGAATTGGAAGATGGTGACACATTAGTTGTAACCAAGTTAGATAGATTTGCAAGAAGTATGATAGAAGGTTCTAAGATAGTTAATGAATTGATAGACCGAGGCATAAAAGTAAATGTATTGAATATCGGAGTAATGGATAATACACCAGCGTCTAAATTAATCAGGAATATATTTTTTAGTTTCGCTGAATTTGAAAGAGACATGATAGTTGAAAGAACTCTTGAAGGGAAGCAGATAAAGATGGAGAAAGATATCGATGCAACATTAGGAAGACCTAAGAAATTCAAGAAAGCCCAAAGAGATAATGCTCTCAGATTGCTAGATAGTCATTCATATAATGAGGTTGCAGAAATGACAGGTATAAGTAGAAGAACTCTAATAAGATATAAAAAGGAGCAACAAAGACTATAACAAGACTAGGTTAGATAAGCTTAGTCTTTTATTATTTCATTAATGATTGAAGACTAAGACTGGTTGCTGGATGTGACAAGTAAAAAGACTTATGCAGAGTTGTTAATGAGCTCAGTAACAAGATAGATCAATGAGTTGAATAGTCTGTAATCACTCAGGTCAACTCATTGAACAGAGCTGATAAAATCATAGTTTTAATAATTAAGTGAGGAGCATTCATATATACCTATCTGACCTTCTCAGGACGATTCTAAGAGGGTTTGTCCATTTCAGAAAGTTATGCTTTATTCAAAACTGAAAATGGATTCTATAAGGTGTGAACTGAGAGACTTCTTCTCTCTTCAAAGGAGCTGTGTCCTCTTTGCCAACATCGTTTTAATTTGGTCAAAAACATGTCTGTATCTAATGTATATTCGTGAAAGAATATTTTCAACCTCGGGTCGGGAACATTTACAACAATAATCTCACCAAAGACTACAAGATGTAGTGCCCTTCAAATATCTCGGTCGACATGTCAACCGTCAACTCGGAGTTACATGTAGAACTAAACAGGGGGGGGTACTTCCATAAATCAAAAGGGGTTGTAAAATTGGTAAGAAAGTTAGTTATCAACGATTCATAGAAAAAATTTTTTTCCTTACAAAACACTATAAATCATAGGGTTTTAGAGATGATTGTAAGCTAGTGATTCCAATGTGTTCGCTTGACTATAACAATATGATGTGATAAGCTATACTAGTCAAAAATTTCCAAACATATATACTGTTTTGGTTTTTGACAATAAAAAATACTTCTGAAACGCCAATAACAGAAGTACTTAAAGAAAAATATATCGAGTAATACACTGCACCCCAACGCCAATTGGGTGAAGAACGCCAATCCTTCTATGTAGCATATTAAATTTACATTATTATTATAATACCAGATAGAAAACAATATACCTTCTATCAATTAATAATTATAACTTTTTTTAGACGTCATGTCAATAATAGTGTGTGTTTTCAATATGTAAAGTGTGTTGCTCCAAGAAAAAGGAGTGTAACAGAAATGCAAGATAATAAAATTGAAAATTGGAATAGACAAGAGGACAGTGTTCTTATAGTCGAGAAAAATGGTCAAATTAAGTTTGACGGAGTTATTAAAAAAAATGAACAATTAAAAATAGAAAATGAGAAGCAATCAAATTCATATTGTCAAAAGAAAAAAAATATAATTAAAATGCAAGAACATATACAGGAAAATGAAGGTTCATTTGTCCACTTAATCTATAAGTATGACTATCCATTAATGGACAAGATTCAGACTAAATGTGAAGGTAGTAAAGCTAATATACATATAATAAGATTTTTGCAATTAGCAACACATGTTACCTTTGGAGGTAACTTATTTGATAAAAATAGAAATGAGATTAAAAAATCTAGTTTAAGCAAGATCTGGGATACTTCAAGTAGAAACAGCGTTAATGAAACTTATAACTTACTAAAAGAGTGTGATTATATACATGAGGATAAGGAGGGTAATATTTTGATTAGTGAAGATTTGATTATCAAAGGAGCAATAGAAGACTTCAAAAAACAACATAAAAAAGATATAAACTTAACTTTTACTCGATTGTTTACTGAAAACTTACAAGATATGTATAATGGAACAGAGTCTAAGGCTAGAAAACAATTAGCTAATTTGTTTAAAATCCTACCTTTCATTAACTTTAATCATAATATATTTTGTGATAACCCTACTGAAACAGACAAATCTAAGTTAAAGTTTTTATCATGGACTGATCTAGCTTTGATTTGTGGAATAGATAATAAGAATGTAACTAGGTTTAAAAATGAGTTATTTAAATTAAAAATACATGGATTTGATACTATAGGCGAGTTCAAGAGCGGTAGCGGATACTATATATGTATTAACCCTAAAATATTCTATGGTGGTAATAATATAGAAGACGTTAGGTTTTTATATAAATCTTTTGAAATGCTAGAAAACTAATATATCAGGTTATAGTCTAAAGACTATAACCTATTTTTATTTAAATAAGAATAGAGTAGTCATTTTGATACACTTTTGCACTTTTGAGTAGTCATTTTGATACACCTGTAACGAATCTATATGTAATATGGTTCAAAAGCGAAAGCGAATTGAACCCTTTAGAAGTTGTAAATTACACTATTATTCTAACTAAATACCAAAAAATAATAGCACGACAGCTCGTCTGGCGTAAGCGAAATTAAACACGGTTTACCGTTTAATTTCAAGACAAAACAGAGTCAATTCACAAGGGGTTTATCACTCTTGACTCACTAATAGCAGACACTCTATCTATTAATCAGTTCAAACCTACTAAAGCATTTGAGTAGTCGCTACGCCTTCAAGATACATTTAGCTCTGAGAGTTTCATGATAACTAGTGATACTAATAGAGCTAAATGTATCTTTCAGTTTGTTATATAGTTATTTAATCAATTGAATTACTACAAACCTACTCAATAAATAGGCTATCAAAGGGTATAAAAACACTCTATTCGTATTAAACCTCTATGCAACTCTCATAGTGGCTTTTATGCCCTTTGTATAGCAGAACGACTGCGAAGGAGTTAAATTTAGAGAACTTTATTATTAACATAATAAATATGAATTATAGACTAAAAGAGAATCCGCAAAAAAGTTTGCGGATTCTCTTTTTTAACCCAGTTATTGCAACGGTTTCAGAGCTTAACCCTTATAGAGAGAAAATACAAAAAGAGGAGATGATTTAAATAAAATCAAATTTAAAAATCCGACAAATTCTTACATTTTTATCTGGGAATTTATGGTATTATATTTCAAAAAGAGTTAATGTAACGGAGGATTATTTATGTTAAAAAAATTAGTTTTAATAGGGTGTTTAGGTATATGTTTAGTTTTGGGCGGAGTCGGATGTAGTAAAAAAGATTCTATTCCTGAAGGAGTTTCTCCAGAAGATTTTAAAGTAGATTCATTAAAAGAAATACTTAGCTATAATACAAATTTAAAAAGTGAGACAAAAGAACTTCAAGGCACTATGGATAAATGGATAAATGGAGATTTTGATAACCAAGCTATGATAGATAAACTTAAGGAGTTTCAAGATAAATGTCAGGAAAATATAAATAAGATTGATAAAACAGTTGAAATTATTGATGATAATAAAATAGATTTAAGTGAAAAAGATTCTAATATTATTAAATACACTAAAAAGAATTTTGAAGATATGATAAAAGCTGTAGATTTGGTAATAGAAGCAATATCAGAGGATAATACAAGTAATATAGAAAAAGCTAAGGAGATTATTAATGATGTTAACTTTTCTGTAAATGCTATGGAGCAGTTAGACGTTTAATGATAGTTCCATTTATATTAGCAATAGGAGCAGGGCTAGTAAGTAGTGAACTAGAAATAGCAAATCAACAATAGGATTTTATATAGATGCAAAGTACTCATTAAAGTGGGTACTTTTTTTAATATCCAAATTTTGACAAATTTCTACATAAAGTAAGTGTTATGATAGGATAGCAATTATAATGTTTGGAGGGTTATATATGAGTGAAAAACAGGATGAGAAAGAAGTAATAAGTGAAGTGAATGAGGTTGAAAATATCAAAATTAAAAAAGTATTAAAAAATACTAAATTAAAATCTATATT
>JAWRIG010000100.1:0-13526 GCA_040308005.1 Anaerovoracaceae bacterium | reverse complement strand
TGAAGCACAGGCAATCACAGATGATCCGGATAAGAGAATGGATCTTCTGAACGAGGCTGAGCAGATCCTCATCGCTGACGGCGCATGGGTACCTCTGCAGGCAAGAAATCAGTCCTACCTGCTGAGCCCTAAGATGAAGGACGTTACATTCTATTCATTCAGCATCAACATCGACTGGGCATATGCTGATGTAGCTGAATAATCAGCAGTGATTTATCAGTATTAAGAAGTTAAAGACTAAATACTAATCCTGTAAGCCCCGGCACTATACCGGGGCTTATGTGGATATTCAGGAGGAAACCTGATGACAAGATATGTAATTAAGCGTGTTATAGCGGCTATCCTCACATTATGGGCCCTTATCACGATCGTGTTCTTCCTTGTAAGGCTGATGCCGGGCGAACCTTTCACAAACCCGAAGCTGTCGCCTCAGGTAATAGAGAACATGACAAAGTATTATGGCTTCGACAAACCTCTGCTTGTTCAGTACTTCCAGTATCTGGGCAATCTGATTCACGGTGACTTCGGTTTCTCGATGAAGTACACCAATAAAACAGTAAACTATATCATCGGACAGACATTCCCGTTCTCTGCTGACCTTGGTCTCAGAGCTCTCTGCCTGGCCATATCATTCGGCCTTGTACTGGGTATTCTGGCTGCAAGGAAGAGGGGTACCAAGATAGACTTCGCGTGCGTAGTTATCGCAATCATCGGTACAAGTATCCCTGATTTCATCATGGGAGCCCTGCTGCAGTACTTCTTCGGTATCAAGTGGGGACTGCTGCCGATTGCGCTGTACAAGGGCTTCGAGTATACAATCCTGCCTGCGACAGCTCTGGCATTCTACACACTTGCTTCTGTCTCAAGAATCATGCGTGCGAGCATGCTGGAAGTAACATCCCAGGATTACATCAAGACGGCGAGATCAAAGGGCCTTTCCGAACTGAGGATAACAGTCAAGCATCAGATAAGGAATGCTATCATGCCGGTTATGACCATTCTCGGTCCGACCGTTGCATCGGTACTCACAGGTACATTCGTTATCGAGGCTATTTTCGCTATCCCTGGCATGGGTAAGTATTACGTTGAGAGCGTCAACAACAACGACTACTCAATGATTCTCGGAATGACGCTGTTCTATGGTATTTTCCTCGTAACAGCCAACCTTATAGTAGACATTCTGTACGGCGTTGCGGATCCTCGTGTCCGTATTGGTAAAAGGTAGGTGACAGGCATGGATAATCTGAATAAAGAAATGTTTGTCATCAAGGGCAAAAACATAGAAAAGATGGAGTCGATCTCCCGTCCTTCACTGTCTTTCTGGCAGGATGCGTGGAGAAGACTCCGCAAGAACAAAACCGCGATCATAGGACTTTGCATTATTGCAGTTTATGTCCTGCTTGCCATATTTGCTCCTATGCTCAGCAAGTACGGATTCTCAACAATGGATGCTGCCAACCAGCACGCTGCACCTTCGGCTGAGCACTGGTTCGGTACAGACGGGACCGGACGTGACCAGTGGGTCCGCACCTGGATGGGAGCGAGAGTCTCGCTGTCAATCGGACTTTTCTCAGCGACAATCAATATGTGCGTAGGCGCCGTGCTCGGCGGACTCTGCGGATTCTACGGCGGCAAGCTTGATATGATCATGATGCGTATAGTCGATATCCTCTACGGAATCCCGAGTCTGATTATCACCATCCTTGTCATGCTCGTACTCGGCAAGGGCGTAGCTCCGCTGATCGTAGCCATGTGCGTGGTCGGATGGATCGGAACCTGCCGGTTCGTTCGAGGCGAAGTGTACAGGCTCAAAGAGCAGGACTTCGTCATGGCGGCCAAGGTGCTGGGCGTATCTGATTTCGTAATTATCGTAAAACACATCATACCGAATATCATAGGCATGCTCGTAACCAACCTTTGCATGGCCATTCCGGGTGCGATTTTCCAGGAAGCATTCCTGTCATATATCGGACTTGGCATTGCGCCTCCGAGATGCAGCTGGGGAATTCTTGCCAAGGAAGGCATCCAGTACCTGAGGGTGCATCCGCATGAAGTAGCCATTCCTGCGGCTATAATCTGTACGACAATGCTCGCACTCAATCTGCTCGGTGATGGTCTTCGTGACGCGGTAGACCCTAAGCTGAGAGGAACTGAATAGAAAGGAGGAGTAATATGGCAGATAAGAAAGAAACCATTCTTGAACTGAAGAATGTTGTATACTCCTTCAAGACTTACGGAGGCGAGGTCAAGGCTGTACGTGATGTAAGCTTTGATGTGCGCGCAGGAGAGGTCCTCGGTATCGTAGGAGAGTCCGGATGCGGCAAGAGTGTAACTGCACAGTGCATCTTGAGACTCAACCCTGAACCGCCTGGGTTCTTCGAGGGCGGAGAAATCATCTACAAGGGTGAAGACATCCTCAAGATGGATAAGAAAGAGATCCGCAAAATCAGGGGCGGAGAAATCGGTTTTGTTTTCCAGGATCCTATGACATCACTGAATCCGACAATGAAGGTCGGAAAGCAGATCATGGAGGTATTTGTAGGGCGTGAGGGCTATACCAAGGAAGAGGTAAAGCAGAAAGCTCTGGATATCATGAAGCTGGTCGGCATTTCCGATACAGAAAAGAGATTCAATCAGTATCCGCACGAGCTGTCCGGCGGCATGAAGCAGCGTATCATGATCGCAATTGCTCTTGTTTCGACACCTAGCGTCATCATCTGCGATGAGCCTACAACCTCGCTTGACGTAACGATCGAAGCACAGATTCTTGAGCTTTTGCTCGAACTCAGAGAAAAGCTCGGCACATCGATCATCATGATCACGCATGACCTCGGTGTTATCGCCAAGATCTGCGACAGAGTCGTTGTAATGTATGGCGGCAAGATTGTGGAGAAGGGTACTGTAAGAGAGATTTATTATGAGACGGCTCATCCTTATACAAGCGGTCTCATGCACTCAATTGCCAGACTTGAGACCAACAGGGGAGAAAAACTTCATCCTATCGAAGGAACTCCGCCTGATCTGTTCTCACCGCCGGTCGGCTGTCCGTTTGCTGCAAGATGCGACTACTGCATGGATGTGTGCAACCAGCTTCCGCCTGAGGAGTACAGGCTGTCCGATGAACACATGACAAGATGCTGGCTCCAGCATGAAATGGCACCGGATACAGAATTCAAAAGAACGAAAGGAGATGTTAAATAATGGTAGATTATAATGCAGAACCTCTCGTTCAGGTCAAAGACCTGTGCAAATACTTCCAGGTAGGAAGGCATGCTACACTTAAGGCTGTTGACGGAGTTTCCTTCAATATATGGAAGGGCGAGACTGTCGGACTGGTAGGAGAGTCAGGATGCGGCAAGTCTACCGCAGGAAGATGCCTGATAAGACTGTATGAGCCTACAAGCGGCCAGGTCATATTCGACGGCAAGGATATCACTAAACTGAACAAGCAGGAGCAGAAGGAATTCTGCCACCGCGTTCAGATGATATTCCAGAACCCATACGCTTCACTGAATCCGCGTATGACAGTTAAGGAAATCGTCGGTGAAGGCCTCAAGCTTCAGGGCAAGTCCAGCGCCGAGATCGAGGCGAGAGTAGAAGAGCTTCTGAGAACCGTAGGACTTAATAAGGATCACATGTCAAGATTCCCGCACGAGTTTTCCGGCGGCCAGAGACAGCGTATCGGTATTGCAAGAGCCCTCTCAGTTGATCCGGAATTCATCATTTGCGATGAGCCGATTTCAGCTCTTGACGTATCCATCCAGGCTCAGGTCCTGAACATGCTTAACGAGCTCCAGGATAATCTCGGACTGACATATCTTTTCATTGCCCACGACTTGTCAGTTGTCAAATACCTGTCTGACAGAGTAGTAGTAATGTATCTGGGTACGCTGGTTGAGACAGCAACATCGGAAGAGCTATATGCCAACCCGATGCACCCTTATACCAAGGCACTGCTGTCATCCATTCCTGAGGCAGATCCGGACAAGGCTAAGGCAAACAGACGAATCCCTATCAAAGGAGAAATCTCCAGCCCGATCAATCCTAAGAACTGCTGCAGATTCGCCAGCAGATGCGAATATGCTACAGAAAGATGCTTCAATGAGATGCCGGTTGCAAGAGAGATGGCACCGGGACATATCGTTGCATGCCATCTGATGGATGATGTAAAGTAGAAGCACTCTATATAAGAGTTCGGAAGTGTGGTGCGCCGGTTTAAAGATACACCGGTACGTCGCACTTCCTTTTCAGTAATCATGCGGGCTCCCGGCCGGAACCTTCGCAGGATGATTGCTTAACTAAAAAACACAACAAAGGAATAACAATAATTAAATGAAAGCAGATTTTTATAAGGGAAACCGAGACAGACTGTACGAGCTGATGCCGGAAGGATCCCTCGCAGCTGTATTTTCGGGAAAAGACATACTGAAAACGAATGACGAGTACTATCCGTTCTTCGCGGAGAGAAACTTTGTATATCTGACCGGTCTTGAATGCAAAGAAGCCGTACTGCTTGCCGCCAAGGATGCAGACGGTTCCGTGGATGAGAGACTGTACATACTTCCTCCGGATGACTATGCGGAAAGATGGACAGGCATCAGGGTAAAGCCTGCTGAAGCAGAAGCGGTATCGGGGATAAGAGACATCCGGTTTGCCGATGCCTTCATCCCGGACTTCCGCAGACTTGCCATGTCAGGAAACTACGGAAAACTGTACCTTGACCTCTTCAAGATCAATGACAGGGAAATAGACAGGCCGTCGCATGAGTTCCTTGGATATGTTCAGAAAAACACTCCGTATTTTCTCATATGCAGCGCTGATGCGCTTCTGAGAAAGCTCAGACTGTATAAACAGCCTTGTGAAATCGAAGCTCTGAGAAAGGGCGAAGATATCACGGGTGAGGGAATCCTTGCCATGATGCGGGCATCTAAGCCGGGCATGTATGAATGCCAGTATAAGGCTGAATTCGACAGGGTGCTGACTTCATATAAGCCTTATCCGCACGGATTCCCGCCGATCATTTCAGCAGGTGCAGGCAACTTTATCATACATAACTATTCGTATGACGGTCAGGCGCATGACGGAGACCTGGTGCTGAATGATGTCGGAGTAAACTGGGACCATCTCATCACAGACGTATCCCGCAGCTGGCCGGTCAACGGAAAGTATTCAGACAGGCAGAAGCTCCTGTATGAATGCGCTCTGGCAACTTCAGACTACATGTTCTCCATCGTTAAGCCGGGCATGAGAATGGACGTAGTAGACGCGACTATCAAAGAGTACAACGCTCAGCTCCTCGTCGATGCAGGTGTTCTGGATGATGCCGCCAATATCCGCAAATACATGTGGCACGGCGGGGCCCATCACATCGGGTTCGACGTGCATGACGTGGTTGAGACGCCGGAGTTTATCGCTCCGGGCATGGTTTTCTGCATAGATGTAGGAATCTATCACGAGGAGTGGGGTATCGGTTTCCGAGTCGAGGATAACTGTCTGATAACTGAGGACGGATGCGAAAATCTGTCAGCAGGTATCCCTAGAACAATCGAAGATATTGAGGCAATAATGCGCCACTAATATACAAATAAATCATTATGTCCACATATCTGGGTCTGTACACTTTTGATATGACCATATCATACTTTATAGTCAAGAAGCTGCTGAAGAAATATGATGCATAACAGAGACGAAATAATCCGCAAGCACATTGTTTGCTATGGGTGGGTGCAGGGCGTCGGCTTCAGATACAGGGCCAGGCATGCAGCTAATCTGTACGGTGTAACCGGCTGGGTCAGAAATGATCCTGACGGCTCTGTTACTATGGAGTTACAAGGAACAGAAGAACAGATAGATAAAGTGATCATAGCTATAGAGAGAGGCACGTATGTGACTATCGATCACATGGATGCCAAAACGATTCCGGTGATTGAGCACGACAGAGACTTTCGGGCTTTCTGATTTATAGAGAACAAATAGATTGCATCGCAGGCAATTGCGCCTGCGTTTTTATTTTGCGCACATGATGGAAGGAGGAATGAATGGGAAGAAATTACAGAACACGCAGCCCTGACAGAAAAACACAGAAGGAACGAATAAAGGAGATCACGGAGCAGCTTGAAGCAGGAGTTGTTGCTGTATTTGAGATAACCAAAAATAACTGAACAAAAACATTATGATCGTTAAGAAACGGTGAAAGCGTTGTGACCAGTGCAGTTAGGGGTTTTGTCCAGCCATTTCTTTTGGGAACAAAACATATCGCTTCTGAACAAAAGGTTTTGTTCATCATCGGTCAGAAAAATAGGCTCCGGTTTTGTCCGTTATTCGCTTGGAGATGATGTATCCTAGGTTTAATTTCAAAATTTGAGGAGGTGCTTATGAACAATTTGATCATTATGCCGAGGATGCTCAACTGGCGTACAAAATACAGGTATGCGGTGTATGAGCGAAACATCGTGGAAAGGGAAGGAAGAATTTACAGCCGGGCCTTCATTGTAGTCAAGAATGAATATGGTGTAATCGTGAGATTTACGAGATTGCACGAGTTCGTTACGAATTATGATGGCCGTGTATTTCGACCGATCACTACCAATGTGGTGAATAAGATGCGCTACGTATGTATGATGCTGAACTACATCCTTTTGGATCATTACGAGATTTACAGAATTGATCACGTATTTGGGATAACCAGGGAATCGCTGGAGTGCTTTTTCATGGACTATGCATTGTCGGAAAAGAAAACCGGGGGATATCGAGGTGAAGAAAGCATAGAGAAATGCGTATCAACAGTCTCTGCATTCTTCAGGAAGATGATCAGCAAGTATGGCGGGTATATGGAGCTGAGAGAAGAGGATCTGTACAAGGAGAAAGAAGCGTATACGCACAAGGGAAAGATCGAGAAACATATGGTCCCGTCTTTCGAAATATACGGGATCCCGACAGTAAAAAGAATATTTAGGGATATTCCTACCCAAGTGTTTCAGTTGCTTCTGAACCTGGCAATCAGATATACGCCGGACATAGCACTTGCGATAGCTCTTCAGGCCTTTGCAGGTCTGAGACCGGGGGAGGTATGCAATGTACGGCAGGAGAATAGCCCCGCCGGCAGAGGGATAGCGTTCACGTACATCGATGGTAAACCAATAAAAGTTGAGATCGATCTCACAAGGGAAATTGCGATGCGCAGCGACGGAGTTGTTTGCGGGCGAATAAAAAAGGAGCGCAAACAATGCGTATACACCCCTTTCATCGAAGCTTTCTGCACAGTTTACAGAAAACATCTGCTTTATCTGGAGGCACATTCTTTTGAAACGGAATATTGTCCGCTGTTCATAAATTCAAAAGGGCTGGCTATGACCTATGAGAACTACGCAGATCGCTTCCATAAGCTGGTTTACGAACATCTCAGACCAATGTTGATCGATCATCCGGATCCGGAATGCAGGATATATGGACAGATGCTGTATGAAAACAATCTTGGCCCCCATTCCCTCAGACACTGGTTTTCAGTCCAATTAGCACTGCGTGGAGAGGATGTTGCGCAGTTGCAGTTCTGGAGGGGAGATAAAGATCCACAGAGCGCATTTCTGTATCTTCAAAATAAAGGAGATCTGATGCGGGAACTGTCGAAGTCAAATGAGATGCTGGCAGCACTACTAATGGCGGAGGCCAAAAGATATGAGTGACTTCATTAAGCTTGTGTTGAGCGATGCAAAACATGAGAACTCGTTGTTTAGGGAGGGAATCCCCGGAAGAAAAAGACTGTACGCATTCATGGAAGCAAATGAATGGTTCGGTGTCGATGATGTTACAAATTTGAGGACTTTCATCATGGACTCAGAGCCGATGGATGTTGCTGAGGATTACTACAGTAAGATCAGAGATCGGGTCGTTCTGTGGCTTAGAGCATATGGAAAAAGTCATTCAGAGAAGTACCGGCTTTTAACAGACTATGCGAGAAAAGAAAGACCTGAAACTGTAAAAGAATATGACGTATTTGCCCGTCGCAGAGGTATCACTGGTGACGCAGCGGGATGGCAGTTGTTGGACTTCATACTGTCTGAGACTGAAAAAGAAATAATCGATTCAGATGACGATGAAATCAACAGACTGGTGGAACTTGCGGCAACACAAATCGCAGGTGAACAGTTACAGCATTTTTCCCAATTCATGCAGTTTATCCAGAAAAAAAGGAGCGGAAATCTCATTTCGATCAAGGTTAAGCGGAAAAAGAGAGAAAAAGCAGTTCAGGAAGCATACACGCTGGAGGAATTTTCGAGGATGGCATACATCATTTTCAATGAAGATTCCTGGGAAAAGGAGAGCCTTGTTGAGAAGGCATGTGCAGACCAGGATATGGCTAATCTATGGGTATTCGTCGCTTTTCACTTTGTATGCGGCTTACGCAGCACAGACATCGTCCGTATTCCAAAACCATTGCTTCATGGATCGGGCAAAGAAATACAGGAACAGATCTTGTCAGGAGATACAAGGGATTTTGGCATATACGCAAGAGAAATACAGCTGCAAATGGACTTCAAACCATATGTGCCTGGGAAAACAGAGAGATTTGGGGCTGTTCCAGATGTGAAAGTGTTTATCCCGATCGGCCTGGAGAAGAGCATGGGAGTGATCATAGCGCTTGCGGCAAGTCATCACGATGAGATTCCTGCAGGTGAGCCATTCATTAAAGCAGATAGATATGTAAGCCGTACACATAGATTCTTCGGAGATGAATTCTTTGATGAAATGGGAGGAAAAGCGTTTAGCACAAAACGGGCGAACAAATCATATCTGCAGGGTCTGGAACTGGCTACTGGCCTGCGCGGGGAAAATGCTCCGAGAGGATACATGATTGCTGCTCTGGCGAGAAGCCACAAAGGAGGGCTGGGAAAAATGCCCGATGTTACAGACGCATATTTGAGAGATGCCAAATTTACAGGTCTGAGTCCTGAATTTGTGATGAGAGAAATGTTTGAGCGCGGGGTCTTCGGATTCATACCGCATATGCTGATGGAGTCAATATATGGAAATGACTATGCGAAGCTCCCTGTTGAAGCTCAAACTGAGCTGATTAGGGAGATCGGTCTGTCGGCTGAATCACTGGAGAAACTGACGCAGATGAGAGACTCTGCTCTGCATAGAGCAGAAGAAGCTGTTAAAGGAGCACTTGAATACGAGGCTCCGAGCACAATAATCAGAAAAATAGTTGACGGCAGTTCGGCTGGAATGGACAGAGCGGGGCTGTGCATAATGATCGCTGCAGGTGCCGGTTGCCGCTGCCTTGAGAGATCCGGATGCTATGGCTGTCGTTATGAAATCCATACAAAAGCGCAGATGCACAAGCTGATGAAGGAGTATAGAAGGCTCAGGAATTGTTCCGTAAATGCAGATGGTTGGCGTTACCGCAAAATTGCAAAAGAACTGCTCATTCCTGTAATTAGCGAATATACCTGGTGCCTGGAAAATTCATTTGATGCGGACATGCAATCGCTGGCAGAAATAATGAGAGGGGAGGCTTACGATGATCATAGTTAATACCGCACTGGCTGATGCAGAGATTGAGAAGATAATTTATGTAAACAGCATCGATGAGAAAATAAAGGAACAGGCAAGACAGCAGTTTGCCTCATACAAACGAATTGGAGCCGTTGAGAATGATTCTTTTGATGATGATGTCTGGGTCATTAACAATGAAGTGAATCGCAGGATGATCCAATTTGAAATTTCCGAGTTCAAGTACAGAAGATTCATGGAACCATGGGCAGGATGCAGCATGGAAACATACAAAGAGTGCATAAAAGTATATGTTGCGCTTCTCTTTGGACAATGCAGCATAGAAAAACTTGGTGAGGTTGCGACAAGTTTCAGAAACCTTGCCGGATACTCTGCAGATGAGGTCGTGCATATACATAAAAATGTAGGACATATTACAGAGCTGCTGAGACTGTTGCCGTCAGGCAGTCATGAACTTGAGCGAGCATTTGAGTTCCTGGATGAGTACGACTGGGAGAAAAGAATTGAAGGGGGACAGCGGGAACTGGCTGAATTCAACGCATACATAAGATTTAACTCTGTTCTCAGGGAATTTTGGGAACAAGCAACCAGGGAGGAGAAGCTGACATACTTTCCAGTTTATCTGTGGTGGAATCTTACGGCGATACTCCCGCTCAGACCGAGCGAATTGATTCGAACTCCAAGAAACTGTTTGAGGACAGAGAAGGGAAAGGAACTGATCATAATACGAAGAAGCAGACTGAAGGGCGTTGACCGCTTATCCTATCGCATTGATGATGACTATGATCAGTACACATATCCAATCGGTAAGTTGCTTGCGGATGAGATCAAATGGTATCTGAACAATACTGGCGAAGCAGAGTTGGCGGATAACGATACATTGTTCAGCATAGATGCGCAGAATAAGTCAGGGTTAATAGCGCCTCAGTACATGCAGAAACCTCACTATTCGTACACCAATCTTGTTACTTGCCTTCATTCTTTCATAAAAAAAGAAATGCCTGGAGATGTTGTAAAACTGAGGCTTGGAGACACAAGACATATTGCGATGATGAATCTGATCATATCCGGCGGCTCTCCTTCAATATGTAAGGAACTGGCCGGACATGCGAATATTGACATAAGTTCTCACTACTATTCGAACTTCACTACCCTGATCGAGAGCGCAGTATATGAAGAACATAGACAAGCAGATAAAAATCGGAGCGTGGAAACATATTCAAGGTTACTGACAAGACCTGAAAGCCTGGTCAGCAACATCAGTATTAATGGCGGTTGGTGCATGTCAAAGGAGATGGAAAAGAATTCTGTAAAAGACTGCCTGAAAAGCATTGGAAAACATGGGGAAGTCGGAGAGTGTAAAAACTGCCAGTATTACTCGTTGGATGCAGCAGGAACTCATATCGAGGTTCTGGATTGTGAAAAGAGCAAAGCGGAAGTCAGAGAAGATAGCTGGTTTCTGATGAGCATGATCGAAGCGGTAAGAAAAGGAATGGGCTGTGAGGGCGACCTTCAATCTGCAATTACACGTCTGCAGCATAGTTGTGCAAAATACCGCAGCTGTCTTGAGCATGAATACGTGAAGGAGGTGCTGTAATGGGCAGGCCGAAAAAGCTGGAATCAGAGATAATGGTTCAGATCGTGGATTCTTTCTTCACTACAGAAGCGGCGGGTAACCCGTCAATGCTCAAGTTTTCAACCATAGAACAATATGCGGTCCGGATGGGATATGAGGTCAAAGCATATGACTTCAAACGCGACCAGACAGTCAGAGACAGAATCGCTGAACTTAAGGACTTATCGGGCGGCAAAAACGAACTGGGATTAGTGCAGGGCATAGCGTATAAAAGCCTGGATGTCCCTGGCGTAATATCTTCCTGCAAAAGTGAGAAGGAACTCATAGCTGCGCTTACGGAAATGGATAAAAGCTGGAAGAATACATATGAATCCTGCGTTAAATACCGCAAAAAGTGCGAAAAAGAAATGTCAAGTCACAGACAACTGAAGGAAGAACTGACGAGCAAGAAACAGGCACTGGATAAGGCAGAGACTGATCTGTGTGATCTGAGGAGGAAAAACAGAGATCTGATGGCAGAAAACCGCTATCTAAAGAGGATGCTGAAAACATATCTCTACCCGGCAGTTGCAGATCTGATCCTGGAGGAAGGACTTGGAAAACAGAGAGATTCGCTTGTTGATGAGAGTCACATAAAAGGAATTCTTGATGGGAGAACGCCTTCCAGTGTAAGCGAGTCTACGAAGAACGACAGGGAAAGTATTACAGAAATAGAGCAAATCCTTTTGAAAATGAAGAAGGAGATGGAATGATGGCCAGACCTTTTAACTACACTTTAGACAAATTGATCAATGAGCATCCGCTGTTGGGAGAGCAGTGGGACCATGAGAAGAATCAGGATCAGCTGATCAAAGGGAAATATGTAAAAGCCCAGGACAAGTACTGGTGGATCTGTAAAGTGGGGCATAGCTGGCAAGCAACTCTTTCCGGTAGATTGAAAGGCAATGGTTGCCCTTACTGCAAGGGCTGGCTAACATGGCCGGGATTCAATGATCTGGAAAGCCAATATCCGGACATTGCTGCTCAGTGGGATCATGAGAAGAACGGAGAGCTTAAGCCCAGCATGGTTACGCCGTTCTCAAACAGACATGTATGGTGGAAGTGCGATTTGGGACATAGCTTTAAAACTCAAGTCGGCATTAGGACTGCAGGTAGCAAATGTCCATACTGCAGCAGCAGGAAACTGTTACCGGGCTTCAATGATCTTGCGACCAGAAATCTTGAACTTGCGAAGCAGTGGGACTATGCAAAGAACGGTGATATAACGCCAGATATGATTATGCCACATGCAAATAAAAAGTTCTGGTGGCTCTGTGAGAAAGGCCATAGTTGGAAGGAGAAAGCCAGCTTGAGATCTAAAGGTTGTGGATGTCCATATTGTGCAGGTAGACGTGTTTGGCCGGGGTTCAATGACCTTGCAACGACAAATCCTGATGTAGCTTCCCAGTGGGACTATTCGAGAAATGGAGAAACTACGCCTGAGATGGTATCCGCAGGAATGCGGCGTAATTTCTGGTGGATATGTGAAAAAGGACACTGTCTGGAGATGCCGATTAACAGGAGAGTCAAAACCGGATGTTCAATTTGTAATGGAGAGATTATCCTGCCAGGCTTCAATGATCTTGCGACAATTCGTCCCGATCTTGCTTCACAATGGGATTATTCAATGAATGGAGATATTACACCGCAGATGGTTTCATACGGAGCACACAGAAAGTTCTGGTGGATATGTGAAAAGGGACATCAGTGGGAAGCGACATTGAGTAGCCGATCCAGTGGAGGCCATGGATGCCCATACTGCAGTGGTTTTAAGGTTGCTGTGGGGGAAACTGATCTCGCTGCTGTTGCCCCAGAATGTGCAAAGATGTGGGACTCTGAGAAAAATCACGGTCTATCGCCTAGCGAATTATCTCCGCACTCAACATTGAGAGTGTGGTGGAAGTGTAAAAACGGTCATTCCTGGATGGGATCTGTCAGATCAGCCAGGAAATATGGTTGTCCGTTATGTGCTGGCTACCATAAAAGAATAACAAGGTATATTACGTACTGATTACAAGGGCCGGTGTTGTACCGGCTCTTGAGATTGGAGGCAAAAAATGAACAAAAAATACAACTTTAGTAAAACCAGTTCTGTTGAAGAAATAAACCAAAAAGTCAATTCAGCCATTGAAAAAATTTTCGGTTATTTCGAGAGCGATGCATATAAGGCGTATCTAAAATGTATGAGCAAGTTCCACAACTATAGTTTGAACAATACTTTGCTTATTGCATTACAAAGACCCGATGCAAGTCTGGTTTGTGGGTACCAAGCATGGAAGAAAGACCATGGCAGGCAAGTCCGAAAAGGTGAAAAAGGCATCAAGATAATCGCTCCATGTAAGTACAAAGTCGAGCTTGAAGAAAAGGACGATGATGGCAACCAGAAGATAGCTGAGTA
>JAWRIG010000099.1:0-66117 GCA_040308005.1 Anaerovoracaceae bacterium | reverse complement strand
ACCTATCACTCCTAAGTCAGTTTGGGCTCCTGTAACTAAGCCTCTGAGCGAGATGACAGTTGCTCTTGCAACAGCTGCCGGCGTTCACAGAAAGGATCAGGAGAGATTCAACCTGGCTGGAGACTTCACATGGAGAAAGATCCCTAACGAGTCCACAGAGGATGAGCTGATGGTAACACACGGTGGTTACGACAACTCCGACGTTAACAAGGACATCAACTGCATGTTCCCTATCACAAGACTTAAGGAACTCGCAGCTGAGGGGTTCATCAAGGCTTGCGCACCATACCATGCAGGATTCATGGGCGGCGGCGGAAACATTGAGAAGTTCACCAATGAGACAGGTCCGGCTGTAGCTCAGATGCTTAAGGATGAGGGCGTTGACGCTTGTCTCCTTACCGCTGGATGAGGAACCTGCCACCGCTCTGCAACAATCGTGCAGAGAGCAATCGAGGCTGCAGGTATCCCTACAGTTATTATCGCAGCACTTCCACCAGTTGTAAGACAGGCTGGTACACCGAGAGCTGCTGCTCCTATGGTACCTATGGGCGCTAACGCTGGTGCACCTCACGATGTTGAGATGCAGACAGCTATCGTAAAGGCTTCCCTCGAGCTCCTCGAGACAATCGAGACTCCGGGCAAGATCGTTTCACTGCCTTACGAGTATCACGCAGTTATCTAATCGGATATTCCGATTACATCCGGGACTATATATCCCGGCATGAACTGAATAGGACATCGATATCTGAAAGTATCGAAGATGGGGCTGAGCAATCAGCCCCATTTTTTCCAGGAGAAAGATCATTGTAAATGCCTTTCTCAATTGAAAACGTCCGCATTTTGAAATATGATATATGCGGAAACTACAACTTAAGTATCATTGAAACTCATTAAAAAGGAGAGGTCAGAATAGCAATGGCTGCAAATGATATTGAACTGAGAAGACTTGTCATCAAAGCGTTCCACATGACAGAAGTCGAGATGGGCGACGAGAACAAGATCACGACAAGCGGAAAGATGACGATCAACAACGACTGTCTTCCTGCTTTGGCCGAAAAGTACAGTGAAGTTATCGACCACATTGATGTAGAGATCATCAAGCCGGGCGATCACGACAGACACACCAACACAATCATGGATATAATCCCTATCTCCGTAAAGGTTCTCGGAAAGTGCGGAGAGGGTATAACCCACACCATCACAGGCGTATATGTAATGCCTACAGGTGTGGACGTAGATGGAGAGCAGGCTCACGAGTTCGGAAGCTCAGACGGCAATCTCAGCGAGATGCTTCACCTGAACAGAGCCGGCACACCTGCAGACGATGATTACATCATCTCCTTCAACATCACCTTCAAGAAGGGAATGGGCCAGGAAAGATATGCTATCATCGACGCATACAGAATGGTCGAAGAGTGGATGAACACTTTCAGAGCACAGCTCAAGAAGTTCGAGGGCACCAAGTGCACTGAGAGACACGAATACTACGACAGGATCAGACCGGGACAGAAGAAGGTCCTCGTTATCAAGGAGATGATCGCTCACGGCGCGATGCTCGATACATGGATCTTCCCTGATCAGCCATCCGGCGTTGAAGGTGGAAAGTCACTTATCGATTACGGCGCTATGCCTGTCATGCTGACTCCTAACGAGTTCAGAGACGGCGCTATCAAGGCGATGAACTAAGGAGGTAGAAAAATGGGAGTAGGTCCTTCGACAAAAGAAACAAGCCTTCACCACTTCAGAGATCCTCTTATCGAGGTGCTCGGACAGGACGAAGGTATCGATCTGATGGGAGTTCTCGTTTTCGGTTCTCCTGAGGGCAACGAAGAAAAGATCAGATGCTCACGTACTGCTGCAGTAGTTGCTGAGTGCGCACGTCCTGACGGCGTTATCGTAGAGACAGACGGCTGGGGCAACCTGGACGTTGACTATGTCAACTGCGTCAACGAGATCGGCGAGAGGGGCATCCCTGTTGCAGGCCTCAACTGGAGCGGAACAGCAGGCACTTTCGTAGTAGAGAGCCCGTTCCTTGCCAACGTTGTAGACTTCAACAAGAACCCTGAGGGCATCGAGTCGAACATTGTAGGTGAGAACAACTACACCGAAGAAGACGTAAGAGAATGCGTCAAGAGACTGAAGATCGCAATGCTCAAAAAAGAGCGCGGTCAGAAGTGGTATTAATTAAGTAAAAAGAAAAAGAGGCTGCAGCTTCCGGAAAAGGGTACAAAATCACAGACTTGCGCCAGTGATTGGCCCCTTTTCCGGAAGCCGCAGCCTCATCTTTTTTATTTCTAATTGGGATATAGGGATGGTATAATTTCTTCAGTATGTTTACGCATTTACATGTCCACACTGAATACAGCCTGCTCGACGGCATGAGCAGGATATCCGAGCTGCCTGAATACGTGAAGGGGCTCGGGATGGATTCGTGCGCCATCACTGACCACGGAGCCATGTTCGGCGTGGTCGATTTCTATAAATCGTGCAAAAAGGCGGGCATCAAGCCGATCATCGGATGCGAGGTGTATACCGCCGCGAGGACGATGTATGACAAGGATGTCGGAAGGGACCGTAACTCCGGCCACCTCATACTTCTGGCTGAGACCCAGGAGGGCTACAGCAACCTTGTCAGGATAGTCTCGAAGAGCTATGTCGACGGGTTCTACTTCAGGCCGAGAGTCGACAAGAACCTCCTGAGACAGTACAGCTCAGGGCTTATCTGCCTGTCGGGCTGCCTTGCGGGCAACACTCAGAGGCTCCTTCTCAATAACGACTACGAAGGCGCGAAGAAGGAGGCTCTTGAGTTGAGAGAGATCTTCGGGGAGAACAACTTCTTCCTCGAGATCCAGGACCACCACCTCGAAGAGGACAAGAGGGTCATCGAGGGGCTCAAGAGGCTGTCTAAGGACATCAATGTTCCGCTTGTCGCCACCAACGACGCACACTACATAAGGCGCGAGGATGCAACCGCACAGGATATCCTGATGTGCATCCAGACGCAGACCAACATAAACGATGAGAACCGCATGCGGTTTGAAAACGATGAGTTCTACATCAAGTCTGAGGACGAGATGAAGGCACTCTTCGCAGATATCCCGGATGCAGTCGAGAGGACACATGAGATAGCTGAAAGGTGCAACGTCGAGTTCACCTTCGGCCAGTACCACCTGCCTGAGTACGTGCCGCCTCAGGGCATGACCTGCGATGAATATCTCAGGAAGCTCTGCTATGAAGGCCTAGAATCAAGGTACGGAAAGCAGTCTATGGACCCTGACTCCGATTACAGGAAGCGCCTTGAGATGGAGCTCTCCGTCATCGAGAACATGGGATACGTCGAGTACTTTCTCATCGTCTGGGACTTTATCCATTATGCCAAGTCCAATAAGATCGCTGTCGGACCGGGCAGAGGCTCGGCGGCAGGCAGCATCGTAGCATACAGTCTGGATATCACGGAAATCGATCCGATCAGATACAACCTGATCTTCGAGCGTTTCCTCAATCCGGAGAGAGTCAGCATGCCTGATATAGACGTTGACTTCTGCATCGAGAGAAGGCAGGAGGTCATCGACTACGTTACGAGAAAATACGGCCGCGACAAGGTGTCGCAGATCATCACTTTCGGTACTCTCAAGGCCAAAGCAGCAGTCCGCGATGTTGCGAGGGCTCTCGACGCGTCGTACGCTGAGGGCGATGAGATAGCCAAGGCCATCCCGAACGAGCTCGGCATCACGATCGCGAAGGCTCTCGAAGTGAACCCTGAGCTCAGAAGACGCTATGAGACAGAGCCTCTTGTCAAGCAGGTGCTCGACCTGTCCATGGCACTCGAGGGACTGCCGCGCCACGCTTCGACGCATGCAGCCGGCATAGTTATCTCCAAGCTGCCGCTTGATGAATACGTGCCGCTCTACTCTTCAGACAAGGGCATTTCGACCCAGTTCAACATGACCACCATCGAGGAGCTCGGGCTTCTCAAGATGGACTTCCTGGGGCTCAGGAACCTCACGGTCATAAGAGACGCTCTTCGCATGATAGAGAAGAACCACGGCGTCACCATCGACTGGGCCGAGATGGGATATGACGATCCTGAAGTCTACCGCCTCATAGCAGACGGCAACACCAAGGGCGTGTTCCAGCTCGAGAGCGGCGGCATGACAGACTTCATGAAGAACCTCCGTCCGACATGCTTTGAGGACATAGTCGCGGGCATCGCGCTCTACAGACCGGGCCCGATGGACTCGATACCGAAATACATCGAGAACAAGAAGCATCCGGACAGAATACAGTACGTAGACCCTCATCTCAAGCCTATCCTTGACGTCACCTACGGCTGCCTTATCTACCAGGAGCAGGTAATGCAGATAGTAAGAGACCTCGGCGGCTACTCATTCGGGCGTTCGGACCTCGTCCGCCGTGCGATGAGCAAGAAGAAGATGAGCGTAATGCTCGAGGAGAAGGAATACTTCATCAACGGAAAAGCAGCTGACGAGAGCGGCGCTGCCATAGCGGGATGCGTCGCGAACGGAGTACCTTCGCAGGCAGCCGAGACCATATTCGAGGACATGGTGAGCTTTGCATCATACGCCTTCAACAAGTCTCACGCTGCGGCCTATGCGGTGCTGTCCTATGAAACGGCCTACCTTAAGTGCCACTATCCGACTGAGTTCATGGCGGCTCTCATGAGCAGCATGGCAGGGGATGCAAAGCACACGGCCGACTACGTCAGGAACTGCCGCGAGATGGGTATCGAGCTGCTGCCGCCTTCGGTCATGAAGAGCGGGAGGAACTTCACGGCTGTCGACGGCAAGATAAGGTTCGGTCTCCTGAGCGTCAAGAACGTCGGAACGGGCATCATCGATGCGATCATCCGCGCGAGAGATGAAGTGCCTGAGACGCATGATTTCTACGAATTCATAAGCGCTGTCGATGCGGGAGAGCTCAACCGCAAAGCGATAGAGTCCCTCATCCAGGCGGGCGCTTTTGACGATATTGAGAAGAACAGGGCTGTGCTTATGGCGGTCTGCGATGATGCGGTCAACAGAGCGCAGAAGAAGGCGAAGACCGGCGGAAGAGCCCAGATGAGCATATTCCAGCTCGATGGTTTTGAAGACGACGTGCTGGCAAGCCCGCCGCTTCCTAAGGTCGCGGACTTCCCGGGCGACACCAAACTCGCCATGGAGAAGGAGATGCTCGGAGTGTATCTCTCGGGTCATCCGCTCGACGAGTACAGACAGCTGATCATGGACAACACGACAGCGAGCACCATCGACCTCACATCGGGAGGCGAGGAGTTCACTTCGGGCCGCGATGACGGCGACAGCATGGTCATCAACACATCGAAGTACAGCGACAGGGACTTTGTCATACTCGCCGGAATGCTGAGCGGTGTGCGCACCATGATAACGCGCAAGTCGCAGGAGATGGCGAGGCTCACCCTCGAGGATTTTGACGGTGTGATCGATGCGATCGCCTTCCCTAAGGTGTACGAGCGCAAGAGGAATATTATAAGGAACGATCAGATAGTAGGCATGTCCGGAAGGGTAAGCTTCAAGGACGAAAGCGATGCTGAGATTCTGATTGAGGATATAGTGCCGGTGGAGGATATAGCCGGACTTGCAAGGAACAGAAGAGGCGGCTACGGAAACGGCAACGGCGGATATGACCGCGGATACAGTAACGGCAGCGGCGGATACGGTAATGGCAACGGCGGTGCTGAAAGACAGCAGCGGCCGAGACAGCCTCAGAATGCGCAGCCGCAGGAACCGCTTAACGATCCTGTCAAGCTGAGAGTGACCGAAGAAGTCATGGCGCAGCACAGGGATGCGAGGGCCGTTCTGTATCACCTTACAGATATGATGAGCCTGTTCCCTGGCAGCCGCGACGTGCTGGTATATCTGCCGGGGCAGAAGCCTGTAAGATGCAGCAAGGGGAGCAGGATAGACTTCACTGATGAGCTGAGAGCAAGGCTTACCAGGCTGCTCGGCGAAGAAAATGTCAAGGGATAGATGATCCTGTGCGGGCGATATAACAGAAGAAAACCAAAGGGTACAGTAAAGGGCTGAGTGGAAAGAAAATGAGCAAAAAAGCAATAGTTATCTACACCTCCAAGAGAGGAAGCACCAGGCAGTATGCGGAATGGATAGCAGAAGACCTCGGCTGCGAAGCTGTGGCTTTCTCCGATCCGCGCATGAAGGACATCAATCTGTACGAATATGACTGCATTCTTTACGGCGGATGGATAAGAGGCAGCGGGATCGTTGATTTTGACAAATTCGGGAAGCTCCTCGACAGCGAGCTGATGCATAGGCTGATAGTCTTCGGCGTCGGGATGGCGGATGAGACCGCAGACAACTACGCACAGGTGTGGGGCTACAGCATCGGCAAGCTCGACCCTAAGAACGAGAACCGCGCCATCCTGTACATACTCGGGGGCAAGTACGATCCGGCCGCGGTCCAGGGCATGGACAAGTTCCTCATGAAGGTCATGAAGACTGTCCTCATCTCGGGCAGCACGCCTGAGTCCAGGAGCCGTGCCAACTTCATGAAGGACCGCATCGAGAACGGCGTCGACATGGTGTTCAGGGACAACATCCAGTCGCTGGTCAAGGATGCGCGCAAGAAGCTGGAGAAATAACATGAAAAGAAAGACATTTACCAGGATGCCTTCAAAGGTTACAGCACAGACACTCCTGCACATGTAGAGCAGCAGAGCAAACGGACACAAAATAATTGAGGCGGTACATTCAGTACCGCCTCTTAGTTTATTTGAAGTTGTTTTCAGATCTTATGATCAGAACCGCATCAGCTAGCCTACGATCATGTAGATTACGAAGAGCACTCCGGAGATCCACATTACCGGCTTAACGTCCTTAGCGTTGCCCTCGAGTGTTCTGAGTACGAGGTAGGAGATGATTCCGAACATGATTCCGTTAGCGATGGATGATGTGAACGGCATCATGATGATCGCGAGGAATGCGGAGATGACGTCGGACATCGGTACGCCTTCGAACTGTACGTTCTTGATCTGTGTCATCATCAGGTATCCTACGTATACCAGAGCAGGTGTTGTAGCAAAGCCCGGTACGGAGAGGAAGAGTGGTGACAGGATCAGGGAGACGAGGAAGAGAATTCCGGTTGTTACGGAAGTCAGTCCTGTCTTGCCGCCTGCAGCAGCTCCTGCTGAAGACTCAACGAAGGAAGTAACTGTGGATGTTCCGCAGATAGCACCAACGCATGTTCCGATAGCGTCGGAGAGGAGAGCCTGCTTTGCGTTAGGCAGCTTGCCGTCCTCGTCGAGGAGGTCAGCCTTGGCAGCTACTCCGATGAGTGTTCCGACTGTATCGAAGATGTCTACATACAGGAAGGAGAATACGATTACTACGAAGTCGAGGACGTGAGCTCCGATCCACTCAAAGTCGAATGCGAAGAAGTAGTCCATCTTAACGCCGCTGATTGCGAAGTTAGGATATACGCTGTAAACGCCTGCCTCCGGATCCGGTACATACCAGCCGATTGCCTGAGCAATCATGCCGAGAACCCATGTGATGAGGATTCCGTAGAAGATAGCGCCCTTAGCACCCTTGTGAGCGAGGAAAGCGATGATCAGGATACCAACGAGTGAGAGGCAGATAGCTGCGTCGCCGAGGTTTCCGAGTGCGATTCCGTTCTCAGTTGTAACGCTGACTGCTCCGGAGTTCTTGAGTCCGATGATAGCGATGAAGAGACCGATACCAACGGAGATCGAGGACTTGAGGTTCTGCGGGATGTCATTTACGAGCGACTCTCTGAAGTTGGTGAAAGAGAGCAGGATGAAAACGATACCTTCGCAGAGTACTGCAGCGAGAGCAACTTCCCAAGGCTTGTCTGTGCCTACCATCGGGCATACGGTGAATGCAAAATATGCATTGAGGCCCATGCCGGATGCGAGAGCTACAGGGTAGTTGGCAAGGAATGCCATGCAGAGTGTAGCGAATGCAGCGGAGACTGCTGTTGCAGTGAAGACGGATGCGCTGTCCATTCCGCATGCGGAGAGGATGCTAGGGTTGACTGCGAGGATGTAGACCATCGACAGGAATGTGGTAGCACCTGCGATCATCTCAGTCTTCACGTCAGTTCCGTGCTGCTGAAGCTTGAAGAATTTTTCCATATAATACCTTCTTTCAATTAATGAATTAAATTGATCTTCCTGCAGGGGGTGCACCCTGCAAATAAATCAGAGAAGGTATCAGCAAAAATACCTTCTCCATTTATGATACATGTCAATTTTAGTACGCTGCAGGTAACTGCTCAATTGCTAAAATAAAAACAAGCATCTGTAACGGGCAAAAAAATGCCGGTTGCCGCACTATTCTCATGCAAAGCCGAACGTTAGCGAGGGCGCCTTGAGATGACGTTCGGAAAAGCCGGGATTGAATCTGAAATGGATGTTGGTTACAATTTATTTGTATAACTATGCGACAGACGCAGACCACGGAGGAAACATGGCGGACATTTTCAGAAAATCGTCATTGGATAAATTATCATCACCTGAACAGCTCGACAAGGCGATAACCATCATCTCGCCTTCGTTCTGGATAGCTGCGATAGGCGGCGGTCTTATTATAGCCGTCGCTCTTATATGGTCCATTTTCGGAAGACTGCCGGTCAACGTAAATGCCAGCGGTATCTACATGGGACATGACGGAATGCATGCAGTCGTTGCAGAAGCCGACGGAATCGTTCAGGAGATATTTGTATCTGAGGGGGACACTGTTACAACAGGGCAGAAGATCGCCCAGCTTGACGACGAGGTATACCAGACTGAACTCGAAACACTGACGGCACGCAGAGACGACGTCGAAGCGGTGACCTTCTATTCATATGGAGACCCTGCGACAGCGGATACCAAGCCGCTTCTTGACATCAAGGCGCAGGCTGATGTATCCGGCACGGCTCTTTCCGCTGACCAGATAGCTCTCAAGGAGAGAAACAAGGCGCTTTCAAGCCAGCGCGGCACCACCAAGGAAGCCAAGAGCGCGATGAATTCCGCAGAAGGCACTCTGAAGAATAAGCAGAATGAATACGTATCTCTCCAGAAGGAATACAAGAAGGCTCAGGAAGACTTCACTCAGGCGGAAACGACTTTCACCAACTACGTTCAGGTGCTCGGTGCTGCAGGCATCGATGTTACTGACACAGAGAAGATAGAGGGTATTCTCAAGGCCAAGATCGACGACCTTCAGGCACAGATCGACGCTCTCCTTGCAGCTGATCCGCCGGGGGATACCAGCGTACTCGAAGCAACCAAGAGACAGTATGAGGATTATCTGAAGCAGTTCCAGGACTATGAGAAGAAGCGTGATGATGCTCTTTCAGAAGTCGACCGCATCGAAGCGGCTGCCAAGAAGAAGGAACTCGAAGTAGGCAACGCTCAGTCAGATTACAACACTGCACTTTCGACATACAATCAGGAAAAGGCAACACAGAAGTCGCTTCAGGACACTGTTTCGCAGCTCGAAGCCAAGGTCAAAGGCGACAAGACAGGTAAGAACAACCAGATGTCCGCGCTTGAAGAGCAGTTCACTGCAGCCAAGGGCAGCATCCTCGACCAGCTCAATCAGGAGATAACCAAGCAGAGCCGCGCAGCTGACGCCATGGTCCTCACTTCAAGAGTGGACGGCAAGGTCAGCGGACTCAATATAGCCAAGGGCAATGCTGTCGGCCAGGGCACGACTATATGCAAGATCACATCCACCGCGGACGAGAGCACAGGCGTCATTTGCTATGTTCCTGTTTCCGAGGGCAAGAAGATCAAGGCCGGCATGAAGGTAGTCGTATATCCGTCGACAGTAAACAAGCAGGAATACGGCCACATGGAAGGAACGGTAAACAAGGTGTCCAGCACCGTAGTATCGGCTGAAGACATGCAGAACCAGCTCGGTGATGCTTCGCTCGTTCAGTCCTTCCAGCAGTACGGCGCTGTAGTAAGAGTCGTCTGCGGACTTACCGAGGACAAGAACACTGCCAGCGGATACAAGTGGTCGAGCAAGAAGGGCGCTGAGGTCACTCTTGAAGAGGGCACAGTCGTCACAGCGGATATAGTCACAGAGGAAAAGGCACCTATAACCATGCTGATCCCTTACATCAAGGAGAAGCTCTCTGTAGACCACACGCCGGAACCGAACAATCAGAATAACAACAACGGAAATTAAGGATATATCTTAATGAGCAAATCATATGTCAAAACCCCAACAGTATACCAGATGGAGGCCACCGAGTGCGGAGCGGCTTCCCTTGCGATGGTTCTGGGGTATTTCGGCAAGAGCATGCCGCTTGAGAAACTCCGTATAGAGACGGGCGTTTCAAGAGACGGATGCAACATGAAGAATATTATGCAGGCGGGCAAGAAATTCGGCCTCGAGGTCCACGGATACAGGAAAGACCTTGACGGCCTGTTTGAGTTGCCCGTTCCGTGCATCATACACTGGAATTTCAACCACTTTGTAGTCTGGGAAGGCCGCAAAGGCGACGTATGCTACATCAACGACCCGGCGATGGGAAGGAGAAAACTCACGGTAGAGGACATAGATGACTGCTTTACCGGAGTCGTCCTGACCTTTGCCCCTACCGATGCGTTCGAAAAGAGCCATGAGAGCGAGACCATGAAGACCTTCGTAATGGCAAGGCTCAAGGGGCAGCTCGGAGCTGTCAACGCTCTTGTATGCCTCGGTTTTTTCCTCATGATACCGGGCATCGTAGTGCCGGTATTCTCCAAGGTGTTCATAGACGACATCCTCCTCGGAGGCAACAACGACTGGGTAACGGCGCTGCTCTTTGCCATGCTTGGAACGATGCTGTTCAAGGGTGCGCTCACTTACTACAGGGGAAGGCTGATGCACAGGCTCCAGAACAAGATGGCGATGCTGTCAGGCTACAGGCTGCTGGCGCACATGCTGAGGCTGCCAGTGTCTTTCTTCGATCAGAGATACACAGGCGACCTCTCGAACAGGATCCAGAACAATGAGAACGTCACGACTTTCCTGACAAGCGACCTTGCGGACGTGATGCTCAATGCGATCGTCGCACCGCTTTACCTCATCATACTGATCTTCTACAGCCCGCTTCTGACATTCATTATCGTGCTCGTCACGGCGGCCAACATGTTCGCTATGAAGAAGAGCTCTGAGTACCTTTCAACCATGTCTATGAAGGCTCAGCAGGACCAGAGTAAGCTCATCGGCGTGCTGTTCAGCGGACTTCGCATAACGAGCACCCTTAAGGCCTCCGGTACAGAGAATGAATTTGTCAGCAGGCTGCAGGGCAACTATGCCAAGAGCATCAACACTGAGCAGAACATGGGCATGCGCCAGGAGATGCTCAATGCGATCCCTGAAGTCACCAACAATCTGATCAACGTGCTCGTCCTGATCGTGGGCGGCGTTCTCGTCATCAGAGGAAACATGACAGCAGGTACACTTATAGCGTACTCATCGCTTCAGGCTTCGTTCACGCAGCCGGTAACCGCTGTGGCTGGATTCATACAGAAGATCGAGACCACCCGCGCGGATATGGCCAGGGTCAACGACATCATGAAGTATGAGCAGGACCCTAGATATGAGGCCAAGGACTATGCGGACATTCAGGAAAAACTCCAGGGCGAGGTCGAGCTCGACAATCTGTCGTTCGGCTACGACATCCTGAAAGATCCGATCGTTTCGGACTTCAGTTTCCACCTCGAGCCGGGACAGTCCATAGCGTTCGTCGGAGCATCGGGAAGCGGCAAGTCGACGGTATCCAAGCTGTGCTCGGGACTTTACGTTCCGTGGACAGGAGAGATAAGGATGGACGGCGTGCCTGTATCCGTGATCCCTCCTGAGGTGCTCTCGTCGAGCATCTCGACCGTGAGCCAGAACATCACACTTTTCTCAGGTACCATCAAGGACAACCTGACGATGTGGGATAAATACATAAGCAAGGAAGACATGGTCAGAGCCGCCAAGGATGCGTGCATACATGACTTCATAACGACCAAGCCGGGCGCCTACAGCTATGAGCTGGCCGAGGGAGGCAGCAACGTCTCCGGAGGACAGAGGCAGAGGCTTGAGATAGCAAGAGCACTCGTAAGCAATCCGAGCATCCTCATCATGGATGAGGCTACCAGTGCTCTTGACCCGATCGTCGAAAAACAGATACTCGACAATATTAAGAGAAGAGGCTGCACGTGCATCATCGTCGCGCACAGACTGTCAGCCATAAGAGACTGTGACGAGATCATCGTCATGGAACACGGAAAGATAGTGCAGAGAGGCAGCCACGAAGACCTCGCCGGAGTACCGGGACACTATCAGAGACTCATCAGCAACATGTAGGAGAGAAAGCACTTGGAACAGATCCAACTCAAAGGCGGATTCATTCATTATACGGAAGACAGCGGCACTGCTTACAGGGTAACAGAAGGGCAGGTGCTGGCTTTTCTGATGCCTGTAAGAGATGGTAAGAAGGGGCGCAGGATGCTGCTCGGCGAGTTCGCTCCGGGCAGCGTGATCCCTGGCTTCCACTACTCTTCAGGTGTTCTCGGCGAGTGGATAATGGGACTCATGGCCATGGACACAGCCTCTGTTGAGGCGGTCAGGTGCGGAGTCACCGACCCGATGAGGACAAGATTTGCCGAAAAGATCGGGGTAAAGCTGAACGAGTTCAGTTCGTACGAGGAGATGATAGTCGAGAAATACGAACTGATGAATGTCAAGGAGCAGGGCTACATATATGCTGCCCAGATGGATCAGGAGAGAACGAGAGACCGCTCCCTCAGGCTCATCTACGACATGTTCAGCCCGAAGAGAAGACGCGGCGTTACGGGCGTCTTCACAGAGACGGGAAACAGCCTCTATGATGCTGCAGCGTACATATGCCGCAGCGAGAAGATAGATATCGCACCGGTAGACCGCATCACTGAGACGAGCGGACGCAATTTCAACATAGCGGATATAGCAAGGCTCTCGCATTTTGTCATAAGAGAGATCGTGCTCGAGCCGGACTGGCACAGAAGAGATACAGGCGCTGTGCTCGCGTTCACAAGGGAAGGCGGGCATCCGATGGCCTGCATACCGAGGAATTCACACAGCTATTACGTATATGACCCATCCGAGGGCACTACCGAACTTCTCGATGACGAGATCGCAGAGACTCTTGCACCCGGGGCATGGATGTTCTACCGTCCGTTCCCTGAGAAGGTGATGAACAAGAAAGACCTGTTCCTGTTCGGGATCCAGAAGGTCAGGAAAGCGGACCTTGCAAGGCTGCTTGTAATGACACTGCTCGGAACACTTATAGGACTGCTGCTTCCTTACCTCAATGAGCAGGCGTATGACAAGTTCATACCTATGGGCAACGCTTCGGGCCTGCTGCAGCTGGGTGCTGTCATCCTGGCGTGCTCGCTCGGAAATGTATCATTTACCATCGTCAAGAACCTGGCTTCGTTCAGGTCGATGAACACGATGGAATACGCGGTGCAGTCAGCGACCTTCGACAGGCTGTTCAATCTGCCTGAGAGCTTCTTCAGGCAGTACGATGCCGCAGATGTCGGCCAGAGAGCGATGGGCATCACCGCTATATACACGGTGCTCGCTCAGAGCGCGGTGACATCGTTCCTGTCAGCTGTGTTCTCTCTCATGTATCTGTGGAGGATGTTCAAATACTCGCCTCGCATGTCCTGGTGGGCTCTTGCGATGCTGGCAGTAGTATCCGCATTCATCCTGATAATGGGCCTGCTGCAGCTCAAATATGAGAGGAAGAAACACGAAGTAGACATCGGAGCACAGTCGGTAGTATTCCAGCTGCTCTTCGACGTAGGCAAGCTCCGCATGGCGTTCGCAGAGGACAGAGCGCTGCAGAGATACATGGAGAAGTCAGTTGAATCGCGCAGGATAGGCAACACTATCGCGGGATTCGGAAACGCCGTAAATGTTGTGGCAGGCGTAGCGCAGATAATCTTCTCGATGGTGTTCTACTACATCATGATCCATAACAGCATCGGACTTACCATAGGTCAGTTCAGCGGCTTCACCGCCGCATTCGGATCGCTCTCGGGAGCTTTCCTCACCATAGTGCAGAACTACCTCACTATCAACAATGTAAGCCCGGTATATGAGCATGCAAAGCCTATACTCGAGACACTTCCTGAGACGAGTCAGGATGCCGACCTTCCGGGAGATATCGACGGCGAGATAGAAATAAACAACGTCACTTTCTCATACGAAGAAAACGAGCCTCCTGTACTGCACGGCCTCAGCCTGCATATAAAGCCGGGCGAGTATGTCGGTATTGTCGGATCGTCAGGATGCGGCAAGTCCACACTCCTCAAGCTCATGCTCGGATTCGAGAAGCCTCAGTCAGGCGTTATATATTACGACAACCACGATATTAACGACCTCGACAAGAGAGAGCTGAGAAAGAAGTTCGGAGTAGTGCTGCAGAACGGCGGACTCATCACCGGCAGCATATACGAGAACATCACTATCGCGGCACCGGGCGTCAAGATGAGCCGTGTCGAAGAGACTATAAGAGAAGTCGGACTTGAAGAAGATATAAGGAACATGCCGATGGGCCTTCACACAGTCATAGCTGAGGGCGCAGGCACTATCTCCGGCGGACAGGCCCAGCGTATACTCATCGCAAGAGCGATTGTCGGAAAGCCTAAGGTCATCTTCCTCGATGAGGCGACGAGTGCTCTTGACAACGTCACGCAGAAGCAGATAGTGGATACGCTTGAGAGACTCAGGGCCACCAAGGTCGTCATCGCTCACAGACTGTCAACAGTCCAGAACTGTGACAGGATCATCGTCCTTGACAAGGGCGACATAGTCGAGCAGGGCACCTTCGAGCAGCTGATGGAGAAGAAGGGACTGTTCTATCAGCTCGCCAAGAGGCAGATGGCATAGAGGCAGGAATAAAACAAGGCAGAGACAACGATGGATACAATGAGCAACGGCAAACCGGATTTCGGTCAGATGTATGAGGAATACTATGACCGCGTATACAAGTACGCGTACACCATCCTCATGAACAGAGAGGATGCAGAGGATATAGTCGAAGAGACCTTTATCACTGCTTTCTCGGCGTACGGCATGTATGATGCTTCGAAGGCGTCTTTTGCCACCTGGATCACGCGCATCGCGCATAACAAAGCGGTCAATCAACAAGAGATACCAGAGGCTTCTGGCAAAATGCCGGGAGATGCTGGGATAAGAAGATATCTGAAGAAAAGACAGCGTGAAGAGATGAGGGGTGTCTCCATGCCGCTGCATCTTTTGTACAAATAATGGAGGACAGAATATGAGCTTTAACGAAGACAAAATCGATGAAATGCTGAGAACCAGCATGTTCAGAAATAAGGAGCATCAGCAGGCTCTGAAAGAAAAACTGAGATCGGAACCGTGCGAGCTCACAGAGGATGAACTCGAGAACGTTGCCGGCGGAGTCTACACAGGGGATTTCGATCTCCTCGACGATGAGCTGGTAGGCTACGTCCCGGTGGGCTATGTACCGAAGCAGTAATAAGGAGAATTTACAGACAGGTGCCTCGGAATAGCAGACTTCATAGTCCCTGCCATATGGCAGGGGCTATTTGCTAATCTGCACATCGTGAAGAACCTGGTGCCGGTACCCTGTTGAAATGATTGAAATATAGAAATACAGTAAGCAAGGGCTGCAAGTGGGAGCATAACTGCCTGCCGTGCCAGGCGGTCGGGATCAAGCTGCACGATGAACTCAATTACGGCATGAAGGAGTGCCCGGTGGCAGAGCCGGAGGAAACAGCATAAAAATGGAAAAGAATGGTATGACAGTGATAGAGCAGCTTGCGGAAACATATCCTCAGCTGTACCTCGATCCGGATAAAGCGGATACCGGGGAATACAAGTCATGTGTACTGCAGGGAAAGAGACCTGAAAAATGCAGCCTTTCCCATTTTGCGATGGATGAAAGAGACAGCGCCGAGAGCGTGGAGACTCCGGCGGGGACTGCTCAGGTCATCACTTTGCATAACAGACATGACTTTGAAGTATTCGTAAGATGCATGATGGCCGCAAAGAACGGGCCTCGCGATATCATACCTGCTACCATGGGGGCTTCGACTATAGTCGCCTTCAACTGGCCTAAGATCAATGCTCACAAGGCAGCATTCTTCGAAGAGCAGCAGGCTGCAGGCGTTGCTTTCCCTGACTGGAGCGCGGAATTCAAGCGCTTTACATCGGTGAAAGCCAACTATCAGGACCTCCTCATCGTACTTTCGCGCGGACCGTACAGCAATGTCACGGCATCGCAGGTGAGCGAATGCATGAAAGCAGCCGGACGGAGCGCTGTCAGCGAAGACGAGTGGACAGAGATGTCGGCAGGCATAAGAAAATATCATGAGCTCACGCATTTTGTCTGCAGGAACCTGTATCCTGACAAGATCGATGAGGTGTGGGATGAGCTGGTAGCAGACGCAGCCGGCATATACGGCGCGGCAGGCGAGTACTTACCTGAGCTTGAAGAACTCTTCCTCGGCATTTCGGACGGAAGATACACCGGCGGAAGGCTTGAGAACTATACTCCTGAGGGCACCGACATGGACAGGCTCGCATCAGAGATACATTCGATACTGGAAGTATTCGATAAGAGCGTTTCATCTGCACCTCACAGAGGAATATTTGATATAATGATAATGCTCGAGGGGCTGCATGACGGCTATGCCGCACATCTTAAGCAGTAGAAAAGAATAAGAGAAGTGAGGGTGAGATGAAAAAGGAAGTGCCTCTTAAGGTAACTATCGCACTTATCCCGCTGGCGATAGCGCTGTGCGCGTTCGGCATCTATCGCGGCGAGGTTGCAGTGGTGCTGGCCAAGGCGATCAATATATGCATGGAGTGTATAGGCCTTGGATAAGAACGAGCAGAAGGCAAAAGCGAAGAAAGCAGCCGGGCTGCGCAAGGCTGTCCAGGCCGGCTGGGGAATTCTTTCCAACGCGTACGTCAAGGGATTCCTTCCGGGAGACCCTGTCATATATCAGGGCAAACTCAAGCAGCTCTGTGTTCCGGGAATGAACTGTTACTCATGCCCGGGAGCTCTTGGTTCGTGCCCGATAGGCTCGATGCAGGCCATATTCGACAACAGACACAGAGGCATCGCGGCTTACGTGATCGGCTATCTTGCCATCATCGGGCTGTTTGTAGGCCGTTTTATCTGCGCATGGCTCTGCCTGTTCGGACTTATACAGGAGCTCCTGTACAAGATCCCGACACCTAAACTGAACGTGCCGGAGAAGATCGACAAGCCTCTGCGCTATCTGAAATACGTGATGCTCTTCGTCATGGTATTTCTGCTTCCGTTCTTCTACAGGACTCAGTACGGCACAGGCGCACCGTTCTTCTGTAAGTACGTCTGCCCGGTAGGAACACTTGAAGGCGGCATACCGCTGGTCCTCTTGAACAGCATGATGAGAGGGGCTCTCGGCTGGCTGTTCAGATGGAAGTTCCTGCTGCTGATACTCTGCATCACAGCATCGATCTTCATCTACAGGCCGTTCTGCAAGTACATATGCCCTCTGGGAGCATTCTACGGACTCTTCCAGAAGGTGAGCCTGATCCGCATGAGAGTCGACAAAGAGAAGTGTGTTGACTGCGGCATCTGCGCAAAGACATGCAAAATGAATGTCGATCCGCACAGGACGCCTAACAGCAACGAGTGCATACGGTGCCGCGAGTGCATCCATGCATGTCCGATGCATGCGTTGTCGATGAATATAGGACCGGGACCGGTGCAGCTTCCGGAGCAGACAGAGAGACGCTCGACAAGCTGCTAGCACGGTAAAAAATGCACCGTTCTATCTGCAGGATAACCGCAGAAATACAGGCAAAAACTGAATAGAATTAGTACTTGAAATGGGGCACTCGTATATGTATAATATACGAGTGCCTTTGCGCACAGATATATATTTGTCACACTGTGATCAGCCGCGGTGCCCTTGCAATCAGCGGGGTTGAAGGCAGTAAGTCACGGTGGAAGTAAGTTTAACCGGAGGTTATAAAATGTCAGTAGTAACAATGAAACAGCTGCTCGAAGCAGGCGTCCATTTCGGACATCAGACAAGAAGATGGAACCCTAAGATGGCTCCTTATATCTTCACAGAGAGAAACGGAATCTATATCATCGACCTTCAGCAGACACTCGGTCTGATCGACGATGCTTATGATTTCATGAGACAGGTAGGAGCAAGCGGCAAGCCGGTACTCTTCGTAGGTACCAAGAAGCAGGCTCAGGCTGCAATCAAGGATGAGGCTGAGAGATGCGGAATGTATTTCGTAAACGAGAGATGGCTCGGCGGAATGCTCACTAACCACAAGACAATCAGCAAGAGAATCGAGAGACTCGCTGAGATCAGAGCTATGCAGGAAGACGGCACTATCAACAAGTATGCCAAGAAGGAAGCTCTGAAGATGGTCGCTGAGGCTGATAAGCTCGAGAAGTACCTCGGCGGAATCAAGAACATGAAGGGAATGCCTGGCGCAATCTTCGTAGTAGACCCTAAGAAGGAAAGAATCGCTGTCAAGGAAGCTAAGATCCTCGGTATCCCTGTAGTAGGTATCGTTGACACTAACTGCGACCCTGATGACGTTGATTACGTTATCCCGGCTAACGATGATGCTATCAGAGCCGTAAAGCTGATCACAAGCACAATGGCTGACGCTATCATCGAGGCTAAGCAGGGCGAGAGCTTTGCAGAGGCTGTAGAGGCTGCACCTGCTGAGGCAGAGGCAGAGGCTGAGGAAGCTGCAGAAGAGGAATAATCTTATTGAAGAATATGAAACAATGCCCCTTTTTCGCAAAGGGGCATTGGCATAGTCATACAAGGAGGAAAATATGGCTGTAACTGCAAAGATGGTAAAAGAGCTTCGTGACATGACCGCTGCAGGTATGATGGACTGCAAGAAGGCTCTTGTAGAGGCTGATGGAGATATGGACAGAGCAGTAGAGATCCTGAGAGAAAAGGGACTCTCCAAGGCTGCTAAGAAGGCCGGCAGAATCGCTGCTATGGGTCTTGTAAGAACTGCTTTCGCAGCAGACAACAAGGCAGCTGCTATCGTAGAAGTTAACTCCGAGACAGACTTCGTTGCTAAGAACGACGAGTTCATCGGATTCGTAGAGAAGCTGGCTCAGCTGGCACTCAACGCAGAGAGCAATGATATCGAAGCATTCAAGGCTATGGCTTTCGATGACAACCAGACAATCGGCGAAGCACTGACAGCTCTCATCGCTAAGATCGGCGAGAACATGAACGTCAGAAGAATCGAGAAGGTTTCCGGAAACGTTATGGCTTCATACATCCACGGCGGCGGAAACATCGGCGTTATCGTAGCTGCTGAAGGAAATGACACACCTGCTAACAGAGAAGCACTGAAGAACGTTGCAATGCAGGTAGCTGCAATGAACCCTCAGTATGTAAGCAGAGATGAGATCTCTGAGGCAGAGCTTGCTAACCTCGGAAAGATCACTCTTGAGAGCGCACTGAACGATCCGTTCTCACTGCCAAAGCCGATCCTCAACGGCCTTCTTGACAAGGTTGCTGACGTATGGGATCAGGCTGACCTTGACATCCTGGCTGAGAAGAAGGCTGACAAGAGCTTCAACTTCAACTATCTGCCTAACTTCCTCTCAGAAGAGGCTAAGACAAGACTCGCAGGACTCGCTATCGCTGCAAAGATGGAAATCTCCGAGAACAAGATCTTCAAGGGCCTCGTTGACGGACGTATTTCCAAGCAGCTCAAGGAGATCTGCCTGCTTGATCAGGTTTACGTAAGAGCAGAGGACGGAAAGCAGACAGTTGCTCAGTACCTGAAGACTGTTGACAGCAGCATGAAGCTGGCTAAGGTCGTAAGATTCGAGGTAGGCGAGGGAATCGAGAAGAAGGAAGAGGACTTCGCTGCTGAGGTAGCTGCACAGATGGAAGCAGCTAACAAGTAATATAAACTTGTAAAAGACATCTGAACGGGCTGTCGCACATTAAAAGTGTGGCAGCCTTTTTTCAAGGCGGGTAAATTAATGAAGAACGAACAGAACAAAGGGTATTTGATGGTGCTTACCGCAGGAATGCTGTGGGGCACGATAGGACTTTTCGCAACTATACTTAACAATCTCGGAATGGAGCCGTTTCCTGTAGCTTTCTACAGGCTGCTCTTCGCAACGGTGCTGCTGATGCCGGTACTAATAGTACAGGGAAAGGGATTCAGACTGTTTAAGATAAGCCGCAGGGGACTCATATCATGCCTCCTTGTCGGTATCGTATCACAGGGCATATACAACCTGTGCTACATGAATGCAATCAAGCTGGGCGGCATGGCCACGGCTTCTGTGCTGCTGTATACGGCGCCTGTATTCGTCGCTATAATGTCGAGAGTCTTCTTTAAGGAGCCTATCAGCAGGAACGTTATAATCGCCATTATCATCAACATATGCGGATGCGTGCTCACCGTGACCGACGGAGACTTTTCAGAACTCAGCCTGTCAGGCTTCGGCGTAGTAATGGGCATCCTTGCGGGATTCACTTACGGGACACTGCCTGTATTCTCAAGGCTCGGAGCCGACGATGAGGATCCTTATACCTCTGCATTCTACGGCCTAGCATTCGGAGCGATCGCACTCTTCTTCATGGTCAGGCCATGGAGACCTGAGGTGACAGGCATCACGGATTACCGCATGGTCCTTGCTCTTATAGGATTCGGAATCATCCCGTCAGCCCTCGCGTACATCATATATTTCGGCGGTCTGGGCAAAATAAAAGAGACTTCGATAGTTCCGATACTTGCATCGGTCGAAACGGTCGCAGCCTCGATCATCGGTGTCATCGCTTTCCACCAGATGCTGAGCCCGGTGAAGATACTCGGTATCGCGATGGTATTCGGATCGATCGTCATAATGAATCTAAGAAAAAAACAATCAGCATAAAAACTGCTCAGGTCATAAGGCCTGAGCAATTCTTTTTATGAACGGATTAACCTGCAATCTTATGGTCAGTTCTGAGCACTGAGCATCTGTACTGCGGCTCTCGCTGCTGCGGCGGCATCAGGTGTGTACATATCCGCACCGGCATCACTGCAGAATTCAGGCGAGACAGGAGCTCCGCCTATAAGAATTTTGACTTTGTCGCGTATACCGCGTTCTTCAGCCAGCTTCACAACATCTCTTATCTCATCCATGCATGTGGTAAGAAGAGTGGAGCAGGCTATTATTTTGCAGTCATTATCCATAGCGGCCTGTACAAAGTCCTCTGCAGGTATGTCGCAGCCGAGGTCAATAACGTCGAGTCCCGCGCCTTCCATCATGATCTTGACGAGGTTCTTGCCTATGTCATGAAGGTCGCCTCTGACAGTGCCGAGTACGACTTTGCCCGAAGGACCGCCTGTATTGCCTGCAGTAAGAAGCGGCTTAAGAATATCTGTGGCGGCTGACATGCAGGCAGCTGCCCTCAGCATCTCAGGAACGAAGACTTCTCCCTTTGAGAAATCCTCGCCGAGCTCATTCATTCCCCTGACGAGTCCTTCGTTCAGGATATCTTCGGCGCTGATGCCCTCATCAAGGGCCTCCTGCACCGACTCTAAGGTCAGGCTGACCGAGCCGTCCTGAAGGTTTTCGGATACTTCCTCAAGAAGAGGGTGTATGTCAGAAGCAGGCTTTGCTTCTGATGCCGGTGCTGCTTCAGTATGAGCAGCTGCTTTTGCGGCCGCGGATGCATCAGTCCCAGTCAAGATGACAGGATTCCTTCTTTCTGTATCTTTTCTTGCGATATAGCGCGGCAGGTGATATTCGCTGTTGTATTTTGCGATCTCATCATCTATCCACGGATCAATGTGTCTGAATACAGCTCCGGCAAGGCCGTAGGTGATACTTGGGATGAAGTGGCCTCCCGGGCAGTACGTTTCAAGCGCTTTTCTCACATATGTGCGGACTTCTTCTTCTCCGGCATCGGCACGGTCGATAGATGCTCCTATGCCGCCCATCAGGACCATACGGCCCTGCAGACGTTCCTGAAGAGCAGGGATGCCGTTCTCAGGAAGAGTTCCCTGCCATACCTGGATGCCGATCTCCGCCATGTCCTCTACTATAGGGACGAGGTATGAATCCGCATGATGGATGGTGATGACGCCTCTCGAGCGGATATACTCGTAGAACTCCCTGTATGGCTCCTTGAAGAATTCGCGCCACATGTCAGGGTTCATGAAGAGGGCATCCTTGGTGCCCCAGTCATCGTGAGCGAAAATAGCATCAGGCTGAAGCCTGTCGATCATGATCCTGACGTAGTTCATCCTGTACTCGTTGATATATGCGATCAGCTCATGCATTTCCTTCGGATGATCGTACAGACTTGTAAGAACCTCCTGGAAAGGCATTAGGTTGTGGCACTGCTCAAAAATACCCGTAGGGATGAATCCGGTAACCAGCTTTTCGTCTCCGGCATTGGCTCTGGCCCTGGTGCGGAACGGCTCCCACTGAGCGTCGTCGCTGCAGTTTGCGGTGAGATCCGGCGCATGGACATAGTCCCGCCAGTGAGTGATATCCTTGATGACTTTGTTCTCCTGAGTCACATGCGGCATTGCTCCCGGTGCGTCAAGGGGCCAGTCTGTCCTGACACCCCAGCGGTCCGTAATGGATGCACCCGGCCTGAAACCCGGGCGGACATATGCGCCGATCGGGTGCGCAACTACCATCTCGAGAGCTTCGTACTGGACAAGCTGGCGCTCAGGCCTGCCGTCCGGCTTGAGAAGTTCGAGGAAAATTTCTTTTGCTGTCATCATATCTTATCCCCCTTTTTTACTGTACCCGTGGTGTGATACTGCTGTGTCTGGAATGTGTTAAAAGAACCGTCCTTAATGACACAAAACATGACAAAGAGAACCGTCCCCACTGTCACATTAGTCGAGCAGTATGCACGATGTGAATGTCATAGTCCTGTCACCGTAGTTGTATTCGAGGCCCGATGCCTTGCAGACGTCGTTGACCACCAGGCCGTAAGCTTCCATAGAGATTATCAGTTTGTCCGGGTGGCGGCACGGGCGGTCAGGATAGGTGCACTGCCTGCATATGCGGCATGCGCCTGCGCCCATCGGAAGGCAGCCCGGGAAGAGTGTCCGCACCTGTCTTGCGAATGAGGCAAAATTCCTGACATGCTGGTCGTTATACTTAAAAATCGAGTGGTAGTCGATCTCTCTCCGCATCTGTCCGGTCGTCTGAACGATGATGCCGCGGTGATACCTGCCGGCTATTTCTGCGGAATGCTCAAGTGAGCCCACTGCAGGAGGGCAGCTCCAGCTGCGCCCGTAGCTGCGGCACTGGTCGGCAGAGCACATGTCACGTACTTCCTGACGGAATATGAGTGCGTCCATGTTAAGAGGAGCTGAGGCCGTGAAGCCGGCTTCCTCTGCGAGCTGCATCAGTTCTTCGATCGTTATGTTCTGCGGGTCATTGAAAATCATGCGTACCTCCGAATTCATTTTACCATTATTTTTTGGTATATTTAATACAGTGTTCTTTTTTCTGTAAATGCATGTAAACTGACTATATATAAGAAGACCGGAGGGTATTATGGAACTGTATTTTCCGCTTGTACTGGATGGAGCCAATGGTACTGAGCTCCAGAAGAGAGGATATGACAGCAGCAAGTGCACCGAGGCATGGGTGCTCGAGCATCCTGAGGTGATGGAGCAGCTGCAGAGAGAATACATCGAGGCCGGAAGCAACGTCGTATATGCGCCGACTTTCGGGGCCAACAGGGTCAAGCTCGAGGAAAACGGCATATTCAACCAGGTCGGAGACTTCAACAGGAGACTTGTTGATATCTCAAGGAAGGCTGTAGAGACGGCATCGGAAGGGGCTGAACCGAAAGTTCTTATCGCAGGCGACATCGCGACTACGGGAAAGTTCCTCGCGCCGCTCGGAGACCTCACTTTTGACGAGCTCTACGACATCTATCATGAGCAGGCCGAGGCTCTGGAAGAAGCCGGTGTCGACATGTATGCTATAGAGACGATCATGACGGTGCCGGATGCGAGAGCTGCTTTGCTCGCGGTAAAGGATGTCAGCGACAAGCCTGTGCTGGTATCTTTCACCTGTGATGAGAACGGAAGAACGCTGACCGGTACTGACGTATGCGCAGCCCTTGTCATCATGCAGGGGATGGGAATCGACGCATTCGGGCTCAACTGCAGCACGGGACCTGATGAGATGCTGCCTCAGTTCGAAAGACTCAGGGAGTTTGCAGAGGTGCCTCTTGCGGTCAAGCCTAATGCAGGCCTGCCTGAGGTAGTGGATGGAAAAACAGTCTACAGCTGCACACCTGAAGAGCTTGCGAGCTATACAGACAAATTCAACGAAGCAGGCGCTGCCATGTTCGGCGGCTGCTGCGGAACGGGGCCTGAACACATAGCTGCTCTGAAGGATTCGCTCGGAGGGTTCAGCCTGAAAAAGCCATGTCCTCAGCATACGGACAGAAGTCAGGCAGTCTGCGCGACCGAGAAGGATGCTTTTGTACTCGATCTGAGCGCCGGCGGCATCAGGGCTGACAAAGTGCTCGCATGCGATGCTGACCTTGAGACTAATATAAAGAAGGAAAACAGAGGCGATGCGAAGATCATCGCTGTTGAGATAGCGAAGGCTGCGGACCTTGATGAGTTCGAAGCGGCACAGTATGCGATAAGAAAACCGCTTTGCATAGCGTGTGATGATGTTAAGCTTCTCGAAGAGGCGCTGAGGCTGTATCAGGGCAGGGCTCTGTATGCGGGCTCACTCAGCACAGAAGAGCTGATGCCGCTCGCTGAGAAGTACGGTCTCATATATTGATAAACTAATTCATGCGAGGGGAAGAACAGTTGGAAAATCATGTCAGGAGAGAGGTCCTTGTCGTCAGTTTCGGCACCGCATCTGAAGAGAGCCGCAGGCTGAATATAGGGGCTGCAGAGCAGAGGATAGGAGAGGCGTGCGGGCTTGCTGTCCGTAGGGCTTTCACCTCACAGATGATAATCAACATAATAGCAAAGAGAGAGGGCATCCTTATCGACAATGTCAGGGATGCCCTTGAAAGGGCTGTAGATGACGGCGTAAGCGAACTGATCGTGCAGCCAACTCATCTCATGAGCGGCCTTGAGTATGACAAGCTGAGAGGGATACTCGCTGAGTATGCTGACCGGTTTGAGAAGATCGCTCTCGGAGACCCGCTTCTGACAAGCGATGAGGATTTTGCCCGAGTCGCAGAGGCCGTTTCCGGATCAGTCTCGGAATATGACGACGGAAAGACGGCTGTCGTGCTGATGGGCCACGGGACCGAAGCTGCTGCCAACGGCGTATATGACAGGATGCAGGAGACTTTGGCCCGCATGGGAAAGAAGGACTTCTTCGTTGGAACGGTTGAAGCCAGCCCGTCTCTTGATGATGTGATCGCTGCAGTCGGCAGAGGTGACTACAGGAGAGTTGTTCTGCGGCCGCTGATGCTCGTCGCCGGCAACCACGCTGTGAATGACATGGCTGACCCGGATGATCCGGACTCGTGGAACTCGCGCTTCACAGCAGCCGGATATGAGACGCTTTGCATAATAGAAGGCCTCGGACAGATAGCTGCGGTGCGGGACATCTATGCAGACCACGCGCTGAGAGCAGCTGAGTCAATAGAGATAAGATAGCATGGCGCACTTGTATCGAGATTATCTATAGGGCGTTTGCTCTCTTGATGCAGTAACTATGCGGTGTTACAATTATTTGGCACTGCGGATAATTAATAACATGAAGTATACGGTGCCCCGTTTCAGCCGGGGAGAATAGGGAAGCAGGTGTGAATCCTGCGCGATCCCGTCACTGTGATAGAGCGTGCCGGTCCATTATGTCACTGGAAGAGCCGGTCCTGCGGGGCAGCAGGACAGACATCCCGGGAAGGCGGACCGACATGATATGTTCTTAAGCCAGGAGACCTGCCGTAACTTAGTACAGGAAACAGTCTGCTTTTTGCCTGCAGTGCACAGGGCGGGGCGGACGGTTTCCGGATCACGCGGAATTGGTCGTACAGTATGAGGGGCACAGCTCCTTGTTTTCTGTCACCTTTTTACCGTGAGAAGTAAGAAGGCTTTTTTGATGTAAAGCCCGAAATATTTTCTTGATGGAAAAGGAGAAAAGAAAAATGAAGAAGAAGTTACTGGTAATGCTGCTGGGAATCACCATGATTTTCTCAATGTCACTCATGACAGCATGCGGGGGCGGTCAGGAAGCAGCACCTGAGGAAGAGGCTGCTGCAGATCCTGCAGCTGAATGCGCAGCACTGATCGATGCCATCTACGTACAGGAGTATACAGATGAAACCTACGCACAGTGCGAAGCTGCCAAGGCTGCATGGGATGCACTGACAGATGAGCAGAAGGCACAGGTCGAGGGCGAGGAAGCAAGCCCTGACTATTTCGGAGCAGATACAGGTGATGCATCCAAGGATGATCCGCTGAACCAGGATGAGATCGGCGAGAACGAGCTGCTGGTAGTAAGCTTCGGTACATCCTTCAACGACAGCCGTGTCGAGGACATCGGCGGCATCGAGAAGGCACTGCAGGAAGCAAATCCTGACTGGTCTGTAAGAAGAGCTTTCACAGCACAGATCATCATCAACCACATCTATGCGCGTGACGGAGAGAAAATCGACAACGTTGACCAGGCTCTTCAGAGAGCTGTAGACAACGGAGTAAAGAACCTCGTTGTACAGCCTACACACCTGATGCACGGAGCTGAGTATGATGAACTCATCTCTGCACTTGAGAATTACAAGGACAAGTTCGACACCGTTAAGGTTGCTGAGCCTCTGCTCGGAACAGTAGGCGAAGATGCAAAGGTTATCAACGCTGACAAGGAATCTGTTGCCAAGGCAGTAGTTGCTGAGGCTGTAAAGGCAGGCGGATTCGATTCGCTCGACGCTGCTGCAGCAGACGGTACTGCATTCGTATTCATGGGACACGGAACTTCACACGAGGCAAGCATTTCCTATGACCAGATGCAGGAGCAGATGAACCAGCTCGGTTACAAGAACGTATTCATCGGAACTGTTGAGGGCAAGCCTGAAGACACAGCATTCCCTGCTGTAAAGAAGGCTCTTGAGGATGCAGGATACACCAAGGTCATCCTGAGACCGCTGATGGTAGTTGCAGGCGACCACGCTAACAACGACATGGCAGGCGATGAAGAGGGTTCATGGTACTACGGATTCGTCAACGGCGGCGAGTTCGAGGTAGAAGGAGCTGACGCACCTGTAGATACCGGAGCAGGACTCGGTGCAGATAACGTAAACTGCCAGATCGAGGGACTCGGCAGAATCGCTGACGTTCAGAAGATCTACGTTGCACACACAGCTGAGGCAATGGCTCAGTAAGATAAAAAACAATAACACGATCAGTTCGGGGCCTGCTGTTTCCGGCAGGCCCTGTCTGTAATGATGACAAGGTAACGAGTAATGCATAGATCAAGATTACTTAAAACTATAATGTTCGCTGTGCTTGCGTTTGCGATGCTTGCGCTTGCAGGATGCGGCGGACAGGAGCAGGCTGCAGACCAGGGCATCGAGGACGGCACCTACGTCGCAACCTTCACAACGGACAACTCGATGTTCCACGTAAGCGAAGCCAATCAGGACAAAGGCATCCTGACTGTCAAGGACGGAAAGATGACCATCCATGTCAGCCTCCAGTCCAAGAAGATAATCAACCTGTTCCCGGGACTTGCTGAGGATGCTCAGAAGGATGGGGCAGAGCTGCTCGAACCTACGACTGACAAAGTCACATACAGCGACGGCTATGAAGACGAGGTATACGGTTTTGACGTACCCGTACCTGCTCTCGATGAGGAATTCGACCTCGCTCTGCTCGGATCCAAGGGCAAGTGGTATGACCATAAGGTAGTAGTCTCGGAACCTGTTCCGGGAGACGACATCCAGGCAGTGATAGGCGGCGCTGATGCAGATTCATCAGAAGAGGCTGCGCAGGGCACTTCGCTTAAGGACCTCGGACTTTCAGACGGAGAGCATACAGTTAACGTTAAGCTCGAAGGCGGCACGGGCAAAGCATCAGTCACTTCACCTGCGACTATCAAGGTGTCAGGTGACAGCTGTACTGCAGTTATCGAGTGGAGCAGCCCGCACTACGACTACATGCTCGTAGACGGAGAGAAATATCTGCCTGTCAACACAGACGGCAACTCAGTATTCGAGATACCGGTATCCGCATTTGACGCGCCAATGACCGTCATCGCAGATACCACAGCAATGAGCGAGCCGCACGAGATCGAATACACACTTACCTTCGACTCGGCTTCGGCAAAATAATAATTACAGCTGCGCAGAGACCCTGCCGGACCGGCGGGGCCTCTGTGTTCGTTTATTTGAACGAAGTACGTTTAGTATGTGAATAGCTGCACTCATGTGGTGCAGGCAGATCAATAACAGGAAATCAAAAACTTGAAAGATATTTTTACGGGTACAGGAGAACTATTCAATAAGGCTGCGGCAAGGACTGAAAAGGTGTCAAAGGCCTCAAAGACGCTGAGGACGGCAAAGGCGCTGCTCGTCCTGGCGGCTCTGTTTGCTGTGCTTCTGTGCACAGGGTGCAGCGGCAGCAATTCAGGCGGGACTTCCGGAGGAAGTTCCGATGCTGACAGTGCAAAGATTGACAGCATCCTCGAAGAGCACAAGACAGGCTCCATGGAGCTTCAGTATGCAGACCAGTTCCACGTCGATTACTACGAGGACGGAGTCGCTGTAGTTGCAATCGAAGACGGCCTCAGGTACCTCGTCGTGCAGGATTCAGACAAGCTCCCTGAATGGCTTCCTGAGTCAGCGGCAGAGGGCATGACAGTCATATACGCTCCTGCCGGCACCGTCTACAATGCGGCTTCATCAGCTATGGACCTTATAGACGCTGCGGGAGCGATCGACTCGGTAGCGATGACCAGCACAGAGGCCAAGGACTGGGCCATCGAGAAGATCAGAAAACTCGTCGAACACAGGACTATAGAATATATAGGAAAGTACCGCGCGCCGGACTATGAGGCTTTGCTCGAAGGAGACGTGGACCTCGCGATAGAGTCCACGATGATATACCACAGCCCACAGGTCAAGGAGGAGATAGAGTCGCTCGGAATACCGGTCCTGGTGGAGCGCTCGAGCTATGAAGCAGAGCCGCTCGGAAGGCTCGAATGGATCAAGCTCTACGGGCTCCTTCTCGGAAAGAGTGAGCAGGCAGAGGCCTTCTTTAACGGAGCAGTGGACAAGCTGAATGATGTGGACACGGACGCTGTAAGCGAGGCACCGTCAGTCGCTTTCTTCTCGGTCAATTCAAACGGCTCCGTAGTCGTGAGAAAGCCGGGAGACTATGTGACCAAAATGATAGAAACAGCCGGCGGGACATACGCCCTCGACGGCATCACTGAAGAAGAAGACAATGCGCTTTCCACCATGAACATGCAGATGGAAGCGTTCTATGATAAAGCGGTGGATGCTGATATACTCATCTACAACAGCACCATCGAAGGCGGACTTGAGAGCATCAGCGACCTGACCGCGCTCTCAGAACAGTTCAGCGACTTCAAAGCGGTAAAGAGCGGTAACGTGTGGTGCACCGATGCGAGCACGTTCCAGAGGACAACAGGCGCAGCCGACATGATCCTTGAGATGAACAGGATGTTCGCAGGCGCCGCAGATGACAGTAATATGGAGTATTTCCATAAGCTTAAATAATAACTACCAGTTAGTATTTATAAAAGGGAAAAATACTATTGAAGAATACTGCAAGGGAAACACGACTGATAATAACTTATGCTGTGCTCGCGCTGCTTCTCATCGTGCTCATCATGGCCAACATCCTGATGGGCAGCTCATCGATGACAGCAGGGGAGGCTTTGCGTATCCTGTTCTCGCATGAGACTGTGTCCAAATTCGGCAGGATCGTGTGGGACATCCGCATGCCGAGGATACTTGCGGCGGTGTTCCTTGGAGGAGCGCTCGCGGTATCCGGTTTTCTGCTGCAGACTTTTTTCGCTAACCCGATCGCAGGCCCGTACATCCTCGGTATCTCATCAGGCGCAAAGCTCTGTGTTGCGGTAGTGATGGTGTTCGCTCTCAGAGCAGGTATGATGACGAGCTCCTTTATGATGGTCCTCGCTGCTTTTGCAGGATCGATCGCTGTGACGGGCGTCATCCTCCTCATCTCGCGCAGGGTCAAGAGCATGGCCGTACTCATCGTGTGCGGCGTCATGGTCGGATACATATGCTCGGCGGTGACTGAGTTCCTCGTTACTTTTGCCGACGATTCCAACATAGTCAATCTGCACAACTGGTCGATGGGAAGCTTTTCGGCCGTAAGCTGGGACAACGTGAAGACTCTTACAGTCGTGATCGTGATCGCGGTCATCGCAGCTTTCATGCTGTCAAAGCCTATGACAGCTTTCCAGATGGGAGAGCAGTACGCGAGGAGCGTCGGCGTCAACATAAGGTCGTTCCGGATAGGGCTCATCACACTCTCGAGTCTCCTGTCCGCGACGGTCACTGCTTTCGCCGGTCCTATATCCTTCGTCGGCATCGCTGTGCCGCACATAATAAGGTCAGTCAGCAGGACATCCAAGCCTATAGTTATGGTGCCGCAGTGCTTCCTCGGCGGAGCTGTGTTCTGCCTGCTCTGCGACCTGCTGGCAAGGAATCTCTTCGCGCCGACAGAGATGAGCATCAGCACGATGACTGCCGTGTTCGGAGCACCGGTCGTCATATTCATGCTGCTCGACAGAAAGAAGAGGTGATGCTGTGAGTACTGAAAAGAAGAACAATGCAGCATCAGCTGCAGAATATATTCCTGAAAATGCAGGATCTATGAGCACAGTAATAAGCACGAGCGCCCTCGACACGGGATACGAGAAGAAGGTCGTTGTCAGCGGTGTTGAACTTGCCGTAAGAAGGGGCGAGATCGTCGTCCTCATAGGTCCTAACGGGGCGGGCAAATCAACGGTCCTCAAGACCATGGCGGGACAGCTCGAGCCGCTTGGCGGAACGGTGTATATAGAAGACCGCGCGAGGGAAGAATACAATCAGAGCGAGATCGCCCGCATGCAGGCCGTGATGCTGACCGAGAGGATGTCGAGCGAAAGGATGACCTGCGAAGACGTAGTGTCGCTCGGCCGCTACCCGTACACAGGCAGGCTCGGGATACTCTCGCAGGAAGACAGGCGCATCGTAAGAGAGACCATGGACCTCGTGCATGTAAGCGAGATAGCCGACCGCGACTACCGCGAGATAAGCGACGGCCAGCGCCAGCGCGTTTTGCTCGCAAGGGCGATATGCCAGGAACCTGAGATCATGATCCTCGACGAGCCGACGTCATACCTCGACATAAGGCACAAGCTCGAGTTCCTCGACCTCCTGAGAAGGCTGGTCAGCGAGAGACAGATAGGCGTCATCATGTCGATGCACGAACTGGAGCTCGCGCACATGACAGCAGACCGCGTGGTGTGCATCTCGTCCGAGGGCAAAGTCGTGATGACAGGCAGGCCGGATGAGGTTTTCCGCGACGAAGCCATCAGCAGGCTGTACGGAATGGAGGAAGGACGGCTGACAGAGCTGTATTCCGGATTTCTGAGGAGCATAGAGACTGAATAAAACGCCTGCCGGGTGCGGGGGCGTCAGTATCATAGCCCTAAAACAGGATCCATGTGTACGGACTTGGGCCCAGTCAATCAGATTGACGTAAACGATTCACTTTTACACTTATTTACGTCAACAATTCTCACATTTAAGAAGAATTGCCAATGAAAATTGACGTAATTCAATGCAAAATGACAGAATATACGTCAAAATAATGCAATATTAGTGCAAATTGCATGAAAATAATTGACGTAATAATCGATATAATCATGAGATTACGTCAATAATCGTCCAATAACATATAAAGATTCTGATCGAGATTGACGTAAAAAGCTGATCTTAATTGATGATTACGTCAAAGAGGAGAACTCATTCAATGTCTAAGGTAATAATGATCCAGGGCACCATGTCAAATGCGGGCAAGAGTCTTCTTGCTGCGGGCATCTGCCGCATATTCAGGCAGGACGGCTACAGGGTCGCCCCGTTCAAATCGCAGAATATGGCTCTCAACTCCTTCGCCACGAAGGAGGGTCTTGAGATGGGAAGGGCACAGGTCGTGCAGGCTGAGGCTGCGGGCATCGAGCCGATGGTGTGCATGAACCCGATCCTCCTAAAGCCTACAGACGATGAGGGCTCGCAGGTCATCGTGAACGGCCGCTCGATCGGCAACATGAAAGCCAGAGACTATTTTGCATATAAGACGCAGCTGATACCTGTCATCAAAGAGGCTTTCCGCAAACTCGAGGAGATGGCGGACATCATCGTGATCGAGGGGGCGGGTTCGCCTGCTGAGATCAACCTCAAGGAAAACGACATTGTCAACATGGGCCTCGCTGAGATGGTGGATGCGCCTGTGCTGCTCGTCGGTGACATCGACAGGGGCGGCGTTTTCGCCCAGCTGCTCGGCACCGTGATGCTGCTTGAGGAAAGCGAGAAGGCAAGGATCGGCGGCCTTATCATAAACAAGTTCAGAGGCGATGCTTCGCTTCTTGACAGCGGCATAGAGATGCTCGAGGAAAAGGGAGGCATCCCGGTCGCGGGCGTCGTGCCGTACATGGATATAAAGGTAGAGGATGAGGACTCGCTGTCTGAGAGACTGACCAGCAAGGGCAGGGCCCGCGCGCAGGCTGGAGGAAACCGGGATTACATAGATATCGCTGTAATAAGGGTGCCTAAGATCTCAAACTTCTCAGACATGGATGTGTTCGAGCAGTTCCCGGATGTGTCGGTCAGATATGTCGGCAGGACAGAGGACCTCGGCGAGCCTGACATGGTGGTGCTGCCGGGATCGAAGAGCACGATAGCTGATCTCAGATGGCTGAGGGAGAGCGGACTTGAGGCTGCGGTCAGGGAGCTGGCGGCCAAGGGCGTTCCGGTCTTCGGTATCTGCGGCGGCTACCAGATGCTGGGTACAGAAGTGTCTGACCCTGAAGGCGTCGAGGGCGGAGGCAGCATAGAAGGCATAGGCCTCCTGCCGGCTAAGACAGTCCTGGCAGGTGACAAGAGAACCGAGCAGTTCAGCGGGTCATTCGGCAAAGTGGACGGATTGTTCGCAGGTCTTTCAGGCCTTGAAGCTGAAGGCTATGAGATACATATGGGCAGGACTCAGGCCTGCAGTGCTGATGATGCACAGGAAGGGAAATCAGGTGCAGAAGCTGCAGCCTTCACTTCTGCAGGGACCGGGATGTACCGGGGCAATGTTTATGGCACTTATGTTCACGGCATTTTCGACAGAGGGGAAGTAGCAGAGACTGTCGTGAAGGCACTTGCTGACAGAAAGGGCATCACGCTGAGCGAATACGATGCCGCAGACCACAGGGATTTCAAGGAGAAGGAATACGACAGGCTTGCAGATATCCTGAGAAATTCGCTCGACATGGAGAAGATATACGGGATGCTTAGAGAAGCGTCGTTCTAGGGGAAAAGGCTTACTGCCACAGCGGCAGATAAGCGCTGACAGAACATAACTCAGGAGACACGGCAGTGATCAACATAGATCCTTTCAACAAAGAAAGATATGAAGAGGTGCGCGCAAAGTGGGACAGCGTGGCCAAGCCTCTTAACAGTCTGGGCAGATTCGAGGACATAACAGCCAGGATCGGCGCTATCCAGGACACAACCAAGCTGAATATAAGGAAGCGCGCTGTCATCATGATGTGCGCGGATAACGGTGTCGTCGAAGAGGGCATCAGCCAGTCGGGGCAGGATGTCACGGCGGTGGTCGCCGGATGGATGGGCAGGGGCGAGAGCTCGGTATGCAAAATGGCAAGAGTCGCTCATGCCGACACGATCCCGGTCGATGTTGGCATCAACATGGACGGAAGTCCGAAGGGTGTTCTCGACCGCAAAGTCATGAAAGGCACCAGGAATTTTGCACTTGAGCCTGCGATGACGGAAGACGAGTGCATGCAGGCTATCGATGCGGGCATCGACGTAGTCTGCGACTGCAGCGCAAAGGGATACAAACTCCTCGCGACGGGCGAGATGGGCATCGGAAACACGACTACAAGCTCGGCGCTCGCTGCGGCTTTGCTCGGACTTGAGGTGAGCGAGGTCACCGGCAGGGGCGCGGGCCTCAGCACGGCCGGCCTCAGGAAGAAGATGCAGGTCATCCAGGATGCTCTCGACAGATACATCCCGGAAGATGACGTGGATATAGAGAGCCCTGAGTATACGTCTCAGATGCTTGCGTGCGTAGGCGGCCTTGATATTGCCGGAATGGCGGGCGTCTTTATCGGCGGCGCTATTTACCACATTCCGGTCATTATTGATGGTTTCATAAGCGCGGTCGCGGCCCTGGTTGCGGAGAGGCTCGTTCCGGGAACGAAGAACTACATGATCGCTTCGCACATGGGCAAAGAGCCGGGAATGAAGTTCATCCTCGGGATGCTCGGCCTTGACCCTGTGATTGACGGGATGCTGGCTCTCGGCGAGGGCACCGGCGCAGTGATGCTGATGCCGATGCTGGACACGGCTCTGTCGCTCTATAACGACGGGCTCAATTTCGAGGAGACTACGGTCACGCAGTACTATGACTTTGAAGAGAATCCGGAGGGCAAAATGACAGCTCTTATCATCGGATATCCTGACAGCGGCAAGTCAGCGATCGCGGAGAAGATGGTCACCGAGATGTCTGATCCTGACGAGCGCATTTATCTGGCTACCATGATCCCGTACGGAGAAGAAGGACGCAGCAGGATCGAAAAGCACCGCAAGATGAGAGCGGGCAAGGGCTTCAGGACGATAGAGGCACCGTACGATGTCTGCAGCGCTGTGACAGCACTTCGCAGCGACGAAACAATACGACTTGAAGACTCGACTGTTTTGCTCGAATGCGTATCCAACCTCGTTGCTAACGAGCTGTTCGAAAGACAGGCTGACAGGGATGAGATGATCGAAAGGCTGTACGGGGACATCCGCCATATAGCGGAGCAGGTGAGGAACCTGGTCATCGTTTCCAACCACTTCGAGATCGAGGATGGTTTCGACGAGGAGACAAGGATGTACGCGGAGACGCTCGACGTGCTGAACGAGAAACTCAGCAAATTCGCGGATAATACTATAAGGCTGTAGCGCCGGCTGAACGGCAGTGCTGCGGGACGGAGATGCATAAGCTGGAAATATGAGATTACTCAGAACTATCGCGGTCACATTCGCGCTGTACTCGAGAATACCGATGCCGCACTTTGTGTGGAAGGACGAAGACATGAAATACAGCATGTCCGTCTTCCCGTGGGTCGGGGCCGTGATCGGCCTCGCTTACTGGGTGGTCTTCCGCTGCGGCGAAGTGCTCGGCCTTCCGGTGATGGCGGTCTGCCTTCTGATGACAGCGGTGCCGCTCATACTGACAGGCGGCTTTCATGTGGACGGGTTCATGGACGTGTCGGATGCTCTGAGCTCTTTCAAGACGAGGGAGCAGAAACTCGAGATACTGAAGGATCCGCACATCGGGGCTTTTGCCGTGATCAGGCTGTGCATCGCGGGGCTCATATACGCAGCGGCGCTTGCGGTAGTGCTGGAATCTGAGAATGCGGGCAGGCTTGTTATATGCCTCGCCGCGGGGTTCTTCCTTGCGAGGGCTCTGAGTGCGCTTGGTGTTCTCACGTTCAGATCGGCCAGAAACGAAGGCATGCTCTTCTACGAAGCGACGACGGCGGGAGGCGGCAGGACTGCGAATCTTGTCATGACAGGCATCCAGATCGCGGCCGCTATAGGCATCATGACATATGCAGGTTTTCCGGCGGGAGGGCTGACGGTGATCGCAGCCATCGCGTCTTTCACCTGGTACAAATACAAGAGCTATAAGGAATTCGGCGGCATCACCGGCGACACGGCGGGCTGGTTCGTGACCGTGTGTGAGGTCGCCATGACAGCAGCCGCGGCAGCAGCGGCGGTGCTGATGAAATAGAGATGAGAGTACTTCTTATAAGACACGGCAGGACACAAGGGAATACGGAGCGAAGGTATGTCGGCGCGCGGACGGACGAGGGCCTGTCGGCTGAAGGCAGGGCAGAGCTTAATGTATTCGGGTGTGCTGAAGAAGTATTCGGCAGCGCGGATGATGCGCCGGGCAAAGTGCTTGTTGTCACGAGCCCGATGAAGCGCGCAATCGAGACTGCAGAGATCATGTTCCCTTGGGCTTCGGATCACATAACAGTTGATGAGCTTCGCGAGACGGACTTTGGCATCTTCGAGGGCAAAACGTACGAGGAACTGAGCAGCGATCCTGAGCGCCGGGGTGCTTATCAGGCGTGGATCGACAGCGGCGGCCTTGATAAGATACCGGGCGGCGAGAGCATGGAGGAAGCGCGCGAGAGAAGCCTTGCGGGTTTCAGAAAGGCTGTCACAGCAGCGCGGGAGGCAGGCAGATCTGAAAGCGATGGCGCGGCTACCTGTGAAGGCAGCCTCATTATTACAGCTCACGGCGGCACGGTGATGTCGGTGATGAGCAGCCTCTTCGGAGGAGATTACTATGATTACTACACCGGCAACGGTGACGGATATATATTCGGACTGGAGGTAGACGATGCAGGAGATATCACTGCTGCAGGCACATATGATCGCTTTTGCGGCAGGGTTCGTGCTTGATCTCATAATAGGCGACCCGCACTGGATGCCGCATCCGGTCAGGTGGATCGGGAGCCTCATAGCGGCGCTTGACAAGATACTGCTCGGGGATCTTCCTTCGGATGATCCGAACAGCGAGCTCAGAAACCCGGCCGATGAAAGGCGGGCCGGAACGATGATGGTCCTGATCGTGGTATCGGTCACGGCGATCCTGACACTTATCGTGATGGCGGCAGCGTACAAGGCGCACATAGTCTGCGGCATCATCGTCGAGGCGGTGCTGACCTGCTACCTTCTTGCGATGACAAGCCTGAGGCGCGAGAGCATGAACGTATACAGGGCTTTGCTCAAAGGCAATCCGACAGCGTCGAGGCAGGCTGTCTCCATGATAGTCGGAAGGGACGTGGCTGTGCTCGATGAAGAGGGCGTGACCAAAGCAGCAGTGGAGACTGTCGCTGAGAACTTCTCGGACGGCGTCATGGCTCCGATGATATACGCAGCGATCGGCGGTCCGGTGCTGGGGCTTACGTACAAAGCGATAAATACGATGGATTCGATGGTCGGCTACAGGAACAACAGGTACATGTGGTTCGGGGCTCCGGCCGCGCATCTTGACGACATAGTCAACTACATCCCGGCGAGGATCAGCGCTTTGCTCCTTATAGCAGCGAGTGCTGTTGCCGGAAAGGACTACAGCGCATCAGGCGCCTACCGCATATGGAAGCGTGACAGGTTCAACCACAAGAGCCCGAATGCGGCTCAGACTGAGAGCGCGGCGGCAGGCTCGCTCGGCCTTCAGCTGGCAGGAGACGCGCAGTACTTCGGAAAGATAGTACACAAGAAGACAATCGGGGACCCGGTGAGGCCGATCGAGTATGAGGATATAAAGAGAGTAAACAAGCTGATGGTGATCGCTTCATTCATGGGCATGATCGTATGCCTGGGAGTGATGATCCTGGTCAGCGCAGTGTAGACATATATGGGAAGCAGTAAAGAAACAGAGATCCTGAATAACGGAGCCGGATGCGCAGGCAAAGCGTCAGAGCCGGCAGGCTGCAGCAGGGAGATCGTTCACGGCGGCGACATCTACAGAAACGATGTAAGGCTCGATTTTTCCGTGAACCTCAATCCGGAGCCGGCGCCTGAAGAGATAATGACGGCGGCGCTGAGAGGCCTTGAGCTGATGCACAACTACCCGGATCCTCTGCAGGAGGCGCTGAGAGCGGCTATCGGAGAGATGACCGGTGCAGACCCTCAGGACATCGTCTGCGGCTGCGGGGCATCTGAACTGATGATGGCGACGGTCCATGCGGTGAAGCCGCGCAAAGCACTCATCACTTCGCCTTGCTACGCGGGATACGGCTACGCACTCAGGGCGGCAAATGCCGACGTGGCAGAATACATGCTCAGAGAAGAAGCGGATTTTGCCCTTGACGCCGGATTCGCTGACTGCATCACTGAGGACACGGACATCGTGTTCATCGCGAACCCGAACAACCCGAACGGCAGGCTGATTGACCCGGAGGTGCTGGACATCATTAAGAGAAAGTGCGCTGAGACGGGCACTGTGCTCGTGATCGACGAGTGCTTTCTGCAGCTGACGGAGAGGTATGCGGAGCAGCCGGATACTTCCGACGGGGCGGTGCACTTGAGTGCGTTCACCAAGACTTTTGCCATACCGGGGATCCGCATGGGATACATGGTGTGCGGTGACAGGGAGCTGACCGCAGAGGTCAGAAAGCACCTGCCTGAATGGAATATTTCGGCGATCGCCGAGCGGATAGGCATTGCGGCGGCCAGAGTCATAAGCGGCACTGGCTATCTTGAGAAGTCCAACGCTGCGATCGCAAGGGAGCGGAGCTATCTTGCGAAGGGGCTCAGTAGCCTCGGGATCAGGGTGTATCCGAGCGATACGAACTATCTGCTTCTGAGGACGGAAAGCAGGCTGTATGAAAAGCTGCTTGAGAAGGGCATTCTCGTGAGAAGATGCGCCAACTACCGCGGGCTCGGTGAGAGCTACATACGGATAGCTGTCAGGCGGCATGAGGATAACGAGCAGCTGCTTGCGGCGCTGGCTGAGATACTTTAACTGAGGAAATGAAATGATAGAACACGTACTTCCTGGTGACATAGAGAAGAGAAGCATGGAGATCATAGGCGAGGAGCTGGCCGCAAAGGGCATAGCGCTCGATCCCGAGCAGGACCCTGTGATCAGAAGAGCAATACATACATCCGCGGATTTTGACTACGCAGAGACCCTGACCTTTTCAGAGGGTGCAGTGGGCAAAGCACGCGATCTCATCAGAGCCGGTGCGCTCATCGTGACAGACACCAACATGGCTCTGACCGGGATCAACAAGAAGAGGCTTGCGGCATTCGGCGGCGAAGTCAGGTGCTACATGGCTGACGAGGATGTGGCGTGCGAAGCCAAGGAGCGCCGCATCACAAGGGCTTCAGTCAGCATGGAGCATGCTGCGAGGGATACGAAAGAGAGCGGGCGCCCTGTAATCTTTGCAATAGGAAACGCGCCGACAGCCCTCATCACGCTGAGGACAATGTACGACGAAGGAAAGTTCACGCCGGACTTCATCATCGGAGTGCCTGTGGGATTTGTCAACGTAGTCGAGGCCAAGGAGCTCATACTTGAAACGGAGATCCCGCATATAGTCAACAGGGGCAGAAAGGGCGGAAGCAATGTGGCCGCCGCGATCGTGAATGCTCTTGTATATGGCATGTAGACGGCAGACTATTAAAGGACTAAGCTCCGAAATACAAGGAAATATAATGGCAGAACTCAGGAAAGGATTCACAACAGGAAGCTGTGCGGCGGCCGCTTCGAAGGCCGCATGCAGGATGCTCCTCTCGGGAAGCGATGTGGATAAGATATCCATCATCACACCTAAGGGGACGGCTTTTGATGCTGAGATCCTGAACATAGAAAGGCGCCCGGGCAGCGTGAAGTGTGCGGTCCGTAAGGACGGAGGAGATGACCCGGACATCACTACGGGAGCGCTTATCGAGGCCGAAGTGAGCCTGGTCCCGCAGGAGAGTTCCGGAGGAAGCGAGACAGGCTGTTCTGCAGGTAATGACAGCTGCTCTGAAGGTACCAAAAGCCGCGTAATCATTAATGGCGGCAAAGGCGTCGGGCGCATCACAAGACCGGGCCTCGACCAGCCTGTAGGAGAAGCCGCGATCAACTCGGTCCCGCGTGAAATGATCACGCGCGAAGTGACTGAGGTCCTGGATATGCTCGACTGCAGTGATGTGGTAACGGTGACAATATCTGTACCTGAGGGAGAGAAGCTTGCAGAGCACACATTCAACCCGAGGCTCGGGATCGAAGGCGGGATATCCATCATCGGAACATCCGGAGTCGTCGAGCCGATGAGCCGCCAGGCCATCCTCGATACTATCAAGGTCGAGCTGAGGCAGAAGAAAGCCGAGGGGCATGATATCGCTTTCATATCCCCGGGAAACTACGGACTCGACTTCATGAAAGAGACCTATGATGTCGACCTCGACAGAAGCGTCAAGTGCAGCAATTTTATCGGCGAGACAATCGACATGATATGCGAGCTCGGATTCAGCGGGATGCTGCTGACGGGGCACATAGGAAAGCTCGTCAAAGTAGCGGGCGGCATCATGAACACCCACTCGAGAGAGGCTGACTGCAGGATGGAGATAATCGCAGCGGCCGCCGTCAGAGAGGGCGCGGATGCAGAGACGCTGAAGCGGATCCTTGACTGCCTGACGACAGAGGAGGCTTACAGCATTCTCTATGAAGCGGGCATAGCTGAGAAAGTGTCTCAGCGCATAATGGACCGCATTATGTATAACCTTGACAGAAGAGCCGGCGGGAAGCTTTGCATCGGCTGCATCGTTTACTCCAAGGAGTACGGGCAGCTCGCAGCATCGGAACTGGCCGCCGGAATGATAGAAGAGAACAGGAATAAGTGGAATGGATAAGATGCAGAATACAGCACAGGTATATTTCGTAGGCGCCGGCCCTGGAGCTGCAGACCTCATCACGGTAAGAGGCATGAAGCTGATCGGGCAGGCCGACATAGTCATCTATGCGGGCTCGCTTGTTAACCCGGCCCTGCTTGACTACGCGCATGAAGGAGCAGAGATCCACAACAGCGCGCACATGACCCTAGAGCAGGTCCTCGAAGTGATGAAAGATGCAGCTGCAGCGGGCAAAACAGTATGCCGCCTTCATACCGGCGATCCGAGTCTGTACGGTGCGGTGAGAGAGCAGATGGACGCGCTCGACGAGATGGGCATCACCTACGAGTCCTGCCCGGGAGTCACTGCCGCATTCGGAGCAGCAGCATCGATGGACATTGAGTACACTTTGCCCGGAATATCCCAGTCACTCATATTCACGAGAATGGCAGGCCGCACGGATGTGCCTGAGAAGGAGAGCATCGAGAGCTGGGCGGCTCACAGAGCCAGCATGGCAATATACCTCAGCACGGGAATGCTCGAAGAGCTGTCGCAGAGGCTTATCGCCGGCGGCTACGAAGCGGACACACCGGCAGCCATCATATACAAGGCGACCTGGCCTGAAGAGGAATTCTATTACTGCAGAGTCGACGAACTGGCAGCAACAGCAGCAGAGCACGGGATAACCAAGACCGCGCTGGTGCTCGTCGGAGACGTTCTCGCCAAGAGCAGGAGCGGATACGAGAAGTCGAAGCTTTACGACAAGACCTTCTCAACAGAATTCAGAGCTGCAGAAGAGTAGGAACTGAGCATAGAGTATGCATACACCTCTGATTAAGGCATTAGAGGCAGCAGAAATGCCATACACAGGAATGAAAAAATGAAAATCATAATCATCGCATTTACTGAAAAGGGAGCAGAGATTGCCGGAAGGCTTAAAGAGGCTCTCGCCGGACATGAGATTGAGCTCTGCCTCAGGGGCAGTGCCCGGGACTTTGACGTGTCTGGCCAGGCAGCAGCCGAAACCCCGCTCGCTGAGATATGCGGCTGGGCTTTTGAAGAGGGTGCAGCTCTTGTCTTCATAAGTGCGATGGGTATCGCGGTGAGGTCTGTGGCGCCGTATGTTAAGGACAAGCTGCAGGATCCTCCGGTCATAGTGATGGACGAGCTGGGGCTTCACGTCATACCGGTGCTGTCGGGGCACATGGGCGGAGCGAACAGCCTGGCACTCGAGATCGCAGAAACGACGGGTGCGGACCCTGTAATAACGACCGCGACGGATATTAATGAGGCGTTTTCGGTCGACCTGTTCGCAAAGGAGAACGGGCTCAGGATAGTGAACAGAAACGGAATCGCGAAGGTATCAACTTCAGCACTCAAGGGCAAGCCTGTGACCATTTCCATCAAAGACTATCCGCCTGAGGAGCCTGTCGATGTGCTCGTGGCAGATGCAGAGGGCAGTGACTCGCAGCAGGGCATAGAGACCATAGCATCCATAAGGCTCTGCCCGGGAAGATATGCTGCAGGCATCGGCTGCAGGAAGGGCAAAAGCTCTGAAGAAATCCGCGAGTTCGCAGAGAGGGTGCTGAGAGAAAACGGCATTGATGCTGCGGAGATCGGTGCGGTCGCGACAATAGATATAAAGGCGGAAGAGCCTGGCATAAAGGCTCTGGCAGAATACTGGAAGGTGCCGCTTATCACATACGAAGCATCACTTCTTGAGAAGGTGCAGGGAGATTTTGCATCATCGGAATTCGTAAAGAAGACGGTAGGTGTGGACAGCGTGGCGGAGCGGTCGGCGGCGCTGGCTGCGGGAAGCGGCTCAAAGCTGGTCGTAGGCAAGCAGGCTGAGAACGGAATGACTTTCGCAGTGGCTGAGAGGCGCTGAATAAGACAGATATTACAGGAATACAGAAGGCACATATGAACCGGTGCTGACAGAATAATAAAGAGAAAGAGAAACAGTAAAATGATCACAGTAGTCGGAATGGGACCGGGAAAAGAATCGATGATGACTGAGGAGGCTCTGGCTGCACTTGACAGAGCGGACGTCATTATCGGGTATACGGTGTACCTCGAGCTCCTCGGAGACAGGTTTGCGGGTAAGGAATATCTGTCAACCCCGATGAAGCAGGAGGTAGAGCGCTGCAGGATGTGCTTTGAGCAGGCTGCGATGGGCAAAGAGGTCGCCATGATATGCAGCGGAGATGCCGGAATCTACGGAATGGCGTCTCTGATGTTCGAGATCGGAGAGGAATACGACGCGGAGCATCCGGGGGCTTCAATGCTGACAGACATATGCGTTATCCCGGGAATTACAGCGGCTTCGAGCGGAGCGGCTGTTCTCGGAGCGCCTCTTAATCACGACTTCTGCGTCATAAGCCTGTCGGACCTTCTGACTCCGTGGGAACTTATCGAGAAGAGACTCAGAGCCGCAGCTGCAGGTGATTTTGCCATAGCGATCTACAACCCATCGAGCCGCAAGAGACACGACTATCTTCAGAAGGCGTGCGACATCCTGATGGAGACTGCATCGCCTGAGACAGCATGCGGACATGTCAGGAACATCGGCCGCGACGGTACGGAGGCTCACGTATGCACGCTTGCTGAACTTAGGGACACCGAGGTCGACATGTTCACGACCGTGTTCGTCGGCAACTCGCAGAGCAGGATCATCGGGGACAGACTCGTAACACCGAGAGGATACAGAAAATGAAACCTATTATTTTTTCCGGGACAACTGAAGGAAGGACACTCTCTGAGAAGCTGACCGCATCAGGCATTGCGCACATCGTGTGCGTGGCGACCGAGTACGGCGAGCTTGTCATGGAGCCGAGCAGCTATGCGGACGTCCGCAGGGGCAGGCTTACCGCGCTTCAGATGTACGACCTTATCAAAGAGGAAGGCAGCATGGTCTTCGATGCCACGCATCCTTATGCTGCCGAGGTCTCTCAAAATATTCTGACCGCGTGCAAAGCGGCGGCTCATGAGTACGTGAGGATACTGAGACCTGAAGATGCCGCCATGATGCCGGAAGACGCAGACGTGCATGTTTTCGAAGATGCGGCTTCATGCGCAGAGGCTCTTAAGGAGACTGAAGGAAACATCCTGCTGACTACGGGCAGCAAGGAGCTATCTATATATGCGGCTGATGAAGGCGTTAGGGGCAGGCTCTATGCAAGAGTGCTGCCTTCACATGAGAGCATCAGCCTGTGCGAGGCAGCAGGCCTCAGCGGAAAGCAGATAATCGCCATGCAAGGCCCGTTCATCAGGGAAACTGATGCGGCGCTCATCCGCCAGCTGGATATCAAGGTGATGGTGACCAAGGCGAGCGGCAGGGCCGGAGGAGCGCCTGACAAGATCAGAGCCGCAGCCGATGCCGGCATCCCTGTGTATCTTATAGGACGCCCGGCCGAGGAGACAGGCATATCCGTCGCCCAGGCACTCAGGCAGTATTTCGGCATCGGAAGAAAGCTGCGGCTTGACCTTGTCGGAACGGGCCCGGGAGACAGGGCTCTTCTTACAGGCGAGGCAGAGGAAGCGATCAGGAAAGCTGACATACTCTTCGGAGCTTCCCGCATGGTTGAAGGGTACGAAGGCCGTGAGGTCTATCCGTACTACAGAGCGGAGGACATAATCCCGGTGCTGAAAGAAAAGCGCCCTGAGAGAGCAGCCGTGCTCTTCTCGGGAGATACCGGATTCTACAGCGGAGCGGCTTTGCTCGCACCTAAGATTGCAGACTGGGCGTACGAAGAAGACCTTGACTGCAGGGTCAAGGTGCACCCTGGCATCTCGTCATTCGCATACCTTGCAGCGAAGGCAGGCCTCAGCTACCAGGATGCCGAGCTTATGAGCATCCACGGAAGCAGGGGCGACAGAAGGGCTGCAGCGAATCTTTCGCGCAAAGTGAGATATAACGGCAAGACATTCGTCCTTCTTTCGGGACCTGAAGATGTCGGGCTGATGGGACGTACGCTTGAAGATGCGGGGCTCGGTCATGTGAACATCATCCTCGGATGGCAGCTTTCGTATCCGGAAGAGAAGATCGGCCTAATAAGCTGCAAGGACTGCAGCAGGATAACTGAGCCGGGGCTTTACATCGCGGCAGTGATAAACAGGGAATGCGAGGCAGAGCCTGCAGCACCTGTTATCGCCGATGATGACATGATAAGAGCCAAAGTCCCGATGACCAAGGAGAGCGTAAGGCACCTTAGCGTCCTTAAGCTCGGCCTGACGGCGGGCTCGGTTGTCTACGATATCGGAAGCGGCACGGGCTCGGTAGCCTGCGAGATAGCAAGGCTCGACCCGGCGGGCAAAGTATATGCGATCGAAATGAAAGAAGAGGCCTGCGACCTCATACAGAAGAACGCAGACAACCTCGGACTTTGCAATATAGAGGTCGTAAGAGGCACGGCTCCTGAGGCGCTTAATGGCCTCGATAAAGCGACTCATGCTTTCATAGGAGGAAGCTCGGGTAACCTCAGAGAGATACTCGAAGAACTCGGCAGCAGATCCCCGGGAATAAGGGTCGTCATCAATGCTGTCAGCCTCGAGACCATGGCTGAGATAACAGGCATACTGAAAAGCCTGGATATAACTGACCTCGCTATCGAGCAGGTGTCTGTCAGCAGGGCAAGAGAGCTCGGAAGCTATCACCTGATGACTGCTGAGAATCCTGTTCTGATCGCGGCCTTCAATCTCACAGGAGGCAGAGCATGAAGTACGGACGCATCATGATAACCGCTCCGAAAAGCGGCAGCGGCAAGACGATAATAACGTGCGGACTTCTCTCGTTTCTTAAGGACAGAAGATACAACGTCCGCGCATACAAGTGCGGGCCTGACTACATAGATCCGATGTTTCACAGGCGCGTCATCGGTGTCCCTGGAGGCAATCTCGACACGTTCTTTTCAGATGATGCAGCCATCAGAAGGCAGATCGCAGAGTCTGACTCAGACTGCGCTGTCATCGAAGGCGTGATGGGAATATACGACGGAATCACAGGCGCCTCGGGCAGAGGCTCGTGCTACGATGTCGCAAGGGCGACAGGAACGCCGGCAGTGCTCGTGATCGATGTCAAGGGCATGGGCGCAACAATGATCTCAGTCATAAAGGGCATCCTGTCAGATGACTCAGACTGCCTCATCCGCGGCGTAGTCCTCAACAGGATATCCGAAAGGTACTTCGGCGAGATAAGCCCGCAGATCGAGAGCGCGCTTCAGAAGATATCCGAAGAGAGGGGAAGAGATGTCATCCTGCTCGGCGGGATACCAGATGTGAAGGACATCCGCCTCGAGAGCAGGCACCTCGGACTCATGATGCCTGATGAGATAGGAGACCTCGAAGAGCAGGTCACAGCCGCAAGGAACCTCATTGCCGAGAACATAGATACGGCAAAGCTCCTTGAGATAATGGCTCAGGCGGAAGACTTAAGCGAAGCGGCCGGAAAGGCCGGCGGAATGCGCGAAGGAGCCGGATCCACCGGGCAAAACGATGATACAGATAAAAGACCGCAGCTGACCCTTGCAGTCGCACGCGATGAGGCTTTCTGTTTCTACTACGAAGAGAACCTCAGGATGCTTGAGGGGTGCGGGATAAGGATCGAGGAATTCTCGCCGCTGTACGGAAGGATGCTTCCGGAGAATGCAGACGGCTTGCTCCTCGGAGGAGGATATCCCGAGCTCTATGCAGAGGACCTCAGTGGCAACGTGAGAATGAGAGAGGCCGTCCGCGAAGCCATAGAAAACGGCATGCCTTGTCTCGCTGAGTGCGGAGGCTTCATGTATCTCCTTGATGAGATGACTGCTGCAGACGGAAAGACGTATCCGATGTGCGGCGCCATCGAAGGGAGCTCGCAGAATACGGGCAGGCTCGGGAGATTCGGCTACATCACGGTGAGTGAGAACGCCGGAAAGGATGCCGGAGCAGGAAGCGGACCGCACGGAGAAGAAACGGATTTTGCCCGTGAAGATTCTCTGCTAAGAGGCCTCAGCATAAAGGGACATGAATTCCACTACTACGACAGCACCAATAACGGCGATGATGCTGTTGCTGTCAAGCCGGGAACCGGCAGGTCGTGGGAGTGCATGCACGCAGGAAGGACGATCCTTGCAGGCTACCCGCATCTTTACTATCCTTCATGCCCTGAACTCATCGGGAGATTCATAAGCAGGATGGCTGAGTACAGAGAGAATAAGGGCGGACCTGAGGATGCTCAGGCATGCAAACATGCTGATGCGGATGACAGAGATATGGAGGCATAGCAGATGGAGAACTCATACAAATACTTCGAGAACAGGGACTGCAAATACTATCCCTGCCACGAGGGCATAGAGGAGATGAACTGCCTCTTCTGCTACTGCCCGCTTTATCACCTCGAGCACTGTCCGGGGAATCCGCGCTTTCACGAGAAAGAAGGAAAGATCATCAAGGTCTGCACGGACTGCACTTTTCCCCACAGAGCAGAGAACTACGACAGGATAATAGAGCTTATCCGCCAGAACAGATGATGTTACCGGATGACGGATCAGCCGATGCATATATATAACTATTGAAAAACAAAGCGCCGGCCCTTTTGTTTCAATATCCGGTGCGGAAAGAGAGAAATTACTGATGGAACTTATTTCAAGACCGAGAAGACTACGCAGCACCCCGGGACTCCGCAAGATGGTCAGAGAGACCAGAGTTGACGCTTCATCACTTATATACCCTATGTTCGTGATGGACGGAACCAACAAAGTTGATGAGATCACAGCACTTCCGGGCCAGTACAGGTACACCGTCGACAGAGCCGATGCCAAAGTAGAGGAGATGCTCGAAGCAGGTGTAAACAGCATCATGCTGTTCGGCATTCCTGATCACAAGGACGAGGTCGGAAGCCAGGCTTATGCAGAGGACGGCATCATCCAGAGAGCCGTAAGACACATCAAGGAGAAGTATCCTGAAATGTATGTCATCGCTGACGTATGCCTCTGCGAGTACACATCGCACGGCCACTGCGGACTCATCTGCGAGTGCGGCGGACATCACGACGTAGACAACGACAGCACACTCGAGCTTCTGAGCAAAACAGCAGTGTCTCAGGTGCAGGCAGGCGCCGACATGGTCGCACCGTCGGATATGATGGACGGAAGAGTCGGAGCTATCAGAGAAGCACTCGATGCGCACGGATTCAAAAATACACCGATCATGTCCTATGCAGTCAAGTACGCATCTTCATTCTACGGCCCGTTCAGAGAGGCAGCAGGCTCCGCACCTGCATTCGGCGACCGCAGAAGCTATCAGATGGACTTCCACAACAGAAGAGAGGGAGTCAAAGAAGCTTTGCTCGACATCGAAGAGGGCGCAGACATCGTAATGGTCAAGCCGGCAACAGCATACCTCGATGTTATCAAAGAGGTGTATGAGACGACTGATGTTCCGGTTGCTACATACAGCGTAAGCGGCGAGTATGCGATGGTCAAAGCGGCTGCAGCACAGGGCTGGATAGACGAGAAGTCGATCATGTGCGAGATGGCTGTTGCAGCATTCAGAGCAGGAGCTTCGATATATGAGACATATTTTGCGAAGGAACTTGCTGAGTGCATAAAAGAAGGAAGAATAGGATAGTGAAAAAAATCATAATCGGAAGCAGGGCGAGCAGGCTGGCGGTGATCCAGTCTGAGATCGTGATGAAGGAGATCTCTGATGCTTTCCCTGAATATGAACTCGAGCTGAATACGATGAAGACGACAGGGGACATGATCCTCGACAAGACTCTCGACCAGATCGGCGGCAAGGGCCTGTTCGTCAAGGAGCTCGACAGGGCTCTTATGGACGGGACTGCGGACATGACCGTTCACAGCCTTAAGGACCTGCCGCAGGAGGTGCCTGAGGAGATCCCCCTGACTGCTTTCTCTGTCAGGGAGGACCCGAGGGACGTGCTCATTCTGCCTGAGGGAAAGACTGAGCTCGACATGTCGCTTCCTGTCGGCACCTCGAGTCTCAGAAGGTCTCTTCAGATAAAAGAGCTGTACCCTGGAGTGACGACGGCGCCTGTAAGGGGCAACGTTGAGACGAGGCTCAGAAAGCTCGATGACGGGCAGTACTCTGCTCTCATCATGGCCGCAGCCGGGGTAAAGCGCCTCGGCCTCAGCTGCCGCGTCAGCAGGTATTTTGACCCTGAGGAATTCGTCCCGGCTTCGTGCCAGGGCATCCTCGGAATACAGGCGAGGAGGTCTGATGAGGACCTGATGCAGAGGGTGCTCCCGCGCATCAACTGCAGGGAGTCTGAGCTCTCAGCAGCTGCCGAGCGGGCCTTCGTCAGAGCCATCGGAGCGGACTGCGGATCACCGGATACTGCTTTTTCGCAGATTAATGACGGCAAAATGTATATAATAGGATTCAGATACGATCCTGAAAATGAACAGATAATCAGGGACAGTGTTACCGGAGATGCAGAGGATGCTGCCGCGCTCGGAAGAGAGCTGGCGGAGCGCCTGATGGCGGTGAAGAGATAGCTATGGGAAAAGATAACAGCAGAAAACAGGGCAAGGTATGGCTGGTCGGTGCAGGCCCGGGAGACTACGGACTGATGACTCTCAAGGGCAGGGATGTTCTGGGCAAAGCGGACGTTATCGTGTATGACGCGCTTGTCGGAAGCAGCATCCTGTCGATGATGCCGGATGATGCAGAGAAGATATATGCCGGCAAGAGGTCGAGCCACCACAGCATGAATCAGGAAGAGATAAACAGGATCCTTCTTGACAAAGCCCTCGAAGGAAATAACGTAGTCCGCCTCAAAGGGGGAGACCCTTTCGTGTTCGGACGCGGAGGAGAAGAGCTCGAGCTTCTTAAAGAGCACGGCGTGCCTTACGAGGTGGTGCCCGGCGTCACGAGCGCTTTCGCAGTGCCTGCTTATGCAGGTATACCTGTCACGCACAGGGACTTCTGCTCGAGCGTGCACGTAGTCACCGGCCACAGGAGAAAAGACCACACCTACGATATAGACTTTGCAGCCCTTGCAGAGGCAGGGGGAACTATCATATTCCTCATGGGAATATCCTCGCTTCCGGTACTTATGAAGGGCCTTATGAGCGGAGGCATGGATCCGGATACACCTGCTGCAGTGGTCGAAAAGGGAACGACCGCATCACAGCGCGTGATCTCTGCGACAGTCGGTACCCTTGAAGAGGCGGTAAGAAAGGCAGAGGTAAAGATGCCTGCTGTCATAGTCGCAGGCGACGTGGCTGCACTGTCACAGGACTTCGGCTGGCTCCATGAGCTGCCGCTCTCAGGTGTAAGGGCAGTTGTAACGAGGCCTAAGGAACTAAGCTCGGGTCTTGCGCTGATGCTGAGAGAAAAGGGCGCGGAGGTGATAGAGCTTCCGGCTATAAGCATCGAACCTGTCAGTGAGAATGATGCTCTGACTGAAGCTATACGCAAAGCAAGGCAGAGCAGGTATGAGTGGATCGTATTCACGAGCCCGAGCGGAGTCAGGATATTCATGGATGAACTCATGAAGTCCTACGATATCCGCGCAATCGCATACAGCAGGATAGCCGCCATCGGAAAGGGCACCGAAAAGGAGCTCCGTAAGTACGGCATCAAGGCAGACATGCTGCCTTCGAAATACGATGGCAAAACGCTCGGAATGCAGCTCGCAGGATATCTCAGGAAGGGCGACAGAGTGCTGATTCCGAGAGCAAGGATAGGAAACAAGGAACTTACTGAAGAACTCTCAAGGGTCAAAGGCGTCACAGTCGATGACATCGCGACATACGACACGGTCTACACATCGCAGAGCTGGTTCGATGCAGACGCTGCATTCGCTGACCCTCACACATACGCACTTTTCACCAGCGCATCAACCGTCAGAGGTTTTGCCCACGCATATCCTGAACTTGATTACCGCAAAGTGAACGCCGTGTGCATCGGAGAGCAGACTGCCGCCGAAGCCGAAAAGCGCCGTATGAAGACATTTGTCTCTGAAGAAGCGACACTTGAAGCGCTTTGCACATGCCTTGAAGAGGCAGCGAGGGGACAAAAGATAAAGGAATACTACCAGGCTGCTGATGCAGAGCAGAATTAAGGAGATATTTATGAAAAAGGGAATTGCATACGGAGTAGGCGTAGGCCCGGGGGACCCGGAGCTGATGACGCTGAAGGCGTGCAGACTTATAAGAGAGAACGAAGTAATGGCAGTGCCGGGCAAAATGCCGCAGGATGCTGTAGCATACAAGATCGCTCAGGCGGCAGTGCCTGAGCTCGCAGACAAGACTCTTGTCCCGATATACATGCCGATGGTCAGAGACCGCGAGCTGATCGCTAAGAGCCACAGGGAGGCGGCAGACACCATAGAGAAGTACCTCGACGAGGGAAAGAACGTCGTATATCTGACGCTCGGAGATTCCACCATCTACTGCACTTTCAGCTACATCCAGCACATACTGGAGGCTGAAGGCTACGAAGTCGAGCTCGTGAGCGGCATCCCGTCCTTCTGCGCAGCTGCTGCAAGGCTTGGAGTATCTCTCACTGAGTGGAATGAGCCGCTTCATGTCATCCCGGGACTTCACAATACCGAAGGGACACTCGAGTGGCCTGGCAGCTATGCCATAATGAAGTCCGCGAGCAAAATGCCGCAGGTCAAGGAGATGCTGGCAAGATTGGAATACGATGTGCAGGCAGTCGAGAACTGCAGCATGGAGACAGAGAAGGTGTACCGCAGCCTCGAAGAGATACCGGATGATTCCGGATACTTCTCGCTAATAATCGCCAAAGAAAAGAAGTAACACATGATTGAACTAAAAGAGCTGACCAAAAAATTCGGAGACTTTACCGCAGTCGACGGCCTTTCCTTCGAGATAGGCACGGGCGAATTTTTTGGGCTGCTCGGACCTAACGGAGCGGGCAAAACGACGACCATCAGCATGCTGTCGACTGTCCTGCTTCCGACTTCAGGTGAGATATACATAGACGGAGTGAAGCTGACGAGGGCTGCCTCCGAGCAGAAGAGGAAGCTCGCCGTCATCACTCAGGAATATTCGATGCGCCAGGACATGACCATGGACGAGGTCATGGAATATCAGGGGCGTCTTTACTTTATGCCGAAAAAGGAGATCAAGAAGAGGTCAGATGAGCTCCTCGAGTTTGCTGGGCTCGGAGACTACCACAGAAGAGTGGTGAGACACCTGTCAGGCGGCATGAAGAGAAAACTCATGATATGCCGCGCTCTTCTCATCGAGCCTGAGATACTCCTCCTCGATGAGCCGACGGCCGGTATGGATGCGCTCTCAAGAAGGCAGATGTGGAACCTCTTAAGGCAGGTATCCGGAAGGAACATGACGATCCTCCTCAACACACACTACATTGAAGAGGCTGAGGCCCTGTGCGACAGGGTAGCCATGATCAACAGAGGCAGGCTGCAGAAGCTCGACACACCTCGCGCTCTCATCACGGAGCTCGGTGAATACACTGTTGATGAGACAGGTGAGGGTGACCTTAGGAGCACGCACTTTGCCACAAGAGAAGAAGCGATCAGATATCTTGAGACAGCACCTGCTGACTCATCACTCAGGCAGACAACACTCGAAGACGTCTTTGTCGACGTCGCAGGACGCAAGCTTATATAACTATGGGAATTATCACGGTACTTTGGGAAAAATGGGTCGAGTTCAGACGAGACTTCTATAAGATCACCGTTGCGGCGATGATCTCTCCTTTGATGTACCTGATTATCTTCGGCCTCGGCATCCGCACCACATCGCACGGCGAGCCGTACATCCACTTCCTTGTACCGGGACTCGTCGCGATGGTCACAATGACAGGAAGCTTCGGAGCTATAGCCCAGAGCATGAGTGTTCAGAGGCTGTATGAGAAGGCGCTCGACCAGGTTATGGTATCGCCGACTCCGCTGTGGCAGTTCATACTCGGGCAGATAATAGGCGGCAGCCTGAGAGGTCTGTACGCGGCATGCGTCATACTCGTACTGACAATACCGGTCAGGCGCGGCCTTATCTTTAGCGGCCTGTCATTTCTCATAATGCTGCTTAACGGGATGGTCTTTGCGACACTCGCGCTCGTGCTGTCGTTTCTTGCGAAGACATACTCTGACGCGCCGAGGTTCAACACGTACATAATCATGCCGATGTCGTTCCTGTGCAACACGTTCTTCTCGACAGAGGAGATGCCGGACGGATTCAGGCAGATCATCGAGATACTTCCGTTGTCACAGTCGAGCGGCATGATAAGAAGCATAGCCAACGGGGAAGCGCCGGGAGCATTCGGGTTCATAGTGCTCCTCGCATATCTTGTTATCCTCGGAAGCATTTCCGTTTACTTTATTTACAAAAAGAAGAACCTGTAGGAGGCGGCATGATGAACAGAAACAGAAAGCCGCTGAAAGCGGGTTTAAAAATACTGGCAATCTTTACAGTATGCGCCCTCATATTTACATCAGGCGCAGCTGCTGTATTCGCAGGGCCTGTTGTTATAAAGGACAAGGAAAAGGGCATCGGAACAGAGACCGAAGAGAGAGACCGCTCGCTTCAGGACGGGACACTCATCTACAGCATGACACCGGTCTACCCTGAAGACTTCGACGAGGGAACATACGACGTCGATGCGCTCTCGAGCTCGCAGTTTTTCAAGATCACACAGACCAAGCTTACGAACGAAGACGGCCGCATGAAGGCAGTCATCCGCATCTCGAGCACCAGCTACGCATATGTGTATCCGGGAACAGCAGCCGAGGCAGCTGCAGCGGACCAGAGCGACTGGATAGCAGCAGACGAGACGAGCGGTTTCGGAGAGTTCACACTTGACGTCGAGGCACTCAACAAAGAGATGCCTTGCGCAGCCTACAGTAAGAAGAAGGCAAAGTGGTACGACAGAGACATCGCATTCATAGCAGAGAGCCTTCCGCCGGAGAACCTCCACGTCGAGCTCTCCGCAGACGGCGGCACCATCGCCGACACACAGGAAGCCGCGATGCAGGTAATATATATAGCACTCGCCATAATAGTCATCGGCGGAATACTCAATCATTTTATAAAGAAGAAATTCTACGAGTAAATATGTTACTATTCGTGTTATAAAAGTTCGCTATTTAAATAGGAGTTGATAATGAGCCTTTATTTCCCAATGTTTGTTGACCTCACAGAGAAGCGTGCCGTCTTCATCGGCGCGGGCAAAATCAACGCGAGAAGACTCGTCGGCATTTACGATTTTGTCGGTTCTGTTACCGTGATCGCGCCTGAATGCGAGCCGGCTATACAGAAGCTCGCTGATGCAGGGTACATCACATACCACCGCCGCAGATTCGATGAGAACGACCTCGACGATGCGGATATCGCTTTCATCTCGACAGGCCACGCCGGCACGGACGTAAGGATCGCCGGCATGTGCAGAAGACGTAACATCCTTGTCAACGCGGCGGGAGACCAGTCGCTTTGCGATTTCTTCTTCCCGGGAATAGCCAGAAAAGGCCCTGTGGTCGTAGGCATCACGGCAAGCGGCGAGGACCACAAGCTCGCAGCCGAGACGACAGGCAAGATTAAGAAGCTCCTCGACTACATAGACATTCCTGAATCTGAATAGATGAAGGCGCAAAACGGCAGATTATGGCAGGCGATGAGGTAATAAGACTCGCGAATGATGTCCTGGATATATCCAGAAACAGACTCCTTGTGAATCTCCGCTACATGGATGTGGCGCTCAGCATGCACAGGAGGTCTGTTTATGATGGGACTATTTCCACCGACGGAGACAGGATATTCTTCTCTCCGGAGCACGTTCTGAGGACCTACCGCTCATCAAGAGAGGAGATAACAAGGGAGTACCTGCACCTTATCCTGCACTGCATATTCATGCATCCTTTTGCCGGAAGCAGGATAGACCGCGCGCGCTGGGACCTCGCAGCCGACATAGCAGTCGAGGCGACAATATGCGACCTCGGCCTTACATGCACCCGCTCGGACCGTGAAGAGCGGCAGCACAAATACATAAGGGAAATAAAGAATGCCGTCAGGTATCTGACAGCAGAGAAGATATACGCATGGCTCGGAGAGAACCCGCCTTCACCTGAAAGGGCGGACTATCTGAGGGAGATATTCTCGCCTGATGATCACAGCACCTGGTATGCGGCAGAGCACAAACAGGGCACCGCGCCTCAGGCGAAAGAGCATATATCCGGCCCGGCTCAGGATATAAATATCACTGATGAAGACCAGTGGAAGAACATCGCCAAGCAGATCGAGATGGAGCTTGAGATATTCGGCAAAGTCCGCGGCGAGTCTGCAGGAACACTCGTCCAGAACATAAGAGCCGTGACCCGCGAGAGATACGACTACACGGATTTTCTCAGAAAGTTCGCGGCGATGGGTGAAGAGATAAAGACTTCGGAAGAAGAATTCGACTACATCTACTACACCTACGGCCTGACGCACTACGGGAACATGCCGCTCATAGAGCCGCTTGAGTACAGAGAAGACCACAGGATCAGGGATTTTGTCATAGCCATCGACACTTCGGGCTCGGTTGCAGGCGAAGAGGTCCAGACCTTCCTTCGCAGGACATATGGTATACTTAACCAGCAGGGCTCGTTCTTCAGAGACATCAACGTCCACATAATACAGTGCGATGCGGAGATCCAGGACGACACCGTGATCACCTGCACAGAGGACTTTGACAGATACCTTGAGACCATGGAGATAAGAGGCCTCGGAGGCACCGACTTCAGACCGGTCTTCACATATGTCGACAGGCTCATCAAGGAAGGGGCTTTCACAGACCTCAAGGGCCTCATATATTTCACGGACGGACTCGGGACGTATCCTGAGGCAAAGCCTCCGTACAAAACCGCCTTCGTCTTCGTTGACGACGGCTACCATCTGCCGGCAGTTCCGGTATGGGCGATAAGAGTATTGCTGCAGCAGGACGAGCTGCGTGAAGGGATATAGACTATGAACATCAGCAAAGCCAAGACACAGATAAGAAATGCAATCAAAGCGTACCTTACCAGGGACGAGTTCGGATCATATGCGATCCCGGTCGAGAAGCAGAGGCCGGTCCTCCTCATAGGTCCTCCGGGAATCGGCAAGACCGCTATAATGGAGCAGATCGCATCAGAGCTCGGGATCGGCATCATCTCGTATTCGATGACTCACCACACAAGGCAGAGCGCCATCGGCCTTCCGTTCATAAGCCACAAGGTATACGACGGAAAGGAATACGATGTCACTGAGTACACGATGAGCGAGATCATCGCTTCCATATATGAACTCATGGAAGAGACAGGAGTGAAGGAGGGAATCCTTTTCCTCGACGAGATCAACTGCGTGTCTGAGACTCTGTCGCCGCTGATGCTCCAGTTCCTTCAGTACAAGGTCTTCGGAAGGCACCGCATTCCTGACGGCTGGATCATCGCATGCGCCGGAAACCCTCCGGAATACAACGACTCCGTCAGGGATTTTGACATCGTCACACTCGACAGACTTAAGAAGATCGACGTCGAGGCTGACTACGACACCTGGAAGGAATATGCGCTCGCAGCAGAGATACATCCTGCAGTTACGACCTTCCTTCAGAGCAAGAGAAACAGATTCTACTCCGTCGAGACTACGGTAAGCGGACGCAGCATCGTCACTCCGAGAGGCTGGGAAGATCTCAGCAAGATGCTGTATCTGTACGAGCAGAACGATCTTGAGGTGGACGAGGACCTGATCATCCAGTACCTGCAGGACCCGGCGGCAGCCAAGGAGTTCGCTGTATACTATGACCTGTTCAATAAGTATAGGTCTGAATATCCGATTGAGGACATCTTAAGGGGCAGGCACACGGGCGAAATCATCGGGCAGGCAGCAGATGCCGGATTCGACGAGGTATATACGCTCATAGGGCTCCTCCTCAGCAATGTGAGAACTGACATCCGCGCGTGCAATGCAGAGGCTCAGGTGATAGAAGACATAAGAGGCCACCTCAAGGATTACGCCGAGGCGGACCACGGCGACAAGGTTCCTCAGGAGAGGCTTCTTGAGATATCGGGCAAAGTAAGGGCTGAATTCGATGCAGGCCGCAGGGCAGGGTCGGTCAGCCAGACTCAGAGAAAGAGAATGCTGAGGACAGCGGACATTCTCGAGAAATTCGCTTCAGAGACATCGGGAGTGAAGGACTACGATGAATCCTTCGGCATCATCAAAGACAGTTTTGCCACACTCGTAAGAGCTCATGCGGCCAGAGTCGCAGGAACTCAGGACAAGCTGTCAGGCCTGTTCAAGTTTGCGGAGAGCTGCTGGGGCGAGGGAAGAGAGATGCTGATGATCGTGACCGAGCTGACAGCGGATGCCGGATGCGCGTCGTTCATAAACAAGTACGGCTGCGAAGAGTACTTCAGGCACAACAAGGAGCTCCTGTTCAGCGAGAGACAGGTCGAAATCGACCGCAAAATTGACCAGCTCGAGATATAGTCCGCCAAGTATTGCTATTGACGATAAATAGCGGCCCGGGTATTGAACCAATCAATACTTGAGCCGCTTTTCTTTAATATATAATGGACTCGTAAAAACGGCGCAAAGCCGCATGTTTTTTGATGTTTGCAGATGTAAGAGGTGTTCATATGACTTATGAAGAACTGAAACGTGAAATGGAGAAATACCCTGAGACAATGTCTGACGGGGAAAGAATGAAGAAATACGCTGCGGGCGAAGAGGTAGACCACATACCGTTCTCTATCCAGAGTAATGAAGAGGCTATGGCCAACATCTTCGGATACACAACTGCTCAGTGGAGAAATGACGTCAAGGTCCACATCGATGTCATAAAGCGCAGGAAGGAAGAGTTCAATATAGGCGGCCTCGCTTCGGGACTGAGACTGAGAACTATGGCGCAGGCTGTAGGTTCTGAGATATACTTCCCTGAAGTGGGTATCGACCGTGTCATCAAGCCGGTACTTGAGGACTATGACCAGCTCAAGACCCTGATGAAGGACAATCCTAAGAAGAACCCTGTATTCCTGTCTGTACTGCAGAGAGGTATCGACCTCAAGGCGGCATTCCCTGAGATGGGCATAGCGATGCCTGTTGCAGGACCTTTCACCAATGCTTCATGCATAAGGCCTGTAGAGAAGATCTTAAGAGATACCGTAAGGCATCCTGAAGAGCTCCATGACCTTCTCAAGTGGTGCGTAGACTACACAGTCGCATACGCGGAGATGTTCGCTGCTGAATTCGGCGGAGGCGGATGCACCATCTGCGACCCGGTCAGCTGCTCAGATATCCTCGGCAAGAGAAACTACAAGAAGTTCTCAGAGCCGCATCTGATCGAGCTCATCGAGGGACTCACGCAGGCACTCGGAAGAAAGCCTGGAATCCACATCTGCGGCAAGACATCACCGCTCTGGGATGAGATGAGCCAGCTCAAGGTAGCCAACTTCAGTGTAGACAACATGGAAGACCTCGCTGCCGCAAGAGATATAATGGGACCGCACTTCGGACTCATGGGCAACGTGGCACCGGTAGACGTAATGCTCAACGGAACCATCGATGACGTAATCGAGACATGCAAGACCTGCATCATCAAGGGCTCCGAAGCAGAGAACGGATACACACTCGGCACAGGCTGCCAGGTACCGATCGGAACACCGAGAGAGAACTTCGACGCATTCATCTATGCAGCACGCAAGTACGGCAGAGGCGCAAGAAAAGGCTGCCTGCCGCTCGGAATCGCAGAAGAAGCACTCTCAGATGTGATAGAAACTAAAGAGTAAAGATTGATTGATACTAATTATGCTAAATGGACACATATCCTGAATGGTGATCTCGCAGAAGAGCGGGCCACCCGTAAGGATACAAAAATGTGGCGAAAAGCTCTTCGAGAATTTATCACCTGAAGGATATGAGGCTATTTAGCACCTAATAAGATAATGCGATTGCTATATTGTAGCAATTGAACATATTATAAAGAGACAGGAGAAAGTTACTTATGGCAACTAAAGAAGAATTACTGCAGAAAATGTCTGACTATGTCTTCGAAATGGAAGACGAGGAAATCGCTGATGTATGTGAGGAGTACATCGAAGCCGGATACGATCCTCTCGACGGAATCCTTCACGGTCTTGTAGACGGCATGAACCGCGCATCCGACATGTACGATCAGGAAGAGTACTTCGTAACAGACCTGCTGCTTTGCTCGGACGCTATGTATGCAGGACTCGACGTACTGAGACCTCATCTGCCTGAAGATGCAAGCATGGGTGACTCGAAGAAGGCTGTAATCGGCGTTATCGAGGGAGACACACATGATATCGGCAAGAACCTCGTCAAGATCATGATGGAGACTGCAGGATTCGAGATGTACGACCTCGGAAGAGACGTTCCTATCGACAGCTTCATCGAGAAGGCGAAGGAAGTTGACGCTGACCTCATCATGATGTCCACACTGATGACAACAACCATGCCTGGCATGAGAACTGTCATCGAGAAGCTCAAAGAGCAGGGCATCAGAGACAACTTCAAGGTAATGGTAGGCGGAAGCCCTATCTCCATGAAGTACGCTGAGGACATCGGCGCTGACGGTTACTCAAGAAACGCTGTAGAGGCTGTTGAAGTAGCCAAGAAGCTCTGCGGAATAGAATAATAAACCATCACCTGGGAGGAAAAGTTATAATGCCGCTTATTACGGTAATGCCGGAAGGCAAAACTATAGAATATACACCGGGGCAGCCGCTCGCTGACATCATGCTCGGCGCAGGGATCTTCGTTGACAACGCCTGCGGAGGCAAGGGCATCTGCGGAAAGTGCAAAGTCAGGATCCTTGAGGGCAAAGCCGGTGATATTACTGAAACAGAACTTGGAATATTAAAGCAGGAAGAAGTCGAGTCTGGTATCAGGCTCGGCTGTCTTGTCAATCCTGCAGGAGACCTTAAGGTCGAATCGCTGCAGAAGGAGAAGAAGCACGATGTACTCGCATCGGGCTATCTTCCTGATTTTGAATTCAAGACAGACATCACCAAGATACCTGTGACCATCCACAAGCCGACTCTTGACGACCAGACTCCGTTCGAGGATCAGATACTCGAGCAGACAGGCGCAGAAGGAATGGACTACACGGCTCTCGGAATAGACTCGATGAAGCCGGGCGAATACACCGCCATTCTTCACAAGGGAAGAGTCGCAGGTCTCGAGCACGGGGATACAACAGGAAGAAGATTCGGTGTCGCTATCGACATCGGAACGACTACCGTAGTCTGCTCGCTCGTCGATATGAACACAGGCGAAGAGCTCGGACACGCATCCGAGATCAATGCCCAGAAGCATTTTGGCCTGGACGTTCTTACGAGGATCACCTATGAGATCGAGCATCCGGAGGATGGCATCATCAAGCTGAGAAAGGCCATCGTCGGCTCCATAAACAAGATGGTCGGTTCCATATGCGAGAAATTCGGTGTCAGCACTGATGAGATCTACGAGATCACTGTAGGCGCCAACTGCACGATGATGCACATGCTCGTCGGAGTAGACGCTACGCCTATAGGCAAAGCTCCTTTTGCCCCTGTATTTGCGAAAGCCAAGGACATGAGGGCCGCAGACATCGGGCTCAAAGCTGCGCCTGGCGCAAGGCTCTACTGTCTGCCGTCGGTATCCGCGTATATCGGAGCTGACATCGTTGCAGGAGCTTACGTATGCGACCTCAAGCACCGCAAGGGCAACACCATATTCATAGACATCGGAACCAACGGCGAGATCGTGCTTGCAGCCAACGGCAGACTCATGTCGTGCTCATGCGCGGCAGGCCCGGCTCTCGAGGGAATGAATATAAGTTCGGGAATGCGTGCTGCTGAGGGTGCCATCGAGGACATCCACATCGGAGAGGACGGACTTGACCTCAAGATCATTGGCGACTGCGAGCCTGCAGGAATCTGCGGCAGCGGTATCCTGACCGTTACCAAGGAGCTTCTGAGGACGGGCATCGTCCGCAAGACCGGAGCATTCGTCAAGGCTGACAAGTTCGGCCCTGATGACTACAGGTCGAAATACATTCTCGTCGATGAAGAGGGCAAGAGGTCATTCAAGATGACTGACGGAGATGATCCGCTCTGCATCACGATGGGAGATGTGAGACAGGTGCAGCTTGCCAAGGGTGCTATCCTGTCAGGCTTCATGGCTCTCATGAAGAAGGCAGGCATCGGCATGGAAGACCTCGACAGCGTCCTGATCGCAGGACAGTTCGGAGCACATCTTCCGGCAGACAGCATCACCGGAACGGGAATACTGCCGTTCGAGGTAGAGGACAAGATAGAGTACGTCGGCAACACATCCAAGACAGGAGCGTATATGGCACTGATGTCGTCGGATGTAAAGAGAGAGATGGAAGAGCTGGCGCATGAAATGGATTATCTTGAGCTGGGTGCGACTGAGAACTATGAGAGGCTGCTCTCTGAGTGCCTTATTTTCCCGACTTTCAAGTAAGATAAATCTGCCAGCACTACCCCGATTGCACCTCTTCCAGGGATTTACTTTCGGAGCTTTACGCAACATTTTTGTATCCTTACGGGTTGCCCGCTCCTATCGTAAATCCGGGCGAGGTGTCAATCGGCGGCTGGCAGCTATAATACTTACAATAATGTAAAAATAAGAGCTTACAGCTGAGCAGTTCAATACAAGTTCTCAGCTGCAAGCTTGCAGAATTGGGTGGAATATTAATGACAACGGCTAACGAAAGATTAATTAAGATTTTAAAAGGTGAGAGGGTCGACCGGCCTGCATGCATCTGCCCGGGCGGCATGATGAACATGGTCACCAAGGAGCTTCAGGATGTTGCGGGTGTTTACCTGCCTGAGGCTCACACTGATGCAAGGATGATGGCTGACCTTGCGAAGGCCATCGTCGATCAGGGATGCTTTGAGAACTACGGCGTTCCGTTCTGCATGTCCGTTGAGGCTGAGGCTCTCGGTGCAACATGCACTATGGGCTCGCAGCTCTTCGAGCCGCATATCACGGGATATGCAATTGATACTGTTGAGGATTACAGGAAGCTGAGCCCGATGGACCTTAATTCGGGAAGAGCCAAGGTCGTGCTCGATGCGATCAGGATCCTCAAAGAGGAGACTCACGATGTTCCTATCATCGGAAACCTCGTAGGACCTGTCAGCGTAGCAAGCTCTGTTATGGAGCCGACAAGGTACTACAAGCAGCTCCGCCAGAAGAGGGAGCTCGCGCATGAATACATGGAGTTCGTGACTGAGCAGCTGATAAGATTCGGCCTTGCCGAGGTAGAGGCAGGTGCCAACGTCATCGTGATCTCGGATCCGAGCGGCACAGGCGAGATCCTCGGACCTAAGTTCTTCGACGAGTACGCTGTAACATACATCAACAAGGTCGTTGATGCTGTTGCGGCAGCTGGCGCAAGGACGATCGTACACATCTGCGGCCAGATGAAGTCTGTATATGACAAGGTGGCAAAGATCCACAGCGATGCGTTCAGCTTCGATGCTGTCGTATCGATCCGAGAGGCCAAGAAGCAGCTCCCGGACAAAGTGATCATGGGCAATGTAAGCACATTCGCTATCGAGATGCAGGACGGCAAGACGGTTGAAAAGCTGACCAAGAACTGCTTCAACCAGGGCTCGGACATCATCTCGCCGGCATGCGGACTCGGAATGGGTTCGCCGCTTGGCAACGTTCAGGAAGTGCTTAAGACTGTAAGGACATTGGGACCACAGGAGTAGCTGTAGATGTCAGTTAATATTGACGGTGACAGACTTGTAAGATATGAGGATGCTGCGGTGCATTATTGTGTGCCGCAGCATATCCGGTATATAGAGGAACTCGCTTTTTCGGGCGCTGATAATCTTGCGGTGCTTGAGATCCCTGACAGCGTTGAGCACATCGGCAATTACGCCTTCAGGATGTGCTACTCTCTCGAGGAGATAAGGCTGCCTCACGAGGTGAAGGAAGCCGGTGCGGGACTCTTCCAGCATTGCTGGAAGCTTAAGAAGATCAGGCTCCCTGAAGGAGTGCTGATGATAGGCGGCGAGATGTTCGAAAGCTGCCATGCTCTTCAGATACTTGAGATACCTGACTCCGTCAGAAAGATAGACAGATCGGCTTTCTCCAGCTGCAGGAATTTAAGAGACATCGTTATCAGCCCCGCAAGGCTTAAGATGCTGCCGCCTGCAGCAAGATATGCCGCCGTACTTACATACATGGAGCGCCATGCGGAGGACGCAGATTATGCACCGCAAAGCGATTCGGAGATGACAGACCGAAGGCTCATCGATGATTTTGCCCGCGACAGACAGGGCAATCTCCTTGACCTTGCAATCAACCGCCGCAATGCCGAGGCGGTAAGATACATGCTGAAGCGGGGGCTTATAGCCGCCGATGCTCTGGCTGATTATCTTGAAAAATCGGCAGAGAGAAACCGTGTCGAGATCACAGCGCTGATGCTCGAGTACGGACATAAAAATGATAATAAAGGGAACCTCTTTGACGAGGATCCGTTCAGATAGAAGGGTGAAAACCATGGCAGACATAAGAGAATACAAATGCACTTATTCAAACTCGGTAGGCATCAGCGCAGAGGTGACTGAGGGCCTGGGCCTTGAATTCCCGGATGCGTACATGCACAGCGGCACGATGCAGACCCTGGCCAAAGCCATAAAGAAGCACGACAATTCGGACTTTGTGCTCCTTCCATTCTGCAGGACCGTTGAGGCTGAGGCAATGGGCGCAGTTCTTAACTACGGGGATTCCAATACGGGACCGAGAGCCAAGGATCCGATCTGTGCGAACATGGATGAAGTGCTGGCGCTGCCGGATATAGATTTCGGCAGGATGCGTATACATGAAGTACTGGATGCCTGCGCTGCGATGAAGGGTGAAGGCGAGACCGTCTGTCTCGAGGTGACGGGACCGTTCACAATCCTCAATGCTCTGATGGAGCCGAGGCTCGTATTCAAGGCTTACCGCAAGGACAGAGAGAAGATGAAGCTCGTCTTCGATAAGTTCGCAGAGCAGCTTCTCAGATACATCGAGAACGGCAAAAAGGCGGGAGTGGATGTGTTCATCTTCTCGGATTCAGCAGGCGCTCTTGACATACTCGGACCGAAGTTCCTTGCCAATGCGGTCGAAGACTTCTATGATCCGTTCATGAGAAAAGTCAGCGAGATCATGGATGATTCATGCATCTTCCTGCTGTGCCCTAAGTTCACATATGCACTTGTCGACACAGGCCACGCTGAGTTCAGAGAGCATCAGCTCGAGGAAGGAATAGACTTCCTTAAGGCTATGCTTGAGATGAAGGGCAAAGCGAAGATTGGCGGACAGGTATGCATCAAGAATGTCGGCGTTAAGCTGTCCCACGGAAAGTTCCGCGAGATCGTGATGAAATAGCTGTAGGCGTAAGAGCCTTAACGGTAACAGAGAAAGCCTATGCACGGACTGTATCATGGCAAAAAGATACTAATAGCATGCTCGATGATCGAAGACGAGATAAGTGCCGTCTTCGATCGTTTCGGTTACGGGGATATCGAGATCCGCTGGATGGAGAGAGGGTATCACAACGACCCTGATGAGCTGCGCGAGGTGATACAGAAGGAGATAGACCGGGCTGAAGATGACGGCGCGGATACTGTAATCCTCGCGTACGGATTCTGCGGCAAGGGAGCGAGCGGATGGCATACACGGAATGCCGCTCTTGCGATGCCGAGGTTCGACGACTGCTGCAACATGATGCTTTGCACAGGAAAGAGGCAGAAGAGGAACCTCCTCGAGGCAGGCAACATGTACCTGACCAAGGGCTGGTCGAAAGACGAAGGAGCACTTCTCTCGATGCTTGAGAGGGCGCAGGAGAGATACGGCGAGCGCCGCGGACTCAGGGTGATGAAGCTCATGTTTGACTCGTATACTAAGGTCACAGTGATCGATACGGGATGCTATGAACTTCATCCTGTTGAGGAATACGCTGAAAAGTGCGCGAATCTCCTCGGCCTTGAACTGTGCAAAGTGCCCGGCAGCAATGAGATAATGAGAAAACTCATCTCAGGTGACTGGGATGAAGACATAATAGTTAAAGAGCCGGGTGAACCGGTAGTGGATGAAGACTTTGATTTCGGGGGAGAGACCGGAAGCCAGTCTGATCAGCTGTGGAGAAAGACCTTATAGGGGCAGGAGGGTTAAATGACAGTAAGAAAAGACCAGATGACTTCAAATGAACGTATGGCGGCATACTTTGACGGAAAGGAAGTTGACCGTCTGCCTGCTATGCCGATGATCGACTCGGTAGGACCGAGGCTTATAGGCGAGAAGAACAGATTCAAGAGACTTTCAGCTGAGAATCAGGTTCTGGTGCAGAAGAGGGCTTATGAGCTGCTCGGACTTGACGGCCTTTCGATTGAATACGGCCTTCACGGAATAGGGCAGGCAGCCGGAACGATCCTTGGAGACCCTGAGAACACAGCTCCGCTTATAGTGGAGCATGTCCTGAAAGACCTCAAAGACGTGGACAACCTTGACCCGGAATGCGTGCTCAGAAAGAACGATCCGTGGATCGATCTCTGCTGCACCGCCTGTGAGATGCTCGTTGAGCAGATGGGTAGTGCGGTCGGAACAAGCGCCAGCCTTACAGGCCCTATGACCGCAGCTTCCAGCATATACCCGATCTCGAAGCTGCTCGTTGCAACGAGAAAGCAGCCTGAGCTTGTGCACAAGCTGCTCAGGTTCTCGACTGATGCTCTCATAGCTGTAAGCGAAGAGTTCGCTAAATGCGGCGTAGACATCTTCATCTGCGACCCTGTGGCATCCGGCGACATCATGAGCGAAAAGGCATACAGAGAGCTTGTTCTTCCATATACCAAGGAGCTTGCACCTGCAGTCCACAAGCATGGTGTAGCTATGGGATATCACATCTGCGGCAACACCAACAAGATCACCGAGGCCATGCTCGAATCGGGATGCGACATGCTGAGTGTCGATGTTAAAGTACCTCTTCTGAGAGCCAAGGAGCTGGGAGGAGACAAGGTGCCTATCATAGGAAATGTTGACCCTATCAACACCATGATGCTGGGGACTCCTGCAGAAGTAAGGGACGAAGTAATGCGTGATATTGCTGACTGCGCAGATTCACCTAACGGCTACATCGTCAGCACAGGCTGCGATATCCCGGTAGATGCACCGCTTGAGAACATATACGCATTCATGGATGCTGTTAGAGAATACGGCCCGGTAACGATAGGCCAGAAATGATAATGTAAAGCGAGTCCTGTATGGCTCATGAGAACAGATACAGCGAAGCCTTCCGATTGAACGGGAGGCTTTTCAGTTGTATTGAAAAAAATTGGTTCTTCACGGATTTCTGGGGGATGGCGAGTAGCCATCCCTCTTTTAATGTGATTGGACTGTCCCAGGAACGCCGCGCTGGCGCCGGGCATTTGCCCAGCCCGGCCGACAGCTATAGAGCGAGCGTGACTGGCTGAC
>JAWRIG010000098.1:0-15249 GCA_040308005.1 Anaerovoracaceae bacterium | reverse complement strand
GTCTCATCGCCATCTGTCACGAGGATCTCGTCGATGGTGACTCCGAGTACCGATGCAAGGATCACAAGGTTGTCGATAGATGGGAGTGAATCACCATTCTGCCACTTGTAGATCGCCTGCGGGTTGGTGAATCCGAGGATGGTCTGGAGCTCTCTTACAGAGATGCCCGCAGCCATACGGAGCGTCTTGATGTTCTGTCCTGTTGCCTTAAGGTCGATCACCGGGACAGTCCAGGTGACGACCGCTCTAACGTTCATTGCATTGTCCGTCCTTTCCGGCCCTGCATAGGCCGGAAGATGTGCCGGCCTAGCTTGCCTTATAGTTGAAAATTGGTCTTAATACTTCAATTACGTCTACTGATTCCTCGATCACATCGATGATGTCCTCGAGCGACTTGTATGCCATCGGCGCTTCGTCCAGAGTAGCTGTGCTTACCGATGTGGTGTAGATGCCCTCCATCGACTTTCTGTAGTCTTCCATCTCGATGACGTCTCTGGCCTTACTTCTTGACAGGATCCTGCCTGCGCCGTGTGGTGCAGAATAGTTCCAGTCAGGGTTGCCCTTGCCTGTTGCCAGTACCGAGCCGTCTCTCATGTTGATAGGGATCAGCACAAGCTCGCCCTCATGAGCTGAGATAGCACCCTTACGCAGGATCATTTCATCCGTGTCGATGTAATTGTGGATGGTGTGGAATGCCTCGATTGCCTCGAGTCCGGTGTGCTCGAGAATGACCTCAGACATGTGCTCTCTGTTCTCACGTGCAAAACGCTGGCAGATCACTACATCGTGCAGGTAGTCGTCGAGGTATGTGCCGTACAGGTAGCAGAGATCGTCAGGTACATCTGCATCCTTCTTCTCCCACTTGAGAGCCTTGAGTGCAGCCTGGATTTCCTTCTTTCTTCCTGTCGCCTTGTACTCCTCTATGATCTGATCACGCTTTGCAAAGTACTCTTCCTTGCCGTGGTTCAGATTGATAGCCAGCTGCTGGTAAAACTCTGCGACCTGCTTGCCGAGGTTTCTTGAGCCTGAGTGGATGACGAGATATTTCGTTCCATCTTCAGCTTCATCAATCTCGATGAAGTGGTTGCCGCCTCCGAGTGTTCCGAGAGATCTGTTCAGCCTCTTGGCATCTCTGAGTTCTCTGTAGCATCTCAGCTCTGTCAGGTCGAACGACCACTTCACGCTCTCCCATGTGTCAAAACCTGAAGGGATGATATGACATGCCTCATCGACCTTCTCGAAGTCGATGTCTACCTTGCCCAGCTTGACTGTGTACATGCCGCAGCCGATATCCACACCAACGACATTAGGTACAGCCTTATCTGTGATCGTCATTGTCGTACCTATAGTGCATCCCTTTCCGGCATGCACGTCAGGCATGATCCTGATTTGGCTGCCGCGAGTCATCTCGGTATCGCACATCCTTCTGATCTGCTCTATCGCCTCATCTTCTACTACTCTGGCAAAGCAGATAGCTGTATTTACTTTGCCTTTGATCTGTAACATTTCTTTTTCCTAAATCCTTTCTCTGCTATAAAAAAATCCGCTCATCTCGTTCTGAGACAAGCGGATCTGAATTTCTGTATCCTTCAAAATCTGCACGGCTAACTTATATCATGCCGCACACTCCTAATACTTGTCTCATATTTGCACGCAAAGCAACGTCCCATCAGGTGGTCAATACCCTGCGGTTTTCTTTCTGTATTGATGCTCTTTGATGCAAATACTAGATATAACATTTGGTTTGTTTTCCTCTTTCTGTGTTTGAAAATAATATTTGGTGAAGACCTATTATCCCGCCCTCTTCTTTCCTCTGTGAATATAGCACAGTTGTCAAGGATTTGTAAATTCAACCTGTGGTTTAATTCTTCAACTAACAATCTATTTGTGTAAGAGTAAACTCTACATGCTTGTAATTAGTCTTACACAGCTATAATTGTTCATGATCGCCTGTCTGCATTAAACAGCACTGTTATTTTGCATTAATGTTTCATTTGTCTTGTCTCCGTCAAATATGATTTATCTTTCCATGAACTTTTTGATTTCCGGCTCTGGATCTTTACTTCTTTCTGGTGCACTCCGCATATACCATTGCGATGCGCGCCGACATCTCCTTGCTGAAGGTGACATGCCATCCGTTCTGTTCCAGAACTTCTTTGTCCCTGATAACATTCGGGATCCGCTTGTACATGAATTCGTAGATATGCTGATCCGCTTTCATCGCACGCTTATAGATTGGTGCATATATGTCTGTTTCTTCCTCCTTATCCGAGGGCTACATCCAGTGCCATCATTACCGTGAATCCTGCCGCGAACATCAGCACCCCTGTATGCGAGTGCTCTCCCTCGCCCATTTCAGGTATCAGTTCTTCCACTACTACGTACATCATCGCCCCTGCGGCAAAGCTCAGCAGATACGGCATTGCGGGCACGATCACCGTTGCAGCAATGATGGTCAACAGTCCGGCTGCCGGCTCGACTGCACCTGACAGCACCCCGTCTGCAAATGCAGCCCTTTTGCTCTTGCCCGCCGCATAAAGCGGCATTGATATGATCGCTCCTTCGGGGAAGTTCTGTATGGCGATACCTATAGACAGCGCGAGAGCTCCGCCTGCAGTTATCAGTCCTGATCCAGACATAAATCCTGCATAGACGACCCCGACAGCCATACCTTCAGGGATGTTGTGCAGGACAACTGCAAGAACCATCATAGTCGTCCTGGCCAGATGACTCGCAGGACCCTCTGCGGCCTCTGCATTAATGTGAAGGTGCGGGATTATGTTGTCGAGTATCATAAGAAAAACTATCCCTATCCAGAACCCGATGAAAGCAGGCAGGAACGCCAGCCTCCCCATTCCTTCAGACTGCTCCATGGCAGGCATTATGAGGCTCCATACAGATGCAGCAACCATAACACCTGCCGCAAAACCAGTAAGAGCCTTTTGTATATTGATATTCAGTCCGCGCTTCATAAAGAAGACACAGGCGCTGCCGGCTGATGTGCCGGCAAAAGGGATCATGAGTCCCAAAAGTATTTCACGGGTGATCATTGATTTATCCTCGCTTTTGTAAGTAATTCAATACTCACCCCTCTTGTACTATCCTCTTTTCAGATTATCCTTTGATCAGTCTTTCAATTTCTGCAGCCAGCAGCTCGGGTTTCAATGCTGCAAGGCCCCCATGACCCACCTCCTCAAACTTACGGAACTCTGTCTGCGGAAAGTTCTTGCGGATATAGTCTATATCCCATGCCCGGTCTTTCTCCTCTGCGGCAGCATACCAGTATTCAATATGCCCGCAGCCGGTATGGATCCTGTCCGGCATCTTATAGTTGTTGGACGATTCGAAAGTACGCCATATCGTTCTCGCACTCATGAATTTAAGGACTTTATCCACATACTTAAGATCCTCATCAGAGTACTCATCCGTGGAAAACGCCTTTTCCAGCAATTTAAGGCCTCCAAGCTTGCCCATGTATATCATCAGGAAATCTCTGATGGCAATGAATCTTGTCGCTATCCACGGCAGCTGATACGGCGTGATGCCTCCGTCGATCACTGCGTTTCTTACCTTAACACGATCATCCGCCAAGAAGCGTGTTACTACAGAACCTCCCATAGAGCAGCCATATATACAAGCTATCTCTTTGTATCCGTGGTCGATCAGCCAGTATGCAAGCTCAGCTGCAATCTCCTCTACACTGGTAAAATCTCCTGTGCGGTCCTCGTCATAACCCGGCAAAGCAGGCACTACAAGATGGTACCTGCCTTCCATAATCGGGATCACATATTCAAAATAGTCCCACATCACAGCAGATGGGTGTATCAGCACCACTATCTGCTTATTGTCCTTGCCAAATTCATGTATAGTCATAATATATTTCCTCTGATATCCATAAATTCATCGATCGCCTTCAGTACCGGAGCAGCATATTTCTCTTCTCCGAACAGCCACTGCTCATGCTGCATGTCGAATTCCCTGATCTCAGGGTCTCTGAAGTACTTCTTATAGCGTTTCAGATACTTCTCACCCATCTTGTTCGCATATATGAAGTGCACCTTTGTGTTCTCCACATGGATGTCATCTTCGAGCCAGGTCAGAAGATCTGTGTAGTATTCATTCCGGATCGATTCCGGCTTGAATCTTTCAAAGCATGACATGAACTTATCTGCTGTTTCATCGCTCATCTCGAATGTCTTCTTAAGCAGGTCTTTTGTTCTTGCTTTCTTTTTCTCTCCGCGGGTAAAGCTGGTCAGAAGCGGCACTACGAGCTTTGACTGGAGCCAGGCGCTGAATCTGCCGCTCTGATCGAGATCCGGGCTCCCGAATATGCCATGATCCATATGGATATTCTGCCTCTGGATCAGCTGCCCGACGAAGGTGCTTCCAAGCGAAGAGCCGATTGCACCATCTATCCTGCCATCATAGTTTGCCTTGATGTAACGTTCTATCTTCTCTGTTACCGTCAGAATGTCCGGGAACACCAGACTGCTTCCGTCGAATCCGTCATAGTTGACGCATATCAGGTGATATTTCTCCGCCAGTCTGTCCAGAACAGATCCGAAGTTAGTCTGGTAATCGCAGGCTGTTCCAGGCAGCAGCATCAGGGTCTTTCCATCTTTACGCCCAAGTTCATCAAATTGCATGATTTCAGTTCCTCCCCTGCTATTCCTTTAAGATCATCATTTGAAAGTGATCTTTATGATGACCATCTTCACCAGTTTGTCGCAGAATCTGATCATGATCTTATGGAACCGGCTGACATCGTTGTATATATCCCGGTAACCTCGCATATAACTTCTTGAGGTGACATCCTTGAAGTTGCAGCCCCATGACAGTATCTCTGAAGCATCTTCGAGCGAGAAGAATGCTTTGACATCCTTGATCCCTATAAGCGGGATCATCAGAGTCTCCTGCACAGAGTCTTTCTCTATTCTGTATTTTCCTTTTCCCATGTTATTTGACTCCTCTGAGTATTGTTGATCCTCTGAGCATCATCCTGGTCGCTTCCATCTTTGACATGAATAGTCCGCCATCTGTATGGATCAGTTCAACTTCCTGATAACCCTCGTCACGGAGTTCCTGCGCAAAGCGTTCCATGTCTCCGTACCTCATTTTGGACATCAGATCATGTATTGCGAAGGTACCGCCTTTCTTAAGGACCCTCAGTGTCTCTCTGAGGAGCTCCTGCTTGTCCACTCCGGATATGTTGTGATATACGTAATTGCTCGTAACTGCATCAAATATCTCGTCCGGAAAGTCAAGATGTACGGCATCGCCTTTTTCGAAAGAAACATTTGAAACACCTTCTGCCTCAGCATTGCGCTCACACAGAGCTTTGCTGAATGACGCATATTCAGCGCCCCATCGGTCTATGCCGACCATAGTCGCCTGAGGGTTCCTCTTTGCACAGGCGATCGTAAGCGCCCCGCTTCCGCATCCGACATCAAGTCCGACTCCGCCCTCAGGAATAGTGATGTATTCCGCGGTTCCCTCAACAATCACTTTTGACAGCTTACGCTTTCCGTCATATGAGAAATTGCGGTTAGCCATTATGCACCATTCTGTCATTTTGGCGCATCCGATAAGGCCCAATCCAAGCGCAGCCTGTATCCCGGTTTTCACCTTGCCACTCTTATATCTAAGCAGTACTGCCGCACCTACATTCGCTGCAGCGAGCGCTGCTGTGCCTGCGCACATTCCATTTATCATCCCCTGCGGTACCCAGTTCTTGTAGTCAGGTTTCAGAGCTTTAGCTATCTCCTTCTTGGCCGCTTCCCCCTTTTCAGCTATCACTGTGATCCACGGCTTGCTGTCATGGTGATATGTTATAACACGGTCAAAGCCTGCTGCCTTGAGAGCACTTTCGATTTCTTCCGGCGTGTAGATCTTCATGCCCTCTATGATCTTCTCATATTGCTTTGACGGTCCGTCTGCACCATCTGACTCATTGACTATCATGAAGGTGCCGTCGGGTCCGAGTATCCTTGCGACCTCGTTGAAGCACTTTTCAAGCCCCGGCCAGAAGTATATCGTCTCGAATGCTGTAGCAAGATCAAAGCTGCCGTCAGGAAGGTCTATGGCAGAAACATCTCCCTGTACGATCTTGCATTTGCCGCTGCTTATCAGAGTGCTGTTGAATGCTCTGGCACGTTCCACCGACAGTTCTGAATAGTCAAGACCTGTCACTTTAGCTCCTGCGTACCTTTCAGCAAGTGCCTTAACATTGCTTCCTCCGCCGCAGCCCAGGTCGATGACATTGGCAAGATCGCTGACTCTGAGGTAGTCCGATCCCCATTTTGCCATTGCTGCATGTCCTGTATTCATACCGGTTATCATCAGATTGCCGAGGATACCCTCAGGCTTTCTTGTCTGGTTCATGTATTTCTTTACGAGTCCCATATGATTCTCCTCTCATCGCTGAATCTGTGAAGCTCATCCCTCCTATATATGTTAGTAATCTCTAACTCATTTGTCAAAAGATTCTTGCTCTCCGCGACAATACCGTCAGACATCAGCTCATATTTTTTGTATGCTAAAAGCGAATTGCCTATTACGGGACAATTCGCTTCTATGCGTTCACTTCTTACACTGTCTAAAGTTTATAGTTTTGCCAGCAGCTTTTTCAATATGAAGTAAGATATGGTCATGTCAAAAGTGTACAAACCCAGGTATACTGCCGTGCAGAACTTGGCGTGTTTCTTGTAATTCCAATTCTTGAAGAAGTCTTCTTTTATCATTTTGATCCTCCATGTTTGTCAGTACCCCATTTTAGTCATGATCCCATCTGCGTCGATACCAGGATGTGTCAGATAGAGTCTTGCTATCTGCTCAGTCAGAGCTGTATCGAAACCGTACTTATTTGCAATATCCTCAGGGCTTCTGTTCTTCTGGGTTTCTTTGATCACTATCCCGATCTGCTTTTTCAGATCATCAGTACCGGATTTAGAGAGAACCCCTACATGTTTCTGAGGAATTTCAATGCGCTTAATTGTTATCCCACTTCCTGTTATTTCTGCAGTTGCCATTGTTATCGCCTGATGAAAGCGTCTTGGTCCGCAACTGCCGGGATTGAGCAGGACAGTTTTACCCTGTCTGCTTTCTTCATACTTATGAGAATGACCGAATACAACAAGGTCATAATTGCTGAGATCTTCCGGAAGATCTTTTTTCTTATGAGTCATGTATATGTGAAGGCCAGCCAGTTCAAAGTCAAGGAACATTGGGATATGCTCTGCCCAGTCTTTGTCATTGTTTCCGCGCACAACATATACCGGAGCGATCTCTTCAAGCTGATCGATTATATCCTGCCTGTTGATGTCCCCGCCATGAAGGATTACATCGCATCCATTAAGTGCTTCCATCACTTCTGACCTGAGCAGCCCATGTGTATCTGAAATGATTCCAATCATAGCTCTTGCCTCCAAATATAGAGCGGCTTTCTATGTATCATTCTACCATACAAAGCCGCCTCTTTTATTCATCGCTATTAGTTATCGTTCCTCAATATCCCGTTCAAGTTTGCGATTCTCTCTGCGTATGCATTTGTATCATTTACTTTGCCTCCTGTGATAACAATCATCTTTCCGTTTCCTGTTTCTTCCATTATTCCTTCCTTTCCTGCGTGAGAAGGTTGATTACATTCTGATAAGTATTAATCTACTCTGTACCTTTAAGAGCCTCAACCATGTTGATCTTACGGTTTTTCCGGGATATCATCCATCCCACAATCATTGCCACGCCCAGATTCAGGGCTGTAGCAGCCAAAATGCTCACTGGTCCGACCACTGTCTCCATCTCATACTCGCCCGCCAGCATTTCCATCAGATAGTTCAGCGCCCATATGCCTGCAGGTATTCCCAGCAGAGTTCCTGCTACGGCTATCCAGAGATTCTGGGAAATCAGCAGCCGTCCGATCGCTTTGTTTCTGAAGCCCAGTACCTTGAGCGTCGCCATCTCGCGATAACGTTCCATGTAACTCATGATCCCGAGATTGTACAGTACGATAAGACACAGCAATACGGATGCGACTATGAGAACTATAATGAAGAAGTAAAAAATCTCCATGAAAGCATCGAAAGAGTCGATGATATCCTGTTTGCTCTGTACACTTGTGATGTTGCTGCCGGTACCAACCACAGCCTTGTCCTTCATGGTATACACGCTGTTTATCTTATATGCCTCACTTCCGGTCAGTCCGATCTCTTTCGCATATTTCTCATTCATTGAGATGCTTTCTGTAAGCGATCCGTTGATGCCGCTGATAAGGATATCATAGCTTTCATCCGTACCATACGGCTCTACAGTCACAATATCTCCCGGCTTTGCGTCAAACTCTCTCGCAAGGCGCTTGCATATCAGCGCGCCCTCCTCCGGCAAAGGGATAATGTTTGAGTCTTCATCTATAAATCTGTACAGGTCATGAGTAATATTGTAGACATCTACGGAGAGAGTCTTGTCACCCACCTTGGCACTTACAGACGCGCTGTAATCTCCATCAAGATCCTCCGCCAGCTTTAATGCATCGCTGTTCCCGGCATCCGATGACATGAATACCTTCGAAGAGTACGCTGCAGTCCCATCGTAAAATGTATCCAGAAAACTATCCATTGTCTGGTTCATCCCGAATGACGCTACAAGCATCAGCATGCAGCCGAAGGTGCCGATGAATGACATGGCGCTGCGGGATTTGTGCCGGAATATGTCTCTGAGGTTCCACTTTGTACCGAACTTCATCCTGTTCCAGAGCGCTGTCCCTTCAAGAAGCAGCCTGCGAATGTGCCTCGGAGTATACGGGCGGAGGGTTTCTGCCGCCGTTCCCCGAAGAAGATCTCTAACCGACAGATACCCTATGAATATCGTGAATGCGACTATCAGCATAACTATAGCCCATATCCATACAGGTATGTGTATCGTCCAGTCAGGCATTACAAAATATGTTCCCATCATGCCGTCCTGCGACATCACCATTTTGCACAGCAGATATCCTATAATAATGCCGAGCACTGAACCTATAACAGATATGACGACAGCATATGAAGTGTAGTGCCGGATTATCCTTCTGTCTCTGAAGCCGAGAGCCTTAAGAGTGCCAATCTGGGTTTTCTCGCTGATAGTGATCCTGTTCATTGTGGTTATCATGGTCAGTATCGCTATCGCAAGGAAAAGCACCGGCAGTACCGCTCCCATCGTTTTGCCCTCGTTCATCTCGCCTCTGGATTCGGCATATGAAATGTTCTCATCTTTGGTAATAATCATGAGAGAGCGGTCCAGAGCATCGTCTACTGCTTTCTGTATCTCCTGCTTGCTCATCGATGAATTGACATTCAACTGGCAAAAGGTCTCATCGCATACCTCTTTGACGGCCATGCTCATAACATCGTCATCGATGTCAGGTTCCTCTTCTCTTATCTGCTGTTCGATCACCTTACGGAGCATCGCCGGAGTGGCATACACATACCCATATGTGTCGAAGTCAGGCATCAGCTGAGATTCATCTCGTACGCATATTAGATATTCGGCAGACTCGATCAAGCCTCTGACAGTACCAGTAAACTCCATGTCCTCGAAGGAGACCGTCAGCGTGTCTCCCGGCTTGATTCCGTTCTGATGGGCGTATTTATCCATAAGCCAGAAACCTTCCGCATCCCATCTGTCGTACTCCTCGCCTTCCATCAGTACAAATCCGGATGTATGCTCGCTCTCAGTTACCGTAAGCGCGAGCTGATCATCAGAGTCCTTGACATCGGCATTGACAGACAGGAATCTGCTGACCCCAGTCACTCCTTCTATGTTCCTTATCTTATCTACATCAGCAGATGAGATTCCGTCTTCATCTATTATCCTGTAGTCGGCAAAGCCGCAGTCACGGAAGAATGCGTCAGTGTCCTTGCCGATGGTCACCCACTCGGCATTGAACCCCACGAACACTCCGATGCCCAAAGCGATCAGAAGTATCATGGAAATGAACTGGACTTTATATACTTTTGCAGTTCTCCAAAGTTTACGTCTCAGCATTACCATTCCACCTCTTCCACCGATAACGGATGCAGCTGTTCATCGACTGAAGTGACTTTACCACTCCTTATATGTATAACAACATCTGCCATTCTGGCGATATTCTGGTTGTGAGTTACGATGATAATGGTCTTGCCATAGTCTTTTGCCATCTTAAGAAGCAGCTTGAGTACAACTACACCTGTTTCGGAATCGAGAGCACCTGTAGGTTCATCGCATAGAAGTATCTTAGGATTCTTGGCCAGTGCCCTGCAGATGGAAACCCGCTGCTGTTCTCCGCCTGACAGCTCATGCGGAAACTGATGAGCGTGATCATCCAGACCTACTTCCTTAAGAAGATCTTTTGCGCTCATATGGTCCGGTGCAATCTCCTCTACAAGCGAAACGTTTTCCAGAACAGTAAGCGTAGGAATCAGATTGTATGACTGAAACACGAATCCCACTTTTGCGGCTCTGTAGTCAGCCAGCTCATCGCTTGAAAGCGTGGAGATATCAGTGTCGTCCACAATTATCGTACCGCTCGTTGGGTTGTCCAGTCCTCCGAGAAGATTAAGAAATGTGCTCTTTCCGGCTCCTGATGGACCTAGAATGACAACGAATTTGCCGCCTTCGATTTCCAGATTGACGGAAGCCAAAGCGTTCTGTGTATGGTCTCCTGTCACATATGTTCTTGTTACATCTTTAAATTGAACTATTTTCATAAGCGATGATCCTTAAAATATTAGAGTTAGTTTATTCTAACTAACTCTACCACTATTCCTACGGATTGAAAAGACTGCAATAGAAAATAGACTGTATTTTTCAACAGTCTTTAATTGCCTTTAATATTTTGCCTATCTGGTTATTCTCTTTGCCATATTCATGTATAGTCATATCCCTATTATTTGACTCCCCTGAGTATTGTTGAACCTCTGAGCATCAGCTTTTCGCTGCAGTTAGTCTCCTTAAAATAACGTGCAGATCCATGCGGTCAGGAGCGCGGCAAACGGAAGCATAATGCACTGCCTGATCTGCTCCTTCCGGTTAAAGCCAAAGCTGTGATAACCAGCGCATCCTTTGGTCTCCGGGATGTAATGCTGGAAAAACTGTGTCTTTGTGATGAGGAAATAATCCAGACCGATGATATCAAACGCCTTCACACCAAACAGAATGATGAGAAACCGCACAAGAAACTTGCCGAAGGTATATCCTCTTTGTATTCCGTCCCAGCCTCCGTACACGATCACGCCGATAAAGCCCAGTATGCAAAGCGCCATGATGATCCAGCCAATTGCAGGTGCTGCCGCGAAAGGCGGATCATGCAGTTTTGCTTTTTCTTCAATATCCTTGGGAAAGAACTCCAGAAGTCTGTCCCAAGGATAGAAGTAAGTCGCCGCCCATATCATGAGAAACAACAATACGCACATGATCAGTGCCAGGATAATTGTTATTGTCATCGATTTACTCCTTGACCTTATATCCTCTGAACAGCAGTCCAGCAAACAATGCGCACAGTGCAGCTCCGCCGCCCATAGCGGCTTTGTTCTTGTTGCTCGAATTAGCCACAGCCGCTGCAGCTATCCCTGTAATGCCTCCGAGAGTCAGTGCACCAAAGCCTCTGTACAGTCGAGTTTTAGGAAGCTCACGGTCAAGCCCTTTTATCCTCTCACTGATCAGTTCAGCTACCCCTGTGATCATAAGAGCCGCCGGAACTGCTGAGATCGCAACACTCCCATACTCTCTGTCCCTGATCATTTTCGCCAGCATTGCAAGATAAGTCATCCACCCTATATTTCCCGGGATGTCGTATGCCATCCACCTGGTGTCAGATATATCGGTTGTATATGTTGCGTCTGTATCTGTACCTCTTGAATCACGGAGACGATAGTCACAACATTCATCACCTTCCGCAACTGACTTTGTTCTCTTATAATCTATGCCGCGAAATCCTGTCATATATTCTTTATCCATGCAGCAGATCATCTGGACAGCTTCGGGTGTACCTATCTCCTTTGCTTTGTCATAGAGTGGGCAGCCTTTGACATCAAGGCTGCACAGGTGCTCCTCCAGCACGAGGTTCTCACAGTCATAGCCGTCGCTCATCTTGGCGGCGATCTTGTCCATGTTATTCCACATGAGATCAGGGATCCCCGGCAGTGCAGTCACCTTGCGGAAAAAATCCCTCAGCCTGATACCGGTCTTAGTCCCATACGCGCGTGTCACTTCAAGTGCTTCTCCTGGCGCATAATGTTCAATAGCGCGGTACAGGGCAGCCGGAGGGAATACAAAGGTCAGGCTATTGTTGTCGGCATCCTCATACTCTGATGCCAACCTTTCAAGCTCTTCATTCGCATACTTCCAGATAGCAGCGGCTTTCTCCTCACCGTATCTTTCCGTCAGGTCTTTATAGAAGTTCTTATAGATCAACGATTTCTCAAGTCTCATAATATGCTCTCTTTCCATTTACAGAATCACTGCCATGATTCCTGCCAGCGCAGCTGAAACGACCCGTTCCCGAACCTTTTTGTCGTACAGATGTACCATTCCAATCGCTCCGTTACGGATTCCGATGGCGCAGATGAGATATAGCAGGAAGCCCAGGCCAAGGCCTTCCAGAATCAGTTTTATCGCAAGCATCAGTCAGTCTCTTTAATAATAATTATGTATTATGTTAGTCTTAACTAACTAAAATGTCAAAAGAATTGCTCCCCATTGAGGAGCATGAGCTTCATAAATCTCGGGCAAAAGCCGGTAGTAATGCCGGCTTTTTTCATATTTCTCAATGCATTCCTTAGGCTTTGCTTCTCTGACTCGATAGAAGTCCACTTCGCCCTTGATGAGCTCAATGGATATGATCCCCCAGTCCGGAGTTTTAGTTCGATTCTGCTGCGTAAACTCCTTGACTATCTTTTCAATTCCTGCGAAATATATTTCCTTGTCCATGCGCAGACCGCAAAGCATTTTCCGCAAAGGTCTGTGCTTCTGGCATAGGCTCTATATCCATGGCTTCGTATAAAAGATTCGCCTGCTTTTACGATCCTGTTCAAATCATTATTAAGAGAATCATATAACATGCTGTATTCAACGGTAGGCGCCACCATCAAATCACATATCGTAGATACAGGAAGAGGCACAGCAACAGATATCCCTGTGTGAAACTCGCAATGATCCACGCCACTCATGTCACCAAAACCGATAAGCGCTGCACCTTCATTTTTCAACAATCTGACCAGATCACTCTGTACTCTCTCTATGCTGTCCATAATACCGCTCTCTATTTTTTATTGTCTTCTTTTACCTACAAACTTTTTACGCTAGCCTTACCAATTTATTCCAAAATGCTCTTTTCCGGCAGATTTATGGTTGTCAGAATCTATTGATTATTCCTCTATTGATTATTCTTAAGTTCCTCCTGGATATGCTCCAGTGCAGGCAGAAGGTCTGCGTATCTGCTGTCAGCTGCATTTGTTACCGGCGCCTCTTTCATTGCAACGCTGACGGAGTATGCTGCCTTGTTCAGCGGCAGCATGGTTCCTGCTCCGGCTATGCATCCGCCCGGGCAAGCCATGCCTTCAAGGAGGTATCCGTCGTATTCGCCCTTTGCAGCCTTTTTCATCATCTTTACGCACTCATCAAGTCCCTCAGCTCTTGCAATCATCATCTCACGCTCAGGATCAATGCGCTTTACCTGATTCACTACAGCCTGTGCAACTCCTCCGCTGACTGCAAACCCGAATCCGTCGCTGCTTGCCTTTCTCAGCGGTTCGCCTTCTTCTAATTCATTAAAGTCGACGCTGCGGGCTTCGAACATTCCTGCAAGCTCTTCAAATGTGAGGACAAAATCCACATAGCTCTTAACTGTATGTCTGCTTGCTTCGTGTTTTTTGGACAGGCATGGTCCGATAAATGCGATTTTGCACTCCGGATGCTGTTTTTTGACAAGTCTTGCAGTAAGAACCATTGGTGTCAGTGCCATTGAGACAGTATCGGCATATTCCGGAAATTCCTTCTTTGCCATAATCGACCAGGCAGGGCAGCAGCTTGTACACATGAACGGAAGCTGGCTTGGAACTTCTTTAATAAAATGCTCTGCTTCTTCTATTGTGCACAGGTCAGCACCTATAGCTACCTCAAAAACATCCTTGAATCCCAGCTTTTCGAACGCCGCTTTCATCTTAGTATCCGTGAGCGCCTTGCCGAACTGGCCTGCTATTGCCGGTGCAACAATAGCATATACCGGAGTATCCGATTTCAGCGCCTGAATTGTCTGGTATATCTGTCCTTTGTCCACTATGGCCGCAAACGGGCAGCTGTTAAGGCACATGCCGCAGGATACGCACTTTTCCTGATCGATTCTGGCATGCCCGAATTCATCCTCGCCGATCGCACCAAGGCCGCAGGCCTTTACGCAAGGTCTCTCCTGCCTGATTATCGCATTATACTGACATGCCTGCATGCATCTTCCGCATTTAATGCAAGCGGAGGAGTCTATTCTGGCTCTGCCGCCTCTGCTGTTCATGGTAATGCACTTCTTAGGGCATACTTCCTTGCATGGATGCTCCAGACAGCCCTGGCATCCGTCAGTAATGTACACTCTGTTGTCAGGGCAGTTGTTGCACGCAAATCTTATAATATCTATAAGCGGCGGCTCATAGTATTTCTCTGCTATCATGCTTTCATCCACACCTTTGGATGTCGGTGCATGTTCATTGATAGGCCTAAGAGACATTCCCATCGCGACACGAACACGTTCGCCTACTATTGCCCTTTCAAGGAAGATTGTGTCCCTGAACGGATCATCCTCCCCTGTAACTATTCTGTACGGAAGCTCGTCCAGCACTCCCGGGCCGCCTCCCTCATATGCAAACCTCGCTACCTCTGTGAACACCTTATGCCTGAGTCTGGTCTTTTCAGATACTATCCCTTTCATTGATCATTTCTCCTGTATGTTATCTGTACGATTATGTTTGTTATCAGCGATTATGTTATCTGCACGATATACTTTAGCAATGAGCAAATAAAGAACAGTCTGATTGTGTACATTCAGACCATTCGTAAACCTTTGTTATCGTATTGTTCCGATGCATTATCTCATACCGGATTACCCAATACTGTTATTAATTTCATGAGCTGTCACAGGATTGCTCTGTAACCCTGTCACGATCTTACTCATATCCTTGTCACGGGCGAGACACCTTCGGCGACTCGCCCACCTGACTAACTTACACGCTTCCCGCCTCTGTCTGCAGCATT
>JAWRIG010000097.1:0-60982 GCA_040308005.1 Anaerovoracaceae bacterium | reverse complement strand
AGGCAAGCATATTGGAAACGCTCTGAAAGAAGAGCTAAAGGAATCTGAGGTAGTCGCAAAATTTGCGACTACCACTCGACATGGTGCAATAGAGGGTAAAACACAGACACATCTCACTGAGTACTACAATCTTGACATGATTATCTCGGTTGGCTACCGTGTCAAGTCAAAGTGTGGTGTGGAATTCCGACGTTGGGCAAACAATGTATTGAAAAAATACAACAAATGAAAACTCGTTGAAAGGATTACTTGCCAATGCCTCGGAGGAGATCATTAAGCGAGATAGATGCAAGATGGCTTTCCATTGCTGATTGAACACTTGCCAGCTGCTCGCCAAGCACAGGGTGTACGGATCTTCCGACCGGGCACTGCGGATTAGGGTTTTCATGAAAATGGAAAAGATCTGTATCAGTTTCAACAGCACTGAAGATATCAAGGAGAGTAATATCGGATGGGTCGCGTGCCAGTGAAGCGCCTCCGATACCGGCTTCTACTCTGACAATGCCGGCTTTTTTCAGCTTTCCCAAAGTGTTTCTTACTACAACAGGATTGACATTGACACTTCCCGCAAGGAAGTCCGATGTCAATTTTTCTTTGCCTTGAAAATATCCAATGCACATAAGAATGTGTGCTGCTACTGTAAGTCTTGATGAATAACGCATAAAGCTGCCTCCTATAATCATATTAAATAAATCGCAATGATGTTGTAATGTCAAGAATTACAACGTACAAAAAAGAATACAAGAAAGACGCGGTGTAACTATTGACGTTACAACAGCAGCGTGCTATATTACTGTTGTAATTTAAAAAGTTACAACAAACCAATGAATCATATTTCGGATGCTGTAAAGGGAGGAAGCAGAAATGAAGAAAGTACTTATCGTAAACGGAAGCAAGAGAAAAAATGGTAATTCTTATGCTCTTGAAAAATATTTCGTTGAGAAGCTCGCGGGCAAGGCGGAGGTATCAACATTCAGGATCGGAGAGAAGTCAGTCAATGCATGTCTGGCTTGCGATGCATGTAAGAGGCAGCACACCCCTAACTGCATCCAGAAGGATGACTTCACCGCTCTTATTCCTGAAATCGACGCGTGCGATGCGATGCTCATTCTCGCACCTGTACACTGGGATCAATTTCCTGCACAACTCAAGGCATTCCTTGACAGAACATATTCATTTATGGATTTCACACAGCCTGACTTCTCAATGGCAGGCCGTAAGGACAAGAAAATCGGCGGATACTTCTTTGCAGGCTTCGGCCCTGTAGATGTGTACACGAATATGGTCGCAACCAATATCAAGAGCTTTGCAGCTGCAGGTTTCACAGATTATAAGGCACATGTAGCAGGCGATGCCAATGTTCCGGGCAGCATCATGGAGAAGGAAGATGATCTGAAGGCTGCAGACGAAATGGCTGCATGGCTTATCGGCTAGTACATAACATATAAAATATTCGCTAACAGAGGGACCGGGTGTAACAGCCCGGTCCTGATTGGAGCATTTGCGTTCGGCCCGGTAACCGGTGTAATGGTCGAACTGGTCAAAAACCTGCTCGGACTGATGACATCTTCGACCGGTGGGGTCGGAGAACTCGCTAACTTCCTGATGGGAGCTTCGTATGTTTTTACGGCAGGTGAGGTTTATAAGCACCACAAGACCAAGAGAATGGCCCTCGTTGGAGGAGTTGCAGGCAGCATAGCGATGGGGATCATGGCAGCGATAACTAATTACTTCATACTGTTGCCGATGTTTGAACAGTTCATGCCGCTGGAAGATATAATAGCTGCATTCGGTGAGTTCATACCATTCATACATACGAAGCTGGATGTGGTATTGTATAATGCATTCCCGTTCAATGTACTCAAAGGACTTGTCATAACAGCGGTAACTATGCTTATCTATAAGAAACTGAGTCCTATACTGAAAGGGAGCGGCAAATAAGGAGAACAGCAATGTCAGAATCAGAGAAATACTTCAGATATCTTGTCGAAGAGATACATACAACGATTATGGCAACAGTCGATGAAGGCGGGCTTCCGGTTACTGCTGCCATAGACATGATGGATACGGATGGCGAGTCACTGTTCTTCCTGACTGCTAAGGGCAAAAGTCTGTACGACAGGCTGGTATCGAGACCGTTCGTATCGCTGACAGCACTCAAGGGCGAGGACACGATGTCGAGCAAGGCGCTGACTGTACGCGGCAGAGTAAGAGAGCTGGGATACGAACTCATACCTGAACTGTTTGAAAAGAACCCGTACATGAAGAATATCTATCCTACTGAGGAGTCGATGCGTGCCCTTACGGCTTTTCAGATATTCATGGGAAGCGGTGAATGGTTCGACCTCTCGAAGAGGCCGATCGAAAGAGCGTCATTCGAATTCGGTACAGATGAAGATGCTGAAACAGAGATCAGAAAAGAAGGGTATGTGATCAATGATAAGTGCATCGGATGCGGCAGCTGCCTGACCGTGTGCCCGCAGAACTGCATAAGCTCAGATGACATACCGTTTACTATACAGGCAGACCACTGTCTGCACTGCGGCAGCTGCATGAGTGTATGCCCGGCAGGTGCAGTGGAGAGAAGGTGACGAGATGAGAATAATTGATGGATTAAAAGATACAAGGCCGAACGGATATCTTGAAAGCATAAGAAAAGGCTCGGCAGGAGTAAGCAGATTCCGCGGCGGTGTTTACTACGGCAGCGGGGACCGGGCAGCAGATATTGCCAGGCTCAGAGAAGAGATCAATACAGCAGATGCGATCATCATCGGTGCAGGTGCCGGACTCTCGACATCAGCAGGTTTTACGTACAGCGGGGAGCGCTTCGACAGATACTTCTTTGATTTTGCCCGTAAATTCGGTATTACGGATATGTACTCAGGCGGATTCTATCCTTTCCCGGATGCGGAGACACACTGGGCATGGTGGGCACGCCATATATATTTCAACCGTTATATTGACGCGCCAAAGCCCGTCTACAAAGAACTGCTGGATCTCGTACGGAACAAGGACTATTTCGTGATCACTACGAACGTGGACCATCAGTTCCAGAGGGCGGGTTTCGATAAGTCAAGACTGTTCTACACCCAGGGAGACTATGGCCTGTTCCAGAGCGTGAGGGCATCGAATCAGAAGACCTATGACAATGAAGAATGGGTCATGAAGGCGATGGAGGCTCAGGGTTTTATAAGGGATGAAAACGGAGTTTTCTGTGTACCTGAAGACGGTAAACTGCTGATGAGGATACCGTCAGACCTTATACCTAAGTGCCCTGATGACGGGAGCGATGTTACGACCAATCTGAGAGCAGATATGAGTTTCGTTGAAGATGAAGGATGGCATGATGCATCGGCGAACTACGCACACTTTCTGAGAAAAAATGAAAAGGGACATGTTCTGTATCTGGAGATAGGAGTGGGCAGCAATACTCCTGTGATAATCAAATTCCCATTCTGGACAATGACTTATGATAACCCTGACGCGGTGTATGCATGCCTTAATTACAATGAAGCATACGCACCAAAGCAGATAGCCGGACAGTCGATCTGCATCAGCGGCGATACGGGTGAGGTGCTTAAAGAATTGACTGAGACGGCATAATGCCTTATGAGAGAAGATCTGTATTTTCCCATACAGGTCTGCCCGGCCCCCCAAAATTGTTCCCGGTTACATCGACACACATCTAAGTAGTGGCTAAAATACAAAAGCTGTAATCATGATCAAAAGCTGATGGAGAGTAATCTCCGTCAGCTTTTTTTAAACTTGCAGAAAATGTTACAATAGACATGACATACAGTTGTCGTGTTTGGCTTGTTATGATATTTGCGGAGCGTGGGATATTATGAAGATCGATAGGATGACAGGACTATTCTGACATCAAAGGATATGCAGATGATCCTTGCGGGGCAAAGGTCGAAGTACTGGAGCCGGCAGAAGCGCGGGATATTATCCGCAGGAATGCTGAAGAAACACTGAAGATATATAGGGAGAATTAGCATACATGGCGTTTGATTTCAAGAAAGAATATAAAGAGTTCTATATGCCTAAGGGAACGCCTTCCATTGTGACCGTTCCGAAAATGAATTATATTGCGGTTAGGGGCAGCGGCGATCCTAACAATGAGGACGGAGAGTACAAGCGGTCTATAGGCCTTCTGTATGGAATTGCCTTTACGATCAAGATGAGTAAGAAGGGTGATCATCAGATCGATGGCTACTTTGATTATGTGGTACCGCCACTTGAAGGATTCTGGTGGCAGGATGGCGTGATTGGAGTTGATTATGCCAATAAGGATTCTTTCCAATGGATATCAGTCATCCGCCTGCCTGACTTTGTAACGAAAGAAGACTTCGACTGGGCTGTCAGAGAGGCTACAGCAAAGAAAAAGCAAGATTTCTCTAAGGTAGAGTTTTTTACCTATGATGAAGGGCTTTGTGTTCAGTGCATGCATGTCGGATCATATGATGATGAGCCTGTCACGGTAGAGGCGATTCACAGGTTTATGGAAGAGCAGGGGTGTGATCTTGATATCACGGATCATAGGTACCATCACGAGATCTATCTGAGCGATGCACGAAAAGTTGCACCGGAGAAGCTGAAGACTGTGATCCGCCACCCGATAAAATTGAAGGAGAGTTGATCTTATGGATTATATCAGAGTTACAAAGGACAATCTGGAAAAGGAGCACATCTGCTGTGCCATTTCCAATAATAATGATGTCCAGGTTTCATCGAAGAAGGCATGGCTGGCGGACAGATTTGAAGAAGGTCTTGTCTTTCTGAAGAGCGTAGAGCGGGGAAAATGCTTTATCGAGTACATCCCGGCTGAGAATGCATGGGTGCCGATCGATGCTGATGGTTATATGTATATCGATTGCCTATGGGTGTCAGGCTCCTTCAAAGGTCACGGATATTCTACAGACTTACTGAACGCCTGCATTGAAGATAGTAAAGAAAAGGGAAAGAATGGGCTTTGTATACTTGCGGCGGCTAAGAAGAAACCTTTTCTTGCTGATCCTAAATTTCTGAAATATAAGGGCTTTACCGTATGCGATGAGGCGGACAATGGCATTCAGTTGTGGTACCTGCCATTTGTGACGGATGCAGACAAGCCTCATTTCAGGGAATGTGCAAAGCATCCTCACTTAGCAGAAAAAGGATATGTGCTGTATTACACCAGCCAGTGCCCGTTCAACGCGAAGTATGTTCCGGTGTTGGAGCAGACCTCTAAAGAGAATGATATACCCTTCAATGCGATCCATATCGAAAGCAGAGAAGAAGCACAGAACGCACCGACTCCGGTCACAAACTATGCGCTGTTCCATGACGGGGAATACATTACGAATGAGCAGATGAATGATAAAAAGTTTCTGAAGCTCGTGAATGCATAGGAGGTTCATATGGCATCAACTAAAGAATATCGGGACTTTATCCTGGAACAGCTGTCAGAACTTGATGAAGTAAGTTTTAGAGCGATGATGGGTGAATACATTCTGTATTATCGCGGAAGAGTATTCGGCGGGATTTACGATGACCGCCTGTTGGTAAAACCAGTACCGTCAGCGGTGAACCTTATGCCGGATGCTGCGATGGAACTTCCATATGACGGTGCGAAGGAAATGATCCTGGTAGATGATGTAGATAATAGAGAATTTCTGTGCGAGTTGGTACGGAGTATGTGGGAAGATTTGCCGGAGAGGAAAAAGAAGAAACAATAAAATGCTATCAATAACGAAGATATGGAAAGGCTTGCGGCGTTCAGAAGAAACAAGAGAACGCTGTAATCCGCCATCATAGAATCACCATAAAACATATATACAGTCTTGACAGAAAAGTCTTTAAATATATTTATCGGCTGTTTTTTTAAAGGCCCGTAATATACAATTGGGGAATGATGAAGAAAGCAATTACTGTCATGTTACTAATAATATTTGCGATATCGTCTGCCGGCACTCACGTGTCGGCTGCTTATGATGACCGCAGTGACTATCGCGAACATGATAATCGCTTCAGCAATTCTCTTATCGTAGACGGCGTCGATGTATCGATCTATCAGGATGATGACATAGACTGGAAAGCCGCGAAGGCATCAGGGATAGATTTTGCCATAATGAGAGTTTCCCTCACGCTTAACCAGTCGGGCGGACTTGAGTCCGACAGAATGTTCAGGGAACACTATAATAATGCGAAAAAGGCCGGGATGATGTGTGGTGCCTACGCATTCTCCCAGGCATTAAATGCTGAAGAGGGTGAAAGGGAGGCAGAGTTTGCCATATCAAGACTTCAGAAGCTCGGAATTGGGCCTGAAGACCTGATGCTGCCGGTATATATGGACTATGAGTTCTTTAACCAGGGCGGAAGCAGACTCAGCGGTCTCACAGAGGAGGACGCGGTCGCGGCTGCTAAGGCATTCTGCAAAACTGTTCAGTCATATGGATATGATGCCGGAATATATGCAAATTCATATTTCTTCTCTAATTATCTGAATAATGGCCGTGACCTGCCTGAGAATACAGACTTCTGGATCGCTCAGTACAGCAGCTCCATAAATTCAGAATGCAATTATACAAAATGGCAGTACAGCAGCTCGGCAAGGTTTGATGAGATTGATTCCGGATTAGCCGGCAGAGTGGATATCAATTACTGGTATATTGATAAGGAGACGGAAGCTTCGGCTATAAATATCTCAGGAAACACTTATGTTGACTATACAGGGGATCCGGTGCTGCCTGATTTCGGGATCCATTACAATGGAAAACACCTTGTAAAAGGCGTGGACTATATTGTCGGGGGCATAAGGAATATAGATATAGGATCGGATTCATATGCATATATCAAGGGCATAGGAGATTACGAAGGTTATGCACTTGTGCCTGTTATAATCGAAAACGATGAATATGATAAGATCAACCTTCCTTCAAAGGTGATCACCGGCACCAACCTTGAGAAGACCGGTTATCTGGTGTATTCCGATACAGGAAGGACAACAGTAGGCATAATACCTGAGGGGACGACCGCCGGAGAGCTGCTGTCTGATATAGAGATCTCCAGCGATGATTACTACACAGTGGTCATAGATTATCAGGGCAACCGCCTGAAGGAAAGTGAAAAAGTCAGCTTCAGCAATATGATAGGCGTATACAGCTGCGAAGATGACACGCTTATCGGTACTGTCGATATAGAGACCGAAACCGAAAAAGGAATCAACCATCTCAGACACAAATGATGATCAGCAACGAATAAAATCTGCGGCTTTATATGGTAGAATGTTACCTGTAAAGCCGCTGTTTTCGTTAATGCAACCACCGGTTGACAGATTGAAAAGCCTGATTGATAGAGTGCAACCCGTCAATGCTGTACATTACAGGTGTAAAACAGATGCAGAAAGCACTTGAATCAGGAGGAACCAAAATGATATTAGCAGACAAGATAATAGAGAACAGAAAGAAAAACGGATGGTCACAGGAAGAGCTTGCAGATAAGCTCGGTGTATCGAGGCAGTCTGTATCAAAATGGGAAGGCGCTCAGGCAGTGCCTGATATGAAGAAGATAGTCCTGATGTCAGAGATCTTCGGAGTCAGCACAGACTACCTGCTGAGAGATGATATAGAAACTGCAGATAATGAAGCAACACCGGTAGACAGGGGGCTCGAGGAGACCGTCAGAAGTGTATCCATGGAAGAAGCATCTTCGTTCCTTGAACACAATGAGAGAGCGGCATCAAGGATATCCACCGGAGTTATGATGTGCATCCTGTCGCCTGTGATCCTGATCGTAGCAGGCGGACTGGCCGAGGCGGGCTTCATCAGTCTCGAGCCGGCAGTAGCCGAAGCGGGCGGAACGGCAGCCCTGATAATTATTGTAGCGATAGCTGTCGGGATGTTCATCAGAGAAGGCATGCGCGGCAAGCCGTATGAATACCTCGATAATACTGCTATCGATACAGAGTACGGTGTCAGCGGCATGGTGAAGGAACGCAGAGACAACTACGCAGAAAAGCACAGCAGACTTCTGATCATAGGAATTATGATGTGCATCATAGGTGCTGTTCCGACCCTGATCATGGAGATCACGAAGTATTCCAACAATACCGACCTGCTTCCTATTGTCGCCGTTGCAGCGATGATGATCATAATAGCAGTCGGCGTCAGGCTGATCGTGCTGACCTGCATAAGACAGGGCGGTTATGACAGACTGCTTGAAGAAGGCGACTACACCAGACTCAACAAGAAAGCCGGCAGGTATGACGGTATATACTGGGCTGTCGCAACTGCAGTATATCTTGGCTGGAGCTTTGTGACCATGCGCTGGGAGCTCACATGGATAGTATGGCCGGTAGCAGGAGTGCTCTTCGCGGCTTACAGAGAAGTGATGAAGGCTATTGACAGATCAAGATAACAGTTCGCCGGAGATTATCCCTCCCGGGCCTGACCGGAATGCAGGCATATGTAATCACGAAGGCAATGCTGCCCGCGAATGGCAGCGTTGCTTTTTTGTTATAGTTATTGTCTATAGTTGATAAGTAGCGTTGTAATTCTTATATTTGTTAGAATCAATAGAAAAGAGCCTCGGTGAACAATCATTAACACATTTTGCGGTGCGGCAGTTCGATGCTCAGAGACTAAAGGGATGGTAATTATTAATGGAAGTAATTGACAAAAGAAGTGCAGCTGAATGCGTACACTGCCACCTGTGCAGGAAAAACTGCGATTTTCTGAATAAATACGGCATAGATATAGGGGATGTTGACAGGCTCAGAGAGCTTGCATATCATTGTTTTCTGTGCGGAAAGTGCACGGAGGTATGCCCGGTCCATATAGATGGCCGGGAGACAGTCCTTGAGATGAGACGGGAGCGTGCGGCTTCTGCTGAAAGGGCTGCACTCGAGAAACAGTATAAAGGAACTGTAAGAGAAAAAAGAAATTACAGATTCCGCAACTGGAAACATGTAACGGGAGGGACGGTGTTCTTCCCGGGCTGCAATTTCCCGTCGCTCTTCCCCAAAACAGCAGACAGATTATCAGAACTGTTCAGGGAACATGGCATAGGGACTGTTTATGAATGCTGCGGCAAACCAATAGCCGAGCTCGGTTTCAAAGATGATGAAGAGCGTATTATCGAAGAAATCAGGTCGCGTCTTGCTGAAAATGATATCAATGAGATCGTAGTAGCATGTCCGAACTGCAGAGAATTCTTCGGTGAGAGGCTCGGAATCAGAGTTACAAGTGTATATACTAAACTGCAGGAACTGGGACTGGGCAATAAGATCAGTTCGGATATAAGATTCTTCCTGCCTTGTCCTGACAGAAAAGAGCGGATCTGGATCAGTGAAATCAGGCCGTTTATAGATGGAAAGATATCTTTCATCGAAGGGACGCAGTGCTGCGGTCTCGGTGGGCATGCTATCGCAGCAGAGAAGGAAATCTCGGCAGGCTTCGCAGACAGGCTGATTAACGAAGAGAAAGGTCAGGTTTATGCTTATTGCGCTTCCTGCACCGGAAGATTCAGGAGAAACGGGTTAAGGTCCATAGATCACATCATCACACTTATACTCGGAACAAATGAAGCACCTGATACAACCAAATCATACATCAACAGAGTTATAACAAAATTCAAGTAAGAAATGACAAAAATACCAGACAACGGCAAAATGTCAAAGAATGCACTGATAATATTCACCCGCGAGCCTGTGCCGGGCAAAACCAAGACACGACTTATGCCGTACTTATCACCGCAGCAATGTGCCGATCTGCACCTGTGCTTCCTAAGGGATATTTACCGTGAAGCATACAAAACGGGTGCAGATATTATTGTGTCCTATGATGGGGAGGAGCCGGTGCTGCTGAAGTCTGTCTTCGGAAATGGCTGCAGATATATACGTCAGCAGGGTGACGGTCTGGGCACGAGAATGGCACTCGCCATCGGTTTTGCGCTGGACCTTGGATATGAAAAGGCGGTGCTCATCGGAACGGATATCCCTGAAATAAGGGCCGGCTCTCTGGCGGATGCATTTAAGATTCTGGATGAGGATGATCTTGTTATAGGGCCGACGGAAGACGGAGGCTATTACCTGATAGGTATGAAGAAACTTTACAATGAAGCTTTCAATGTAAGGAAATACGGCGGCAGCAGTGTTCTTAATGAAACCCTTCAGGGCCTTAAGGACTGCGGCATCTCTGCCGGCCTTGCCGATGCATATCAGGACATGGATGAGAGAGAGGATCTTGCTGGATACAGGCGCCGCATGATACACGATATCAGGCTAAGGAACTCTCACACAGGGATATTCCTTCGTGATAATGCGGCTGTTTCGATAATCATACCTGTGTATAATGAAGCCTCCACGATCAGACGTATGATAAGTCAGATGGAGCCATATAAGGATGATGCAGAGATCCTTTTCGTCGACGGCGGGAGCACAGACGGTACCGCGGGTATAATAGAAGAAGTTTTCCCTGTGCTGACCGGAACAAAGGGACGGGCTGCGCAGATGAATCGGGGCGCAGCTGAGAGCACAGGCGATATACTTCTGTTCCTGCATTGTGACAGCATACTGCCGCCTGATATTACTGGCGAAGTAAGGCGGTGTATGGCAGGCCATGAATACGGGTGCTTCGGTGTAAGATTTCCGTCCCGCAACCTATTCATGTTCACCAACAGAGTCATTTCCAATCACCGCGCCTGGATGAGAGGACTTCCTTTCGGGGATCAGGGTATATTCATAAGCAGGGAACTGTTCTTCGATATGGGAGGATTTCCTGAGATACCTATTATGGAAGACTATGAATTCGGGAGGAAACTGAAGGCGGCCGGGATCAGGCCGGGAAGGACTGAGAAAAGGATCACGACCTCGGCAAGACGGTACGGAAAAGGAACTCTGTCTATTCTCAGGACAGAATTCAGCATGTGGAAGCTCAGGAAAATGTACAGAAACGGCATGCCGGCTGAAGAAGTCAGCCGCAGATACAGGGATATAAGATAGCTGAGATACAATATGAAAGAATTATCTATTTCTGATTACATAGGGACAGAAAAATACAGGCGGGCACTCGGACTGCCCGAAGATTGTACTGAAGAGTACAGGGTGCTGGCGCAGGGTGAGTATAACATTAACTATTCATTTACTCATCCGGTCAGCGGCCGGCAGCTCGTGCTGAGAGTAAACTGCGGCAGTCAGATGCACCTAAGCCGGCAGATAGAGTATGAAGCAAATGCGCTCAGGCAGATCGGGGCATCGGGCCGCACACCGGTGCTGCACTATGTTGATGGCACGGACATTGCTCCGGGAAACGGAGTCCTCGTAATGGATATGCTCCCGGGAAAAGCACTTGATTATACTGACCGCCTTCAGATGAAGGGAGCCGCTGAATGCCTTGCTGACATACACAGTACTTATATAGATGAGGCAGGTACAGTCCGGGGAAATCCGGAAACGGTCCCGGACAGCACGGTAAATCTTATCGCTCCGGAAACATCCATGAAGGCGATACTGGAAGAGTGCGAACAGATGCTGAAAGTCTATATGGAATCACCGCTTCCTGAGGAGAGCCGCAAAGCCAGGCTGCGCGCTCTGCTTGACAGCGCATGGTCATTGATTCCTGAAAAGGAAGATGCACCTTACAGATGCTGCATAAACACTGAACTCAACTCTACGAATTTTCTTGCTGAAGAGCTGAAAGACGGGGGCTGTTACGTCCGCCTGGTGGACTGGGAGAAACCGCTTTATGGTGATCCTGCTCAGGACCTCGGGCACTTCCTTGCACCGACTACTACTTTCTGGAAGACGGATATTATATTTGATCAGGAAACAACAGACGGTTTCATACAGGATTATACCGAAGCCGCAGGAGGCAGATTCAATACTGAAGGCCTTAAGGAAAGGACTCTGGCATTCATACCCGTAACATGTCTGCGCGGCCTGACCTGGTGTGCAATGGCATGGGTACAGTATCATCAGGCAGACAAAATGCTGATTAACGAAAGCACCAGGATCAAGCTTGACCAGTACCTGAGTGACGTGTTTATCGCTGATATAGAACAAAGAGTTAAAACAGCTCAAAGAGGCTGATAGCTGAAGGGAAACATCTGTCTGCAATTATAATTATTAACAATATACAAGCCCGTTCGTATAGCGCTCATCTATTGGAACGGGCTTTCGATTGCATTTAAAATCAGTAGTTGTAAGCAATTTTATGAGGAGGACTTATAATGTCTAATAATGAGATGACTCAGCCGGACGAGTTCAGACACGTTACGGATGAGGAGGTTGCTGCTGCAATCGCTGAAGACGAAGCAGCAGCTGCAGAAAAACGCAAAAACGCGTGGGTAGGAAAGGTTATCCTACTGGGAATAGCTGTTATAGCTGTTGCCATCTATTTTGCTGTGCCTGGCGTACACAACTGGGTCAATAGCGTTCTCGAAATGTTCAGAACAGGTAATTTCTCTGCAATGAGGCAGTTCATTGCCAAGTACGGCAAATGGGCTATGCTCATTTCTTCATTGCTGATGATATTCCAGTCTCTTGCGGCACCACTGCCTGCATTCTTTATCACTCTGACTAATGCCAATCTGTTCGGATGGTGGCAGGGCTGTATCCTTTCATGGGCGTCTTCTATGGCGGGAGCGGTTCTGTGCTTTTATATTGCAAGAATACTTGGCCGTGACATTGTTGAGAAGATCTGCACCAAGGGCGCACTGCTGTCGATTGAACAGTTCTTCGAAAAATACGGGAAAAAGTGTATCTTCATTGCCAGACTTCTCCCGTTCATCTCTTTCGATGTAGTATCCTATGCTGCCGGACTGACAGCTATGGATTTCTGGGGATTCTTCGTAGCTACAGGATTAGGACAGCTGCCTGCATGCGTCGTATATTCATATGTAGGCGGAATGCTTACAGGCGGAGCCAAAATGATGTTTATGGGTCTTCTGTGCCTGTTTGCTCTTGCCATTCTTGTGATCCTGATCAGGCAGGTATATCAGGCCAGTCAGGCTAAGAAGAAGGAAGCTGCAGAAGCAGCAGGTGAGGTATATATCGCACCTAAATTCTCCTGGAGACAGTTCATTACCAAGGCATATGGTTCAGCTTTCATCGCAATGACATTATCTATGATGTTAGGCAAATGGGCCTGGCTCAATATGAGAATCAATATGGGCTGGATATTCTTTGGACTCTGGATAATCATCACCATCATCTTCTACTTTGTGAAGAAGGCAGATGTCGGCATTAAGTTCACAGTTGCGAATGTGATCATAAACCTGATTCTGCAGGTCATTCTGGTAGGAACAAAGGGTATGTTTATTACACCTGCTTCCAGAATCCGTGAAGGACTGATGCTCAGCAGCAACGTTCCATTCAGGTTGATCAACATGATACTCATGATCCTTGCTTTTATCGGGCTGGTTCTTGTGGTAGTCATGAATTTGCGTGCCAGGACTAAAGATAAAGATGCGGGGACTGAAATCAGCGTATCTGAGGCATAGATTATGGAATTTGTCAGAAAGAATGCAAAACTGCTGATATTCTGCGCGGTTATCGTTCTTATTCTGGTGCTGAATCATAAATTCGGATGGTCGAAGTATTTAAGTGATTCAGAGAATCTGGCTTTTCTGTCAGATATGATAAAAGAGCACTTCGTTCTGGCTGCACTCATATACATCGGCATCACAGTAGTTGCATGTGTTGCGCTGGCTTTGCCGGGTGTTACCTTTGCAATACTTGCCGGCATACTGTTCGGACCGTGGTGGGGAACTCTGTTCTGCCTTATAGCAACGACTGCCGGGGCTATCATCGCCTTTATCATAGGCAGGTTTTTCCTGCAGGACTCTATCAAGCCGATGGTAGAGAAGAACAAGACTCTTAAACGGCTGCTGTTCGATGATGTAGGCAAAAGTGACATCGTGCTGCTGGCCATAACAAGGCTCGTTCCGATATTTCCATACAACATACAGAATTTTGCGTATGGCATTACAGACATGTCACTCTCGCACTATTCTCTTTACACTTTTCTTTTCATGATTCCGGGTGTAGCACTGTACACAATCGGTACTGCAGGATTCACATCGGACGGGAATAAACTTCTCTACTTTGGAATCGCCGGAATACTGCTGATTCTGGTGTTCTTCCTGGGATGGTTTATCAGGAAGAAATATCTGGGGGATGCTGAAGAATGATAATAAAGCCGGAAGCTTTATTATAAACATTATTATTAATGTAGTTGAAAGGAGCAATTTCAATGAAAAAGAAACTTTTTGCCATTATGATGGCACTGGCAATGGTATTTGCGCTTGCTGCCTGCGGCGGAGGCCAGGATGCATCTTCTTCTGAAGGTGCCAGCGAAGAGCCTGATTACTCTGTAATCACCACCGATACAGCAAAGCAGACTGTAACAATTTATGCACAGGTCAATGGTAAGTATTTCACAGAGAACAGCAGACACGGTATTGTATTCAAAGACGGATCCAACGGAGAGAAGTGCATCTTCAGAGGACTCTGCTCAGAGAAGGAATTCTACGGAGCTCTTATTTCTCTCGGTCTTGAGCCTGGAGACAACCTGCCGGTACCATGCGAAGATGGCGCTATCATCGATGGACCTAAGCTGGATGTAACAGTTACATGGGAAGGACAGGATGAGCCTGTACCATTCGAAAAATGCATCAAGACAGGTGACGGCAAGGAATACATCGGAGACTGGAGATTCGGCGGAAACATCAAGAAGGCTTACAAGGCTAACACAGGATGCATCCTCTGCATCGAGTCCTGCCCGGTTGGTATCGTTTCCAACGCTGCTTACGGATACGGTGTAATTGAGAACACCAAGACACAGCAGTTCTACGGAAATGATGAAGTAGTTCCTGAAGACGGCACTATTGTACAGATCACATTCTCGCCTAAGGCTGAATAATCAGACCACATTTTCTCATCAGACAGATCAAACTGTCATATAATCATGGAAGCCCTGCGTTGTCAGGGCTTTCGCATTATGAACGGAGATTATAATGATCAATTTAATGTGGAAAAATATAATACGCCGGAAAAATCAGTCACTGCTGACTATAGGAATAACAGCTATTACAGTATTCACATTTGTACTGATATTCGGAGTATACGTAACTACAGGACAGGGTCTGAAAGCAAGTACTGACAGACTTGGTGCAGATGCTATCGTGGTTCCGCCGGATGCAAATCTCAGCGGATACAGCCTTCTTTTCACATCCAACCCTGAGAACAAATACATGGATGCAGGGATAATGGATGAGGTAGCCCGTCTGGACGGAGTGAGCAATGTGACTCCACAGTTTTTTTCGCAGACACTCTCAGGAGGCTGCTGCGATTTCGGATGTGAGATGAGACTGGTCGGATTTGACCCGGAGAGTGACTTTGTAGTAAAGGCCCTGATAAATAAGAAAATCTACGATAACCTTGGTGACGATGAAATCATACTCGGCGGAGAATTTACCGATTTCGTGGGCAAGAAAACAAGGGTGCTCAACAGACAATTTAATGTAGCGGGTGAATTGTTTCCGACCGGAACAGGTATGGACAATACCATTTTCATGAAAATAGACATGGCAAGACAGATTACCGAGCAGTCGGATAATCTGGATGTCATACCTGCAGGAAAAGATTCATCTTCGCTTATCTCTGCAGTAATGGTAAAGCTTGATGATAATACAGATTCCGCTGAATTTGCGAATGATTTCATTTTTTCAGGCATAGATGCAGAATGCATAGCTGCGACTTCTACAGTGGCAGCGCTTCAGGATCAGCTCAGGAACACCTCTCTGATAATTTTCGGCCTGTGGATAGCACTCCTGGCGATCGCGGTATTATCGCTTGTCGGCAGATTTAATGCTCTTGCCAAGGACAGGAAGAAAGAGATAGGTCTTATGAGGGCGATCGGAGTGCAGAAGAAAAACATCTTTGGACTTATACTCGGTGAAGCATGCACGATGGCACTAATCGGCGGAATAATCGGAAGCATTGCCGCATGCCTGCTGATGAATCCGGTTATGCATCGTATACAGGAGACATTCATGCTTCCGCCATCTGTATGGAATCCGGGCATGACAGCAATTGCAGGAGTGTCAGGTCTGCTTCTGGCTGTTCTTATATGCTTGGCAGCGGCGATAAGGCCTGCGATGTCAGCAGCATCTCTTGAACCTCAGAGAGCTATTACTCAGGGGGAGGTGAACTGATGAGTATCTGCATACTTAAACATATAGAAAAGAAATACAGAAACGGCGAAGAAATAGAGCCTCTCATAGATATTGACCTCGAAGTGGACCGCGGAGAATTCATTATTATAAAGGGCCCTTCGGGAACAGGGAAGAGCACTTTGCTGTACGTGATCGGTACTCTTCTGCAGGCAGATTCGGGAGAACTGTACATAGACGGACAGAACGTGAGTGACCTGAGCGATACTGAGAAGACTGAACTCAGGGCCTCAAAAATAGGGTTCATGTTTCAGGACAGTAATCTGATACAGGCACTTACTCTGAGGGAGAATCTTGACTTCACTGCGATGATCGGCAATAAGATCGATAAGGAACACAGGAAAGGCGCTGCGCGGGCTAATGAGTTTCTTGATAAACTTGGTCTGCTCGACAGGGCGAACTATCTTCCGCATCAGCTTTCCGGCGGACAGAGACGAAGAGCAATGATTGCCCGTGCACTGATCAACTCACCAGAGATTATACTGGCAGACGAACCGACCAATGACCTGGATAACAAGTGGTCATCAGAGGTGATGTCTATACTTCACGAAGAATGCAGCAGAGGGGCAGCTGTAATAATGGTAACTCACAATGACGGACTGACCGGTGAGGCGGATAAGGTATACCGGCTTTCAGACGGCAGACTGGAAAAGGTGTCAATATAGGAGGAAATAATGAAAGAGAAAACTATACCGGCTTTGCAGCTGGCCGGCACGCTGCTGATTCTTGGTGCTATGCATATATGGGCACCAGTATGCACCGGACTTCTGGATCTGACCACCGGCAGGCAGATGCATATGAAATGCTGGTTTTCAATGCAGGCAGCAACTATGGTCTGCATCGTGCTGGTCGTTGTTCTGGCTGTAATGATGACACTGGATACCGGTTCCCGCAAAAAAATGCAGGCGGCAGTTCTGACTGCAGCAGTTGTGATGCCTTTAATATTCGGAAAAGTAATAGGAATATGCATGAAGACTGATATGTCGTGCCATGCAACTTTCAGATGGATTATTGGGCTGTCTGTTGTGATAGGCGTTCTTGGTGCCGCAGATATCTTAAGAGGCGGAAAGAACCAGTTGCCTGACTAAGATTCCTGCTGAAAATATTATAAATACTCAATATAAATGCCGGTCCGAAGACCGGCACTTATATGTTGTGAGCAATTTCATGAGTTAGACCTAGTCTAATTCACGAGCGAATAATACCACAATAAGTCCAGTTTGTAAAGGATAACTAACAATTTTCCTGTATCCCTGAAATTATGTGATCAATGTGCTTGCGATAGCTGCGCAGTGATTCCTCCCAGTTTAGAAGCGCTCTTTTGCCAAAATCCGTTATAGCAAAGATTTTTTTTGCTTTGGACCCTGTTCCCTCCATCGTAGCAGTCAGGTATCCTTCCTTCTCCATTTTTCGCAGATTGCGGTAGAACCCTGTAGGGTCAAGGTTGTTCTCGGCATATCCGGCGGCTTTCAGCTTCTGCATCAGAAGGAATCCGTAGCAGGGTTCCTTGGATAGTTCAATCAGTATGCAAGGCTGGATGAGCTTGTCTAGATACAGACCCTTACATGAGAAGTTGGCTTCCTCTGTGCTGATACGAAGCGAAAGCCAGCTGTCATAAAACAGACTTTGGAGCTCTATCCGGTCATTTGCTGTCGGTATATTGATGGTATTGACTGCATCTCTGGCTGAACAAGGGTGAAGGAAACCGCTGTCCCGGATCTCTTCTTCATTGATGAGACACGGGGTAGGGTGGTCAGTGAATACTTCAGGATTGGTTATATATGCTGCAGCTACAGCATCCCAGCAGTATGAGCTGTCAGCCCCGTAAACTATCTCTTTGGTCTTGAATCTGTAACCGCATTTCTGAGCAATGTACATGCCAGCAGGATTATCGGAACCGCACAGCTTATCGAGAAATTCATCCTTCGGAAGTTCAGAAACCGGCAGGCAGTTATTGCCTGTTATAACGGTTATGTTATGTCCTTTGCTCAGAACTGCCGCTGAGGCTTCTGCATAGACTGAGAAGTTGAGTTCACCCAGGGGTGTATCCCCATGAATGAACAGCGGCTCAGTGATTCCGCCCATGAGAACGATCTGGCCGATTTTGCTGAATACAGAGTTATCCAGAAGATAAGCTCCGTACAGGTTGCCGAGAGAGCCTATTCCGAGATAGATAAGTTCTCCGGGATACTTGTCTGCCATTTTGCATATATACCTTGAGGCATCGCTTACCGGATCTTCATTCTTCTCGCAGCCTTTGAGAACCGGAATAACTGAATAGCCTGTCTCTTCAAGCATAACCGAGTTGCAGATGTGAGACTCCGCGGATGTGCCATTGCCAAAATTGCATGCAATTCCAAGAAGATCGACATCCTCCTCCCGTCCTAAGAGATACAGCAGTGCCAGTGCATCGTCCATGGGACGACCCTGCAGACCGAGAGTGTTATCACAGTCGCACAGCACTCTTTTAATTCTTTTCGCCATATATTTACCCCACTGTAGAAAACACGTATTTACTTATACTTATAGCAGAAAAGATGATAGAATTCAGAAAATTGATATAAAAAATACGAATACGGCGGAGGACGGGTATTTCAGTTTTGACTTGGACTAGGTCTTAATGATTGTCATAAAATTAACGTGTGAGCAATATCATGAGAAAACTGCCTTTATGTCAGGCAGTTATTAAGATTGGAGGTCTATTCATGAAAACATATTACAATCCTGATGATCTTGATAAGTTTGCAACGATGGGCGAAGAAGCACCTGCACTGTGGGATGCCTTTATGGCTTATTATGGCGGTGTAATGGCTGACGGCGCTCTGACAGCAAGAGAGAAGGCACTGATCGCGCTGGCAATAGCACATGCGGATAAGTGCCCTTATTGTATTGATTCATATACTCAGACTTGTCTCCAGATGGGAATAGATGAGGAAGAGATGACTGAAGCAGTACATGTTGCTGCCGCTATGAAAGCCGGAATCACGCTTGTTCATGGTGTTCAGATGAAGAATATCGTGGACAAGCTGGAAATGTAAATTAAAACAGATCAGAGGGATAATCAGAATAATGGATATGAAAGAACGGTTCAGCAGTCTGACACAAATACCGGAATTTACGAGTAAATTCAGTGACCCTGCAGTTGCAGAAACAGCAGGTATGGATGTAATGCAGATTAATGTAGGGCGTCTCTGCAATCTGGCATGTAAGCACTGCCATGTCGGTGCAGGGCCGAACCGTACTGAGGTCATGGGACGTGATGTTATGGAGGCCTGCCTCAAAGTGTACAGGAATCAGGGCTTCAGTACTATTGACATCACCGGAGGTGCTCCTGAGATGAACCCGGATTTCAGGTGGTTCGTTGATGAAGCCTGCAAAATATGCGACCATGTAATCGTCAGAACAAATCTGGTAATAATGCTTGAAGAAGGGTTTACTGATCTTCCGGAGTTTTACAGAGATCACAAAATCGAGGTGTTCTGCTCGCTTCCGCATTACAAGGCTAAGACTACCGACAGGCAGAGAGGCCTCAATGTGTTTGAGAGATCCATCAAAGTTATTCAGAAACTGAATGAACTTGGGTACGGCAGGGATCCTGAGCTGGTGCTCAATATGGTGTATAACCCTGCAGGCGCATTCTTCCCGCCTGACCAGACAACAATGGAGAACGAATACAAGACAATACTGGGGAGAGATTACGGGATTGAGTTCAATAATCTTTTCACCATCACAAATAATCCGATTGGCAGATTTGGAGAATTCCTTGTAAGAAGTGATAATTTTGAAAGCTATATGAATAAGCTCTATGCTGCTTTCAACCCGGCTACACTTGAGAACATGATGTGCAGGACACAGCTGTCAGTAGGCTGGGACGGATTACTATATGACTGCGATTTCAATCAGGCGCTTGATATGAAGATAGAGTCAGGGGAGACCATATTCGACATGACAGACAAGCCATATGTTCCGAGGCGCATCTGCTTTAACAAGCACTGCTACGCATGCACAGCCGGGGCAGGGTCAAGCTGCGGCGGAACAACAGAATAAACGGGGGTTTATTATGGATAAGGAATTTGTAAAAGATCGATTCTTGCGGGGGCAGGACTGCTCGCAGGTTGTGTTTTCCAACTATGCAGCAAGATACGGACTTACAGAAGAGCAGGCTAACAAACTGACCGCTTCATTCGGGGGCGGTTCAGGAATAGGTGAGACCTGCGGCGCGGTAGTCGGAGCCATGATGGTTATAGGAATGGAATACGGACACAAAGGTCCGGATGATCCGGAAAACCGTCAGATGCTCATGGCAAAGAGAGCTGAATTCTTCAGCAAATGGAAGGAAAGACATCAGACTTGCATGTGCAGAGAGCTGCTCGGATATGACCTTACCGATCCTGAACAACTCAAAATAGTTCTTGAGAAAGGCCTGATGCTGGATCTGTGCCCTATGCTGGTAACAGATGCAGCAGACATCCTTGATGAAATGCTTGGATAGATTCTGAATTTGTGAAAAAACACAAAAAATACTGTTAGCTCGAAAACGTATTAGTGTTATCTTACGGTTAATTAAATAACCAATAAACCTTTGAGGGAGAGTGAGTAGGACCGGATACTTGCTTATGAGCGAGCTGCTGATGGTGAGAGTGCAGCAAGCGGAGGCTGATCTGAATGGACTCCTGAGGGCGACAGGAAAGGGGCTTTGCCCTGAGTATGGGAGACGGAGAGTAAACTTCGTTAACAAATGATGCATATGATGGTATGCAGTGAGTGGGCAGAGACGACTCTGCCAAGCCGGGTGGCACCGCAGGAGATTAATGTCTTGAAATGATTATGCTCCTGTCCCAGCAGTTTTGCCGGGACAGGGGCTTTTTGTTTTCCTGACGGCGGATACTTCGAATGTATGGAGTGCCATGTTTTTTGGCTTTTTATATGTCATTGCAGAACTTGCTTCAGGTCTTTGCTATACCATTGAAGCCGCTTTGGCTATCTCGCTCAGGCATATGCTCTTGCCTGTCGGGTCGGAATACCAGTTGTCCGGTCTGGTGTGGACGCCGTATGCAGGAATGAAGACGATGTTCTTTCCTTCATACCATGGAATGCGTGTGAGCATGAGCCTTGTCCTGGGAATGTGAAAACCGGCTGTTACTATGCCGATGCGAAGGTCCCTGTCTCCGAATCGTCTCTCTATCATTTCGGCTGACAACTCAAGATTTCTGAAAGTGTTTTCAGCTACAGCCTCGATCATTATCTGACTCTCGTTAACGCCTTGAGACATGAGGTATTCAGCCATATATCCGGCCTCGGTATGCTCTCCGTCCTTGTGCATGTTGCCTCCGGTCACAAGATATACCGTGTCTGCATCTTTCCCGGCGATCTCAAATGCTTTTTCGGCCCTGTAGCCGCAGTCCCTGCTCCCGAGCACGATGATAAGGTCATATCTGCCGCTTATATCGTCGGGCTCTCCGAAGAGCAGCCTGTTTATCCTCGGCAGCGTTTCTTCCTTCTCCTGAGGATGATCAGCAAAACGGTCTATCATGCGGCCGACCTCTGTCGAGAGGTCGTAGCCTCTGAAGGCTCTTTTCTCGGTGTGCGTCGTTCCCTCAGACAGTGTGAGGAAGCAGTCCATCTTGGCCGCGTGGAGCTTCATGATTATATCGAAGTAATCCGGGAATGACCTTTTCGAAGCCGATTCGGTATTGCGCTGCATATATCTGAACATCCTGACTGATGATGTATCGACAGCGCCGCAGTGCATCAGGTATTCATAGTTGAACAGCCTGTCCTCGCCGAAGGACATGCCGCGTCTGAACCTTATCCCGTGCCTGTCAAGCAGCTCCCTGCGATAGAATTTATTGCATGCCGAATACACAAGAAGGTGTCTTATTCTGACATAATCATCGGCGAATTCAGACGCATTCATGTACTGCCTGTCGGCGAGCATGAGAGGGAAGACCAGTTCTTCTCCGTCCGCAAATTCAACGCGCTCAAAACTGAATATGTACAGGTCGCTTCCGCCGCTGATAAGAGGCAAAGCTTTCTCAAAGAATCCTTCCTTGAGAGTGTCGTCGCAGTCCATGAAAGTGACCCACTCGCCTTCGGCAATGTCGATACCTGCGTTCCTGGCTCCGGAAACACCTTCGTGAGCGCGGAGGGCTACTCTGAGATTGCTGTACTTCTTCTCATATTCGAGCAAAAGCGACGGAGTCTCATCTGATGAACCGTCATCTGTTACGACCAGCTCGCAGTCATCCGGGAGCTGGCTCAGAACTGAGCCGATCGTCTCATCCAGAAAAGCAGCGCAGTTATAGGAAGGGATGATCAGTGAAAGTTTCTTCTTCATCATTTCTGTCTCCTGATAAAATCAGCAAGTGCTCTGATCGATGAAAAGACATCGAAACTCAGCTGGTCATAATCCACGGTTATTCCGAGCCTGTCTTCGAGTGCCAGCAGAAAGCGCACCATCTGAAGAGAATCGATACCGATATCGTTGATAATGTCGGTATCAGAATTCCAGCATGCTGCCTTTGAATCATCTTCTATCGTCTGCGCGAGCAGTTCTTTAATGGTTTCTTCGATATTCATTGTTACCTCTGTTTTTCAACTCTGCTGCACGGCTATCTTATCTCTTATCATGGCAGCTATCTCATTCTGCCTGTCGTAGTAGAAATAGTGATTGCCCGGGAAGTAATAGCTTTCATAAGTGCTGCTTGTGTATGATGCCCAGCCTGCGGTCTCTTCCGGAATAACCATGTCGTCATCTTCCCCGAAAAAGCCGTAAACAGGGCAGTCAAGGACATAATGAGCTGTATCGCAGTATTCTTCTATCAGCTTGTAATCCGCTCTTATCCCCGGGATAAAGAGCTTAAGGATCGACCTGTTAGTAAAGAATTCTTCCGGGAAGGTGCCGTGACTGTGTATCTCTTCAATGAAAGCATCGTCATCAAGACCGGATATCCCGTCCCGTACAGGAACATCAGGACTTATAAATGCGGCAAAGAAGAGACCCTTTATCCTGCGGCCGTGCTCTCTTGCGAGGAGACTTGCAGTCTCATATGCAATGCTCGCTCCCATGCAGTGGCCGAAAAGGTATATATCATCATCCTCTGATGCCGACTTCAGTATCTCATCTGCGCAGAGTGCAGCCGCTTCCTTCATGTCTTCGCAGTGCTCGCCCGGCCGCATGAGGCCTTTGTTATAGAGCACCTTTCTGAAGACTATCTCATCTCCGAGAGCTTCCTGCCAGCCTTTGAACTCGCGCGGGCCGGCCCCGGCTCCCGGTACAGCAAATAAGTATTTCATAATTATTCTCCGTTCAGGTACAGAAGCACGCATTTTGAACATACCGGCATGAGACCGCAGCTGAGCCTGGATCTCAGCTCTTTCATCCTGCTGCCTTCCCATATGTCTTTGATAGATGCTTCATTGATGCTGCCGGCAGAGAATTCCCTGAAGAGCTTGCAGGGGGATACATTGCCGTCCTGCAGGATATCTATCCTGTTATACATGGCAAGGCATTTTGTCCTGCCCTGCAGGGTGCGGCTGCTGCCGCTGATGAAATCATCTATCTCATCAGGCTCTGCCGCAGGCTGGAATCTCACTCTTATCTTCCAGCGCCTGCCCGCTATCCGCTTCAGCTCGCGCTTCAGTTCATCCGCATATTCAGGAGAGATGCGGAACGTGAAATCGTGCCAGCTGGCTTTCGCATAGTCATCTATGCTGATGATATCGCCGAACCTCTGCCTGAACGCTTCATCCATCTCGCTGGCGCATTCAGGAGATATGTACCATGGAAAACTCAGATACAGGGTGTTGATCCCGAGATCTTCCATGAATTCGCAGAACTCGTACAGTCTGCCGGCCATCCCGTCGCTCATCACGCAGCAGACAGATACCTCTCCGAGGAACCGTCCCTCATCTGCGAGGGCACGGAGATGTTTTATATTAGAAACCACGCGGTCGAATGTACCCCTGCCGCGTATGCTGTCATTGATTTCCTTAAGCCCGTCGAGGCTGATGAGCAGCACGAGATTCTCAGATATATCCAGAAGATCATCAAGGTGCTCTTCGATAAGAAGACCATTGGTGCATACGGTCGTGTGCCTCGGGTCTTCCTTAAGCATCATGCACAGCTCGTGAAAGTGTTTGTACACGAGCGGCTCGCCGCCCCACAGGTACAGCCTTGTACCGGCCGGCCGTGTATATTCAAGGCATTCTGCGATCTTTTCGATCGGGATGTCGTTGTCCGCACATGACGGATCTCCTGTCAGAAAGCCGTTTTCGTTCCATTCAAAGCAATGCCTGCATCTCAGATTGCAGCGTCCCGTGAGGAACAGCCCCATGTCGAGCGGCAGGTGAGGCTTGTCTTCACCGCTGCCCGCAGCCTTCTTTCTGAAGGCCATATTCTCTGCGATCCTGGCAAATTCGTCTCTTGTAAGTTTTCTGTAGCTTTCCGGCTGATCACTCATATTAGTTCCTCTGCTGCGCACGGCAGTTTATCACGGATCATCTGCAGCCTGCGCCGCATTTCACCTAGCTGTGAGTCGCGGTCTTCGGATGAGGCAAAACTGTCATAATCCGTGCCGAGTCCGAGTTCTGTCCACAGCGTGCGGTTGTCTTTCTCGTAGTAGGTAAGCTCTTCGCCGAAGATGACAGGCGTGGCTGTAACAAGAGAATCTGAAAGTGTGCCGCCTCCCGGCTTGGAGTACACGGCGATGTCTCTTTCCATCAGCTGTCTTAAAGGGTTTATCTTCCGTATATCGGTGCCGAACGGCATCCACACTCCGTCTCTGCATGTGAGAAGGCGGGGGTACTCATCTCTTTCCCGGCCGGGTTTCCACTCAGGGTCGAGCATGTAGTATTCGTTCATATCGTCATCTTCTACATACTCCTCCGGATAATATACAATTATGTCGAGCGGATAACCCCTGTCATTGAGCTGTTTTATTCTGTTTCTGTAATCTCCGATGCCCCAGCCGCCTCCGTGGACGAGTATCCTGCGGCTGCGCTCGCTGTCTCCGCTGCTCTTCTCAAGCATGCACCGGATGATCCTGCTCTCAAGCTCGTACATCCATATATCCCGTATGCATCCTCTCTCTGAGCCTTTCCACGAAAGAGAGCGGCTTGCGTCCATGTGTACGGCAAATATCCTGTCCTCATAATAAGGGCAGGACTCAGCAAGGCCGTTAAGAAAGCCGGCCCAGAAGCCTGAGAATGTGACTATAGCTTCATAGCCTGCGCCCGCGAGCTGCTCTTTAAGAGTGCGGGCTGCCTCAGGGTCCACAGCTTCCCGGTTCCTTGTCGGAATGCGGTAACTGAGTTTAGCCAGCCTGAAATCATCGTGAAAGCTTTTCTTGGTCTCTTCAATGACCGTATCCCTGTCCGCATACAGGTCTTCAAGGCATATTATGTCAGCTGCATATCCCCGGGATTCGAGCTGTTTTTTAAGTGACAGGGCCGGCACATATACTCCGAGAGCAATGCGCGAGCCAAGAAGTAAGAATTTTTTCATGTCCCTCCTGCGACCTGTATATGACCGCATAGTATATCCGGACTCTTTTGCCTGCGGCGCCTGCGGTATCCCATGTGCGCGGCGCAAGTGGTATCAGCCCGGATCCTCTTTTGTGTGTATAAAGAATCCCCTGTTCATCAAGCTGCCTGAGCAGCTCTGCAGTATCCGTGATGCCGCTGCATTTTCCTTCCGTATAACCGAGCCGGCAGTCTGCATTCAGCATCAGGCCCAGCCTCAGACTGAACCTTGACATGGACATGCGCGGGTTGATCTCGATAAGAGGTATCAGCTGATCATCCTGCGTTATCAGGGAATCCACGCAGGCGTATCCCCGGTATCCCTTTTCTGCCATGTCGGCGGCTATGCTCATGACCTTGCCGGTATAGTCAGATGCGGCTGCAAGCGCCAGCTCATCTTCATCCGGCGGCCCGCTTCCGAGGTAGGCATAGCCCTTGCTGTAATTTCTGCGAAGGCCGTCGATCACTGTTCTGCCAGGTCCATCTATGTGAAAGAGGCAGGAGATGTCCGCTTTTCTATCAAGAAGAGGTTCAAGTATGAAGTCAAAATCAGTCCTGCCTGCGGACTGCTGCCTTCTGAAGTGGTCTGCGAGGCGGTAGGCGATGCCCTCGCTGTCGATGAGAAGCATTCCTTTTCCCGACACACCCATGGAATCCTTGATCAGAACTCTGCCGCAGCTTTTCAGCATAAGTGGTATCTGCGCTTCGTATTCCTCAGGCGACCGGAGCCTTATCCCGGCTGCGGGAAATCCCAGCCTGCATCTAAGTTCGTTCGAGTAAGCCTTGCTGTTAAGCTCCCGTATAACATCGAGCCCCGGTCCGTCATCCCTGATGCCGAGACCTCTGCACATCTCATAGTATTCAGGCACATGAGCATAGTTTATTATCTTTCCGCTCATGAGCATGGAGTGCGAGCTGCCGTCTTTAAGAAGTCTCAGGTATATGGAATCATCCTGAGACTCAGCCGGAGTGAAATTCTCTGCGCTGCAGATATTGGCGCTCCAGTACGCAAGGTACTCTTCAGGCAGCCGCCTGTAAGTGACGACTGCATCTCCGTCCTCTGCCATTGTTAGGGAGAGGGCGTCCATGCCTTCGGTCAGCGGCCGGTTCTGCGCACTGAACAGGCCGGCGGCAGGCAGCGAATAAGATTGTTCACTTTTGAGTTTTGATTCTGAATCGAATTCAGAAATGTATATGTTCCTGCTCATAGCATCATCCTGTTATCACTGCTCAGCTGCGCTGACAGCCGTTACTCATACTTACTTTCGATTATATTATTGACCACATGCATTTTCAATTGACGGCAGATATGACAGCAGCCCTGCAGAGAGCAGAAACTCCCGGCAGGGCTGTACTTTGTCGTTGATAAAAAGCAATGTTGCCGTTTGGCTGCTATTATGCCTGGATCACTTCAAAGGTGTTGTTGTCAGTCTCGTGATAAGAGTCGAGTCTGGTCATTATACCTTTAACAGCTTTCTCGGAGTATGCCTTGGCTTCGCTCTCATCAAATGTGTTGATGAAGCATTGCTCCTTGTTTGAAAGAGCAGCGACATAGCCCGTTTCATTGCTATACTTGTTAGTCCATTTGATCTTGACCATGGTTATCATACCTCCTTCCCTGTTATAATAGACGTCGGATGTTACCCGCCTCCATCGGTGGCGGGTTCAAAAAATTGATCCACAATTGTCATATTAAGACTTTCTTTGTGACAATTCAACAATTTTTGGTGAAAAAATCGGTCGCTCAGCACCTTGCGAATCGGTTAATAGTGTATAATCTGTCTGCAGAAGGACCGTCGGTGGCGTGACTCAGAATGAGGTGAATACGATGGAAAACACAGTAAATCTGAATGACAAACTGAATAATCTCAGATCATATCTGGCCGGACTCGGCAGCGTTGCCGTTGCGTTTTCAGGCGGAGTTGACTCGACCTTCCTGATAACCGTTGCGCACGAGGTGCTTGGTGACAAGGCGATAGCGGTCACTTCACATGATGCCGGAATGCCGGGAAACGAGTTCGAGAAGTCAGCGGAATTCTGCAGGGAGCGGGGAATCAGGCAGTACGTTCTTGAGACGGACCCGCTTGAGATTGAAGCATACGGGAACAACCATCCAGACAGGTGCTATCACTGCAAGAAATACATATTCGGAAACATAACAGCAGAGGCTGCATCTCACGGGATAACTAATGTTGCAGAGGGATCCAACATGGATGACCTCGGCGACTACAGACCGGGGATGAAGGCCATCGCTGAGATGCATATATTAAGCCCGCTGCGCGAGGCGGGGCTGTACAAGTCTGAGATCAGACAGCTGTCGAGGGAAATGGGCCTGCCTGAGTGGGACAAGCCTGCCGCTGCCTGCCTGGCCTCAAGATTCGCCTACGGCGAGACTATAACAAGAGAGAAGCTGCACATAGTGGACATGGCCGAAGCGTTCCTTAAAGAAAATGGCTTCAGGCAGAGCCGCGTGCGTGTGCACGGAAATATCGCGCGGATCGAAGTGGCGCCGGAAGACATTGAAAAGCTGGCGGCGAAAGAGCTGAGAGAACTTACATATGAGAAGTTCAAAGGTCTTGGATTCGGCTACGTTACAATGGACCTCGGAGGCTACCGCATGGGCAGCATGAATGAGATCCTTCAGGAGGAAGAAAAGTGAGTGATATAAGAAAGACGCTCGAGGGCCTTGCTACAGGAGCAGTATCGGTGGATGAGGCTATGCTCAGGCTCAAGACAGAGCCTTTTGATGATATAGGATATGCCAAGGTCGACCTGCACAGAGACATAAGGCAGGGGGCTGCAGAGGTTATATACGGTGAGGGCAAAACCGCTGAGCAGATCATCGGTATAGTTGAATCGATGATGCGCCACGGTCATGAGAGGATCCTCATAACAAGGATCGATCAGGCCAAAGCGGATGCGGTCGGTGCTGTCCACAGGATCAGTTACAATAAAGAAGCCAGGATCGCCATAGCGGGTGACAAGGCGGGCAGCATGCCTGAACCTGACGGAGTCGGCAAAATCGTGATTGCAACGGGCGGAACAAGCGATATTCCGGTCGCAGAAGAGGCTGCGCTGACAGCGGAAGTGCTTGGAAATGAAGTTGTGAGACTGTACGATGTCGGCGTATCCGGAGTGCACAGACTGCTTGCGCGAAAAGAGCTCATAATGCAGGCGACTGTCATCATCGCTGTTGCCGGCATGGAAGGAGCACTCGCGAGCGTAGTCGGCGGACTTGCCGACTGCCCGGTGATCGCTGTACCGACAAGCGTAGGATACGGTGCATCATTCAAGGGCCTCTCGGCTCTTCTGTCAATGCTCAACTCCTGCGCCAGCGGAGTATCTGTAGTGAATATAGACAACGGATTCGGGGCAGGATACATGGCCAATATGATCAATCACGTAGGGAAATAGGACGGAGCTGAATATATGAAGCAATTATATCTTGACTGCAATATGGGCGCCGCCGGAGATATGCTCGCGGCCGCACTGTATGAACTCCTCGACGATGAGGGAAAGCAGCATTTTACAGAAACGATGAACGGACTTGTGCCTGAAGGCGCAGAGGTGTCGGTAAGGCCTGAGACCAAATGCGGCATCCTGGGCACGCATTTTGACGTGGTGATCAATGGGGAAGAAGAGCATTCTCATGATCATCATGACCACGGACACATGCACGCTCATGATCATGAGCATAATCATGACCATGACTACGGACATGAGCATCACCATGATCATGACCACGATCATGAACACGGCCACGAACACCATCATCACCACCATGCGCATCACAGCATGGCTGATGTCGAGGCGATAATTAACGGGTTCAGCGGTATCAGCGATGATGTGAAGGCGAACATCAGAGAAGTATATAAAGTAGTAGCGGCGGCCGAGAGTGAAGTTCACGGGACTCCGGTAAGCGAGATACATTTTCATGAAGTCGGCATGATGGATGCGGTCATGGACGTGACCGCAGTATGCCTTCTGATGGACATGCTCGGACCTGACAAAGTATCAGCTTCGCCTGTAAGAGTCGGATCCGGACATATGAGATGCGCACACGGCATACTGCCGATTCCTGCGCCGGCTGCAGCCAATATTCTGAGAGGCATCCCGACATATGCAGGCGGCATCGAAGCAGAACTCTGCACGCCGACAGGTGCGGCGCTACTCAGACATTTTGCATCGGAATTCTGCGGACAGCCTCTTATGACCGTTGAAAGAATAGGCTACGGCATGGGGACTAAGGACTTCGAAATATGCAACTGCGTGAGAGCTCTCTACGGGGAGGCAGACTGATAATTTCAGTTGACAGATAATATTATTATTCCCTTTTTCCTGCAAAAAAATCACTATTTCCGACAAGCCTGTTGAAACAGGATGCCGCAGGAGGCAGAATATCGGAACAAGGTGATAAAGAAGGAGAAAGGAGAATAATATGACTATTCAGGATTTTATGCTTCGTGCGGAAACTGCGGTTTCGAATTATCTGAACTGCGAAAAGAACCTCGCTGTGGACCTCGATCAGGAGGAGTTCGTCAAGGCCAATGACTGCAGAGTGTACGGCCTCAGGATGACGCCGAGGGGTGCGAATGCAGGATGGACCGTGTATCTTAATGACCTCTATGCGAGATATGAAGAGGGAGAAGATCTCGAGGGACTTCTGATAGAAGCCGCAGAGAGATGCGAGGACGGTCTTTCGTTCGCAGCACCGGTAACGCCGGATGACCTGAGACTGGATTTTGACAGCATCAGAAGCAGGCTTTCAGTCAGGCTCCTCGGAGTCAGAAACAATCTCAGCTACATGGCCGGCAGGCCGTATATCGATGCGGGATGCGGTCTTGCGCTGATTGCGGTGATAGGCTGCGACAGTTCAGGGAGGAACGAGTGGTTTCTGTCTGTGACTGATGAGCTGCTTGCATGCGAGATAAAGTGCAGCAGGGAGGAGCTACTCACGGAAGCTCTTGAGAACACGATCAGGACTGAGCCGCCGATGCTGGTATTTCTGTCTGATTATGTCTATGCCAATTATGTCAGCTCACATAAAGTGCAGAACTATCTTGAAGACCCGGAGATCGAGCCGGAGAAACTCAGAGGTTCTTTCATGCTGACCAACAGCAGTACGTTCTTCGGCGCTGCGGTACTGTTCTATCCGGGCGTTATGAAGCGGATAGCGGAGATATTCGGATGCGGATACTACGTGCTGCCGAGCTCTGTGCATGAAGTGATGATAATTCCGGATGCAGCAGATCCGGATGTGCCGATGATGCTTGAGACAGTCTGCGAGGCCAATTCGACCGTCATTGAAAGAAACGATCTGCTGTCAGATAATGTGATGCATTATGACCCGGATACTGAAGAACTGACCATCGTAAGGACCGAGATGACTACGCGCTGCGATAGCGACGGAGGATGCGCATATGCCTGATATACAGGATTATCTTGAATGGAGAGGGGACATACCGTTTTCTGCCGATCCGTTCAACGAAGTAGACAATCTCATACTGGCCGAGCTGGCTTACACGGATTTCACCGGTACAGTCCCTGCTGACGGCAGGAGAACATCTCTTACCGCGGTACACAGAGACTTTTTTGCCCGCCACTCAAGAGAGGAAATAGAGAAAAACGAAAATCCGATTTTCCGCACGCCTCTTCTGATGGACGGGATGGTCACCGGGAAGAGATTTGCAGATACTATGATCGCTGACTACGTTGACATCCTCGATGAAGACATGGTCATACAGATGTCTGCTGTCACATTCATACTGAATGACGGCCCGGCGTATATAGCCTTCAGGGGCACCGACAACACGGTAGTAGGCTGGAAGGAAGACCTCCGCATGAGCTACCAGCGGGAGACACCGGGGCAGAAGGAAGCGGTCAGATATCTGAACCGGATCGGGAAAAAACTCAGAAGGCCGCTGATAGTAGGCGGACATTCCAAGGGCGGGAATTTTGCGATATATGCTGCCGCATTCTGCGACCGGTCAGTACAGGACAAGATCATAACGGTATATTCAAATGACGGACAGGGCTTCAGGCACGAGGTTACGGAGTCTGAGGGATACCGCAGGATAATACCGAGAGTGATAAGCATAATGCCTGACTCATCAGTGATCGGGCTGCTGCTTTCAAACAAAGCAGAAAAGACTGTAATGGTCCACAGCTCAGCAAAAGGACTTGAGCAGCATGACGGGCTCACCTGGCAGGTCAGGCGCAACAGGTTCGTACCCGCTGAGCAGTCGGATTTCAGCATCTTCATAAGAGATATCCAGAAGGACTGGCTGAGCAAGATAGACGATGACTCAAGAGAATCCTTCGTCGAATCACTTTTCAGCATGCTCGAGGCGACAGGCGCAGATACCTTCGGCAAGATGGGCGAGAAAAAGCTCAGGAGCATTGAACGGATGCTGAGTGCGGGTCAGGGGCTTCCGAAAGAAAGGCAGCAGGACTTCATCCGTGTCGTAGGCGAGCTGGTGCAGAGCGGCGGCCAGATAATGAAGAAGTCACTTGATGAACTGAAGAAAGAAATAGAAGAACGGCTTAACAAAGAAACGGAGAAAAGGTAATGGGTGTAAAGGTGCTTAAATTCGGCGGCTCATCAGTAGCAGATGCCGGACAGCTGAAGAAGATAAAAGCGATCGTCGAATCGGATCCTGAACGCAGGTATGTAGTAGTATCTGCTCCGGGCAAGAGAAGCAGCAGCGACAGCAAGGTCACTGACCTTCTTTTCATGCTCAAGGCTCAGGCTGACAACAATATCCCTTGGGACGGACTCATGGACGTCATCAGAACGAGATATACCTCGATTGCAGATGAGCTCGGGATCGAGACCGACCTTGATGAGAGGCTTGATGAAATAGCAGGAGAACTAGAAAGAGGCTGCAGCGAAGCTTATGTGGTAAGCCGCGGAGAGTATCTGTCTGCAGCACTTATATCCGCATATCTCGGATATGACTTTGTGGATACGCAGAATCTGATCAAGTTCGACAGCAAGGGAAGACTGATGACGGAAGCGACTAACGAAGCTCTTTCAGCTGAGCTTGCCCGTCATGAGAGGGCAGTGCTTCCGGGATTCTACGGCGGATATGAGGAGACCGGAGAGGTATGCCTGTTTTCGCGCGGCGGCTCTGACGTCACAGGTTCACTTGTCGCAAGAGCGGCAGGAGCTGACATATATGAAAACTGGACAGACGTATCCGGCATGCTGATGGCTGACCCTAGGATCGTCGACAACCCTGCACCTATCGAGAGGATCTCATACATCGAGCTCCGCGAGCTTTCATATATGGGAGCGAGCGTTCTTCATGAAGAGGCTGTATTCCCGGCGAGGATGTCGGATATCCCTATCAACATCAGAAATACCAACAGGCCTGATGATCCGGGTACGATCATAACAAGCGACAGCAGCCAGAACGGAAGCAATGTCATAAGCGGCATAGCGGGCAAGCCTGACTTCACTGTTATCTCCATATACAAGAATATGATGAACAGGGAGATAGGTTTTGTCAGAAGAGCACTGGCTGTAATAGAGGATGCCGGGATCAGCTTTGACCACATTCCTACAGGCATCGACTCGCTCTCAATGGTCATAGAGACATCTGCTCTTGAGGACAAGCTTGACGACGTCCTCGAGGAACTCAGACTGAGACTCAAGCCGGATGATATTACAGTAGAAGACAACATTGCTCTGATAGCGATAGTCGGAAGCAGGATGAGCAGGACGCCGGGAGTATCCGCAAGGATATGCACGGCACTTGCGGAGAACGGTATCAATATCCGCATGCTCAATCAGGGCACCAATGAGATCAATATCATCGTAGGTGTGGAGGCGCCTGATTTTGAAAAGGCGACCGGAGTTATCTACAGAGAGTTCGTTAAGTAAGAAGACGGATACAGGAATTCAGAATAAAATGTGCAGCGAAAAGAGATGCGGCCGCTTCGTGCAGACGCATCTCTTTTTCAGCGTAAGGTGTAAGTAAGGTATTGTTTATTTATAGGAATGTTCCTTAGCGATAAGGCTTGCGTTAAAAGCTACAGAAACGACCATGCTTGCGATTACATATGCTACCATTTTTATATCTCCTTTTCCTTTGAAAATTATTCTTTTTTTTACCTTGTTTAGCAGCGCTGTTTTGTTCTGTTAATAAAATAACACTCTATATAAGGTTTGCAAAATGGTAGTTCTGAACATCCGGTATTAATAAAGCTAATACCTTCAGAAGCGCCATTGACAAAGGTGATTGCTGATGCGAAAATGCCGTTAGACCATATAACAAAGTGCGGGACTTATGAGAGACGAAAGGAGAAATTCCGATGATAAGGCACATAGTAATGTTTAAGATAAAGGATGAATATAAGGACGAAATACCGCAGCTGGTAGCAAACTTCTACGGGATGAAGGGGAAGATAGAAGGAATGCTCGACCTCGAGGCGGGAGCGGATATTCTGCACAGCGAGAGGTCATACGACCTGGCACTGATCACGGTATTCGAAAACAGAGAGGCGTTCGATGCGTATCAGACTCATCCTGTGCACATGCCGGTGAAGAAGCGCATGCATGAGGTGCGCTCCGCATCAGTAGCCTGTGACTTCGAGTTATAGCGTAAAGCTCTTCGAGAATTATCACTTGGCAGAAATATACATTTTCCCTATTACATTAAAATAATATATGAAAGCTATTGCAAAGAATGGAAATCTGCTCTTGTTGTATCGCAGTGTTTAAAATATAATAAACAAAATATGAAAAGACCGCTGCGGCCATGAGAGCTGCAGTGTTAAGATCACTTATTACAGGAGGTAAGTATTATGATTTACTCAGCAGAAGTGAATGGCATGTGCCCTGTACATCAGGGAGTGCACCACGGCGCTGCACCGATCCCGGAAGAGGGTCTGTGGGTAAAGTCCAAGGAACTCAAAGACGTTTCCGGATATACTCACGGTATCGGCTGGTGCGCACCGCAGCAGGGTGCCTGCAAGCTTTCACTCAACGTTAAGGACGGCGTTATCCAGGAAGCGCTCGTAGAGACTATCGGATGCTCAGGCATGACTCATTCTGCAGCTATGGCAGCTGAGATCCTTCCTGGCCTCACTATTCTCGAAGCTCTGAACACTGACCTTGTATGCGATGCTATCAACACAGCAATGAGAGAACTGTTCCTGCAGATCGTTTACGGACGTACACAGAGTGCGTTCTCCGAAGGCGGACTTCAGATCGGAGCAGGTCTTGAGGACCTCGGAAAGGGTACAAGATCCATGGTCGGAACAACCTACGGCACACTCGCCAAGGGACCTCGTTATCTCGACCTTACAGAGGGATACATCACTCAGCTTGCACTTGATGAGGATGATGAGATCATCGGATACAAGTATCTCAACTTCGGCAAGATGATGGACTTCATCAAGGCAGGAGATGATCCGGCAACAGCAGTAGAGAAGGCATCCGGCCAGTACGGCCGCGTTGCAGATGCGGTCAAGCTCATTGACCCTCGCAAGGAATAATACAGGGAGGAAAGAGATATGATTACATTTGAATCTTATGAAAGAAGAGAAAAACAGATCCTTTCCAAGCTGGCTGAGTACGGTATCGGATCTATCGAAGAAGCAGAGAAGATCACCAAGGACGCAGGACTTGATGTATATCATATGGTAGAGAACATCCAGCCTATCTGCTTCGAGAATGCAAAGTGGGCTTACACAGTAGGCGCTGCTATCGCTATCAAGAAGAACTGCCGCAAGGCTGCTGACGCAGCTGCTGCAATCGGCGAAGGCCTTCAGTCCTTCTGCATCCCTGGTTCTGTAGCTGACCGCCGTAAGGTAGGTCTTGGCCACGGCAACCTCGGAAAGATGCTCCTCGAAGAGGATACAGAGTGCTTCGCATTCCTCGCAGGCCACGAGTCTTTCGCAGCTGCTGAGGGAGCTATCGGAATCGCATCCAAGGCTAACAAAGTTCGTCAGAAACCGCTGAGAGTCATCCTCGACGGACTCGGCAAGGACGCTGCTCAGATCATCTCCAGAATCAACGGATTCACATATGTTGAGACTGAGTATGACTACTTCACAGGCGAGCTCAAGGAAGTATTCAGAAAGTGCTACTCCAAGGACCCTGAGAGCCCAAGAGCTAAGGTCAACTGCTACGGCGCTAACGATGTACAGGAAGGCGTTGCTATTCTGTGGCATGAGAACGTTGACGTATCCATCACAGGTAACTCGACCAACCCTACAAGATTCCAGCATCCTGTAGCAGGTACATATAAGAAGGAACGTCTCGAAGCAGGCAAGAAGTACTTCTCAGTAGCTTCCGGCGGCGGCACAGGCCGTACACTTCACCCGGACAACATGGCAGCAGGTCCTGCTTCTTACGGCATGACTGACACCATGGGACGTATGCATTCAGATGCACAGTTCGCAGGCTCATCTTCAGTTCCGGCTCACGTAGAGATGATGGGACTTATCGGAGCAGGCAACAACCCGATGGTAGGAATGACCGTATCTGTAGCAGTTTCCGTAGAGGAAGCAGCAACAGCAGGCAAGTTCTAATCTACCGTCTCCGGCAGTATCCGGAAGCAGGCAGACAATAAATCATAAAATGAGCGGGGAACTCATCCGGATAAGCAATGAATTCCCCGCTTTTTGTATTGCACAACTATCCTGCAGTCCTTGAAACAACAGTGCTTCGTGAAATATAATTATTCTGTATAGGAATGTCCTGAAGGGGACAGAACGGAGCTGAAAATGGCAGATAAGAATAACAATGATCAATCATATGAAAGATCAAACTGGCCGATCATCATAGGAGCTATCCTGGTGGCGCTGGTTATGATTGCAGGAACATACTGGACAGGCCGGGCGGCCAATGACTCCATGGAAGAGGCGGTACGCTCAGTCAGCCTTATGTATCTCGATGAGCTGGCCGGCAGAAGGGAGCAGGTAATCGTCTCCAATCTCAAGGACAGCGTCGGGGATATCAGCGCAGGCATCAGCCTCATGGACGAGATAGACCTGATAGATGCCGAGCATCTGCAGTCGTATCAGAAAAGAATGAAGAAGGCCTTCGGGCTTGAGCGTTTTGCGTTCATAGATACTGAGGGAACCGTATATACCTCGACCAGTATAGAGCCTGACGCGACCAAGTACCAGTTTGACTACAAGACGATAAGCCGTCCTGAAATATTCATGCTTGAAAAAGGTGAAAAGGGGCGGAGCGTTATCATAGCTGTGCCTATCACACCTATAGAATTCAACGGGCACACTCTTTCCGTATGCTTTACGCAGGTAAGCCTGAACAATCTTCTTGAAGGAATGTCGCTGACTTCCGAGACTAGCGATACTACCTTCTGTAACATTTATACCAAAGAGGGATCAGCTCTTACCGACATGGTACTCGGCGGACTTGCAAGCGAGGACAACCTGCTTGAAGCCCTGCAGCACGCAGAATTCGACGAGGAGTACTCATATGACAAGCTCAAGGACGATTTTGACAATCTCCATGAGGGCGTAGCATCGTTCAGATACGGGGATATTTACGAGACTCTGCATTATGAGCCGATCGACGGGACAGACTGGATGCTCACATATCTGATCAGGCAGAGCGTCATCGTGGAACGAATCAGTCCTGTATCCAACAAGATAATTACCAGAAATATCATTCAGACAGCACTGCTCGCGGCTGTGATGCTGGGATTCTTCATCGTTCTGTACAGACAGATGAGAAAAACGGCTCAGGAAACACTTGCAAGAAAGACAACGGAAGCAGCAAACAAGGCGAAGCAGGAGGAACTCGAGCAGAAGCTAGCTCTGCAGCAGAAGTTGTTCGAGGAGCAGGAGAAGCAGGCTGAACAGGACAGGATGATCACAGCCCTCTCGTCAGACTACCGCAGCGTTTACTATATCGACCTCGATTCTGACGAGTGCACAGTATACCGCGACAACGGCGACTTCGTGGATGCTCCTGCAGAAGGGGAAGAATTCCCGTATCTTGAAACATTCACACAGTATGCTGATAAATACGTAGACGAGAATTTCCGTGAGGGATTCCTTGCTTTCATCGAACCTGAGAATATCAGAGAACGCCTGCAGAAGGATCCTGTCATATCGCACAGATATATAGCTAAGAAGGACGGCAGGGACTTCTACGAGATGCTCCGCATGTCCAATGTAGAACAGGAAACAGATACAGGAGAAAAGAATATACATGCTATCGGAGCCGGATTTGCTGATGTCGACAGCGAGACAAGGGAAGCTATGGCGAGGAGCATCGCTCTCAGCGACGCTCTGACAGCTGCTGAAGAAGCCAGCAATGCCAAGACTGCATTCCTGTCGAGCATGAGCCATGAGATACGTACTCCGATGAACGCTATCATAGGTCTCGACAGCATCGCGCTCAGCGATCCTGACATCTCCGAAAAGACAAGGGATCATCTTGAGAAAATCGGTGTGTCAGCACAGCATCTTCTGAACATTATCAATGACATCCTTGATATGTCCAGGATCGAGTCGGGCAGGATGACACTCAGGAATGAGAAATTCTCAATGTCTGAGCTGCTCGAGCAGGTCAACACCATAATAAGCGGACAGTGCACCGATAAGGGCATCGAGTATAACTGCCGCATCAACGGAGGCATTGACGACTTCTATATCGGCGATGCCATGAAGCTCAAGCAGGTCATCATCAATATCCTGGGCAATGCAGTCAAATTCACTCCTGAAGGCGGCGAGGTTGACTTCGTCGTGGAGCGCACTGCAAGGTTCGACGGCAGGACAACCATTCAGATGACGATGAGAGACACCGGAATAGGAATGAGCAAAGAGTATCTGCCTAAAATATTCGATGCCTTCAGCCAGGAGGATGCCTCATCCATAAGCAAATACGGAAGTTCGGGTCTCGGCCTTGCCATAACAAAGAGCATAGTCGAGATGATGAACGGCAGTATAAAGGTCGACAGCGAAAAGGGCGTCGGCACTACCTTCACAGTTCAGGTCACCCTTACCGATACGGATCATACCGCCGAGCAGGAGTACGACTTCAATCCTGAAAAGATGTGCGTGCTCATCGTAGACGATGATCCTGTTGCATGTGAGCATGCAAAGCTGGTGCTCGGGGAGGTCGGAATAGCGGCCGAAACGACGGATTCGGGCGAGAAGGCGATAGAGATGGTCAAACTCAGGCATACCCGCCGCGATCCTTACAACCTGATACTCGTCGACTGGAAGATGCCGGGAATGGACGGTGTGGAGACTACACGTCACATACGCTCGATGGTAGGCAATGAGTCCGCGATCATAATCCTGACAGCATATAAATGGGATGATATCCTCGATGAGGCCGTACATGCAGGCGTTGACAGCTTCCTTGCCAAGCCGCTCTTCGCAACCAATGTCATCGAAGAGTTCCGCTCAGCGCTGCGCAAAAAAGGCATCGTGGATATGACCGGCACCAACAAGGCGGACCTCAAGGGCCGCAGGATCCTGATAGCCGAAGACGTTCAGGTCAACGCCGAGATACTCATGATGATGCTCAGCATGAGGGAGATGGAATCAGAACATGCAAACAACGGTATAGAGGCTGTGGAGATGTTCCGGGCTCATCCGACAGGATATTATGATGCCATACTTATGGATATGAGGATGCCTGAGATGGACGGCCTGACAGCTACTAGAAAGATAAGAGAGCTCGACAGGCCTGACTCCAAGACGATACCGATCATCGCGCTTACGGCAAATGCGTTTGACGAAGACGTACAGAGGAGTCTGCAGGCCGGCCTGAATGCACATCTCACTAAGCCGGTGCAGCCTGAAACTGTATTTGAAACGCTTGAGAGCCTCATACCCGAATAGGAGACATATATGAGAGAAACCAGTTCAAAGCACTCTAAAGATGAACCTGTGAAAAAAAGCCGCGTGCGTAAGATCCTGAAGATAAACGGTATAGTGCTTGCGGTGATCGTCCTTGCCTTCGCCGGACTGATAGGATTTCTGTCAGCAACAGAATATAAGCCTGCTGAAACAGAAGAGATCGCAGTTGAGGGAGATGCATCTGCCGGGCTCGAGGCCGGAAAAGACCTCAAGGTGGCAGTCTGGAACATAGGATACGGCGCACTCGGGGACAACGCGGATTTCTTCATGGATGGAGGGAAAAGCGTCAAGACCGCTGATGAAGAACGCGTCCTTTCCAACATGGAAGGCGTTATAAATGAAGTCGCATCGCTTGATCCGGACATCATCTTCTTTCAGGAGACAGACAGGGATTCGTCCCGCTCCAGCCATATCAACGGGTATGCAATGCTGCAGGACAGCTTTCAGGAGTACTGCTCATCATTCGCTCAGAACTTCAAGGTTGCATTTTTGCCTTATCCGGTGCCGCCTATAGGCAAAGTGGATTCAGGCATCGCCACATTTTCATCCTATCCGGTAACCTCATCTGAGCGTGTACAGCTCCCGATACCGTTCAAGTGGCCGGTCCGCATGGCTAATCTGAAAAGATGCGTCCTGATCTCCCGCGTTCCTGTCAGGAATACGGGTAAGGAACTTGTGCTTGTCAATCTGCACCTCGAAGCGTATGACGACGGCGAGGGCAAGAAGGCCCAGACAGAGATGCTGGCGCAGCTCCTCTCAGAAGAAAGAGCGAAAGGCAATTATGTGATCGCAGGCGGAGACTTCAACCAGTCGTTCTCGTCTGCCGACATATCGGATTATGAGATCCAGCCGGGCAACTGGGCGCCGGGGATCATAGAGGAAAAAGAATTCGGAAAAGGCTGGCAGTTCCTGATGGACGAATCCGTACCGAGCTGCCGCAGCCTGATCGCGCCGTACGAAAATGCGGACAAGGAAGGGTTCCAGTACTATCTTATCGACGGATTCATTGTTTCGGATAACATCACTGTAAAGAGTGTCAGGAATCAGGATATAGGATTCAAAGTATCCGACCACAATCCGGTACTGATCGAACTCTCACTGAATAAATAATAAACGGAGGACCGATGAAAGAACTGAAAACCGGCATCACCGGAAGAGCCGAAGATACTGTAACCGAGGTGAGGACAGCTGCATACATGGGCAGCGGCGGACTCAGGGTCTATGCCACACCCCGCATGACAGCAATGATGGAATATACAGCCTGGTCAAGCGTTGAGCCGTATATGGAGGACGGCATGAGCACTGTGGGCACGCGCCTGGACATATCTCACGTGTCTGCAAGCCCGGTCGGAGCACATATAACATTCAAAAGCGAACTGACCGAGATAGACAGAAGAAAACTCGTTTTCACCGTAAAGGCGTATGATGATGCAGGCCTTATAGGTGAAGGAACGCACGAGAGATTCATTATAGATAATGCAAAATTCATGAGCAGGGCCGAGGGCAAGTTTGAAGGCCTTGCCGGCAAATAATAAACGGGGGAAATATGAGCAAAGTATACATAACCGGACACCGCAATCCGGACCTTGACAGCTTGTGCGCAGCACTGTCCTATGCAAAACTCAAGAACCTGACAGACATGGAGAATGAGTACGTGCCGGTGCACTGCAGCCCGGTATCGGACGGCGTGAAGAAGCAGATGGAGGCTATGGGTCTTGAGATACCTGAATACAAGAAAGATGTCAGGCCTAAGGTCAGCGACGTAATGCTGGTGCCTGCAAGGCGCTTTCAGGTATCGCAGCCAATATTCGACCTCGTGCAGACATACAGCACTGAGAATCCGCCGGTCATACCTCTCTTCGACGGAGACGACTTCAGAGGACTGCTCAGTGTAGACGATATAACAGGATGGTTCCTCAGGGACAACCGCGAGACCGTTCCTGTTTACAGTTTCAGTATTGAAAATATCCTGAGAGTTATTTCAGGCAAAGTCCTGCATCGGGGAGAGAATGACCTGATCGAGGGCTCACTCCTTGTCGGAGCTGCCGCATATGAATCCTTCTGCACATTTGTCGATGAGTTCCCGAGCTGCATCGTAGTTATGGGATACCGCAGAGAGCACATGGAATATGCTGTAAAGAAGCAGGTGCCTGCGATAATAATAACTGCCGCAGATGAAGAGGACAGAATACCTGATCTCGACCTGACAGGATACAAGGGATCGGTGTTCATCACTGATCTCGGGACTGCAGAGACCATCAGACGAACGAGAATGGCTGAGCCGCTCGAGACCATGATGGAAATCGGTACAGAAACAGTCGATGCGGATGACCTCTTCACGGAAGCCAAGAAAACTCTGACGGAGACGCGTACACGCGGGCTTGCTGTCATGAAGGACGGGGACTTTGCAGGATTCGTATCGAGAAGATGCTTCCTCGATGCGCCGAAGTACAAGGTCATTATGGTGGACCATAATGAGCCTGCACAGAGTATCGAGGGAATTGAGACTGCCGACGTAGTCGAGATCATCGACCATCACAGGCTCGACGCCGTCTCCACAAGCATGCCGATATTTATCGATGCAGAGCCGCTCGGCAGCACCTGCACCATCATATATCAGCAGTACATCAGACACGGAATAATGCCTGATGCGTACATATCAAAGGTGATGCTGACAGGCATCATTTCGGATACGCTCATTCTCAGGAGTCCGACAACTACGGCTTCGGACATCAGCACAGTCGAGATGCTGGCAAGGCTTGCCCGCATACCGAGCATCGAAGAATTCGGAGAGAAGCTGTTCAGCATTACGGATAATCTCGAAACACAGGATCCTGAAGAGAGCATCCTCGCCGACTTCAAGAAATACGAATCCGGCGGAGTGCGCATGGGCGTCGGACAGTGCGAAGTAACAACGCTCGGCAATGTCCGCGACTACGCAGACAGATACATAGCAGCCCTTGAAGACATCAAGACCAAGGAAGGCCTCGACTGGACACTCCTGATGATCACTGACGTACTCAGAGAGAAGAGCGTGCTGCTTGCATCAGACTACAGAGCAAACAAGGATCTGCCGTACACCATGAAGGCAAAGCAGATATACAGCATGCCGGGTGTGATGAGCCGCAAGAAGCAGCTCCTGCCGATGCTGCTTTCTATTACAGCTAAATAAAACAGAAAGCGGGATGTGTATATCCCTCAGGTGATAAGTCCTCGAAGAGCAACAGAAAGCAGCGGCATTCGCTGTGGGGGGATAAATAATGAAAACCAACTGGTATAAGGAAGCTGTCGTTTATCAGATATATCCGTTCAGCTTCATGGATTCTGACAATGACGGAATGGGGGATATCCCCGGCATCATTTCCAGGCTCGACTACATACGTGACCTGGGGGCGACTGCCATATGGTTCTCTCCTCTGTACGTATCTCCGTGCCGCGACTACGGGTATGATGTCGCTGACTATAAAGCGATCGATCCTAAATTCGGGACAATGGAGGATTTTGACCATCTGATGGAGGAGTGCCGGAGACGCGGCCTCAGGGTCATCATGGACATGGTCATCAACCACACGAGCGACCAGCACCCGTGGTTCAGAGCTGCGCTGGCTGACAAGGATTCGCCTTACAGGGACTATTACATAATCCGCAAGGGAAGATGGACGGGCAGGAAGAAGAACAAACTCATCCCGCCGACCAACTGGACGTCATCCTTTACTGGGCCGGCATGGCAGAGGATAGAGGGAACAGACGAATTCTACCTGCACCTCTTCGCTCCGGAGCAGCCTGATCTCAACTGGGAGAATCCCGCTGTCAGAGATGAGATAGCAGATATCCTGAAGTTCTGGCTTGACAAGGGCGTCAGCGGGTTCAGATTTGATGTCTTCAATCTGTATTCCAAGGTATATCCACTCAGGGACGACCGGTCGCCTCTCAGATTCCAGAAGGGCACACCGTACTATGTGGACGGACCGAGAATGCACGAGTTCCTCAGGGAGATGAACGAGAGGGTGCTGTCTCATTACGATTCATATACAGTCGGAGAGTCATACATACCTGACCCTGAGCACGCTGATAGATATATTAAAGAAGAATCCGGTGAGCTCGATACTATATTCGACTTTGAGCACCTTGATTCGGATAACTATCTGAAGTTCATGCCGAAGCCTTTTGACCTCAGGAAGTTCAAGAAGGGGCTCATAGAGCCGCAGCTGAGACATCACGGGCAGGGCTGGAATACGCTGGTGCTTGAGAACCACGACAACCAGAGAAGCGTGTCGAGGTTCGGGATCAACACGAAGAAGTACCGGTATGAGGCGGCTACATTCCTCGCACTCGTCACATTTATGGGATGGGGAATACCGTTCATATATCAGGGTGAAGAGATAGGCATGATCAATGCGGATTTCAGGAGCATGGACGAACTGAAGGACCCTGTATCGCATTTCGTATACCGGATGATGACAGAGAACATGCACGTTCCGGGCGCGGCAGCATTCGGCATCATAAGGCAGGGTGCGAGAGACCACGCGAGGACTCCGATGCAGTGGGACGGAAGCGTGAATGCGGGCTTCAATGCGGGAGCCGAGCCGTGGCAGTGCGTGAACTCAAGCTACAGGGAGATCAACGCAGAGAAGGACCTCACTTCGGAGAAGTCTATATACAGGTTCTACCAGAAGCTGCTTGAGATCAAGAAGACCGATGCAGCGGCTATATACGGTGAGACGATTGAATATGATCCTGACAACAGGAAGATCATAATGTACTCGAGGACATACGAGGGAAGGAGGCTGCTTGTTGCAGGCAACTTCTCTGGAAAGAAGGCGGAGTGCATCATACCGCCTGACTTTGCGCTGGCGGATCTGAATATTCTTCTTTCCAACTATGACGATGCTAAGGCAGAGAGGGTAATGGAGCTGAGGCCATACGAGGCCGTGCTCTTTGAAGAGAGATAACATATTACGAAAGGATGGTTTTGACAAAATGACAATCGGATATTATGCACCGACCAAAGTGTATTTCGGTGCGGGAGCTGAGAATTGCGTAGGAGAGGCACTTAAGGAAGCAGGCGCACACAAGGTGCTGGTTCACTTCGGCGGCGGCTCGGTCAAGCGTTCAGGCCTTCTTGACAGAGTCGAGAAACTGCTTGGCGAGGCAGGCATAGAATATGTTGAGCTCGGAGGCGTAGTCCCTAATCCGAGAGTCAGCCTTGTAAGAAAGGGAATCGAGATCGTAAACAGTGAAGGCATCGATTTCATTCTCGCTGTAGGCGGCGGCTCGGTGCTCGACAGCGCCAAGGCTATAGGCTACGGCGTATACGGCGGCGGAGACGTATGGGATTTCTACTGCGGCAAGAGAAAGGTGGAAGGAACCGTTCCTGTAGGATCGATCCTTACGCTCGCAGCAACAGGCTCAGAGATGAGCGATTCATCTGTAATCACCAATGACGAGACCGATCCTATCTACAAGAGAGGCGTAAGCACCGACTTCGGAAGGGTCAAATTCGCTTTGCTCGACCCTGAGCTCACATACACAGTATCGAAATATCAGACAGCATGCGGAGCTACAGACATCATGATGCACACTCTGGAAAGATATTTCCATGAGGGATATGCGCTCGATTTCACTGACGAGATGTCGTTCACACTTCTCAGAGAGGTGATGAAGAACGCTCCTGTCGCTCTTGAGCATCCGGATGACTATGACGCAAGAGCCAACATAATGTGGTGCGGAACTCTTTCGCACAACGGCCTGATGGCAACAGGAAACACCACCAAGGGTGACTGGGCATGCCACCAGATCGAGCATGAGCTTTCCGCTGAATTCGACGTTGCACACGGCGCAGGCCTCGCAGCTGTATGGGGATCATGGGCAAGATACGTGCTCAGCGTTGACCCTGACAGATTCGTCAAGCTCGGCAAGGGACTCTTCGGAGAGAGCGACCCTGTAAAGACGATCGAAAAGCTTGAAGCATTCTTCAGTTCGATCGGCATGCCTACAGATATCAAGGGCCTCGGCCTTGAATTTGACGAGGCTGCATGCCGCAAGGCAGCCCTGGGAGTAACATTCCAGGATGCGCGCACCATCGGCAACTTCAAAGTACTGAATACTGAGGATATCTTCAATATCTACATGATGGCAGCAGGATTAAAGTAAGGGGTAAAGATATGAAACCTGAAATCGAACAGCTTAAGAAGATAATAGACGAGAGCAGTAATATAGTTTTCTTCGGCGGGGCCGGTGTATCCACTGAGAGCGGGATCCCGGATTTCAGGAGCGCCAACGGTCTGTACAATCAGGATCTCGGCAGGACGGTATCGCCTGAAGAGATGATATCGCACTCATTCTACGTAAGGCACACGGAAGACTTCTATGAATTCTACAAGGACAAGCTGATATACAAGGATGCTAAGCCTAACGCATGTCACAAGGCCCTTGCAGAACTCGAGAAACAGGGCAAGGTGAGGGCGATAGTCACTCAGAACATCGACGGCCTGCATCAGCTCGCAGGGAGCAGGACAGTATTCGAGCTTCACGGCTCGGTTCTAAGGAACTACTGCGAGAAGTGCCACGCTTTCTACGACGTGGACAAGGTCCTCGAGTCTGACGGCGTTCCTTACTGCGACAAGTGCGGCGGCAGGATCAAGCCGGATGTAGTGCTGTATGAAGAGGGTCTGGATGAAAACGTCATAAACGGAGCCGTTAATGCGATCGCGCAGGCGGATACGCTTATAGTAGGCGGGACCACACTGATCGTATATCCTGCAGCGGGACTCATAAGATACTTCCGCGGAAAGCATCTGGTACTTATCAATATGACTGCGACCCAGGCGGATGAATCGGCAGACCTTGTCATAAGAGACAGGATCGGAGAGGTATTCAGCCAGATCATGGGCTGGTAGCAGCCTGAGACATACGGTCAAAATATAAGAGCCATGCCCGTAAGAGCATGGCCCGCCATTGCCGTTATCTATTTGATGTGTGCTATCTTATCGCACTGAATGTCGCCTGTTTCCTGGTTGCGGACAATATGATAATACGCGTAATCATCCGAAGTGAGCTTGCTGCTGTCTCTGAAGATGTCTTCAGCAGCCTCGCGCATGTCAGGTCTGATCCTTACCGAAATACCGCAGCTGGCCGAGATGAATCTCGGGACCGGCATTATGGTCACCTCTGCAGGCTTGAGCAGTTTCTCTGTGGAGATAGCCGCGTGTGTTGATTCAAATGTGAGCAGATAATATTCATTCATAGCGTTCTTATTATACATAATCGCGGGCTTTTGTAAACCCGCGATTTTGTGTTAACGGATGGTTGCCAACGCTGATTTTGCCCGTCGCTTACAGCTTGATAACCTTGCTTACTTCCTGCATAGCTCCGAGGATGTCATACATGTTGCTGACTGTTCCTACCTTGAGCTCATCCTTGAGGCCGTAGAAGTTAAGGCATGTTCCGCATACCAGGACCTTGGTTCCCTTTTCGATGAGTGTGTTGAGGTTCTCAACGATCTGAGGCTCAACGCCTGTTACCAGCTTAACGCCTTCGTTCATGAAGAGAACGTATGAAGGAACCTTGTCGGACTCGCTGAGAGTGAAGATAGCCATCTTAGCGAGGTTGCCGCCGAGCTCTGACTCGTTGGTTCCGATTGCGTTAGTGTTGAAAAATACTGCATATGTGTCAGCTACGTCAACAGGTGCGCCCTTCTTGGTCTCGCCGTTTGCGAACTTTACAAGGAACTTCTCACCGCATGGTTCACTTGTTGCAGGTCTTCCGAGTGCATCTCCGAGTCTTGTCAGGTTGTCGATCTGAGTCTGACCGTCAACGATGATCTCAACATCCTGCTCGCCTGCCTCGAGCTCCTTCTTAGCCATGATTACAGGAATAGGGCACTGCTTGCCGCCAGCATCAATTCTCATTTTGTTTACCTCCGGTTTTATAAAAATGTGAAAGCGGTACTGCTGCCTCGTATGTGCAGCTCTTCCGCCGTTTTTAGCACCAAATAATAATATACTATTAATGCAGCACAGTGGCTTATTGAAAAAATCTATAGCATGGGCGGCGGAGAATAACCTGAGCGAAGGCTTTGCGGCAGAGCCGCATCTGCGTGCAAAAATATGCCCTGATGCAGGGTTTCACTGTGACTTTCGTCCCCTTATATAGTATGATTAAGAAGATTATGAATCTGGAAGGAAAACGTATGGTTATATTTGATCTTGACGGGACTCTGTGGGACTCGGGAGAGTCTGTAGCGGAGTCATGGAGTATTGCTATAAGGCGTGCCGGATATGACATTGAGGTGACAGCCGACGATCTCAGAAGGAACATGGGCAAAACCATGAACGAGATAGCTGACGATGTCTTCTCATGCCTTGAAGAGGAAGAGCGTTATGCGCTCGCCCGCAGATGCGAGGTGTTTGAGAACGAGTATATCGCGGAGCACGGCGGCAGGCTGTTCGACGGCGTCGCTGAGACTCTGCAGCAGCTGCATGAGGCCGGCATTAAAATGAGCATAGTCAGCAACTGCCAGGAGGGGTATATCCCGGCTTTCATCAAATCGATGGATATGGGTAAGTACTTCTGTGACTATGAGGAATGGGGCAGAAGCGGCCTCCTCAAGGCCGAGAACATACGCCTTGTGATGGACAGAAATAATGTATCTGAGGCTGTGTATGTCGGAGATATCCAGAAGGATGCGGACGCATCCGCAAAGGCGGGTGTTCCCTGCATATGGGCAGCATACGGCTTCGGACATATAGAAGAGCCTGCAGGAGTGCTGAACGAGTTCAGCGAGCTGCCGCAGGTGCTGAGAGATCTTGGATTCTATAAGTAGGGCAGAGAGTTCAGGCTGTCCTGCTCGCGTCCTCGAGAGCATGTGAATCTTAAAATGCTCTCTGCGGAATACTCGCAGTACTGCCTGATCTCTCTGCTCCATATTGAGCAGAGAGTTGTAAACCATGAAATTAAACAATAAAAGAACTGTACTTGTAGGTCTGGCATTCCTGTCTATCTGTTCTTTCTGGCAGATGTATGACAATGTAGTGCCTCTCATGCTGACCAAGACTTTCCATCTTAATGAGACTTACTCGGGTGCGATAATGGCCGCGGACAACGTGCTTGCGCTGTTCCTGCTGCCGTTCTTCGGCACTCTTTCAGACAGAACGAGCAGCAGGCTCGGCAAGAGAACGCCTTACATACTTGCCGGGACCGCGGCCGCTGTCATACTTCTCAACATACTTCCTGTCCTTGACACCGGATACTACGCATCCCCGTCGCCCGGAAAGATGGCGGCTTTCATAATACTGCTCGGACTCCTGCTAATAGCTATGGGAACATACAGGTCACCTGCCGTGGCGCTGATGCCTGATGTTACGCCAAAGCCTCTCAGGTCAAGGGCGAATGCGATCATCAACCTGATGGGAGCTGTGGGCGGCATCATCTACCTCGCTGTTGCCGCAGTCATGTACCCGAATTCAAAAGTGCTCGGCATGGAGCATGTGGACTATCAGCCGCTGTTCATTGTCGTTTCAGCCATCATGATAGTTTCGATCGCTGTCATGTTCGCTACAATAAGAGAACCTCAGCTGACAGCGGCGAACCAGGCACTTGAGGCAGAGCACCCTGAATGGAATCTCGCTCAGGATGACGGCAGCGGCAACGAAGTGCTGCCGCAGAATGTCAGGCGGAGCCTCATGTTCCTCCTCGCCTCCATCGCGCTGTGGTTCATCGGCTACAACGGCATCACCACCTGGTTCACGACTTATGTCGACCAGGTCATGGGGCAGGGTCTCGGCGGAGCTTCGACATGCCTTCTGATCGCAACAGGAGGAGCGATCATCTCCTACATCCCTATAGGCCACATAGCCCACAGGGTTGGAAGAAAGAAAACTATAATGATTGGCATCGTGCTGCTAGCGGCATGCTTCCTCGGAGGATTCTTCCTGACGACAGCATTCCACAGCATCAACGCGGTCATGTTCATAGTCTTTGCGCTCGTCGGCTTTGCATGGGCGGCTATCAATGTCAACTCTCTGCCTATGGTGGTCGAGATGTGCAGAGGCTCGGATATAGGAAAATTTACAGGCTATTACTACACAGCTTCCATGGCGGCACAGGTCGTAACACCTATACTCGCGGGATTCCTCATGAGGAACGTCAGCTACAAGGTGCTCTTCCCGTACGCTGCATGCTTCGTTGCGATGAGCTTCATCACAATGACCCAGGTAAGGCACGGAGATGCTGCGCCTGAGGCGAAGGGCGGACTGGAAGCATTTGAAGATATGGATGATTAGTAAATGAAAGTTATAAGTACAATTACAGATACACTTAAAGATGCCAGGGTGATGACCGGACGCACGGGAAGGATGCCCGCGCCGGAGGCAAGGGAAGTGAAGCTGGCGGAGCGCTATGCTCACAGAGGCTACCATGACAAGCCGGATATCCCTGAGAACTCGATGGCTGCATTCAGAAGAGCAGTCGAACACGGCTTTCCGTCGGAGTTCGATGTGCACCTCATAGCTGACGGAAGCCTTGTGGTGTTCCACGATGAATCGCTTGAGAGGCAGACCGGGGTCATCGGTGAGATAGAGGACTACGATATAGTCAATCTGAGCCGCCTGAGACTCGAGGGGACGGATGAACAGATCCCGACTTTCGACCAGGTGCTGGACCTGTACGAGCATACAGGCCTGCCTCTTCTGATCGAGCTCAAGGTCGCGCGCGGCAACTACCGCGAACTGACTGAGGCCGTATGCAGAAGGCTCGACAGCTACACCGGGGAATATACGGTAGAGAGTTTTGACCCGAGAGCGCTGCTCTGGCTGAAAAGGATAAGACCGGATATCATACGGGGGCAGCTTTCGCAGGATTTCATTAAGAAAAGGGAAGGACTTCCGTATCATCAGGCGGTGCTCCTTACCAACCTGGCGTTCAACAGGATAGTGCAGCCTGATTTCATCGCTTACCGGTTCACCGACAGGATGGTACCGGCGCTCAGAAGAGAGGCCAGGAGAAAAGGCATCCCGGAAGCGATGTGGACAATAAAGACACCTGAGGAATACAGAACAGCAGTAAGAGAGGGATGCATCCCTATATTCGAGCAGTTCGACCCGGATAATATGTAAAACGAAAGGAACAGATCTATGAAGAACAAAAGAAGAGACGGCGTGAGAGTCAAAGGCCTGGACGGATACCACAATATCCTTCCGTATATCATGCCTAAGAGAACTGAGGCGGAAGTATCCATGACAGAGCAGTTCGACGTGACCGAGCTCGTGAAGTACATGAAGGCGAGAAATGAAGAGGAAGGCGTTAACATCAAGATCTTCCACTCGATCGTAACCGCTGTCGCAAGGACTGTATATCACAGACCGAGACTCAACTGGTTCATCTCGGGCAGATTTTTCTATGAGAGACCTGACATCACATTCTCTTTCGTTGTAAAGCAGAAATTTGAAGACTCTGCCGATGAGACTCTCATGTTCATGAAGGTCGAGCCTGACATGAATATCGACTCGATCTCCAAACTGATCCTCGGCGATGTCAAGAAGGTCCGCAAGGCCAAGAGCAACGACCTCGACAAGCTGATGAACTTCGTCGGCAGCCTGCCGAGACCTTTCCTTGAAGGATTCTTCGCAACTCTGAGAAGGCTCGAATATCACGGCGTGATGCCTAAGGCTCTGACAGCAGGCGACCCTAACTACTCATCAGTGCTGCTGTCCAACCTCGGATCCATCGGTGCTGATTCCTGCTACCATCACCTGAGCAACTACGGAACATGCTCAGTCATGATCACCATAGGCAAGCTGCACCAGGAGCAGAAACTCATGTATGACGGAACATGGCAGCCGCGCGATGTGATCAACTGCACATTCACCATCGACGAGAGACTGGCTGACGGCTTCTATTATGCAAAATCCCTGAGGATCGTGAAGTATCTTCTCGAGCATCCGGAGGCAATGGAGGAACCTATCTCGCAGCCTGTGCCGGTCGAACTGTAAATAACGTAAACTGCACATCCGCAGATAAGAGATAACAGTTTTGCACAGCACAATCTGTGAGATTGAAGTATAAAGGGGGTAGAACATGGCGGGACCGGGACGAATGGGCGGCCCGATGAGATTCCTCACCGATGAGGAAAAGCAGAACATGCCCAAGGTCACGAAGGCGCTGCTTGTCAGGATACTGAGCTATCTCAAGCCGTACTGGCTGCAGTTCATCTTCGTATTCATCGCGATACTTCTGTCGGCAACTGTGGGACTGCTGCCGTCTATAATAACAGGCCGCATCGTCGATGAGGCGCTTGTCGGCAAGAACATGGAGCTGCTGATACAGCTGCTCCTGATGGCTTTTGCTGCGCTCACGGTAAGCCAGCTGGTCGGAGTGCTTGAGAACTACATCAATGCGTGGATATCCCAGAGGATAATCTTCGACATGCGTAATCAGATGTACAAGCATCTCCAGTACATGCCTCATTCATTCTTCACGACAGAGAAGCAGGGCGACATCATCACGAGGATGAACACCGATATAAGCGGTGTCAGCTCGGTCATCAGCGGCACGCTTTCGAATATTGTCAGCAACGTCGCGACGGTCATTACGACGCTCGTCGCGCTCTTCAGCATGAGCCCGCACCTGGCTGTAGTCGGCATACTGGTAATACCGCTTCTCATCCTTCCTACGAGGACAGCGGGGCGCACAAGATGGAAATACCTGACGCAGAGCCAGGCCAAGAGTGATGAGCTCAACCAGAAGATCGACGAGACGCTCTCAGTCAGCGGCTCGATGCTGGTCAAGATATTCACCCGCGAGCAGAAGGAATATGACGATTTTGTCAAAATCAACAGAGAGGTGACGGACCTCAACCTCAAGGAGCAGAGATCAGGCCAGCTCTTCAGAGTCGTCATGGGAATGTTCACGCAGGTGGGGCCGCTTCTCATATATTTTGCCGGCGGATATTTCATCATAAAGAACATCGATCCGAACCTTACCGTCGGTATCATCACTGCGACGGTAGCTCTGATCAACAGGCTCTACCGCCCGATAGAGCAGCTTCTCAACCTGTCAGTAGACTTCACGAGATCGCTGGCGCTGTTCACGCGTATCTTCGATTATTTTGACAGAGAGAATACTATCGTTTCACCTGAGAACGGCGAGAAGCCGGACGTAGACAACAAGCCGATCACTTATGAGCATGTCGCGTTCAGCTACAACCCTGAGAATCCAATACTTACTGACGTTAACTTCGAAGTCCCTGGCGGATCGATGTATGCGATAGTCGGGCCTTCGGGTTCGGGCAAATCAACGGTGGTCAACCTCATCCCGAGACTGTACGATGTGAACGGCGGAAGCGTCAGGATCGCGGGCGTCGATGTCAGGGATTTTGACCTCGAATATCTGAGGTCCAAGATCGGTGTCGTTACGCAGGAAACTTATCTCTTCAACGGCACAATTCTTGAGAATCTGAAATATGCTAACGACAACGCCACGATGGAAGAGATCGAGGCGGCGTGCAGGATAGCCAACATCCACAACTTCATAGTCAGTCAGCCTGACGGCTATGATACGCAGGTCGGAAACCGCGGACTCAAGCTCTCGGGTGGCGAGAAGCAGAGACTCTCACTTGCCAGAGTAATACTTAAGGACCCTAAGATCCTTATCCTCGATGAGGCGACCTCAGCCCTCGACTCCATTTCCGAGAACTCCATCCAGGTTGCTCTTGAGAAGATGATGAAGGGCAGGACGAGCATAGTTATCGCGCACAGGCTCTCGACCATCCTGAAGGCGGACAGGATACTTGTGGTCAAGGACGGAGTCATCGCAGAGCAGGGCACACACGAAGAACTTCTTGCGCTGGGCGGCACATACAAAGACCTGTATGAGACCCAGTTCCGCCAGGCCATCGACAGCGAGGCCGCAAGGAGCGGAGCTGAGGATGCGGCTGAAAGTGACGGTCTGAATATCGGCACGCTGTCCTCGCAGTATTCTGTTGAGAGGATCACTGAGGCGGATATCTCGGCTGTCTACAGGCTGGCCAAGTCCAACGCGAAGTATTATGAATACATGAATACCGTTCCGACAAGAGAGAGCCTTACGGAGATCATCTCAGAGCTTCCTGAAGGGGCGCAGAGGAACTGCAAGCACTTTGTCGGATTCTATAATAACGATGACGTACTGGTCGCTGTTCTCGATCTCATAACCGGATATCCTGAAGGCGACGATGCCTTCATAGGGTGGTTCATGGTCGACGGCGCAATGCAGGGCCGCGGCGTAGGCTCGCAGATCATTGCGGATGTCAGGGCTGCAATGAAGGCTGCCGGATACGACTATCTGTCTCTCGGCTGCAGCAGCAACAATGAAGAGGCGGTGGCCTTCTGGAAGAATCAGGGCTTCCGCGAGACGGGAGAACAGCAGGAGGCAGACGGATACACCATCGTCGGACTGGCGAAAGATATATAGTTTCTCTTGAAAAGAAGATCATCAGTAATGCAGACTAAACTTGGCACTAAATTCTGGATAGCGATGGCCGTGTTCGGACTCATGGGACAGGTCGCGTGGGTCGTGGAGAACATGTACTTCAACGTGTTCATATACAAAATGTTCCACGCTTCACCTGCAGACATCTCTGCGATGGTCATGGCGAGTGCTGTCACTGCAGCACTGACTACGATCATCATGGGAGCGGTGTCTGACAAGGTCGGTAAGCGCAAAGCGTTCATGAGCGCCGGCTATATTATCTGGGGCATCAGCATCATAAGCTTTGCATACATCAAAAGCATATTCATGACGATCGTCATGGACTGCGTGATGACATATTTCGGATCGACTGCTAATGATGCCGCATACAATGCGTGGCTGACTGACAGGGGAGATTCCACCAACAGAGGGAAGATCGAGGGGGTCAACTCGATGATGCCTCTCGTCGCGATACTGGTCGTGTTCGGCGGGTTCATGAGTTTTGACCTTGATACTCACCATGCGTGGACGGTCATCTACTATATCATCGGCATAACGACGACGCTTATAGGCATTGCCGGGTGGTTCATGATAGAAGATGCGCCTGATCTTAAACCAGTCAGTGAAAGTCTCTGTGAGACGCTGGCATACAGCTTCAGGCCGTCCGTGGCGCGGGAGAATAAGACTCTGTATCTCGGGCTCCTGAACTTTGCGGTATTCGGCATCTCGATACAGGTGTTCATGCCGTATCTGCTGATCTACTACGAGAAGACTCTCGGCATGGATAACTACGTCCTCATATTCGCGCCGGCCATTATTCTGGCGGCTGTGTTCACTGTGTTCTACGGCAGATGCTATGACAGTAAAGGATTCATGAGCAGCATTGTACCTGCTATGCTCATGCTGCTTGCCGGATATGCGGTGCTGTTCTTTACGAGGACGACCGTACCTGTATTCATCGGTTCGCTCCTTATGATGTGCGGATACCTGTCAGGAATGTCCGTGTTCGGAGCCCTCATAAGAGACAACATACCTGAGGGCAGATCGGGCCAGTTCCAGGGAGTCAGGATCATAGGGCAGGTGTTCATACCGGGGCTCATCGGACCGGCTCTCGGAGCGTGGATACTTAAGGATGCCGAGGTCATCGCGAACAGTGACGGAACCACATCGTTCCTGCCTGACAGGGGAATATGGTCTGCGGCAGCAGCAGTTCTTGTGATACTGCTGGCCGTGCTTGCGGTCACATTCAGAAAGGCATACAGAAGCAGGAGATAACAGACGGAGACTATTATGGGTTTGACATTCAGAAAAGCGACGTCCGATGATCTTGAAGACATCGTGAGAATATATGAAAAGAGCCATGATGCAGAGGAAGCAGGGCTTACGACAACGGGCTGGAAGAGGGGGATATATCCCGTCCGCTCAGTTGCGGAGGCTTCGCTTTCGCGCGGGGACATGTATGTGGCTGAGCTGACCGATGAGGAGCATCCTGAGCCGTGGGTGATCGCAACAGGAGTGATCAATCAGATCCAGGTGGACGTATATGCCGACTGCGACTGGGTATACAAGGGACCTGACGATGATGTCTGTGTCCTCCACACGCTTGCTGTTGATCCCGATGCACGGGGCAAGGGCGCTGGCCCGGCCTTCGTACAATTCTGGGAAGGCCTTGCTAAGGACGCCGGCTGCTCGATACTCAGGATCGATACCAATGCGCTGAATAAGAGAGCCCGCAGGATGTATGCAAAACTCGGATACATCGAGTCGGGAGTGGTTCCGACAGTCTTCAACGGGCTTAAGAATGTCGACCTCGTCATGATGGAAAAGTTCGTCGGGACAGATATTCAGAGGCGCCTCAGGGAGATGCAGGATGGTAAATATGCAGACTTTCAGATGGCACTTATCCCGGGCAAAGAGCGCGAGCGCGCGATCGGTGTCAGGACACCGCAGCTGAGAGCTCTGGCGAAAGAGTTGCTCAGAGCTTCGCAGAAAGGTGATGATGCAGCGCGGCATGAGCTCGAAGACTTCATGGTAAAGCTGCCTCACAAGTATTTCGATGAGATGCAGCTGCACGCTTTCATCATCTCGGAGATAAAGGATTATGACACATGCATGGCGGAGGCCGAGAGATTCCTGCCTTACATAGACAACTGGGCGACCTGCGACCAGCTGTCACCGAATGTGTTCAGAAAGCATAAGCAGGAGCTCCTTACGCACATAGACAGATGGCTCGGGTCAGATCATACGTACACGGTCAGATTCGGGATGCTCATGCTGATGCAGCATTTCCTCGATGAGGACTTTGATATATCATATATGGACAGGATCGCAGAGATCCGGTCGGATGAATACTATATAAACATGATGATCGCATGGTACTTCGCGACGGCACTGGCAAAGCAGCCTGAGCCTGCGCTGGCAGTGATCAGGGAGCAGAGGCTCGCAAAGTGGACGCACAACAAGGCCATTCAGAAAGCGATCGAAAGCCGCAGGATAACCGATGATCAGAAGTCGTACCTGCGCACACTGAAAATAAGGTAATTATGAGTCAGATAAGCTTATTTGAAACAGAGAATAACAGCAGCCAGCCGCTCGCGGCCAGGATGCGCCCGAGGAATCTCGATGAATATGTCGGGCAGGAGCATCTTGTAGGAAAGGGCAAAGTCCTGAGGACCATGATAGAGAGGGACAGCGTGTCCTCGATGATCTTCTGGGGCCCTCCGGGCGTCGGAAAGACAACGCTTGCACAGATAATCGCTGCCGGCACCAATGCGCAGTTCATCACGTTCAGCGCGGTAACGAGCGGCATCAAGGACATCAAGAATGTCATGCAGCAGGCTGACAGGATGACTGCACTCGGCGCCAGGACCATAGTGTTCGTGGACGAGATCCACAGGTTCAACAAGGCCCAGCAGGATGCCTTCCTTCCGTTCGTCGAGAAGGGCAGCATCGTTCTGATCGGTGCCACAACAGAGAATCCGTCGTTCGAGGTCAACGGCGCTCTTCTGTCAAGGTGCAAAGTGTTCGTTCTGCACCAGCTGAGCCAGGAGAACATCGCTCAGCTCATAAGAAATGCTCTTGCCGATCCGAGAGGATTCGGCGACATGGATGTCAGGATCAGCGATGATGAGATCAATGCACTCGCCGCATTCGCAAACGGCGATGCGAGGACGGCGCTCTCGACACTTGAGATGATGGTTCTCAACGCAGAGCACAGCACGGACAGGAGCGGAAGAGAAGTCGTCACGATCACCTCTGATGACTTCGAGCAGTGTACTTCAAGGAAGTCTCTTCTCTATGACAAGCAGGGCGAGGAGCACTACAACCTCATATCCGCTCTGCACAAGTCAATGAGAAATTCCGATGCGGACGCTGCTGTGTACTGGCTGGCAAGGATGCTCGAGTCGGGTGAGGACCCGATGTATATAGCAAGGCGCGTGACGAGGTTTGCGGCTGAGGATGTAGGCCTCGCCGATCCGAGAGCTCTCGAGCTCTCGGTCGCGGCATTCCAGGCATGCCAACTCATAGGAATGCCGGAGTGCAGCGTGCACCTCACCGAGGCCGTTATCTACAACGCCCTCGCGCCTAAGTCCAACGCGATGGAAGTTGCATACATGCAGGCTGCAGCAGATGCCAACAAGAGCATAGCCGAGCCTGTGCCGCTCCACATAAGAAATGCTCCGACCAGGCTCATGAAAGAGCTTGATTACGGCAAGGGGTACGTGTATGCGCACGATACAGAAGACAAGATAGCAGACATGGAATGCCTGCCTGAGAACCTCCGCGGCACCGAATACTATCATCCGGGCGACCAGGGCTTTGAGCCGAGATTCCGCGACAGATATGAGGCGATCAAAAAGTGGCGTGAGGAGCACAGGAAAAAGTGACTCGTGCCGGGCGGTTTTGCACTAATACAGTACAATTTGGCCGCAGAATTATAATGACACGAATAACACTGATGTGGTATACTTTTTAGGCTGGTGCATTATGCCAGCCTAAATTTATTTATGAAATATGTACTGGCCGCTGAGCGGGCATGTGCATACGGGATTAACAGGATGAAAGATATAGAGATCAGAGAATTATTCAGTAACACAGAGGCATATGCTGACAAGGAAGTCGTTGTAAGAGGATGGGTGAGAGGCAACCGCAGCTCCAACCAGTTCGGATTCATCTCCCTCAACGACGGAACCTTCTTCACACCTGTACAGGTAGTGTATGAAGCAGACCGCATCAGCAACTATCAGGAAGTATCCAAGTACCGCCTCAGTGCAGGTATCATGGTAAGAGGCACACTCGTGCTGACACCTGAGGCAAAGCAACCGTTCGAGATCAAGGCTGACGAGATCGTTCTCGAGGCTGATTCGGATCCGGACTATCCGCTTCAGAAGAAACGCCACACGATGGAGTTCCTCAGAGAGATCGCTCACCTCAGACCAAGGAGCAACACTTTCTCGGCAGTATTCAGAGTCAGAAGCGTTGCAGCATATGCGATCCATCAGTTCTTCCAGGAGAGAGGCTTTATATATGCACACTCGCCTGAGATCACATGCAGCGATGCAGAGGGTGCAGGAGAGATGTTCCAGGTTACTACTCTTGACCTCGACAACATCCCTCGCAACGAAGACGGCACGATAGACTACACACAGGACTTCTTCGGAAAGAAGGCCAACCTGACAGTATCCGGCCAGCTCGAAGCTGAGATCATGGCTCTCGCATTCCGCAATGTATACACATTCGGACCTACATTCAGAGCTGAGAACTCCAACACGGCAAGGCACGCATCCGAGTTCTGGATGATCGAGCCTGAGATGGCATTCTGCGATCTGCAGGGAGACATGGACATAGCTGAGGCGATGATCAAGTTCATCATCAGCGAAGTTCTGAGAAAGTGCCCTGAGGAGATGAAGTTCTTCAACAGCTTTGTAGACAAGGGCCTCCTCGAGAGACTCGACAACATCGTCAACTCAGACTTCGAGAGGATCACATACACTCAGGCTGTAGACATCCTGCAGAAGTCAGGCAAGAAGTTCGAGTATCCGGTTGAGTGGGGACTTGAGCTTCAGACCGAGCATGAGAGATATCTCACAGAGGAAGTATTCAAGAAGCCTATCTTCGTTACTGACTATCCGAAGGACTGCAAAGCGTTCTACATGAGGCTCAATGATGACGGAAAGACAGTAGCTGCATGCGACATGCTCGTTCCGGGAGTCGGAGAGATCATCGGCGGCAGCCAGAGAGAAGAGCGCTATGACGTACTCCTCAGCAAGATCGAGGATATGGGACTTACGGCAGACGACTACGACTGGTACCTCGACCTGCGCAAGTACGGCGGCGTCAAGCACGCCGGATACGGACTCGGTTTTGACCGTATCCTGATGTACATGACAGGCATGAGCAACATCAGAGACGTTCAGATGTTCCCGAGAACACCTGGAAATGCCGAATTCTAGAGAAGCCGGTTAACGGGCCGCGGGCCCGGATGAAAAAGACATAAAAAGAAATACAACATATAACTTATCAGGAGGAACAAATGAAAGGCTATTCAAGCGACAAGATCCGCAACATCGTACTGCTCGGACACGGCAGCACAGGCAAGACCACTTTCCTCGAAGCAGGACTGCTCAACACAAAGGTTATCAGCAGACTCGGAAAGGTTGAGTCCGGAAACACAGTATCTGACTATGAGAAGATGGAGATCGAAAAAGGATATACCATCAACCAGACTCTCGTTCCTGTTGAGTACAATGGAACCAAGCTCAACTTCATCGATACTCCGGGATTCTTCGACTTCGCAGGAGAAGCAAGAGCTGCTCTTTCCACAGGTGCTACAGCAATCATCATGGTAGATGCTTCTTCCGGCATCCAGGTAGGAACAGAGAAGGCATGGGACCTTGTCAAGGAATATAACTCACCTACATTCTTCGTTATCAACAAGATCGACAAAGAGAACGTCGTAGTTGAAGATGTTATCGCAGCTCTCCAGGACAAGTTCGGAAGCGCTGTAGTAACACTTGACGACAAGGACGCTCTTGACGAGGCTGTAGCAGGTGCTGACGAGGAGCTCATGGAGAAGTTCTTCGAGGGCGAGCCGTTCACAGATGAAGAGTTCGCACACGGCCTTGCAACAGGTATCCACAACGGAGACATCATGCCTGTACTCACAATGAGTGCTCTTACAGGCGAGGGAGTCGACGTAGTACTCGATTCACTCTGCAAGTATGTACCAAAGCCATCCACAGTAGTCACACCTGCTAAGGATGCTGACGACAACGACATCGAGATCGCATGCGATCCTGCAGGAGACCTGGTACTCTTCGTATTCAAGACTCTCGCTGACCCGTTCCTCGGAAAGATCTCATATGCCAAGGTAGTTTCCGGAACACTCAAGTCCGGCGCTGACGTTTACAACCCGCGTTCAGAGAAGTCTGAAAAGCTCGGTTCGGTATTCTTCGTAAGAGGAAAGTCCCAGGAGATGGCAGACACTGTAGCTGCCGGCGACCTCGTAGCTCTCGGCAAGCTCCAGAATACCAAGACAGGCGACACACTCTGCGCTAAGAACAAGCAGGTAAGAATCCCTGAGATCGCATTCCCAAGCCCATGCTACTTCATCGCAGTAGAGGCTGCTGACAAGAACGAAGACGAGAAGATGGCACAGGGTCTCTCCAGACTCATGGAAGAGGATCCTACATTCGTACTCGAGAGAAATGCTGAGACACATCAGACACTCCTCGGCGGACAGGGCGACATCCAGCTCGGAATCATCCAGGCTAAGCTCAAGGACAGATACGGCGTATCCGTAAACGTAGTTCCTCAGAAGATCGCTTACAGAGAGACCATCAAGGGCAACTCCGATGTTCAGGGTAAGCACAAGAAGCAGTCCGGCGGTGCAGGACAGTACGGTGACGTTCACATCAGGTTCTCACCTTCACAGGAGCCTGGCCTC
>JAWRIG010000096.1:0-28963 GCA_040308005.1 Anaerovoracaceae bacterium | reverse complement strand
AAGAATAAAAGCGTAGTGTTATTGTGCGCAAAAAGTAAAAACAGCAGACTGCTGATGACTGAGAGCTTGCTCTCTGTCTGAAGCTGTCTGCTGTTTAAGTTAAGAGGCTGCCACACTTTTTATTGTGCGACAGCCCCTTTTATATGCTGTGATTCTGATGTGTTTACTGCTGTCCTACCGTGAATCTGTATCCGAGACCTCTTACGGTGATCAGGTATTTAGGTGTGGACGGATCGTCTTCGATCTTCTGTCTCAGCCTGTTGACGTATACCATAATGGCATTTTCATCTATGATAGTCTCGCCCCAGATTACTGAATAGATCATATCCTTGGAGAAAATGTGATCAACGTTGTCTATGAACAGTTTGATCATAGAGTTCTCCTTGGATGACAGAGGGATCTCGACGTCATTCTTGTAGAACCTCAGTGTAGATGTATTGTATTTGAAAGGTCCTGCAGTGATGATGTTGCTGGTGCCCTGCGGCGATGTGCTGCGGCTGCGCCTTATGAGCGCCTTGGCTTTGGCGACAAGCGTAACCGGGTTGAAAGGCTTGGTGATGTAATCATCAGCGCCTATCTCAAGACCATAGAGCGCATCCTGGTCTTCCTTGCGTCCGCTTACTACCATGACAGGTGTAGTCAGGCCGCCGCCTCTCAGCTGCTGTATTACTTCAAATCCATTGATACCTCTCATGTTGATGTCAAGAAGAATGAGATCGTACTGATTCTGCTTGACGAGCTCAAGTGCCGCTTCACCGCTGATAGCCAGATCAGCCTCAATACCGTTATTCTTGAGTGCCTTGAACAGCATTGTCAGTATGGTTTTATCATCATCAACGACAAGTACTTTTTCAGACATATATGCCTCCTGTTTCCATGCCGGATATTACATTCACAATATATTGTAGCACAGCAGACTCTCTGTGGCAAAATCTTTGAACAATCCGCCTGCCGTTCAGGTTAACAAATCCCTCAAAATGCCTATTTTTGGGGCGTTTCAGGTTTTTTTCCTGCTATCGGCGATAAATATTCCCAATTAGTTGAGCCACAGTGAAAAAAAAGTCAATTGTCCAGATAAATCATCAATCATTTTGAAACCGTTGTGCTATATTTATGTTGACCTAGTTCAAGGAGGTTCCCCTAATAATGAATGATAACAGGCGAAAGCTTACCGGTATTCTCAAGCTGCTGTATGAGAATACGGACGCTGAGCACAGCATGGACACCTATCAGATCATGGATGCTTTAGAGAGCATGGGTTACGGAAGACCCGACCGTAAGACGATAGATTCCAATATTAAATTTATTATCGAAGATCTGGGATTTGGCATAATCAAGGAGAAAGGCAAGCCTAACAGATACCGCTGGATCGAGCGTGAATTCGACATTTCAGAGCTCAAAATGCTCGTTGATGCCGTACACTCCTCGAGATTCATCAGCAGCAGAAAAAGCCGTGAGATCATAGCCAAGCTCAAGGATCTTACAAGTGTGCATCAGGCTGCTCTGCTCAACAGAGAACTCCACACTAGCTACAGCTTTAAACGCGACGGCAGTACTGCGCTCAGAACAGCAGACATCATAACAGAATGCATCAAGAGCCGCACGAAGGTCTCGTTCCAGATGGTCGACTACGACATGTACAAGAACGAAGTCCTCAGATACGACGGAAGGATCCACGAGGTCAGCCCGTACGCTCTTATGTGGAACAACGACTACTATTACATGCTCGGCAAGCCATCAGATTCATCCGAGATCAGAGCATACAGAGTAGACAGGATGAAGAATGCTTCTCAGCTGCATATACCTTCAGAACCTGAACCGGCTGATTTCAGTCTGGACAAGTACTCAAGCCGTGTATTTGACATGTTCTCAGGTGAGACTGCCGAGGTCGAGCTGAGCTGTAAGGATTACACGATGAACTATCTCATCGACAGATTCGGAAGAGATTTCTACTCTGAGAAGACCGGACCTGACCGCTTTACAGCCAGAGTTACCGTCGACGCAAGCCCTGCTTTCTATGCGTGGGTCTTCCAGTTCGGCGGAGATATGACCATCCTCTCACCTGCTTCAGTCAAGGCGAACTACACCAAGATGATCATGGATCAGCTGAAATAGGAGTCAGAAGCGAACAGAAATAAAGTAAGAGCTTTGCACGATAAGGCAAAGCTCTTTTTTACGTTGTTATTTCACATCGCCGTGCAGCGGCTGTCAGCGTGCTATAAGGCTCTCGAGTGTGCTGAACAGCGCTTCAGGCTCGACCGGCTTGCTGAGATGAGCATTGAGTCCCGCCTGCATGCTCCTCTGGACATCTTCATCGAATGCGTTGGCCGTGAGCGCTATGATAGGGATCTCTCCGGCATCCTTCCTGTCCATACTCCTGATGGTTCTGGTGGCTTCGAGTCCGTCCATTACAGGCATCCTCATATCCATCAGGACCGCATCATAGTAGCCCTCTTCATGTCCCGCAAACATCTCCACTGCGACCTTGCCGTTTTCGGCAACATCCGCCTCTATGCCGCGCATCGCGAGGACCATGACCATGATCTCGGCATTGACTATCATATCTTCCGCAAGGAGTATCCTCCTGCCGCTTAATTCTGCTGCAGTGCCCTTGAGAGTGGAATTCTTCTTTCTGAACGCATCACGGAACTCATCCATCACGCGCTCTGCGAACAGAGGTTTTGGAACAAAGGTATCCACGCCCGCCTCTCTGGCTTCATCCGCGACATCATCCCAGTTATATGAGGTCAGAATTATTATCGCAGACTCATGTCCAATGACCGATCTTATCCTCCTGGTAGTCTCTATACCGTCCATCTCAGGCATCTTCCAGTCGACGAGGATGAGATTGTAAGGCTCTCTTCTGGCATGCTTCATCCTGACCATCTCAAGTCCCTCGCTGCCGGACAGAGCCATATCGCAGTGGATGCCGACCTGTCCGAGAACAAGCTGAGCATGCTCGCATGCGACCCTGTCATCATCGATAACGAGCACGGTGATCTCATGCGGATGAAGGTCACCCGGATCCTGATCTGCAGCCACGCGGTCTGAATCAGTCAGCGTGACCGTAACAGTGAAGGTCGTTCCGACGCCCTTCTCGCTCTCAACTTCGATGGTGCCGTTCATCAGCTCGACAAGGCTGCGGGTTATAGGCATTCCGAGCCCGGTGCTGCCGTACTTGTTGGTAGAGGATGAATCCTCCTGGCTGAAGGTATCAAACAGCTTAGGCAGGTATTCCCTGCTCATGCCTATTCCGGTATCGCTTATGACGAACCTCAGCGATGATTTTCTTCCGAATCTTGCGGTTTCCTCCACATTGAACGAGACCTTTCCGCCTTCAGGAGTGAACTTGACCGCATTTCCGAGTATGTTCACAAGTATCTGGCGGAGCTTCATGTCGTCGCCGATATAATAATCTCTGACATCGCCGGTCACGGTGTATTCATATGTTATGCCCTTGTCGCGGCACTGTCCGCTGATCATGGTGTTGACCTGCTCAAGGGTCTTGGCAAATGAGAACTCCTCATTACTGATCGTCATCCTGCCGGACTCGATCCTCGACATGTCGAGGATGTCGTTGATGATGTTCAGAAGATGCTGCGCGGAAGTGCCGATCTTCTCAAGCTGATCTCTTGTCTCGTCAGAGAGGTCAGGATTGTTGAGCGCGATGCTGTCAAGGCCGATAATGGCATTCATCGGCGTCCTGATCTCATGGCTCATGTTGGACAGGAATGCCGTCTTGGCCTTGTTGGCCTCTTCGGCAGCTTTAAGAGCATCGCCGAGTGTCCTGGCCTGCAGCAGGTCGTTTCTCGTCTCGGCGTCGATATCCGTAATGCAGGCGCCTACAGCGTGAACGATGTGGTCGTCTCTGTCCTCCGGATGTCTTACGCCCGCGAACTTTATCATCTCATACGTTTCCCTGCCGTGGCGGTCGACTATATATCTGAAGGATATTACGCGCCTTTCTCTCAGCCCTTCCCTTATGTTGTCAGGCTGTATGAAGGCGAGGAACTCGTCTCTGTATTCGTCAGTAATATAGTTGAAAGCATAATCAGTAAAGCCCTTAAGATAAGGGAAGTGTTCTCCCTCCTTGACGCCGTGTTCGATCTCAGGATGCTCCTGATAGCACACAGCCTCATTCTTATCGAGCTCGACATAGTATACGCTCCAGTAGTCTGATGCCAGCGCAGTGATCAGCTTGTCCTGCTCAGCTCTCTGATGCTCCTCTTCAAGAAGCTTCTCCTGCAGGGCGAGCTTTTCCTCCATCTCCTGCCTTCTGGCCTCGGCTTCCTTGAATCTTGTCATCTCAGTGACATCAACGCACATTCCGAGCGTGCAAAGCCTGCCCGTCGAGTCCACAAACTTCATCTTGGTCGTCTGGAGGTTGCGGAACCGCGTACCGGTCGCGTCAGGCACATCCTCGAAGAATATGTACGGTTCATCCATCTCAAGCGCTTTGCGGTCATCATCGACGATATGGTCTGCCGTCTCGCGGTCGAACAGCTCATGATCCGTCAGTCCGACGACACCGTCAGGATTCTCTTTGCCCGCATATTCAGCGAAAGACTGATTGCAGGCGAGATATCTTCCCGTTACCGCATCCTTGGAGAAACTCATAGCCGGCATGTTGGACAAAAGCGATCCAACCGACCCCATGATGTCCGCAAACCTGGCCGCAGATTCGACCTCCTCTGTGAGCTGTCTCTTCTCAGCCTCGAGCGCAGCTTTTTTGTCTGTTATGTCGGAGATGAAGACATAGTATATAGGTCCGTATGCCTCAGTCAGAGTGTATCTGCCGTAGTCATCCACCCAGCGGACTTTTCCGTCCTTTCTGGTTATTCTGTATTCGACATAGTCAAGGCTGTCATCCACGGTTCCGGCCTGCGACCTGATCGACTCAGTTGTCTTCTCATAGTCCTCAGGATGCACCATCCCTCTGAATGTGTATCCGGTATGTTCCATGAATTCATCAAGGTCTCTGCATCCGAATATATCGAACACCGCCCCGTTGGCATATATCAGTTCCTCGGGTTCTTCAGCTTTGTATATGAAGAAGCCTCCCGGCATATGGCCGCCGATTTCCTCCACAACTGGTATTGTCTGTTCATTGAGTTCAAAGTATTTGCCGAACATCTTAGTCCTCCGGTAAATTCCAGTTAAAACGATATGGTTGTCAGAATTGCTTTCAGCTTATGTCAGCTGAGCAGCTCGCTCATAGTTTCAAACAGCGTCTCAGGCTCCACAGGCTTGGACAGGTGGGCATTGAGCCCCGCCTGCATGCTCCGCTGCACATCTTCGTCAAAGGCATTGGCCGTAAGAGCAATGATCGGTATGTCAGCTGCGTCTCTCCTCTCCATCGCCCTTATGGTCCTCGTTGCTTCGAGCCCGTCCATCTCAGGCATGCGCATGTCCATAAGTATGGCGCTGTAGTATCCCTCAGGATGGGAGGCGAATTTTTCCACCGCTATCCTTCCGTTCTCAGCAAGGTCTGCCTCCATGCCCTTCATGCTGAGCACCATCATCATGATCTCAGCGTTGACAGGCATGTCTTCAGCCAGCAACACTCTGCGGCCGGCCAGCTCGACTTCTTTCTTTGTTTCAGTTGTCTTTCTGCTGAGATATGTTTCTCTGTACGTTGCCACTACATCTGCAGCGAAGAGAGGCTTTCTGACGAAGCAGTCAACTCCTGCCCTGCGCGCTTCGCCCTCTGCATCCTCCCAGCTGTATGAAGCCAGCATGAGTATGGTCTTCTCCGTTCCGGACAGTTCTCTTATCTTTCCGGCTGCTTCAACACCGTCTTCACCAGGCATCTGCCAGTCTATGACTATGAGGTCGTACGGCTCCATTCTTGCCTGTCTCAGCTTTACCATTTCTATTGCTTCAGCCGCTGATTCAGCCGTATCGCAGCTGACTCCCTCATCAGCAAGAGCTGCCACAGCATGCTCAAGAGACTGCCGGTCATCATCCACCACAAGGACTGAAGGTGCAGCAAGCGCCTTGTCAGCGTCCTCAGCATCTCCGGCAGCATCCGGTCCGTGTTTAGGTGAGTTGGTAAGTGTCAGCGTGACCGTGAACTTCGTGCCGCCGCCCTTTTCGCTCTCTACATCTATATGACCGTTCATCAGATCCACGATGTTCTTGGTGATCGGCATTCCGAGTCCCGTACTGCCGTACTTGCTCGTTGTGGAAGAATCCTCCTGGGTGAACGCATCAAATATGTGCGGAAGGTACTCGCTGCTCATGCCTATTCCCGTATCCTCCACAATAAACCTGAGCGTCGTCTTGTTGCCCATTCTCGCAGCTTCTTCAACAGTGAATGTGACGCTGCCTCCCTGCGGAGTGAACTTGACAGCATTGCCGAGTATGTTGATCATCACCTGACGCAGCTTCATCTCGTCGGCGATATAGTGGTCATCTACCCTTCCGACCAGGCGGCACTCATATGACACGCCCTTGTCGCGGCACTGTCCGCTTATGATGGTGTTCACCTGCTCAAGCGCTTTTGAAAAAGAGAATTCTTCGTTCTTTATTGTCATTTTGCCCGACTCAATGCGGGACATATCAAGAATGTCATTGATTATGTTGAGAAGATGGTGCGCTGCCACACCGATCTTCGAGAGGAGTTCTCTGGTCTTCTCAGGAGTCTCCGGATCATTGATCGCTATCTCATTAAGTCCGATGATCGCATTCATCGGGGTCCTTATCTCATGGCTCATGTTGGACAGGAATGCGGTCTTGGCGAGGTTGGCCTGCTCCGCAGAGGCGAGAGCATCAGTGAGAGCCTGACTCTGCTCGAGGGCTCTTCTGAATTCATCATCCACATCGGCAAAGCATGCGCTTACCGCGTTTATGTTTTCGCCCGCTGAGCCGTCTGCGTTATTGACGCCGGCAAAACGCACGACCTCATACGTCTCGCTGCCGTTGCGGTTGACCATGTATGTGTAGGAGATGACCCTGTTCTCCGCAAGGCCGGCCTTGATCGACTCAGGCTGCACGAATTTCAGGAACTCATCGAGATACTGCTCTGTAATGTACTCCTTTGCGTATGCTGTCACCGCCTCAAGATACGGGAATTCCTCGCCTACCTTGAATCCGTTGCTTATATCCGAATGGGACTGATAGCACACGCCCCAGTTCCTGTCGAGCTCAAGATAGTATACGCTCCAGTAGTCAGCGGTCAGAGCCGTGATCATCTTGGCCTGCTGCTCTGATGTTTCAAGGGTCTCTTCATGGACATGAGTCACCAGGGAGACATATGCGAAGAGGACGCCGAGGAAGAAGCAGCACGGCTGGAACGGATATATCGCATCCACGGATATCCAGTATGTGTATATGAATACGCCTGCCGCAGGAATGATGGCAAATCCCAGTGTCCTGCGGAGAGTGCGCTTCCCGGCTCCCGTGCCTGTTATCATGAGCTCAATGATCCAGGCTACTGCAAGGAAATAGTACAGAAGGCAGACCTTGGTAAAGAGTCCGAAGAGCGGACCTCTTGTATATCTGTTTGCCGCATCTCCTATGGTCCAGAGCAGAGGAGGGCCGAATGTCGTTATGAGCACCAGACACAGATTGAAAAGCCACGGAACAGCAAACAGCATGTTGATGCGGCTGTCCGTGATACGGCTGCCGGCAAAATGCTTTGCAAACAGGAACCAGATATACGGAAGTGTTATATATACCATGTAGAACAGGAAATTGAGCACCACAAAGAGACTTCTGTTGAAGTTCTCTGCTGTATACTGAACTATCCACAGGCAGTCCATCGTCACATAGAAGATGGTCGTGCCAATCAGGATGATCGATATACGCATGTGCTCACTGTTCCTGAATTTCAGACATGCGTCTACCAGCATGAGCGTCAGCCCGGTCACCAGCACCGATGCCGTCATTACGTAAGTGATAGTCATACCTTTGTCACCTGCTCATCAGTTCACCGGATCACCGAATATGGCGCATCCGCATCTGCCCCTCTGCTTTATCGAATAGAGGGCGGTATCCGCATCCTTGAATATATCGCCCTGTGGATTCTCCCTGTCTGCGAAGGCGACGCCTACGCTGAGCGATACCTTAGGAAGACCGTCCTTAGGATGCTGGAGAATGTCATTTGCTCTGGCAACCTTGTTTCTGACCAGCTGCCGCATAGCTGAATTGGCACGGGTCATGACAACGCAGAACTCGTCTCCTCCCAGCCTGCAGACGCAGTCGACAGAGCGGAAGCTCTGCGTCAGGAGATCCGCAACTTTCTTCAGCACCCGGTCGCCCACATCATGTCCGTACGTATCATTTATGGACTTGAACTCGTCCACATCTATGATCATTAGAGCGATATTCTTCTTGTCCGCATTTTCCATAAACACTTCATACGCATTGCGGTTGTGGATGCCTGTCAGCGGATCATGTGTAGTCTCATAGCTGAGCTGATCGCGGGCCTTCTTGTTCTCGCTGAGTATCTCATTGTATATGTGGCTCACAGCCCGGAGCTCGACAGCTCCGTACGGAGTCGACGGCTGCTGCACACGCATCCTCTCAAGCAGTCTGCTGAGCGGAACGCGCACCTGAAGTGTGATGAATACGACTTCTGCGAGAACGGCAAGTATGAGCAGGATCATAAGCACTGTCTGGGTGGTAAGTATCCGGCTCATGCTTTCGCGGGTCTCTACAACTTCCTTCCGCGAGTTCTCGATCAGCTGGTCGGTGCACTGCCTGACATTGGACCTGATCTGCTCCTTATATGATGCGTAAACATCATCGAATACGAGCGATACAGCAGCTTCTCTTTTCTGTTCGGCTGTCATTGCCTGCTCTGCTGCGGTCAGCTTCCATCCGGAGACGGCCTCAGGAACGCGGCTGTCTGTCAGCCCCTGCGCCGTCTGTATCAGCCTCATTGCCTCATATTCTCGCTCCATGAGCTCGTTGGAATAGTCGAGGGCCTTAGACAGCGACTTATATGCGCTGTTGTCATTTTCATCAAGCAGTTTATCGAGATCCTCAAGGGCACGGTCACGGCGTTTTGTCACCTCTGCCTCTTCGAAGTAATCGTTGAGATATTCGATATTTCCGGTCACGGCGTACATCCTGACGCTCTCAGTCAGGTAGTCCGATCCTGCCTCAAGCTCGCCTGCCGCATGCTCAGCCAGAACATATCTGGAATTTGCTTCATCCATCCTGATGCTGTGCGAGTTGATCATTGAATCCGAGATCATCAGGCACAGAGATATGACGATAACAAGCGCAGCAAATATGTAGTTGGTCGCTTTGAGCCTGATCGCCCGGTTCTTCGGTTCAGGTACAGGCGCCTCCTCAGGTTCTTCCTCAGGTATCTCCTCGAACACCTCAGGCTCGAGGTCTGCCGGAGTCAGAAGTTTCCTGGCTTCAATGAAAGGCTCAAACGCATCCGCCGGAACAGGTCTTGAGAAATAGTAGCCCTGCACGATGTCGCAGCCGAGATCTCTCAGCGCCAGCAGCTGCTCTTCATTCTCGACGCCTTCCGCAATGACAGGGACACCGAGCCGGTCAGCTATCTCTATGATGACCTCGACCATACGGGTGTCTCTCTGGTCCCTGAATGCGTTGCGCACGAATTTCATGTCCAGCTTGAGGGTATCTATAGGCAGCTCGGCGATCATGTTAAGGGATGAGTAGCCCGTGCCGAAGTCATCCATCTCTATATGGAATCCAATATCCCTCAGTTTGTTTACTGTCTCTATTATCTGTTCCGAGTCCTGTGTATATGCAGACTCGGTTATCTCAAGAAGCAGATCGTCAGGAGTAAGACTGTTATCCTCCAGGATGCCGCTGAGCTTGCTGAAGAGCTCAGGGTCATACATATCTATCCTCGATACGTTGACCGAAACCGGAACACTGAACCCGAGCCGGTCCTTCCAGCTGCGTATCTGCTCTCCGACCGCCTTCCATACATAGTTATCGAGCTCCTGGATAAGCCCGTTGTCCTCGAACAGCGGTATGAAAATTCCCGGGCTGATAAGTCCCAGCTCAGGATGCTGCCAGCGCACCAGCGCTTCAGCACTCGACAGCGCCGGGGATGCCGGCCTTACGTCAAATTTCGGCTGATAGTACACCGTAAACTGGCGCTCATCAATAGCCTGGTGGAATCCCTCGACGAGCCTCTCAGCATACAGTTCATGCTCATGCATTTCGGCATCGTATATGCCGATAGTCCGCGCGAAACTGCCCTTGACGGTATCCGATGCCATTTTGGCCCTGTCAAAGCGCCTCTCTATCTGGAGCGTCTTGTCGCACTTCTCGTATACTCCCACCCTCAGCCTGATGCGGCTGTTGACCGTATCATCCTCGCCGAGACCTATGGAAGCATGGTCTCTTATCTTCTTATAGTCGATGCCGTGAGGGCAGTACACCATAAAGGTGTCTGCTTCTCTCCTGCACACTATCCCGCCGACATCAGCAACCGTCTCTCTTATCTTCTCACCGACAGACCTTAATACCTCATCTCCATATGCATTTCCGAATCTCTCGTTGATCATATGGAAGTGGTTTATATCCACTACGATGGCATCCATCTCAGTGTCCCTGTGATGCTGGTCATACTGCTCCGCATAGAGATAGAAGAACTCGCGGTTGTACAGGCCTGTCAGAGGGTCTCTCTCTGTGGACTGGAGAGTCTCCCTGTCCTCCGAAAGCTCTATAGCCCTTTGCACACGGGCTGTGATGATGCCGTGCTGCGGATACGGCTTAGGAATGTAGTCAATGGCTCCCATCTGGAGACATTCGACCTCTGCTGTCTGGTCCGCAGTAAGAACTATGACCGGGATGTGCCTGAGAAGCTCATCGCTTTTCATCTCCCTCAGTACATCCATGCCCGGCATTACAGGCATCATAAGATCGAGAAGGACAAGAGACAGCTCCTCTCTGTGCTCCCGTATAAGGTCTATCGCTTCTCCTCCATCGGATGCATATATAAGGGAATACTCATTACTCAGTACGGCCCCGAGCATCTCGCGGTTGATCATCTCATCATCCGCGATGAGTATCAGCCTTCGTCCGTCTGATGAATGAAATCTCTCATGACTTTTTAACATTGTTTTCCCCCCTTTTGCAGCCGGATACGGCGCCTGCTCACATGCCGGCATCCGTCCGCCGCAAAAAACACTTAACCAATGTAATAATAACATACGGAAGGCCCTGCTCATATAAATAAAGTTACGCACGCGTAACAAAAAACTGCCCGGAGAGGCAGTTTTCTGTAAATCTATGAAATGAGTTCCTGCGGTATGACTATTTAATTGCGGTCATATCTGAAAGGAATGCTTTGTAAGCTCTGACAGCTTCATGTATGTCAGCCTTGCTGGATACTTCCATAGGGGCATGCATGCAGAGGATCGGGAGTCCGCAGTCTATGACTTCCATGCCGTAGTCAGCCATGATGAATGCGATGGTTCCGCCGCCGCCTACATCTACCTTGCCAAGCTCAGCTGTATGGAATGATACGTTGTTGTCATCAAGGATCTTGCGGATAGCTGCCATGAACTCAGGGTTGGCATCATTTGATCCGGCCTTGCCTGCAGATCCTGTGTATTTGTTGAATACGACGCCCTTGCCGAGGTATGCGGCGTTCTTGCTCTCGAATACGTCAGCATACAGCGGATCAAGTCCTGCGCTGACATCTGAAGACAGCATTGTTGAATTGAACAGTGTCCTGCGAAGCGAGATAGCCTGAGGATATCCGAGGAGTGTCAGTACTTCTGCAGTCATGTTCTCGAAGAATCTCGATCTCATTCCGCTGGCGCCCATGCTTCCTATCTCTTCCTTATCTACGAGCAGGCAGCATGCTGTTCTCTTAGGAGCCTCTGTTTCGAGCATTGCGAAGAGCGATGTGAATGCGCAGATGCGGTCGTCCTGGCCGTATCCGATGATCATGCTGCGGTCAAGTCCCATCTCTCTTGCCTTAGCTGCAGGAACGATCTCCAGCTCAGCTGAGAGGAAGTCCTCTTCTTCGATCCCGTATTTCTCATTGAGAATTCTCAGGATGTTGGTGCGGACAGGTTCTGACTCAGCCGCCTTCTTCTCTTCATCAGTGCCCTCTTCGCACTTGCCGCATGGCTCAGAGCCGATCAGCAGATCGAGGTTCTCACCCTCTACGATCTTGGCTGCAGGTTTTTCCATCTGAGGCTTGCCGAGGTGCGGCAGGATGTCTGTAACGGCAAATACCGGGTCAGAAGGCTCCTCACCTATGCATACGTCAACCTTGGTGCCGTCTTTTTTGATCACGACTCCGTGAAGAGCGAGCTGGATCGTTACCCACTGGTATTTCTTGATTCCGCCGTAATAGTGAGTGTCGAAGTAAGCAAAGCCGGTGTTCTCATATACAGGGTTCTGCTTGACGTCGATACGAGGTGAATCCACATGTGCTCCGAGAATGTTCATTCCCTTCTCGATCGGATCTGTACCGATGTTATAGAGCGCCATTGTCTTTTCGTTGTAGACAGCGTAGACCTTGTCTCCGGCCTTGAGGCCTGTGCCTTCACCGATCACGTCGCTGAGGTTTCTGTAGCCGGCTTCTTCAGCCATGGTGACTGCACGTCTTATGCATTCACGCTCTGTCTTGCAGCTGCTGATACAGTCCATATACTTCGCAGCTGTCCTGTTCATTTCGATTTTGTCATCAGATGTGGTCTTTTCCCATATATATTTTCTTTCCATTGTTCCAGTCCTTTCTGTAATAACAGATGCCGGATATTACCGGCTCCCGGCATGAGGTCAAAGTCAATCAGTGATTATGTGCGAGTCCGTTTGTGTGAGTGCTGCCGTCACTTGACTTTTTCTCTGCAGTTTTCTTCTGGTATTTTGCATGAAGAATAAGTGCGATCGCCGAGAAGAGTACAGGTCCTACGATGCTCCATACGGTTGTCTGGATGTCTCCGTGGATGGCCGGCTCTATGATGGTGAAGATATTTGCAAATGCTACTGTTGCAGTTACCAGTATTGTGAAGACAACTGTCAGAGTATCATTTTTGAATACTACGAATGACTTCTCGATGTTCTTGTTTCTCTTGAATGCGATGAATGCGCCTGCGATGAATACGTACGGCAGTGTCATGGCTACGTTAGTCATGGATACCAGGATGTTGAAGAACTGAGTCATAGCTTCTCCGCCCATACCGATGAGGAGGTCCATGACAACAACAACTCCGCACTGGATTCTCATAGCGTTCTTAGGCATTCCGTCTTCCATTCTGCAGAAGTACTCCGGAAGAAGTCCCTTAGGGCTGCCTTCGATCAGCTGCTTGAGAGGTGCATAGATCAGTGTGAATACAGCTCCTGCAAGTGAGCAGAGGATCGACAGACCCATGAAACGCGCGATGCCGTTACCGAATGCAACGCATCCTGCTTCGCCCATTCCGAAGACTTTGCCGAGCTGGAATCCGAGGTTGTTCATAATTACATAGGAAGCATTTCCCTTGTGAACTGTTTCTGCAGAGAGTGTAGCATCCCAGTTTGTGAAGATACCTACTGCGAAAATGCCGATAGCATAGCCGATAGCGATGATGATTGCTGCGATTGTAAGGCCCTTACCGAAGTTCTTCTCAGGGTTTTCTGTCTGGTCTACAAGGCCGCCGACTGCTTCTGTGCCGCCGAATGCGAACAGTGCATATACAAGGAATCCGAGTACTGAGATCGGTGCGAGGAATTCAGGGTTAGGTGAAACGAGGATCTCTGACATTTTCGGAACCTGCTGCAGAAGATGTCCGCCGTTTCCGATCCATACGATCAGAGCGCCGCCGATCAGCAGAACGTTCAGTGCCATGCATGCGATGCCGCCTACGGTTGAAACAGTTTTGATCTTATCAAGACCCTTGCTGCTGAAGAATGTAACGACCAGGATGAATGCAACGCCGAGGATAGCGAGTGTCTGAGGACCGTTCAGTCCGAAGAGAGACCACTCAGCAGTAGTGTCCTGTCCGAATATAGCGTTGGAAACCGGAACCATGATTCCGGACGAGATATTTACAAGCCAGATAACATATGATGTATACCACATGAAAGTAGCTACGAAAGCGTATTTGGTGTTAACGCTCTTCTCCATCCAGGAGAAGATGCCGCCCTTTTCATCCTTGAATGCTGAACCGTATTCAGCGATCATGAATGCGAAGGGAACGAAGAATATGATTGCGGAAATTACATAGAACGGAATTGCGCCGTAACCCATCAGATAGAAGGATCTAGGCATGTTATTGAATCCGTAAACAGATGTAAAGATCATTAAGATCAATGCCATCAATGAAAGCTTTTTTGATTCTTTAGACATAGTAACTATTCTCCTTTTTCTTACTGTGCGAGCTTTCTTTCCAGCGAAAGCGTATTTACTATAATAGATTGTCTATCAATTCACAAACTCGCCGGTGTGTCTTGACAGGAAACACTTTTCGGGATATAACCTTGAGAAGGAACTATAGATTGAAAAAAGAGGGGGTTAATATGCCGCACAGCAAAGTTAACCCCTGTTTTTTTATTTTTGTTGATTTTAAGGAAACGCTTACTGACAAAGGAAACTATAATGAGTGATATCCCTGTCATCCAGCAGAGTGTTGGAGAGAACATAAAGAAGATACGTCTTGCCCGCGGGCTGTCCCTTGAGTATGTAGCATCAAAGATCTACAAGAGCAAGTCCACCATATCCAAATATGAAAAAGGCTCAATTGCCATAGATATAGCAACTCTCGAAGAGATCGCAATGGCCCTTGATGTCCACCCGGCTCAGCTGCTCATGACAGCAGCACCGGAAAAGAAGCCGCCTGTTGCCGGCGGCCTGTTTGACGAGTCGTATATGTTTTCATATGACGGGAAGGAAAAGCGCATTATAAAAAGCATCATCGAACGCTATCATACGGATGAGCCCAACCGGTTCTCCATCAACCTTTTCTATGACATCTCTCCGGCAAACAAGCCCGAAGACTGCACCGCCCTTTACCAGGGCTACAGCACGAAGTATGAGGTCCTCGAGAACTACACCCTCGAAAACTCGTATCATCAGATCGAGCAGATCTGGCTCAGCTGCATCAGCGGACTTTCACACAACAGCACTCAGGTAGGCTTTCTCGCAGGGCTGCTCAATTCATCCCTTCTGCCTGCAGTAAGGAAGGTTGTGCTGAGCCCTCACATATTGCCCGAAGAAGAGCTGATGGAGCGGCTTGTATTCACAAAAAAAGACCTGCAGACGATCCGCAGGCTTAATCTCTTTATAATAGATGAATTTATATAACTGCGCATCAATATCGCATCTTCGTATTTCCACGACAGATACGACAGTTCAAAATGCTCTCCGGTATTGGTTAACCATCTTTCAGGCTGGTTATACTTCGTAACAGCGAATTCTTCACCCTGTCATATATAAACCAGAACCCCATAACCGCCGTTCCGGCTAAGCCTATCAGTCTCCAGCTCATACTAACCCCTCCTGCCTGAAATTCTCTTTTCCTTATATTATGCTATCAAACATCCATTTCCATGACTCTGTCTTCGCTTACTGGCGTGATTTGAACGTCCAAATTTTAGAATTTTTAACGCCAGGAGCCTTTTCGAGGAACATTTGGCGTGATCACCGTTCGTAGATCGGTGGGGCGAATTGCTCAAATGCCGAGACCATCTGCGGGTGGAGTATCAGGAAATGTATGATGGGCGGGTTGCTCTTGGATACGAGCACGGCGCGCCCCGGAGATATGGTTATATCGATGTTTCTGAAGGCAGGCATGGAGTTTGTCGTTATATAGAAACCTGAATGGTTGTCAGCAAATTCCTGAGCCCCCCTTATATGCGCGCGGTACTCTTCCTCGGTATATCTTATGTCCGCGGCAGGGAAGATCTCGGACACCGGAAGCCGGGCCGGGTAGTTCTCATAATCCTCATGAGTTACTTCACTGATCTCGAGTATGTAATGTAAGCCACCGAGTTTGGATCTAGCATATGCCGAGTTCTTTCTGTGGTATTCACGCAGTCGGTCTTTTTCTGAATCGCTCGCGCCGCTATGCGAGAGTATCTTTTCCAGCAGATCTTCAGACATCGTAAATAGAGGCGGAACATTGCTCAGAGAGTGTAATGTTTTGCTTTTATCCACGGTTTTGACGATATCTCTTCGGAATCTCTCCAACTGAGGTGCCTGATAGATCTGCATCAGCGGCTTGGCTCTGCCGAGGAGATCTTTTGCGCGCTGTCTGTAGTATGCCACATCGTCTTTGTTCCGCGTCACTGTATAGCGGCCGTTCGCATGGTGTCCGAATATCGCCTCACCGGATATCGCTGCCGTGCCTGCGGAGCGTAAGAAATGCATGAAGTGCTGATTGGTCTGGTCGCTCAGGTAATATGGACTGACCTGCCCGGTCATGTACATCGGGATCCAGCCTTCGAGTCCGAGCAGCATCTCAGGAAGCGGTCGGTGAACATCATGTATCATCCGGAGCTTCAGTCCCTTCCGGATCATGAGCGCCATTCCCATCATCCACTTCTTCGGAAACTCCTCATCCTTTGACATTTCTTCAATAGGCATATCGCTGTAAAGGATGACATCCTCGTTTGATTTGGACAACACGGCGTATTTTATGAAATCCAGTTCCGCCTGCATCATTTCTTTGATTCCGGTGTATGTCTTTGTGCCCGGCAGCTGGAACGGCATAGTCGGAACTTTGATATCGTCAAAGTGTATGGACGACATAAAATCATTGAGATCGAACTCGTCAAGGCTTCGCAGAAAGTGCGCTATCTGCGGAGCTTCTTTTTTCTGCGGCTTCCCCAGCCATTCCAGTATGATGTCCACCAGCTCATCCGCGTTTGCAATGCTTCCTTCATATCCGACTTTACTGAGGATAGACACTTCGTGAACAGTGCCATAAAACTTGCGGCCGAGATAATCCGATACGTCAGAAAGAAACTGCGGCAGATTCGACGGGCGCCTTCTGCCTCTGAGTATCCTCGAGATGTGGGAAGGATCGTAGGCGAGCAGACGGGACAATTCCGTGTTGCTGACATCCAGCAGACTCAGAAGCGTTTTGAGGTTCTCTATGCACGTATCATAGTCCGCTTCGATCCCGGACGCGGAATTCCTTAAACGAAGGTAGATATCCTCTTCGGTTTTAGGCGAGCTGTTCGATATAGCTTTCGCAAGTCTTCGCGTCACTTCATCTCCCGGGGTCTGTTTACCGCTTAAATATCTGCTGACTGAAGATACAGAAACGCCCGCCGCCTCAGCGAGCTGAGTAGCGTTCAGAGAAGCAGCCTCGGTATATTCCTTTAGACATTCCGCAAAATCCATGTTCAGATCCTCCGTGATCAAGCTTTCGCGATCAAATCATCCTCAGTCAAGCCGTCAAGCTCAAGTCATTCGTCAATAGATCCCATTTCCCTCAACCTAATGATATCACAAGGATTGGTGATTTGCGTATTTGTCAATGACACATTGCGCAAGGCGGAGTATTTAGATGTGAGGTTTTTATATAATTATCTTGTAAAAATCTAAGGAGCAGAAGATCTGGAAATATGCCGTGAATCAAGGCTGACAAATAATGCCAAATTTGCTACATAGGGGAGTTATGGACTGTCAGTTGGAACTTACAACAAAACCAAAAGTAAAGTAATGGAGAGAGTCATGAAAAGAAAAACGCTTATAACATTGCTGGTTCTCGCGTTGACGGGAGCGACGTTCGTGCTAGCAGCATGCGGCGGTGGCGAAAGCGCTGAGCCGGAATGGTCTGCAATGGAGAAACTGGAGGCCATATCTGCGGAAGATATCACACAAGTCAAATACATGCGCGCTACGGAGGGCGGCGCGATTGAGGACCAGACCGGAGATCCTACTGAGATAGAAGACATTTATCTCAGGCTCAAGGACGTACAGATATCAGACAAGACCGATGAGGCGGTCGAAGATGACGATATGTTTATCAGCATCGAAGCCGGTGGTGAGACTTTAGAATTCTCATTCATGGGAGATATACTTGTTCTTGATGAAGCCAACTACAAAGTCGATAACCTGGGTTCGCTCAAGACGTATATCGATGGTCTCCTGGAAAGTGCTGTTGGTCCTAAAGAAGGCAAGCAGGATACGACAGGAAGCGCCGATCCGTTTGCGGGTTCCAAGGATTACGATGTCAGCAAGGGCTTTCAGAAGCAGGATTATCAGGATATGGAGATCCTGTACTTCAACGACTTTATGATCACAATGCCGGACAACGAAAAATGGAGCTTTGAAATGAACGGCAACTCTGTGACATTCTACCTCTTCTCCGCGCAACAGGAAGGTTACGGGGGAAGGCTCGTGACTATCGTGGCGTATGATATTGATGACCATTCATACGAGCAGCTTCCTGTTCCTTATCAGGTCGCGGGAGTCGGGAAGAATGTCAATAAGAGATTCATAGCGGTTTACCCATCCGATGTACAGTTCAATCATGCGGACGCGGCGCAGGAGGCTGATTATAGAGACCTCTATGATTATCTGAAGAAGATAGGAGAAGGCGCGGTCAACAGCCCGCTTCAGACGGCAGACAGCGACTAGACCGGGAAAATGATTCAATACTTTGCTTTTACGCATACTGCACGTTGGCTTACGGAAGATTTATTGATTAAAGAAAAAATGATGACGCCAATGAAGAAATCTTTCTCGCTGGCGTCATTTTAATACTCTTCTTTCCTGATTAACGGTTCAGTATGTATTACAGGATTGTTATATCCAAGATTTTTCAATTCTCTATTAAGATCAAGGTTCAGCTATCTACGATTAATCTATGATGGCACAGAATATTCTGTGATCCACGCTTTTAGACGGTAGAGCTCACGGTGGACCATTGACCTGCGGTATCCAATCCGCGTATATCAGAGTGGCCAATGCCTGGAACTGTATTTGCTAGAGCGTTTGCAAGATACCTTCGGGTAGTGACTTTCTTAATACGGAATTATCCGCTTGACAGAAGGTCACTTCATATCAGATTACTGATCTGCAGCACTAAAGCAATTGTATCGGGTCGCCCGATCCGGCACAGCTCACTCCATTACCACCTGCACCGATGCCTATGCATATGCCCATACCGGCATCATATCCGGTCGAAGTCTTCTCCGTAGCTCCGCCTACACCGATTCCGAAACCGAAAAGCATACACTTGGTCCATATCAGTCCGCCGCCTTTACCGCCTGCGACCTGCGCCAGCTCATCTTCAGAGAGTTCAGGTTCAGTTATACCTGCAAAAGTATCTGTGTATTCCTTGAATTCCTCATAAGTTGCGGAGAGCCCGTACTCTTTTCCTAACGGAAGCACCACTTTATCAAATACGGCCTTCTCATCCTTATCTCCGTCATATTTCTCAGCCGCTGCCAGAAACTTCTTCTGGAAATCAGAATCATTCAGCAGCAGGTCACGATATTTTAAAAGATCTTCTCTTGCCATGTTATTTCCCTCCCCTCGAGTGGTCAGACATGTATATTACTCTCTTATTGATAAAATTCTACCACATAATTGAGACATAATTCATAATATTAGTCTCGTCATCGATGGATCGGCATTCAGCGCCTTACCTAAACTATCGCACGCGTTATAGAAAACTGAATAAGCCAGGATAATGAGCACTACGCCGAGCATCAGATTTATTCTTTTCTTCTTGTTGCATTTTTCAATTTTTTCAACGGTCGCCAGATCCCGCTGATGCTGAATCTCTTCCCAGTTCTGTTCCACATCCGCACCTCTGTAATTGGCTGTCACATCACTTCTTCATTTTCGCGTTGAACTTAGCCACATCATCGTATTTCACTTTATCGAACCAATGAAGCTTTCTGGACGCGATGAGAATGAATACGAAGAAAGCTATCTTGACGGCGTTCTCAAACAGCATCTCTGAAACGGTCGTTTCAGAGGTGACCGCCCCGAATCCGAATCCCGCCATGTATATAGTGGTCATGTTGTTGATCATGTGCAGTGCGGAACCTGCCTCGATGCCCTTAGTGCAGACGCAGACGAGAGCATACATAAGCCCTGCAACGAAAATGTTGATCATTCCGATCGCATTATATGGATGCACCACTGCGAACAGTATGCCCTGAACGATGATACCTGCTATGGGCAGCTTGAACCAGCTGCTGACGGTCTGCATGATAAACCCGCGGGATATCAGCTCCTCAGAGACTCCCTGCAGGGGTCCGAGAAGAGTCAGTATGATGAATCCGCCTGCTGTAAAGTGCACTGCGCCGCTGTTTCCCTGTTTCAGGCACCATATTGCGGTCGGGATGCCTACAAGGATCAGCCCTGCTGCAAAAGTCTTCAGGAAAACATCCCATCTCCATCCTCCCATAGATGAGAAATAGGACGATATCGGGCGGTCCTTGACAATCAGCACTGCAATGAGCAGGCACAGAATGGGAAGGACAGCTACAACGGTGGTGTTGAAGGCTCCTCCAGCTGTATAAAAATCCATGTCGTCATATCCATTGGTCTGGCCTACGGTCACTCCGAATATCAGTTTTGTGACCGGATCGACCATGAATCCCAGCACCACATAGAAAACACTGAGCAAAGCTCCGACCACAAGCGGCTTATACCACCTGTATGCATCGAACCTCATAGGGTACAGTGTAAATTCATGCTCGGAATACTGTTTCATAATTTGCCCCCTCAAGCCCTTTGGGTAGTGTCAAACTACCCCTATTAAAATTGTCTCAAAACACTTGTATTTCAGGAGGTTGAGCTCTTTTTACATTAAAAATGAGCAACACCCCCCTTTTTCTGTATAATGGTAGCTGCGAAACAAACCTCAACAGAAAGGATGTATTGCTCATGGCCATTATACAATTACTTCTTGATGAAATCCATTATCTTCACGCACAAATCGCATGGCTGATGACTTTCATCGCCAAATATATTCCTCTGAAAAAGTTCGATCCTGAGGACTCAAAGTCCCCTGACTACCAGAAATTCAAGACCGACATCCTTCCTAAGTTCCAGTACCATCATAACAGCTGGACCTGGGAGGGTCTCTTAGATTACTATCGACAGCGCTACGGCAAAGTCATCAAGCCGGTAAAACACCGCGGTAATTGTGACATACCCGAGGACTGTATCTGTCCTGAATGCGGTGCCCCTCATGATTATCTCTACCGTAACAACGGAAAAGCCGGCCAGCTTCTCTGCAAGGTCTGCGGTACAAGGTTCTCTCCTGATCAGAACAGGTTCCGAAAGCAGTACACTTTGCGCTGCCCTTATTGTGACCGCGCTCTTCACCGGAAAAAGGATCGCAAGGACTTCAGTATCTACAAATGCACAAATCCGAATTGCTCTTACTATGTCCGCAACTTTGCGAAGCTCGATGATGATGCCAAGCTGGATGAGCAGAAACGTAATGAGTACAAGCTCCACTACATCTATCGCGAATTCACTAAAGACTTCTTCGCGCTGGATCTCGATTCACTTCCTAAGAACGCGTCTTCCCTCAGGTTCGACAAGTTCTCTATGGAGGTCGTCACGCTGTGTCTCACATACCACATCAACTACCAGATCTCTCTCCGGCGTACCAAAGATATTCTGTGGGACATTCACGGCATAAGGATCTCTCATCAGCAGATCGCCAATTACTGCAAAACGGCCGCTGTTCTTGTCAAGCCGTTCGTGGATCACTACGATTACAAACCTTCCGGCGATCTTGCCGCCGACGAGACCTACATCAAGGTTCGTGGCATTAAAGGTTATGTCTGGCTCATCATGGATGCCGTCAAACGTTCGATCCTAGGCTACCGTTGTTCGGATAACCGGGGCGTTGGTGCATGCATCCTCACCATGCGACAGGCGTTGAAGCACTTCAGAGATAAGCTCCCCGAAGGTTTCAGATTCATTGCCGATGGCTACAGCGCATATCCTCTTGCTGCCATGCAATTCGATCTCGAATATGGCGAGAACTTCAGATTCGACATCACTCAGGTCATCGGCCTTACTAATGACGACGAAGTCTCCGCCGAGTTCAGACCTTTCAAGCAGCTGATCGAGAGACTCAACCGCACATTCAAATCCTCCTATCGCCCCACTTGTGGTTATGACAGTTTTGAAAATGCCAGTCTTGATCTTGCTCTCTGGGTCGCTTACTACAACTTCCTCAGACCGCATCATCACTTCGGTCGCAAAGTCCTGAATCCTGTGCCTGCACTCGAGTGCGTGCAGCGCATGCCGGACAAATGGCAGCAGCTCATGCTGCTCGGCCAGAGGCAGATCATCAAACTTCAGTCTGAAATCTCAGCCTGAACGAAGCGATCAACTCACGCATCTCCATCAGCGACGTCCTGCTTAATGGCTGGGACGCAGATGAGCCGGACTGCGTCAAGGGCCGCGCTAGCGGTGCATTTCACCCTTGATGCCGGACGGTGAATCTGCTACACTCCTGCCCGCAGGACGCGTCTTTACGCGCTTTCCACACGCCTTCACTCTTAAATTCGGCCTCTATTTCTGTGTTTCAAAGTTCAATATTTGTTGTTTTCAAGGTTCTCTTGCGACTGGCGAATGCCTGTCGCTGTTTTCATAGTTCAGTTGACACTATCGCCCTTTGCTCTATCGCCTCAGAAGCTGCAGCCTTTTCGATTGCAGCCCGGTCTGCGTCTGCCCATACATCTGTATGCTCGCATTTGCCACGGTTTTTCATGTAAATGAACACGGCCAGCGCGATAAGTATCAGTACTGCACCGGGACTTCCTTCCACGCCGAAGTTGACACTGTAGAAAGGCCCATCAGTCGCTGACGCGGCATCGAGTCTGAATACCGAATAGGCTGATACTATCCCGCTGTTTGGCAGCCCGAATACGATGCTCTGGGTAAAATTCCATGCTGCATGGAATGCAGCTGCGATCCACAGGCCGTTGTAATAGTATACAAACAGCGAGAAAACGATAGCGACAGCGAATATCTGAGCCACCGCCAGGAAAGATATCCCCGGGTTAAGCAGATGCATGGCCGCAAACACTATTGAATTGACGACTACCGCTATCCACGGTGCCTTATATCTTCTGCGCAGCTTCTGATACAGATACCAGCGGTCTGCCAGCTCTTCTCCTGCCGACTGTATGAACACGCATATGAAGAACACAACGAACGGCACCAGCTTGAATCCGCTATACTCGAGATAGATATCACCGATCAGAGCGGAGATCAGGATGCAGACTCCGTTGCACCCGAAGCCAAGCGCAAGCCCGATCAGCAGCCCTCTGAAATTGTTGCCGGCGCGGTTCTTATTGCTGACGGCAGCCCTGTCTTTACTTTTATTCGCACGCGGCTTCCAGTACTTCACCGCGTTCAGCATAGGTCTGTTAGCTTTGAATATTATGACTATCAGGAACAATCCTATCCATATGCTGATGAAGTCAAAATAATCCCTGAGGAACACCGCAGCATCGTGGTCTCCTCCCAGAATGCTTTCAAAGAAGCCCAGTGCCAGCTTCCCCAGAGGAATAAACATTACTGACACCCCAACGATCAGCGCCGTCAGGGCTGATGCGATGATAAACTGGTCTGTTATTTTGCGTCCCGGCCGCAGGTTCTTTTCTTTTAAACTATCCATCCTGAAAACTCCCTTTCATTCAATTATTGGCAGTTCTGTAAAGATTACAAAATATCGGTTCATTATAACTGATATTGTCCAATAAATGTCCACTATCCGCGCCCATTTCTCCATAATGTTTTCCTGCACATCTTCCGGACGATTTGTAATATAATTCAAATGAGATGACATCAGTATTTCAGTCAACCTTTCCATATGCATTGCTGACTGTCCTGATACTTGCAGGACTTGCGATCACTGTGGTGAACGATCCGTTTATCACAGGGCCGCACAGGCGCATAATGCTGATCATCGTCAGCCTGTGTGCCTGTCTTATTGTACAGAATTATTATGAGACCATACTGTGTTCCGGCCCGCCGCACATCTTACTGCGCACATTTATCTCAGTTCTGGGTTATTCACTGCGGCCTGTAGTGATCGTGCTGTTTTTATATGTGGTCCAGCCTGATCGCCGCTATCCTTTTGCATGGTTGCTTGTTGCAGTCAACGCGGCTGTGCACGCGACAGCCTTTACTTCGCACATCTGCTTTTGGATCGATGAACAGAACAGTTATCAGGGCGGCCCTCTCAGCCGCTTATCCCTGATAGTGAGTCTGATCCTTATGGTTTATTATCTGTATTTGACATTTCAGACATTCGGTCATGTCAGAAAAAAGGAGAGCATCGTGCCCTTCTTCAATTTTCTGCTGATCATCCTGGCCACCTTTTTGGACTATCAGCAGGTAGTAGACTGGCCTATTGCATGCATCACTATCGCGATGGCGGTAAGCAGCCTTTTCTCATATATCTGGCTGCATCTTAGGTTCGCGGAGGAGCACATGGCAAACCTGGAAGCAGAGCAGCGTCTGAAAATAATGATGAGCCAGATGCAGCCGCATTTTCTCTTCAATACTATTTCTACGATACAGGTGCTGTGCAACACCGACCCGCAGCAGGCTTCAATGATCACCGGGAAGTTCGGCAAATATCTGCGGCAAAATCTGGAATCCCTTGAGAATAACAGTCTTATCGCTTTTGACCAAGAACTGAGCCATGCTCTCAATTATGCCGAGATTGAAATGGTGCGTTTCCCGAATATCCGCATAGAGACGGATATACAGGACAGCGATTTCACTCTGCCCTCCCTCACCGTACAGCCAATGGTGGAGAACGCCATACGTCACGGCGTGAGGATCCGTGAAAATGGTCTGATCAGGATATCCACCGAAAAAGCTGACGGTTACCACAAGATCATCATATGGGATAATGGAAAAGGCTTTGATACTGCATCGATCGAGCAAAAAGACGGTCTGCATATAGGGATACGCAACGTGCGGGAACGCCTTCAGCGTATGTGCGGGGGCACTATGGAGATAACTAGCACGCCAGGCGAAGGAACGACCGTACTGATCTGCATACCTGAGGAGGCAAAAAAGTGAGAATAATTTGTGTAGATGATGAGGTGCTGCTTGCGCGCAATACGGCAGACGTGTGCAGCAAGCTGCCTGAAGTGGATGGATCGGTGGCATTTACCAAGGGGAGAGAAGCCCTGGAATGGCTGGAATCAAACACTGCGGATATCGCGATCCTTGATATAGATATGCCCGACATGACCGGACTGCAGCTGGCAGCCCGCATACGTTCACTATACCCGGAGACCAAGATCATCTTCCTGACAGGCTTCCGTCAATTTGCAGCAGATGCATTCAAGCTACGGGCCACCGGATACCTTCTGAAACCGGTGACAGAAGAGGAGCTCGCTGAGGAGATCGACTATGCGATGCACGGAGAGCACAAGAAGAGCAATGACCGTGTCGTGATTCAGACCTTTGGAAACTTTGATATATTTGCAGATGGAGAGCTGGTCACGTTTAAGCAGAAAAAGTGCAAAGAACTGCTCGCCATACTTGTTGACAGGCAGGGCGGAAGCGTCTCGCGAGCAGATGCAGTCTCCCTGATATATGAAGACCGCCCTTATGACCGGTCGATGCAAAAGCAGTTTGATGCTATCGTGAGGTTTATGCGGAAAACATTAAAAGAATACGGTATCGACGATATCTTTGAGATGAAGGGCGGCCGTATGAGGATATGCCCCGAAAAAGTATCCTGTGATTTTTATCAATTCCTGAACGGGGATGTCGATGCTGTAAATAAATACCGGGGAGAGTACATGAGTTCCTATGCATGGGCAGATATGACCGAAGCCTTCATCACCAGTAAAGCCAAACTCATCACAGAATGATCGATTATCGCAATTCAAAGCACCTACCCTTTCGGACTGTTGTGTTCGAATATGGCAGGTGCTTTTTTCAAATTGTCAGTTAATCGTATGTTATTTGACGACTACCTTGATGGCCTTGTAGGTGCCGCTCTGTGTATAGACATATACGTAGCAGCTGCCTTTCTTTTTAGCCTTGATCACACCCTTCGATGTGACGGTCGCGATCTTCTTGTTGGACGACTCGTACTTCAGTACTCTGTGTTTTTTCACCTTGAGGATCGGCATCCACAAGGAGAACTCTCTTTCCCTGGCGAGCTAAGCCAACGCCCAGATTCAGAGTAGTCGTTGTCTTGCCGACCCCTCCTTTCTGATTGCATATTGCTATAGTCTTTGCCATTAATCCACCTCCCTCACCGGTATCCTGATAACAGCCGAGCTCTCTTCATTACCGCAGTTTTCGATCATTGAGTTTATCCTGAACCATTCGAAGACGTCCTGATCAGAAAGCGTATCCTGAAAGCGCCAGTATATCGATTCTTCATACCCTTGCCTGTATCAACAATTGTATTAATCTATATATAGTTCGATTCCCGTCTAGCATATGGGAATCAAAGTGGTAAACTTCGATTCCCTTAGGGGGTTAAGGGACATCCCCAGAAAAATCTCCAATTCTTTAGGTTTGTATGCGTTTTTGTGAGTTTATATGCGTCGTTTTCGGAGAATGCAAATGGCGTTTTTTCAACGGTTGCGGGCATAATAAAGGACTCCGGAGATGACCTCTGGAGTCCGATCTATGGAGCGGGTGAAGGGATTCGAACCTGTGACCCTCAGTGATTGCAACGGGTTGCGGGCTCACTGTTTTGAAAAACCCACGAAATAGCTCGAAAACCTCCAGACCGCTCATGTACTGCTTTTTAAAATCTCCAGATATGGAAAACGGGATCCTGAATGAATGCCAGAATCCCGGTCTATGGAGCAGGTGTACATAATCGTTTTTGTAGACTTCAGTGTTTTCAATGGTTTACGGGATCGCTGTTTTGAAAAAACCACAAAAAACTCTCAAAATCTCCATTCCACTCATGTAATGATTTTTCTCATCCCCCAAAATTTAAATAGGATCCTGACTAAGTGTCAGAATCCCGATTTGGAAAACTAATTATTGAACACTTTATGATGCAAACTCATCAATAAATGAATCCCATAGCTTGAATCATAATGTGCTGTTTTCTGGCAATATCCTGTGCGCTTGATTCAACAACAATGCAATTATCTATTATTATCGTAATATTACGTCAAAGACTGGAAAAGCCTATTCTGCTTTCCAAAGCGAGTGCAGATTGCAGTAAGCATAAACTGCTTCCACTTCATCACCATCGCAGATACGGAAGCATGCCTTAGGTGGCTCTCCCGGTTCAAGAGACTTTCTCTGATTACCCTGCTTGGTCTGTACTGCGATCCACTCAATATAATGTTCTTCGAGCATTGGATGCTCAACTGAACCTACAGTTACCTCTACAACATCACCCTTGACTTCAAAACTAGGAACGTGTTTTTCAGCAGCTGCATCAGTTGTACCTGGAATAAGCTCCTTCATCGGTTCTCCACAGCAAATAACAGGAACTCCTGTCTTCTTTACGATTGCAACTATCTGTCCACAGTGTGCGCATCTATAAAACTTCATTTCCATTGTAATTTCCTCTTTTCTTCGTTTAATAGTTCTCTGCGTTCAGCTCGAAATAGCTCTGCGGATGCGCGCATACCGGGCATACATCAGGGGCATTTGTGCCAACAATGATATGTCCGCAGTTTCTGCATTCCCATACTTTCACAGAGCTCTTGGAGAATACTTCCTGTGCTTCCACATTGTGAAGCAGTGCACGATAACGTTCCTCATGATGTTTTTCTATTTCCCCAACCATGCGGAACTTAGACGCCAATTCAGGAAATCCTTCTTCTTCAGCAGTCTTTGCAAAGCCCTCGTACATATCTGTCCATTCGTAGTTTTCTCCATCGGCTGCTGCCGCAAGGTTTTCGGCAGTATTCCCTATGCCATTCAGCTCCTTGAACCAAAGCTTAGCATGTTCCTTTTCGTTATCCGCTGTCTTTAAAAACAGTGCAGCAATCTGCTCAAATCCTTCTTTTTTTGCTTTGGATGCGTAATAGGTATACTTATTGCGAGCCTGTGATTCTCCTGCAAAAGCAGCCTCAAGATTTTTTTCAGTCTGTGTTCCCGCATATGGATTTTTGGGTTCAGGAACAGGTTCCATCACATCTTTCTGTTTGCACATTGGGCACACTTCAGGTGCGCTATCGCCTTCATAAACATAACCGCATATTTTGCATACATATTTCATGTCAGTCCCTCCTATCATCATTCTTCTTGTTTACATTATTCCTGCATTTGGGACAAATATACTCGATCTTGAGGTCGTAAGATAATATTTCTTCTGGAATCTGTAGTTGCAGATGCGATGTCAGATCAGATAGATATATGTCTGAAAGGCTCCCGCATTTCCGGCATACCATATGATCATGCTTTACTGCTTTGTCATAACGATCCGGATGCCCTTCAACAGAAACTTTACGGATCAAATTCTGCTTATATAACTGGTTCACATTATTGTATACAGTTGCCAGAACGACCTTCGGTGAAGTTTCTTTAAGCAGTAAATATATCTGCTCAGCGGTAAGATGCTCAGAAGAAGAGTCAACTATATTCAAGATTTGTTGTGCATATTTTGTCATACTCAGCTCCAAGTTTAGGATTATTCTAATTCTAATTTATGCCGTTATGAATGTCAACATTGACTTGTTTTCTCGGTCGATGTCTAACAGAATATCGCTGACTTGCCTGTATCAACAACTGTATTAATCTATATATAGTTCGATTCCCTTGTAGGATAAAGGGAAGTCCCACAATAAATCCCACCAGTTTTTGCACCGATAGCTGATTTATTTCGAAGTCGTAAAGATCCTGTGAGTTCGATTCCCGTCTAGCATATGGGAATCAAAGTGGTAAACTTCGATTCCCTTAGGGGGTTAAGGGACATCCCCAGAAAAATCTCCAATTCTTTGTTAGGGCTCAGTTAATTCAGCCAATCCGAGCCCAGTTAAATTAGCCAATCAGAGTTCAACTAAAAAAGCCATTACCAATCATTCTTGTATTGTATATACCGGTCAGTTTGAACACGCTGCACGGCGAATTTGAGCAACC
>JAWRIG010000095.1:0-9038 GCA_040308005.1 Anaerovoracaceae bacterium | reverse complement strand
AAAAAAAAAACACGACCCGGCTCCTGCCATCTGCAGAAGCCGGGTCATGTAATGCTTATTTATCTGCCTGTAGTGTAGTTGTCGAAGTATCCCTGGATATATACGACCGGTGTTCCCTTGTCTCCCGATCCTGAAGTCAGGTCGCAGAGTGATCCTATAAGGTCTGTAAGTCTTCTCGGTGTGGTTCCCTCGGAAACCATGTTGCCTATTAGGCTCTCCTGAGGCTTGTCGAGTATCGCCTGCTTGATGGCTTCTCTCAGCTCCTCGCCTGTCAGGTTGGAGTAATCATTGTCCGCAAGGTACTTGAGCTTGAGCTCATTAGGTGTGCCCTCGAGTCCCGCTGTATATGCCGGGCTGACTACAGGGTCAGCGAGCTCCCAGATCTTGCCCACAGGATCCTTGAACGCTCCGTCGCCGTATACCATGACCTCAACGTGCTTTCCGGTCTTCTCTCTCATCATGTTCTGGATCTCATTGACAAGCGGCTGGCAGTCTCTAGGGAACAGCTTGACTGTATCCTCTGTCGACTTGTTGGTGCCGAGAAGTCCGTATTTCTCGTTATATCCGCTGCCGTTGACAGATGTGGTAAGTATCTCGTCCATGCCGTAAACATTGGCGCCATACTGTCTTAAGCGGCTTCTGGTTCTGAATCTGGTGTGGATGTCGCAGTTGATGACGTTCTTCGTATAATCGAGGATCGTCTCAGCCTTGTTCGAGAATATGATCTCAGGCTCTGCTCCCATCTCTCTGATGAGATCAGCGTAGAACTCGACATAGTCGACACCGGTAAACTGGTGCCTGTTCACGCCGAACAGCTCTCTGTATCTCTTCTCATCGAGAACATCGCTGTACGGATTGATGCCTGCAGCCTCGACCTGATCGAGTGTCAGAAGAGAATTGCCTACTTCATCTGACGGATAGCTCAGCATAACAACGACCTTCTTCGCCCCTCTGGCAAAGCCCTTGAGGCAGATGGAGAATCTGTTTCTCGAAAGTATCGGCCATACGATACCGATGGTCTCGCCGCCGAGTTTTGCCTTAACGTCGCTTGCGATATCATCTATGGACGCATAGTTGCCCTGGCATCTTGCAACTACGGATTCTGTGATGCTAATGATGTCACGGTCTCTTACCTCAAATCCATCCGACTCTGCAGCTGCAAGAACGCTGTCTACCACCTGCTCAGCCAGGTTATCCCCCTCACGGAATATCGGGCATCTGATTCCGCGTGAAACCGTTCCGACTCTTCTCTCTGTGCTCATAGTGAACCTCCCAACATATATAATAAATTATGTCCTTATCTTCTCTAAGGGACTATATTCTACCATCTAACGAGCATTTCTTCAATTGATACCGCTGATACCGCTGAACGAAAAAAGCGGCCCGGTCTTTCACGACCGTGCCGCCTATTACGATTCTTTCTGTCAGCAGAGAGTTACCATCTAGGGTTCTTCTCTACGATCTCGCCGCTGTTTTTGAATATGCAGTATTCAGGAACGACTCCGCGTACGCAGGATGTTGGATATACCTGCGAATGTCTTCCGACTACAGTACCAGGGTTAGCTACGGAGTTGCATCCCATGTCAGCATAGTCTCCGAGCATGGCACCGACCTTGCGTGTGCCTGTCTCGATCCACTCAGTGCCGTTCTTGATGATAACATTCTTGTTATCAGCCTTTACGTTCGAAGTAACAGCGCCTGCGCCCATGTGAGCATGATATCCGAGGATGGAGTCTCCTACGTAGTTGTAGTGAGGAGTCTGAACATGGTCAAACAGGATTACGTTCTTGAGCTCAGCGGAGTTTCCGACTACGCAGTCAGCTCCTACAAGAGCGGATCCTCTGATGAAAGCGCACTGTCTTACTTCAGTGTTAGGTCCGATGATGCAAGGCGATCCGAGATATGCGCTCGGGAAGACCTTTGCAGTCTTGTGCACCCATACATGCTCGCTTACTTCATCATATTCAGCCGGATCAAGAGTTGAGCCGAGTTCAACGATCATATCCTTGATGCCCTTGAGAGCCTCCCACGGATAAGTGAACTGACTGAGATAATCCTTAGCCAGAGTATGATCAAGATCATACAGATCATTAATAGTATACATTTGTTCCCTCCATTAAGCTCTTATTCTGCTATGTGTCCCTTGTCCTTGATGACCTCGATGACCTGATCCACGTACTTCTCGCAGATCTCATCGCTGTCTGCCTCGACCATGACACGGATCACAGGCTCTGTGCCGGACTCTCTTACGAGGATGCGGCCGTCATCACCGAGCTCTTCAGCTACCTTTGCAACAGCTGCCTGAACATCAGGGTCATTCTGTGCTTCCGGTTTGCTCTTTACTCTTACGTTCTTGAGTACCTGAGGATAGAAGACAACAGGAGCTGCAAGTTCGCTCATTTTCTTCTTCTTTGCCAGCATTACTTCCATCATCTTGAGGGATGTAAGGATTCCGTCACCTGTGGTTGCGTACTTGGTGAAGATGATGTGTCCGCTCTGCTCGCCGCCGATACGGTTGCCGGTCTGGACCATATTCTCATATACGTACTTGTCGCCGACCTTGGTCTTGTCGTACTCGATACCTACTTTATCGAGAGCTTTGTACAGACCGAAGTTGGACATTACGGTAGTAACGACCTTGTTGTTGAGGAGCTTTCCTCTTTCCTTCATGTACAGTCCGTAGATGTAGAGGATGTGGTCACCTGTGATGACATTGCCCTTCTCGTCTACGCAGAGACATCTGTCAGCATCTCCGTCGTATGCAAAGCCTACATCGAGGCCCTTGTCAACAACGAACTTCTGAAGGTGCTCGATATGTGTCGATCCGCAGTTGGTGTTGATGTTGTATCCGTCCGGTTCGTCGTTCATGACATATACTCTTGCGCCGAGAGCGTCGAATACGCCCTTTGCGATCTGCCATGCAGCACCGTTTGCAACATCAAGGCCGACCTTGACGTCTTTGAAGCTGTACTTGGACATCGAGATGAGGTATCCGATGTAGCGGTTACGTCCGCTTACGTAGTCAACAGTGCGTCCGATCTCGTCTCTCTCAGCAAGAGGCAGCTCCATCTCGCCGTCGATGAACGCTTCGATCCTGAGGAGTGTCTCCTCATCCATCTTCTCGCCGTTGTTGTTGACGATCTTGATTCCGTTGTCATAGAACGGGTTGTGGGAAGCGCTGATCATGATACCGCAGTCAAAGTCATCGACTCTTGCGATGTATGAAACAGACGGTGTTGTGGTTACGTGCATGATGTATGCATCAGCGCCGCTGGCCATGAGGCCTGTGCACAGTGCGTACTCAAACATGTAGCTTGATCTTCTTGTATCCTTGCCTATTACGACCTTAGCCTTCTTGTCGAGTCTCTTGCCGTAGTACCAGCCGAGGAAGCGGCCGATCTTGATTGCGTGATCGAATGTAAGATTCTTGTTGGCTTCGCCTCTGAAGCCGTCAGTACCGAAATACTTGCCCATTTTATCGTCTCCTTGTTTCTCAAACAGTCTGATAAAGTCCCGGACCCGTTTTTATTACAGTCTCTGGCTCTTCTCGATGTCGAGGAAGTACTTGTAAGTGTCAACTGTCAGTTCGCCGCAGGCCTCTTCATCACATGCGATGATAGCGCCGTTGTGCATCTGGAGTGCAGAGCATGTCCACTTCTGGCTGACTCCGCCCTCTACTACTGCTGCCATAGCTCTTGCCTTGTTGTGGCCGCTGATCAGTACGAGAACTTCCTTGCTGTCTGTAACTGTTCCGATTCCTACGGACAGAGCCTGTGCAGGAACTGCCTCAGGATCATTTCCGAAGAATCTTGAGTTAACGATCCTTGTATCTGTTGTCAGATCTCTGAGTCCTGTGCGGGATGTCAGTGATGTGAATGGCTCGTTGAATGCGAGGTGTCCGTCAACACCGATTCCGCCCATGAAGAGGTCGATTCCGCCGTAGCTTGCGATCTTCTCTTCGTAGCGTGCGCATTCACCTTCCGGATCATCTGTCATTCCGTTGAGGATGTTGATGTTCTCAGGCTTCATATCTACAAGATGGTCGAAGAAATTGTCGTGCATGAAGTACCAGTAGCTCTGATCGTGCTCATGAGGGAGTCCGAGATACTCGTCCATGTTGAATGTAACGACATTTGCAAAGGAAACCTCGCCTGCCTTGTTCTTTGCGATCAGCTCCTTGTATACGCCGATCGGGGAGCTTCCGGTAGGAAGTCCGAGAATGAAAGGCCTTGAAGCCTCAGGTCCTGCCTGATGGGCATTGATCTTGTCTGCGATATAGTCAGCAGCCCACTTGCACATCTTTTCATAATCATCCTGAATAACAACTCTCATTTCTGCTCTCCTTTTTTTCTATGTGTAAAACGATTGATAACTTTCTCAGGAGTCCTGCAGATCGTTAATCTGTCTCTGCCCGACCCATGCGCAGTATAGCATCATGAGTTTTGCCAGTAAATAGCATTTAACCAAATTTCTTGAATTTGTACTCCTGTGGGAGTATAGTGGAATCATGAAGAGAACTATATATCATGGATCATCGAAAATAGTACGGACTCCCGTATTCGGAGCCGGTGCGTCCGGAAATGACTTCGGTCTCGGATTCTACTGCACAGACGACCCTGCCGTTGCCGGAGAATGGGCTGTCAGCAGGCGTACTGACGGATTCATAAACAGATATACCATCGAGACCGACGGCCTTCGCATCATCAATCTGAGCAGCCCTGGTTACTGCATACTCCACTGGCTCGGAGTGCTTTTAAGCTACAGGGAATTTGACGCATGCACCTCAATGGCATATCAGGCCACGGACTACATACGCTCCGTTTTTAGTGCGGATTATCAGAACTGCGACTGCATGATAGGCTTCCGCGCAGACAACTGCAATTTTGCATTCGCCCAGAGCTTTCTCGAAGGAGAGCTATCCTACAGGCAGCTTTCGGATTCCATCAGGCTCGGGGACACCGGAAGGCAGTTCGTGCTGAAGAGCAACCGCGCATTCGACAGGGTCCTTTTCTACGGATACAGCATAGCTGATGCCTCCGGGCAGTACCCGGCCGCTATAAGCCGGGACAGAAGAGCTATGATGAGGCACGCTTCCCTGCTAAGCAGCACTGATGCCGGTAGAAAGAGCAGGCCTGATCTCTACGTGGATCAGATCGTTTCAGAGAGGATCGGCCCGTACGATCCGCGCCTGATCATATGAACCGTTTCCGGAGGTAAAAAGATGCAGCACGCGTATAACGAACTATATCTCGGCAAAGCCAGGACGTCTATGGCAGTAATGCTCGACTTTGCGGTGCACAACCTTCATCAGAATGCGGATGAATTCTTCGGGCTCTTTACAGCGTCAGGTCTTGCTGACCTGTTCGGTAGCGGCGATGTCCGCATCATAGCAGGCATGTCAGGCGTGGAGCTTGCATACAAAGTCCTTTCTGACAGCGGCATCCCTGCAGAGCATGTCAGCTACCGCTACACATCGGGCCGGAGCCGCGAGTTCTGGGCCGGCTGGGCAGTCGCTCAGTACCAGTGGGAAACCTCCCGCTCCTTTGCAGATATCGTAAGAACCGTCAGCATGAGCAGCATCATATCCGTCTGCAGCGAGTACCGCGACGCGGAGATAAGGGATATAACAGCATTACTGAGCTGGATGGATACCCTGAGGATCCCTGATCATATGAACGAGGATAACTATACAAACTTCAGAAACAGGATGGATGAAGCTGCTGTGCGCTCTTCTGAAAGCCAGGCTGCCGGTCTCAAGCAAATAAGGATGATGAGCGGTCTCAGCCAGAGCCAGCTTGCAGCCGCAAGCGGGATCCCCGTCCGCACGATACAGCAGTATGAGCAGCGGCAGAAGGACATCAGCCGCGCGGGATATGAAAGCATAATAAAACTCGCAGCCGCTCTGGGCTGCGAGCCTTCTTCACTTATATAGCGCCGCTTTTCAGGCGCTCAGGGGCTACTATCTGTAGCAGATAGCTTTTCTGATGCTGTCTGCTTTTTCTTTTCCGGCAAGGATCTCAGCGAGAACCAGCGCAAAGTCTATCGATGCACCGAGGCCCTGGCCTGTGATGATGTTGCCGTCAACCGTAACGCTCTCATGTGTAAGGTCCACAAGCGGAGCAGAATCCCCGCCGCAGGATATTGTCGAGCCTTCAATGACCTTATCCGCAAAGTCAGGATGGCATGTCGCCTTCTTCCCGTCCAGCAGGCCAAGCCCGGCCGGAACGCTCGGCGCAGCGCATACTGCAGCGAGATACTTTTCAGGATCAGCGGCAAAAGCCCTGCACTCTTCCTCTACAACATCGCTTTTCGCAAGATTCTCCGTTCCGACTCTTCCGCCCGGAAGAACGATCATATCTGCAGCAAAGTAATCAACATCTTCAGCCAGCGCATCAGCCACGATGGCAACGCGGTGCGAGGATGTTATCTCCTTTCTGCCCATTACCGAAGCAGTGATAACATTCACTCCGGCTCTTCTCAGGATATCCACCGTCAGAAGGCACTCGCACATCTCCATTCCGTCTGCCATGAACACGACAGCTGTTTTATTGTCCTGAACTTCACTCATGATTCTCACTCCTCAGTCTTTCATAAGCTCTGCCATAATCGAGTACAGCTTGCGCGTATCTATCGGCTTCTCAGCGAAGCCGTTCATGCCTGCCTCGAAAGCATTTCTTCTGTCCTTTTCGCTGACATTGGCTGTCATTGCCACTATAGGTATGTTGGCCTTTTCCGGATCGGAAAGATGCCTTATGTATCCGGTGGCTTCGATCCCGTCAAGAGCCGGCATGGAGATGTCCATCAGGATGAGGTCGTAATAGCCTGCAGGCGACCGTCTTATAAGATCAAGGCAGGCCGCTCCGTCTCCCGCATATTCAGCTTCAGCACCTGCGAGTTTGACGATCTCTCCGGCTATCTCGCGGTTGAGCTCCATATCGTCGACTATAAGTATCCTCTTGCCGGTAAAATTATATTCGTAAACTGAGCCGCTTTCCGCATGAGTCATGTAGTAGTCCGTCAGATCATCCGCGGTGCCGTCTGCTGCCGTGGACTGATGCATCTGTTCAAACTTTTCAAGGAGATACTGCCCTGACAGCTTGATTACTTCTATATATCTTCTGCGGTTATCCGGGTCGTCAGCATACTTGTCCGCAAGATCAGCGCAGCCGATTATAATGTGCAGCGGTGTGCGTATGTCATGTGACAGCCGGTATACCTCGGTGATAAGTGCAGGATCTTCTTTATTATCTATCGCATTTATGATATCGCTTACGCTGATATCGAATATCTCTGCAAGCCTTGGGATTATCCCAATATCCGGAATCGAGAGGCCCCTCTCCCACTTTGACACGGCTTTATCTGTTACGTGCAGATTATCGGCAAGCGCTGCCTGTGTCATCCCGTTTTCTGTTCTCAGTGTTTTAATAAGATTGCCGAGTTTAGTCATATTAATCACCTCCTGTACGCTAATAATTAGCAAAGCGGTGATGTTTAATCAATCGACCGGCGGTTTACACAGATGCCTTCAGAATCATCAATACCAGCCTGAAGAGCAGAAATGGCCCCATGCTCCGCTAGGCGATCCGTAGCGGTTTGCTATGTAGTTGAGGCCCCACAGGATCTGTGTGTTGCCGTTGGTGTAATAATCGCTGCCATAGGCCGCCATTTTGCTTGCAGGCAGCGCCTGAGGTATTCCGTGTGCCCCGGAGCCGCCGTTATGAGCCCTCGGATTCCAGCCTGATTCTCTGTCCCACAGCTTGATAAGCGGATATATCTCAGATTCAGACCATCCGTAGCTGGCAAGCTGCGAAAGCGCGAACAGCTGATACTGTCCCTTCTGTCCGGTCGCCGTGATCGGCGGAGCTTCAGTCGTGATATTGCGGCTCTTGATATAGGCTTCCTTGCCGTCGATCTCTACCTGGCTCCAGCCATTATATGTAATACCTGTTCTGTAGACAGCAGCATACTTGAACATGCTGCCCAGTTTCTCATATGTGGTGTCAGGGCCTGTTCTGTAGTTGGCCTCATTCTTCATCCACACAGTCTCATCGCGGACTTCCTTGACAGATTCCCTTGCCTTCTTGAAACTCTTAGATGCAGATGTGGTAACAGTAGCGGTATTGAACCTGCTGACATCCGTAATAAGAGCAGCAGACCTTTTCGCATATATGTGACCGAGCGAAATGTTTACAAAGATATAGCACAAAACAGCAGCCAGAATCAGTTCGACTGCGATGATTTTCTTTATTACGGATCTGCCGATGCGTTTCCTGACTATTACCTTCTCGTGTCTGGCACCGTATTCGTGCAGCGATCCCCTGCTGCCTATTACCGCTTCCATAATTCCCCCGAAATAACCGCTCCGAAGAGCAATTTCAAAAATGTAAAGTATTCTTTACATGCAAATTATTATCGTCAAAGTACTGTGAATTATAGCAGAAAACAGCCAAGAAATCAAAAGAAGATAGTGTGAAGTATGCATGGTATGCGTTCCGGACCGTTCGCGCACCACTTTTACCATACTCAAGGAAAATAAAAAACGGCAGACGTATGCACGGTAAGATGAATTTGCCATCATGCGGTAAGGACTTTTTTCCTGCATGATGAGTACTTTCACAAAGGAGGAGCATAGGTATCCAGTATACTGAAACCAACAAAGCAATGTTGGAGGAGGATACACTATTCTGTAGACTCGGCGGAAGACCGACTACACTGGTGATCGATCAGGATGCAGTCTTTGTAGCAAGCGAGACCTATGGAGAAGTCGTTGAGACACGAGTGTTCAAAGACTTCTGCGCTGAACAGGAACTCAAGCTCTGGGTATGCCATAAGGCAGATCCTGAGTCTAAAGGTCCTGTCGAGAATTCTGTCGGCTTCGTAAAGAAGAACTTCTTCAGTGTTAGGGCTCAGTTAATTCAGCCAATCCGAGCCCAGTTAAATTAGCCAATCAGAGTTCAACTAAAAAAGCCATTACCAATCATTCTTGTATTGTATATACCGGTCAGTTTGAACACGCTGCACGGCGAATTTGAGCAACC
>JAWRIG010000094.1:0-42671 GCA_040308005.1 Anaerovoracaceae bacterium | reverse complement strand
CACTTCTCAAAAAATAGTTCTATTCATTTGACCGCAGACAGGCTCGACCGGACAACTGAATCTCTCGATTCCGGCGATGCCCTGAGTAGAATTAAGTTTTACACTTTTCCTCAGCTCCGCCTTTTTGTTGTGGTCGAAGGCCTATACGGATGCTTGAATTTTACACTATTTTCTAAGAAGATACAGTATGTTTTTTCGTGATTGTGAGCTCTCAGCTCAAATTCACGTCATTTTGTAGAATTTACTTTTGCTATTAAGCTAAAACTCCGCGTAAATGCGGAGTTTTCAACGGTCTGAGCCGGTTTTGCATGATATGATCCGGGAATAATTTACATTTTATACTTCCACATTTTCTTCTGTAAATGCTTCTCTCCAGGCATCTTCCTTGCCGTCCCGCAGGTCTTCAAGATTATACGGTGTAGCCTGATACAGATAATAATTCAGCCAGTTTGAGAACAGCAGATTGGCGTGGCTCCTCCATCTGAACAGTATCCCCTGCTCCGGATCGTCATTTCTGAAATAGTTCTTCGGCACATCTATTTTGCGCCCGAGACTTATATCGCGGTAATACTCATCAGCCAGTGTGTTCTTATCATATTCCTGATGCCCGAGGAGGAATATCTGCCTTCCGTTGTCTGTTGCGATGATATGCGGGCCCACCTCAGGCGAAGCAGCCAGTATCCTCAGCTCAGGATGCGTCTCAATATCCTCTGTCTTTATCTCTGTGTGCCTTGAATGCGGAGCCCAGAAGAACTCGTCAAAGCCCCTCAGAAGCGGGCTGTGCGGCCTGAGATTTTCCATCTCGAACACACCGAACACCTTGTCGCACATAACGTGCTTCTGTATTCCGTAATAATAGTACAGAGCAGCCTGCGCACCCCAGCAGATGAACATACTGCTGTAAACGTGTGTTTTGGCGAACTCTAACAGACTGCAGAGCTCATCCCAGTAGTCGACCTGCTCAAAAGGCATTCTTTCTACCGGGGAACCTGTCAGGATCATTCCGTCGAAATACTCATCCCTGAATTCATCAAGTGTCGTGTAAAACGACTGCATGTGCTCCTGGGATACATGAGTCGACGTATGTGAATCCATGCCGACGAGCTTCATCTCGATCTGAAGCGGGCTGTTGGCCAGCACGCGCGCAAGCTGGGTCTCTGTGGCTATCTTGGTCGGCATCAGGTTGACTATTATCACCTTAAGCGGACGGATGTCCTGGGAGACCGCTCTGGCGCGGTTCATTATGAATATGTTCTCATCCCGCAGACTGCCGGCTGCAGGAAGCTTATCAGGTATAATAAGCGGCATGTACTACCCCTCCGTATGTACTGTGTTGCTATTTTACTTTATTGAGAGCCTGGTCGAGGTCTGCGATAATGTCATCTGCGCTCTCAAGGCCTACCGAAAGACGGATCAGGCCCGGGTCAATGCCTGCGGCGATCTGGGCTTCCTCGGAGAGCTGCCTGTGAGTCGTGCTTGCAGGATGAAGAACGCTTGTGTGTATGTCGCCTACATGAACTACGATGCTGCAGAGCTCGAGATTCTCAAGAAACTTCTCTCCTGCCGCTCTTCCGCCTTTTACTCCGAAACTCATGACAGCGCTTGCGCCCTTAGGAAGATACTTCTTAGCGATATCGTAGTACTTGTCTCCCTTGAGGCCAGGATAGATGATCCAGTCGACCATAGGATGCTGCGACAGGAATTCCGCTACAGCCTCGGCATTCTTAACGTGCCTTTCCATCCTTACATCGAGAGTCTGCAGGCCCTGATGCGTAAGATATGCGTTCATCGGCGACATCGTGCAGCCGAGATCCCTTACGAGAACAGCCTTGAGGCGTGTGCAGAATGCTGCATCGCCGAAGGTCTCGTAGAAGTTCAGGCCGTGATAGCTCTCGTCAGGAGCGGCCATGCTCGGGAATTTGAGGCTTCCGTCATCATTCTTTACTGTCCAGTCAAAATTGCCGCCCTCGATGACGCATCCGCCGATGCTGGTGCCGTGACCGTCAGCGAACTTGGTCGTCGAATGAGTGACTATGTTAGCTCCCCACTCTATCGGGCGGAGAAGTGCCGGAGTCGGGAAAGTATTGTCGACTATCAGAGGCACTTTCATTTCAGAAGCTGCTTTGACAAACTTCTCAAGATCGAGTACGGAGAGCGCCGGATTGGCGATGGTCTCGCCGAAGAGAACCTTGGTGTTAGGCTTCTTAAGCGCCACTATATCCTCAAGCGGCATGTCCTGATCGAAGAATTCGACATCAATGCCGAGCTTGCGAAGAGTGACATTGAAGAGATTATATGTGCCGCCGTAGATGTTGGTCGCACTCAGGATGTGATCGCCGGCTTCGCAGATATTGAGAATGGCAATCAGATTAGCCGACTGGCCCGAGGATGCAGCCATTCCGGCTGTGCCGCCCTCAAGGAGAGCCATCTTCTGCTCGAGAGCATCGACTGTAGGGCTTCCGAGCCTTGCATACATGTGATTAGGGCTCTCAAGATCGAAGAGCTCAGCTACATCATGTGCGTTATAGTATCTGTAAGTCGTGCTCTGTACTATAGGAAGATTCTGAGGCTGAGCGCTTTCAGCCTTATATGCTCCATGCACGCATCTTGTTTCAAAACCCATGTCTTTCATCTCTTTAGCCATTAACATACCTCCTGTCCCGGCATCTTCCTGCCATCAAAATTTTTTACAATTTTACAATCAATCATGAGTCTAGTCTATACTTTCAGGCAAGAAAAAAGGTGCTCTGCTGTGAGAGCACACAAAATGTAAAGACCGCTTTACATAAAATGCTATTCTTTGGTCAGATCGGTGAACTCCGCACCGATGAATTCAGCGAGGACTTCAGGCGAAAGGATGATCTGCACGCCTCTTTTGCCCGCCGAAAAGTAGATGGTGTCGAAAAGAACGGCAGTCTCATCTATATATGTAGGATACTGCTTCTTCATTCCTATCGGAGAGCAGCCTCCGCGGATGTATCCGGTCAGAGCTTCTATCTCCCTGACGTGGATCATCTCGATTTTCTTGTTTCCTGAGGCCTGCGCGGCCTTCTTGAGGTCGAGTTCAGCGCCTGAAGGGATGACAAAGACAAATAAATTATTATTGTCATTTCGCGTCACGAGCGTCTTAAACACCTCATCTGCAGACACTCCGAGCTCTTCTGCGGCATGGACACCCGAAAGATCGGACTCATCCACAGCATATTCAGCCATTTCATATTCAATGCCTGCCGAATCAAGCTGACGCATCGCATTGGTCTTGTCTATTTTCTGTTTCTTAGCCATTTTCCGCCTGTTACCTCTACATGCAAAATCAACGGATCATCTGTTATCTCTTTCCTCGTCTTTCTTCTCGAGGTCGTCAAGCAGCGCTGTGAGCTGCTTTCTTTTTACAAAGCATATGATGAGTATCACCGCTGTGATCACGGCGAGTACTCCTATAGCCGCATAATTCCTGCTGCTTATGAAATATCCGGTCAGCAGGCTCCCGAGCATTCCGGGAGACCGCCCTATCGTGGATACCAGCAGAAACGGCCTCAAGCGCATATCGGATATTCCGGCTACATATGCTACGAGGTCCTTAGGGATCCCCGGTATCAGGTATATCATAAGGACTGCTGTCAGCCCCCTTCCGCTGTTAAGCTTTCTGTGATAATCCGACACCTTTTCTTCGCCGAAAATCGCCTCAAGAGCGTCTCTTCCGAGGACTTTGGCCAGATAGAATGCTACAAATGCGCCGACAACAGCTCCTGCAATGGAGATGAGATATCCCCTGAGTACACCGAACATGTAGCTTGCAGCAAGCTGGATCGGCTGGCCCGGAAGTATGCATACTATCACCTGCAGTATCTGCATTCCTATGAGAACGGAAGCCGCACGCCCTTTGTACTGCTCGAGAAGCTGAGGCAGATTGCTTAGCCACTCCCTGCTGAACAGCGTATCCCTGCATGTGAAATACAGGATCAGCGGCAGACCTGCGATGATAAACAGCAGTATGATTAATTTGAGATATGCAAAACGTTTTCTGCGTTCCATCCTGATTCTATAAGGTGATCATGCCCTTCTTGTACAGCAGGTCAAGGCTCTTGATGATGCCGTATCTTGAATGCTCATAGGTAAGTCCGCCCTGGAAATATGCGATGTATGGCTCTCTGAGAGGCGCATCGGCGCTGAGCTCTATGGATGAACCCTGGACGAATGCTCCTGCAGCCATTACGACCTGATCCTGGTAGCCCGGCATATCCCAAGGCACCGGAGATACATATGCGTCCACTGGAGATGCAGCCTGGATCGCCTGGCAGAAAGCGACTGTTCTGTCAGGATCGAGAAACTTGATCGCCTGTATGATATCGCTTCTCGGAGCCATTGCAGGCGGCATGACTTCAAATCCGAGGCTGTCATACACTACTCCTGCAAGCATCGCGCCCTTTACAGCGGCATTTACGACCTTAGGCGCGAGGAACATTCCCTGCAGCACGTGGCGGTTCTGACCGTACGTAAGGCCGCACTCGGCACCGATACCCGGGCATGTCAGCCTGTATGAGATCTTCTCGATGAGGTCTTCTTTTCCTACGATGTAGCCGCCTGAAAGCGCTATTCCGCCGCCCGGGTTCTTGATAAGACTCCCGGCCATGACATCCACACCGAAATCAGTCGGCTCGACAGTATCCACAAATTCTCCGTAGCAGTTATCGAGCATAACTACGATCGACGGATCGATCTCGTGGACCATTTCGGTTACTTTCCTCAGACTTTCGATGGATATGGCAGGTCTCCAGTCATATCCTGTGGATCTCTGCATGGCTACGACTCTTGTCTTGTCTGTAATGGCGCTTCTTATCGCGTCCAGGTCAACATCAAGATCGTCTCCGAGCATGACCTCGTTATACAGGATGCCGTAGTCGAGAAGAGTCCCGTTAAATGTTCCGTCGCTGTATTTTCCTATAACAGTCTCGAGAGTGTCATACGGAGAGCCTGTCACTTCAAGAAGCTCATCTCCCGGCTTGAGAAGGCCGAACAGAGTTGTCGCGATGGCATGGGTCCCGTTGACGATATTAGGCCTTACGAGAGCCGCTTCGGTATTGAAAATGGAAGCGTATACCTTCTCGACAGCCGCCCTTCCCGGATCATCGTAGCCGTAGCCCGTGCTCCAGTCAAAGTGAGTTGCGTTGATGTGGTTCTCCTGAAAAGCCCTGAGGACCTTCATCTGGCATATAGCGCAGATGTCGTCAAGCTCGGCGAATCTGCCGGAGAGCTTTGCCTCTGCTGCGTCCACAGCCTCAAGTACCTCAGGAGCGATATGAAATTCATTTATCAGATATTCGTTATAATTCTTAATAGTATGCATTGCAGATCAAATTATTTCCTTATTCTTGATATTTTGTTTTCTGACTGTGCAGTCAACCTTATTCTTCTGTCCGCTCGATCTCCCACTCCATGTCATTGACAAGGTCGCGCTTCACGTTCATCTTGTGCTGAGCGTACAGCTGCGTAGTGGTTACCTGCTCGTGATCTAAAAGAGCCTGGACGTCATATATGGAATTACCGCGCCCTATAAGAGATGTTGCAGCAGTCGCTCTCAGCTTGTGAGGACTGTAGCCGGCATCCCTTGTTGTGCCGAGCGCGATGGATGTGTATTTCTTGACCAGCTCTCTTATCGCCCTCTCGGTGATGCGCTTACCCTGAAGTGACAGGAAGAGAGCGTCTTCAGAGGCGTTATTCTGGGCTGTGACGGCTTTTCTTTCAGTTATGAGGTAATCAGTCACCGCCATTACTACAGAGCGGTTAAGAGGCATTACGGACTCCTTGCCCCTCTTGCGGTATATCTTGAACTCCCCTCTTGTGAAGTTGAAAGAAGATACGTTGAGCTGCTGCAGCTCGCTAAGTCTCAGGCCATACGTTACGAAAAGCATCAGGATCGCCTTGTCTCTTAGCTTAGTCTTCTCCCAGTATATCCTTTCGTGATCGGTAAGCCCCGTGCCGTTGGTGACAGCATCGAGCATCACCATGACCTCGTTGTCCTGAAGAGCCTTGATCTCACGCTCGCCCGGCTTCTGCACCCTGATAGGATCGAAGCCGTCAGTGATGTTCCGCTCTATAATGCCGTCTCTGTAAAGCTGCTTGAACAGCACGGACACGGATGACTTCTTTCGCGAGAGCGTCTTGTTGTTGTTTTCGTATACCGTGACCGTCTTTCCGTCGTCTACCATGTATCTGCGGCAGTAGTCGATGAAGAGGTTAATATCCTGGGCTTCAATCTCATTGAGCTCCTCTGAGGTTATATTCTTCATATCCTCTGCCCGGGTCAGATCGGTCTCGTTTATCAGATAATTGAAGAAAAATTTCACATCATGAAGATAAGCAAGCCTGGTCATCGGCAGAACGTTACCCTTCAGATATATGAAGTAGGACCGGAGGAAAGAAGGCAGCTCTTTCTGTATCTTCTCGCACTCCAGATATATATCGTTCTCTTTTTCGACGATGTTGTCCGGCTTGCCGCTCTTGTTATGTGTCTTATAATTCTTCCTGTTACTGTCTGTACTCATATGTCAGCACTTAGCTATGAAGACGGCTTCAGTCTTCGCAGGCCCCCGAGAGGATCCTGTCTACGATCTGACCTACGGTATCGCCCCTGCAGATCTCGATCCACTTCGCAAAATCATAACGCTTGAGCCATGTAATCTGGCGCTTTGCATAATGACGGGTGTTCTTCCTGATTTCATCGATGGCGGTATCAAGGTCGTAATCCTCGTTTATGTATCCGAGGATCTCCTTGTAGCCTATGGCTTTCATGGACGGCGTATTGATATTGTAGCCGCGTCCGAGAAGCCCGAGCACTTCCTCGACAAGGCCGCTGTCTATAAGCTTCATGACACGCCTGTTGATCCTGTCATAGAGCCATTCGCGGTCCATATTGAGCGCAAAGAGCTTGAAATCATAGTGAGGATTGAGCTTGAGCTCGGAAAGGTCTCCTATGCCCTGGCCCTCCTCGTATGCTTCGATGGCCCTGACTATCTTGCGCGTGTTGTTCGGATGTATCCTTGCAGCTGATTCAGGGTCAAGGGCATTCAGATACTGATGCATGTACTCACTGCCGTTTGATTCAGCCATTTCCTCAAGTTCAGCTCTCCTTGCAGCGCTTCCCTTGCTTCCGGCAAAGCTCATGTCATACAGTATTGAATTCAGGTAAAGCCCCGTGCCGCCGCATACGATAGGTGTCTTGCCGCGCGCAATGATATCGTCGATCACTGTATGAGCGAGCTTCTGGTAAGTTGCCACGGTCATGTTGTAGTCAGGATCGACAATTGAATACAGGTGGTGCCTGATCTTTTTCATTTCATCTTCAGGTGGCTTTGCGCTGCCTACGTCCATGTACTTATACAGCTGGACGGAGTCGCAGTTGACTATCTCGCCGTTTATTCTCTTGGCGAGGTAGAACGCGATGATGCTTTTTCCCACCGCTGTAGGTCCTGCGATTATATATACAGTATTCTTTCCCATAGGATGTGTTCCTTACTGATTATTTTCTTCTGAATGATCTTTCAATCTCGTACTTGGTATATCTTATGAAGGTAGGCCTTCCGTGCGGGCAGCAGTACGGATTGCTGCATTCCGCAAGGTCGCTTATGAGCTTGTCTATCTCCATGCGCGAAAGTCTCTCTCCTCCCTTGACGGCTGACTTGCAGGACTTCATTATCAGCTTGTCGATGACGGTGTCATTGACGCCTGAGTGATTGTCGAGTCCCTCAAGATATGCCCGTGCAAAGGCATCCGCTTCGGATATCTCCATATAGGACGGTATGCCGCGGATCATGAAAGTGTCGGCACCGAAATCCTCAATGTCAAAGCCTGCATTGGTAAGAGGCTCAAGCCATTCCCTGCTCATATAGTATACATCAGGGCTCACATTTAATGTGATAGGTGTGAGAACTGGCTGGGTGAATTTCTCTCCGCTGAGATAGCTTCCTGTAAACTTCTCGTAGAATATGCGCTCATGAGCAGCATGCTGGTCGAACATGAATACGGTATCCGCTGACTGCATGACTATATATGTGTCGAACAGATATCCCCTGTATTCAAGATCGCCGAAACTGAACTGCTCGTGCACCGGAGCTTCCACATGCGGTCTCCAGGTGCTGAAGGCGCTTTCCGGCTTTTCTTCATCAGCTGCCTTTGTACCGGCTGTTTCCGGCGCTTTGTCTTCATGAGGAGCTGAAACCGGCGCTTTCGAAGCACTTTCAGGCACAGATTCTCTTCTGAGGCTTCCGAGAAAATCTCTTATGGAAGACTGCTCGCCTGCAAAAGACGGCTGAGCCGTGGCTTCGGTGTAAGGTCTTACGGCCGGGACTGATTCTTCTGTGAACATTGCCGCATTGACCGCACGCGAGATGTCCGATACTATCTCGGATTCTCTCAGGAATTTGATCTCTCTTTTACCCGGATGGATGTTTACATCTATCTCTGAAGGATCTGCTTCTATGAAGAGGACCGCTACGGGATGACCCGAGAAAATGCGTCCGCCGTATCCGTTAAGCATTCCCTTCTCTATGACCTTGCTGTCAACGAGACGGCCGTTTACGAAGAACAGCTGCCCCTTTCTTGTCGTTTTGGTCGTGCCGGGGTCTGAGATGTAGCCGCTTACATGATCGCCCGACACGGATATGAGTCCGGCATGATCGGTATCAGGGTAAAGCGTCTGTATAGTCTTCAGAGTATCCCCGTCACCTGAAGTCGTGAATACGGTCTCGCCGTTTCTTATCATCATGAACCTTACGGACGGATAGCAGACGGCATACTGCTGTATCAGCTCTATTATCGCGCTTCCTTCCCTTGCATCCGAGCCCATGAATTTGCGCCTTGCAGGGGTGTTGTAGAACAGGTCCTCGGCTACGATTGTGGTTCCCTTGTTGGCGCCTGCATTCTCCTTCGAGACGACCTGGCCTCCGTGCATGATAAGACGGACTCCGGCATTATTGTCTTCGGTCCTTGTAACGATGGTGAGCCTCGATACCGCAGCGATGCTGGCAAGAGCCTCGCCTCTGAAACCGAGCGAGCGTATATTGTCAAGATCGGTTATGCGGCTTATCTTGCTTGTCGCATGCCTTAGGAATGCTGTCTCCACTTCTTCAGGCGGAATGCCGCAGCCGTCATCTGTGACTCTTATGTATGATTTGCCGCCGCCTCTTATCTCAACGATAACAGAACCGGCACCGGCATCTATGGAATTCTCAACGAGCTCCTTTACGGCGGATACCGGCCTTTCTATTACTTCTCCGGCGGCTATTTTATCTGCTATGAATTTGTCGAGTACTCTGATCATCAGTCATTTCCTCCTGCGTCCCTGACCTCGTCGATGAGATCCTGCAGCGTATTGAGAGCGGCTACAGGAGTCATCACATTGATATCAAGTCCTCTTATCTTATCGATGACCTTGCCGTATCTGTCAGGCTCCTCGCGAAGCTCAGCCATGCTGAAGCCTTCAGGTATGAAGGACATCTGAACAGAGGTGCCGGATGCGCTGCCGGAAGGTGCTCCTGACTCGAGCTCTCTCAGCTTGGCTCTTGCGGCCTTTCTTATCTCTTCAGGCACACCGGCTATCCTTGCAACGTGTATTCCGTAACTCTTGCTCGCCGGGCCGTCCACGATGTTGTGAAGGAAGGTCACATCCGAGCCGTCTTCACTTACGGCTACGGAGAGGTTCCTGATGTTGTCATGCTCTTTTGCGAGATCGGTCAGCTCATGATAGTGAGTTGCGAACATCGTCCTGACTCTGTGCTGAGGCTCTGACAGATACTCAACTGTTGACCAGGCGATGGAAAGTCCGTCAAAGGTGCTGGTTCCCCTTCCTATCTCGTCGAGGATAATAAGGCTCCTGTGAGTGGAGTTGCGGAGAATGCCGGCAAGCTCGCTCATCTCGATGTAGAAGGTCGACTGACCGTATGAGAGGTTGTCGGAAGCGCCGATCCTCGTAAATATCCTGTCCACAACGCCGATAACAGCTGACTCAGCCGGGACAAAGCAGCCGATCTGCGCCATGAGAACGATGACGGCTGTCTGCCTCATGTAGGTTGACTTACCTGACATGTTAGGACCGGTGATTATGAGCATGCTGTTTCTGTCCATATCGAGATATGTGTCGTTCGATACGAACATGCCTGCACCGAGGAGCTGCTCGACGGCAGGATGCCTGCCCTTTCGGATATCTATGACGTTACCGCTGTTTACAACAGGCCTTACATAACCGTTGTCTGAAGCCGTGCGGGCAAAAGCGATGAGTACGTCAAGCGATGCCACAGCTGCCGATGCTTTCTGTAGGTCAGGGATGTACGGCTCGATGGATGAGCGGATCTTTCTGAACTCCTCATACTCGAGCTTGTTTATCTTCGTCTCTGCGCTGAATACGAGGTTTTCCTTTTCCTTGAGTTCAGGCGTGATATAACGTTCATTGTTAACAAGAGTCTGCTTTCTGATGTAGTCCTCAGGGACCTGATCTGTGAAACTCTTGCTGACATCTATATAGTAGCCGAATACCTTGTTGTATCCGACCTTGAGAGTCCTGATGCCTGTCCTTTCCTTCTCAGTATTCTCAAGACCTGCGATCCAGGCCTTGGCATCTGCGATGGAATCCTTGAGAGCATCAAGATCCTCTGAATATCCTTTTTTGATGAGTCCTCCTTCAGTGATAACGTGAGGAGGATCCTCGCATATCGCCTTATCGATCATGTGATAGAGGCTGTCAAAATCCGCGATGTCCCTTGCTATATCATTAAGCATCGGGGCATCCATATACTCAAGCTGCTCTGTGATGTCAGGAAGCTGCCCGAGCGTAGTCTTCAGTGCGATAAGGTCGCGGGCATTCGCCCTGCCTGCAGCGATTGCTGCGGTGAGACGCTGGAAATCGTATACGGATCTCAGCGCGACTGTGATGTTATTGGCGCATACAGGCGAGTCCTTGAGAGCCTGCACGGCATCAAGCCGCCTGTTTATGAGTTCAGGGTCCTTAAGAGGCTCTCTCAGCCACTGCTTGAGGAGCCTTCCGCCCATTGCTGTCCTGGTTTTGCTCAGAACGCCGAGAAGCGAGCCCTTCACATCATGATCGTAGATAGTCTCGAGAAGTTCGAGGTTACGCATCGTGGAGCGGTCGAGCTGCATGTGGCTGCCGCGCTCTCTGATGACAAGACTGCCGAGCTGTGAAGGATCGCTCTTCTGCATGTCGGTAAGGTACATGAGAAGAGAGCCTATGGCACAGACCATCTCATCTCTTCCTTCAAGGTCGAGCGGTACGAGCGAAGTCATGCCGAAGTGGCTCAGCACGGTCTCTCTGCATGGTTCTGTGCGGTAGTATGAAGGGTCTACTGAATTGGTATAAGGGGTTATGAAGCGTTCCTCGAGAACCGAGGATACTTTGCTGCTGATCTCTTCAGATACGACGATCTCCCTGATGCCGTTTACCGACAGCTCGTTGGCAAGTATGCTCATGGAATCGTCATCGTCGAACTCGTCAGCGGTGAGCTCGCCTGTGGATATGTCTGCGATAGCTATGGCAGTATGACCGTTTCTGATGCAGAGGGATGCAATATAGATATTGTCCTCTTTGCTTGAAGCATCGGACAGATCGAGAGTTCCCGGAGTGTACACTCTTGTGATCTCACGCCTGACTATGCCCTTGGCTTCGGCCGGATCCTCCATCTGCTCGCAGATAGCGACCTTGTGACCGTTCCTTACAAGCCTTACTATGTATGACTCAGCTGAATGGTGAGGGACACCGCACATCGGAGCCCTTTCCTCAAGACCGCAGTTGCGACCTGTGAGAGTCAGCTCGAGCTCTCTCGATACCAGAATGGCATCGTCAAAGAACATCTCGTAGAAATCCCCCAGACGGAACATGAGGATCGTGTCTTTGTAATCCTCTTTGATCTTCAGATACTGCTGCATCATCGGAGACAGTTTTTCCTGTGCCACGTATATACCCTTTCATCCGGCAGCCGTGACTGCCGTTAGTAATTAATTAGTAAAAAACAATACGTCCGTTAACTTAAAAAACTGTAGGGGGAGAAACTCCCCCTACCGCCTTTAATGATGTGTAATTCGATCAGTTATGATCATTACTTACCCTGCTTTGCGTTGTAAGCAGCAACACCCATCTTGATGAGCTCGCATGCTCTTCTCATCTTGTCCGGTGAGAGAACGTATGCGATACGCATCTCGTTGCCGCCGAGTCCCTTGGTTGCATAGAATCCAGGAGCAGGTGCGAACATTGCTGTTTCGCCGTTGTCGTCGAATTCCTTGAGCATGAACATCAGGAAGTCCTCGATGTTGTCTACAGGGAGCTTGCATGTCATGTAGAATGCGCCTGCAGGCTTCTGGCATACTACGCCAGGAATCTTGGAGATTTCTTCGTAAGCTGCGTCTCTTCTTGCTTCATACTCAGCCTTCATCTCATCATAGTAGCTCTTTGGCATTCTGTAGAGAGCTGCAGCACCGATCTGCTCAAGTGTAGGTACGCAGAGTCTGCCCTGAGCGAGCTTGAGAAGTGCCTGCATGAAGTCCTGATTCTTGGAGATTGCTGCACCGATTCTTGCGCCGCATGCAGACCATCTCTTGGATACGGAGTCTACGATGACAACTCTGTCAGCGATCTCAGGAAGCTGACCGAAGGAGTGAGCTTCTCTTCCGTCATATACGAATTCTCTGTATACTTCGTCGGAGATGATCCAGAGGTCGTGCTCCTTAGCGATGTCGCCGATGAGCTTCATGTCTTCAAGAGTAAGAACTCTTCCTGTTGGGTTGCCCGGGGACAGGCAGCAGATAGCCTTGGTCTTAGGAGTGATAGCAGCCTCGATGAGGTCTCTCTTAGCCCAGTCGTATCCGTCTTCTGCAGAAGTTGTAAGAGGTACGAGCTTACCGCTTACTTCGTTGCAGAATGTGTTGTAGTTGGTGTAGAAAGGCTCAGCGATAAGAGCTTCGTCACCAGGGTTGAGGAGAGCTGTGAAAGCAAGGATAAGAGCTTCGGATCCGCCGTTAGTAACGAGGATGTCCTTTCTCTCATACTCCATGTCATAGTCTCTCTTCATGTAATAGATCATAGCATCGAGCAGTTCGTTAACACCGCCGGACTCAGCATATGCGATGACCTTCTTGTCATAAGCGTTGATAGCTTCCTTGAAGCAAGGCGGAGTCTCAACGTCAGGCTGTCCGATGTTCAGACGGTAAACCTTCTTGCCCTGATCTTCAGCTTCGAATGCGAATACATTGAATCTTCTGATCGGTGAAAACTGCATTCCTGCTACTCTTTCAGATACTTTCATGTTTTGATCTCCTTACATTAAAAAGATTATATAGGGTTAACTAAATAAAAACTATTTACAGATCAGCGTGCGAGGCTGCTACGACCTCCCGCACACCTACTTTATTATCGCACTTTTCGTTGGAAAGTAAAAGTAGATATTCAATATTTCCTTTAGTTCCTTTTATCGGAGAGAAAGTCAGCTCGTGCGGATACAGAGCGTTATCCTCGGCATAGCCTATGACCTTGTTTATGACCTCTTCGTGAACAGCCGGATCTCTGACTATCCCGCCCTTTCCGACCTGCTCTCTTCCGGCCTCAAACTGAGGCTTTACAAGGCACAGGATCTTTCCACCCGGAGCGAGTATCTTCGAAGCGACCGGAAACATATGGCTTACGGATATGAAGCTGACATCTATGGATATGAGATTGACAGGTTCTTCAATAAGATCCGTGTCAAGATATCTGATGTTGGTCTTCTCCATGTTGACGACTCTCGGGTCGACTCTCAGTTTATAGTCGAGCTGCCCGTATCCGACATCTATCGCATATACCTTGACAGCGCCGTGCTGCAGCATGCAGTCGGTAAAGCCTCCGGTAGAAGCACCCATATCCACGCATACAGCGTTCTCACACGAAACGCCCCAGTCTTCAATGGCCTTCTGCAGCTTAAGGCCGCCGCGGCTGACGTACGGGCATTCCTTACCCGCGACCTGAACATCGGCATCGATGTCGAATCTAGAGCCGGGCTTGTCCTCAAGCCTTCCGTCTACGGTGACAAGGCCGGCCATGATCGTCCTCTTGGCCTTCTCCCTTGACTCCGCAAGACCGTTATTCACAACAAGTACATCTAATCTTTCTTTCACTTTACTTAAGCTTTTCAGTAATACGTACAGCAATTGATTCTGCATCTATGCCGCACTCTTTTCTGAGCGACGGAATGTCTCCGTGCTCTACGAATCTGTCAGGTATGGCAATATTCAGTATGTCATACGGAGCGTCTGAGAATTCTCTTGTAAAGCCTTCTCCGAATCCTCCGCGAAGCACGTTGTCTTCTACTGTCACAACGAGATCCGACTTGAGATCCGCCCATGTGGAGTCGATAGGCTTGATGACAGCGGCATTGATGACGCCGGCATCTATTCCAGCCTCGCGCAGGATGTCCGCTGCTCCGATGCATTCATCGAGCATCGCACCAGCAGCTATTATGGTCACATCCCTGCCCTCGCTGATAACAGAATTGCTGCCTCTGAACTTCTTGAGTCTGAGGTGCTTTCCTTCACTTGAACCTCTCGGATATCTGATGGCAACAGGGCCTTCCATATCTACAGCGAACTCAAGCATCTCTGCAAGCTGGTAGCCGTCTGCAGGAGCAAGCACGGTCATTCCCGGAACCATTGACAGGTATGAGAGGTCAAATATGCCGTGGTGTGTCTCTCCGTCAGCACCGACAAGACCCGCTCTGTCGACTGCGAATACCACATGCAGATTCTGAAGCGCAATGTCTTCCATAATGAAATCGAATGCTCTCTGAAGGAATGTGGAATATATCGCGACTACCGGCTTGTAGCCGGATTTTGCCAGGCCTGCAGCGAATACGACCGCATGCTCTTCTGCGATTCCTACATCGAAATATCTCTCTTCGTGCGCATCGTAGAAAGGAAGCAGTCCCGTCGCTGTGCCCATTGCCGCTGCGATAGCGATGATCTTGGCATCCTTCTTGGCGAGCTCAGTGAGCTTCTCGCCGAATACCTGTGAATAGGATGCAGAGCTTCCCGGTGCGGTCTGCCCTGTCTGTGTATCGAACGGGCCGATACCGTGGAACTTGCGCGGGTATTTTTCAGACCACTCGTAGCCTTTGCCCTTCTGTGTGATCACATGAATGAGCGTAGGACCGTTGTATTCTGAAGCAGCCTTGAAGATATCCGACATCTGCCTGATATCATAACCGTCCACAGGACCGAAGTACTTGATGCCGAGGTCCTCTATCAGGTGGCCTTCTTCTCCTATCACGGAGTACTTGAGCTTCTGCTTGGAATTCCTGATGCCCCTTGAAAGCGGGCTGCCTATTACAGGAACTGTTCCGAGAGCTGTCTTGACCGAAACCTTGGCCTGATCATATTTTCTGGATGATCTGACCTTGTTTAAGTATTTGGACAGCGCGCCGACATTGTGAGAGATGGACATTCCGTTGTCGTTAAGGATCGTCATCACTCTTGTCTGGTTGGCGCCGATGTTGTTAAGAGCCTCGTATACTATGCCGTTGGTGATGGAGCCGTCGCCTATGACAGCGATGACATTATAGTCTTCTCCGCTGATATCTCTTGCAACAGCCATTCCGTATGCAGCGCTGACTGAAGTGCTGGAGTGGCCGGTATCATATGCATCATGAACGCTTTCGCGGCCCTTCGGGAAACCGGACATGCCCTTGTACTGCCTGAGTGTGTCAAAGCCTGCGGCCCTTCCGGTCAGTATCTTGTGTACGTATGACTGATGGCCGACATCGTAAATGATCTTGTCACGCGGGCTGTCGAAGACTCTCATGAGAGCAACGCTCAGCTCAACGATACCAAGATTGGACGCAAGATGGCCGCCTGTCCTTGAGACCTTCTCCACGAGAAAACGTCTGATATCCTCGCAGAGATCTTCAAGGTCAGAGACAGAGGCAGTCTTGCATATATTTATAAGATCATCATGTAATAAATCGTATTTCATAAGTAATTGATTGGTGATGTTATGCTTACAGTCACAAAATTCCAGTCCTCGAATCAGTGCATTGCATCATCATTTCGCTTGATGAAAGCGCGGAAACTGCAAGCTCTGCTTCGCGCCGTTTTTGCAGTTTCCAAGCGCTTCACCAGCGCTCATTCAGTGCACTGCATCTGATTCTGCGGTATTGTAATTTTCTGACTCTAAGCACAACATCAAATAATTGCATAGGTAAATACTGCTCAGGAGCGGCGGATCTCGAGCTGGTCTGCCAGTTCTGCGAAGAACGATGTGTCTCCGTCAAGTCCTGCCAGTGCTTCCTTGGCTGAGGCAGTGAGCCTGTGAAGCTCTGCCTTGGCCGTATCCATCCCGTGAACACAGACATAGTTGCACTTTCCGAGGTCCTTGTCCTTTCCGACATTCTTGCCGATCAGCTCGGCATCGCCCTCGAAGTCCAGTATGTCATCAAGTATCTGGAATGCTACTCCGATATCATGTGCATATGATGTCATGACTGTGAGCATTTCTTCATCTGCACCTGCAAGCATCAGGCCTGCACGCACAGGAGCGGTTATGAGATCTGCAGTCTTGTGGTCTTCTATGAATGCCACGAGATCTGAATTAGCCTCCATGTATTCGCTCTTCACATCTGCAGTCTGTCCTCCGATCATGCCGCATATGCCCGCTCTCGACATTATCTCGTGAGCTGCCCTGGCATGTCTAAGCATAAGACCGGCATCACCTGCATGCTTTATCACTTCACCTGTGACTGTCTCGGCAGCTGTATTTAGAAGCCCGTCGCCTGCAAGGATAGCTATGTCTTCGCCGTAGACCTTGTGATTGGTAGGCTTTCCGCGCCTGAGGTCATCATTGTCCATTGCCGGAAGATCATCATGGATAAGTGAATATGTATGGATGTATTCGAGCGCTGCAGCATAAGGAAGCGCCTGGCCAATGTCTCCTCCTGCAAAATCGCAGGATGCGAGGAGCAGCACCGGACGCAGCCTCTTTCCTCCGATGGTGAGACTGTATTCCATGCTCTCTATCAGGACAGAGGCCTTTTCATCAGTCTCCGGAATGAAGTCCGTGAGATGCTCGTTTATGATAGCTCTGTAGTCGCTGAATTTAAGCATCGGATTCTTCCTCCTGCTCATATACGGATATTTTCTGATCAGCCTTGTCGAGGATGTCTTTACAGAATTCCGCTTCTTTCATCCCCTGCTCGAACAGCTTGAGGGAATCCTCGAGTGTTGTGGCCTGTCTTCCGATCTCAGAAGCTGCGTTCTGAAGGTCGCTAAGAGCCTGTGTAAAAGTCTTATCTGCCATTGTAAGGTCCTTCCTGTGTGATATCCGACGCAACAGCCGTGAAACTGCCGTCGCGCATCCTTACCCTGTAAGTGCCGCCTTCTGTGATGCCTGAAGTATCAGGAACTATCCTGCCTTCGCTGTCAGTGACCGCGGCATAGCCCTTGGAGAAAATATTGCGCGGATCATTCTCTCTTATCATGATCATCGCTTTATCCACCGCACTGCGCGCTTCATTGATTTTGCCCTTCATATTGGAATGAAGAAGGTCGGTCCTCGATGAAAGTAGCATGCGCTCTGATTCTATCTTCTGCCTCATGGCCCTGAGGAGCATCTGTCTGCAGTATGTTATCTCGTCACGAAGCTCGTAAGTGTTCATGACCGCGATATCCGCTGCCGCAGTCGGTGTCTCGGCTCTCAGGTCAGCGACAAAATCACTGATGGAAACATCCGATTCATGCCCTACCGCACTGATGACCGGTATGACTGATGCGAATATCGCACGGGCCACTCCTTCGTCATTGAATGCCGCAAGGTCCTCAGGAGAACCTCCTCCGCGGCCTACGATCAGAGTATCTATGTGAGTTCCTGATTCCGACAGTGCGTTGGCAAGCTCTATATTGGATATTATGCTGGCAGGAGCGCCTGCACCCTGGACCTGTGTAGGGAATATGAGTATGTCGGTAAGGTCATTCTTGGATGTGATGATCTTCTTGATATCCTCTACCGCAGCTCCTGTTGCCGATGTGATTATGCCTACTCTGAGCGGGAATTCAGGTATCGGTTTCTTCCATTTCCTGTCGAACAGCCCTTCATCCTCAAGCAGCTTCTTGACTCTGTTGAACTCGGCCATGAGATCGCCCTGACCTGCGTCCTCTATATGGGTGATGCTGAGTGAGTAGCTGCCGCCCTTAGGATAAGGACTTATGTCTGCTAGGACGATGACCTTGCGGCCGTTCTCGAGGAGACTTGTATCTATGCGCCGTATATTGGAAGCCCATATGGCACACTTTATCATGCTGCCGGCATCCTTGAGGGTAAGATATATGTGCTGGCCGCTTCTGCTGAGCGCGGATATCTCTCCGACCACAGGAAGATTCCTGAGGCGGAAGTCGTCCCTCAGCTTCTTGGCGATGTATTCATTTACCTGTGTTACGGTTGCCGGTTTCATGAGTTGTTTTCTGAGTTATCTGTTATATGTGCTGATGCGCCTTGCGAGCCTTGCTGTTCCGGCTGCGTTGTCACCTGACAGCTCAGGGTCACCGAATATGATCTCAGGAGCTGATCCGGCGCCGGAGATAAGGCCTGAAACAGAGCGCCTTATGAATGCGCTTGCGGATACTCCGCCTGCCATGAAGACAGTATCTGTCAGACAGGCATCTGCCGCATACAGAGCAAGCTGCGTAAGAAGCGATGCTGCTCTTTCGAATATGCAGAAAGCGATGAAAAGATAATCTGATTCTTCAGATGATTCTATCGCCTTCATGACAGCTGTCTCTATTCCCGAAAGGTTGAAGTATCCGTCCTTTACTCTTATGGCCGGGAGGATGTTCTTAGCTCTGCCTTCCTGCATGGCATATGACTCTGCAAGCCTGTCAAGATATGATCCTGCCGGGAAAGGATATCCCATCGCAACGCCGGCGCGGTCGATAAGCTGTCCGAGACTTATATCCTTAGTCCCTCCCGCTATCTTCATGCTGTATCCTTCATCATCCGGCTCGCAGATGAGAAGCTCTGTGGTGCCGCCGCTCAGATGCATGAGAGCCGTTCTCTTTAAGGAGACGTCTGTGCAGTTTTCCATTATTGCTGCAGCATGCCCTTCCTGATGGGAGAACTGATGCAGAGGGATACCGAGAACTGCGCTTATCTCACGGGCAGCATTGATGCCTGCAAGAAAGCACGGCATGTATGAGCCTTCGACACGTCTCGGACGCGAGGAAACACCGACAGCGCGGATGCATGAAACATCCACTTTGCTGCATATGTCGTCAATATAAGAAGGCAGACGGCAGGAATGCCTGAAAAAGGCTTCTGACTGTCTGAGCCCTCTTTTGCCCTCCGGAACCTCGAGAAATTCGGACTTCGCATATACTATGCGGTTGTTTTCATCTGTTACGGCTGCAGAGGTCTTGTAATTGGATGTATCGATGCCGAGATACAGCTCAGGCATTTTACTGATTCTCCCCGCTTTCCGGCGCTGCATCAAGCTGCTTTGCGATCTTGCTCAGCACGGAATTGACAAAAGCGTAGGACTTCTCATCGCTGAATCTCTTGGACATCTCAACTGCCTCATTGATGGAAACTCTGTTTGGAATGGAATCCACGTACATCATTTCCGCAACTGCAGTCCTGAGGATAGCAAGATCGGTGCGTGCCACGCGGTCCATCGTCCATCTGTCGAGGTTGCTCCTGATGATATCATCGATCTCTGCAATGTGATCTCTGACAGCATCGAGCGTGTCCACTGCCTGCTTTTTGTTCATGATCTTCACGTTCTCATCCACAGGGCTGGCCTTGGTGTAGTCGAACTCACCTGTGACGTCCATCTGATAGATGAGCTGCATGGTTTTCTCTCTTATTTCTTCTCTGTTCACTTATGACTCCTGATTATCTGTTTTTCTCTCGTCAATGCCTTCGACTGTAATGTTTACAGCCTTGATCTCAAGTCCTGTTGCCTCTTCGATATTGTTCTTGACTCTGGTCTGTATGTCATAGCAAAGCTGCGGTATGTTGACACCGAAGTACACTATTATATCCAGAGCGATCGTTATCTGATCTTCATCCTGCGTTACCCGGATGCCGGGATTGATGAGGTCGCGGCCGAATGCTGCCTGGATGTTTTCAGTCAGTGAAGCATCGGCAAAACGGCTGACATCCTCGAATGACAGGACTTCTTTCTCTATGAGTTCAATGAATTTAACGTCTTCATTCATCGTCTTCGTCCCTCTTATCGGTCTTGACTATGCGGACCTTTTCGATCCTGCGGTCTCTGACCTTCAGAATGGTGAATTCATAATCATCGAATACGACAGGTTCGTATTTGACTCTTTCCTTAGGTATCTCGCCCATATGGTCGATAATGAATCCTCCGATGGTCTCGCTGGTCTCGGATTCGAGCTCAACTCCTGTCTCTTCTTCAAGATCATCGAGATACACGTTTCCGTCGACGATAAATGTGTTATCGTCGATTTTCTCAATTATGCGGTCTTCTTCGTCGAATTCATCATCGATGTCTCCGACGATCTGCTCTATGATGTCTTCGACCGTGACGATTCCGCTGAAACCGCCGTATTCGTCGATGAGTATCGCGAGATGCTGCCTGTTGAGCTGCAGCTCACGGAAGAGCGAATCTATATTTTTGGTCTCCGGAACGAAGTATGCCGGTCTCAGTAGCTTTTTGAGTTTGATATTCTCAAAGCCCTTCTTTGTAGCGTTGTACAGGTAGTCCTTGATGTGCAGGATGCCGACTATGTTGTCAGGATCTCCCTGGTACACAGGGATCCTTGAGTGTGTCAGCTCCATCATCTCGTCAAAGTACTCGCTCCTGTCGTCATCGAGATCGATCATGAACACATCCGTACGCGGAGTCATGATCTCGTAGGCCAGAAGGTCGTCGAATTCGAATATCGAGTCGATCATCCTGCGGCCTTCTTCCTTGATCTCTCCGGATTCCTGGCCCCTGTCGAGCATGGACATGACCTTGTCCTCGGAGAAATACGAGTCATCGACATCTGTCTCCTTGCCCATTATTCTGAGAAAGAAATTGGCGATGCCCTTGCACAGCCACACAAAAGGAAGTGTGATGATGTATATTATCTGCTGGAATCCGACAAGCCTGACTCCTGTTTCCTCACTTGACTGAGCGGCTATCTTCTTCGGAATGATATCCGAAATAGCCGTGTACAGTATGAAAAAGCCTGCGTTCGCTGCGACAAGGCCAGGCGTGCTGACGCGCGGGATGATTATCACGTTGAACATCACGAAAGCCGCGAGGATGTTGAAAAAGCTGGCTATGTGATCGGCATAGTGGTATTTCGACGGCTTTGCTATGAAGGACGTTACAGCCTTCAGTGCGCGGTTGTCAGGATCGTCTTCGAGTTTGTCCTTGATGATGTTGCGGTCGATGTAATCAAGCGCCCGCTTCGATGCAACGACGAGCGCGTTCAGTATCACTATCGCTGCAAGGATGCATATGGGTATATATAACGGCCAACTGTCATCGGTCATGGTTGTTACTGCCTTTCTTTTATGCGGTGTTAACTACTGATCTTTCTTTTTACGCATGATGAAGTCTCTTCCCGGTGTGCGTCTGAACCTTATCTTCAGTATCTGCTGAGGATGAGGAGCGCTTTGCACCGGACTTCCCTCTTCGTCATACATTTCGGTTATTACTTCTTCGTAATAAGGAGTATGAGGTCCGAAGATCTCAATTGTGTCTCCGACCGAGAACTTATTTCTCTGCTCTACGGTGGTAAGGCCTGTTTCAGGATCTGTATCTCTCACAAGTCCGACGAATGAGTAGTCTCTGATGTAGTCGCTGGTGAGATAGTTCTGATCCCTGTCTGTAGGCTTGTTATAGTAGAATCCGTGCGTGAACTCCCTGTGGCTTGCCTTGCAGAGCTCTTCGAAGTCCGAAGGATCGTACTCGTAGCTGTCAGGGTCTGCGAGATACTTGTCTATGGCCGACCTGTATGCGCTGACGACTGTGGCAACATAGTACATGGACTTCATGCGGCCTTCTATCTTGAACGACGTGACACCTGCATTTACAAGGTCAGGTATGCAGTCGATCATGCACAGATCGCGCGAATTCATGATATAGCTGCCGCGTTCATCCTCCTCGATCGGATAGTATTCGCCCGGACGCTGCTCTTCAACAAGATGGTATTTCCATCTGCACGGATGAGTGCATGCTCCCCTGTTTGCGTCTCTTCCTGCCATGAAGTTGCTCAGAAGGCATCTTCCCGAATATGAGATGCACATCGCGCCGTGCATGAATGACTCGATCTCGATGTCATCAGGCAGCTGCTGTCTCATCTCTGAGAGCTCAGCAAGACTCATCTCTCTTGCAGCCACTATGCGCTTTACGCCCTGATTTACCCAGAACTGAGCTGTCAGGTAGTTGGTGGTATTGGCCTGCGTGGAAAGATGGATCTCGGCATCCGGTATCTGCTCCTTTATAAGAGACATAACGCCCGGATCCGACACGAGAAAAGCGTCGATTGGAATATCTCTGATCTTCTCTATATAGCGCCTCAGAACGGGAATATCGCCGTTGTGGGCATATATATTAAGTGTCATGTAACCCTTGCAGCCGTGCTCATGAATGAAATCCATGGCCTCGCGTATCTCTTCGACGCTGAGGTTGCCGGCACCTGCCCTGAGGCTGCCGGTCTGACCTCCGAAATATACCGCGTCAGCACCGAAAAGAATGGCGGTTTTCAGCTTTTCCATATCACCTGCCGGAGCAAGGAGTTCAAGATTAGGTCTGTTATCTTTCATTTAATCTGATGACGGCCAACCCGTCGCCGCTTGACAGAAGCGAAACGGTAAGGTCGTCCCTTTCACTGATATAGTCTATAAACATGCGCATGTATTTAACGTTGGTGCGGTGACGTTTTGCCCCCTGATAGGAACGGTCGACCGTCCAGCCGTGCATGAGGATATTGTCGCACACAATGACAGCACCAGGGGCTGCCAGCTTCTCGGCTCTGTCGAAAAACTCCCTGTAGTGGCTCTTGCCTGCATCAATGAAGATGAAATCAAAAGGGCGGGCGTTGTTATCCGCCTGCTCTTCTATCATCTGATCCAGTACGACATCTGCATCGCCTGTGCGGAAATCAATGCGGCTGCCCTCAGGCCTGCATGCAAAATTCTCTGCAGCAACAGGAATCATGTGCTCATTGCGGTCAATTGTCGTAATGTCCGCCTGAGGCATTTTGCGCGCAAAGAAAAGTGCTGAATAGCCGTATGCGGTACCGATCTCGAGTATCCGGCGCGGCTGCAGCAACTCGAGCAGAAGCGACAGAAATGATTCTGTCTCCCTCAGAATGAGAGGCACGTTGTTCTGCTCGTTATATTCTCTGAATTCCCTGAGATCGTCATCAAGAGCCCGGTAGTGTGAGCCGAGGTATTCTGTCACTTTATCACTGGTAAAGCTGCTCATCACTGTTCGCCCTCTGCTGCGGATTCAGTTTCAGCTGCTTCATCGTCCGAAGCCTGAACGTCTTCCCCTTCAGTCTCATCTTCATGTCTGCGCTCGAGCATGCGCTCTTCCTTCTCGGCGGCCGCTTCTTCGTATGCTTTGACGAGCTCGTTATATTCAGCCTCGTCAGATGTGAAGATGTGAGTACCGTCAAGCTTGCTGTTCAGGACATAATAGATGTTTTCATTATCATCAGGATACAGTGCGGCCTTGATGGAGTCTTCTCCCGGTGAACACAGAGGTACCTTAGGCAGCTCCCTCATCTCCAGGTTGAGCTGGTTGTGAATTACGGATGACAAAGCGGCCTTTTCACTGCCTACCGAGGTCTCTTTTTCTATGATCGAAGCGATGACAACTACTTCGCGGATGCTGAGGCCGAGCTCATCAGCTCTTGCCCTGTAATCATCGTTGAAAAAGTTGCTGAAACTGTCGAGCATGGTCATGATGATCATGCTTTCATCAGCCTCGGAATCAATTCTGTATGTGCCCGGAAGAAGGAATCCTTCGATCTGATCTGCTCCTGAGACATCGGTTCCGATGAAGTCTATCTCCTGAAGATACTTATCGGATGCAGCCTTGGTAAACGCATCCATATCGCCGAGGCCATCTCTTGAAAGAGATGTAAATGTCTGCTCGGTTGTAAAGCCGGCCGGAATAATAAATCCGTCAAGCGTGACATTGCCCCTGCATATGGCTTTGGCTATGGCTATGGAATCCATCGACGGAGACAGATAGTAAGTCCCCGGCTTGATTCCGGTCTCGAACATCAGCCTCGCAACAAGTGAAAACCTTGAAGCGCTTCCGACTATCCCCGCCTTTTCAAGCGTTGCCGCAGCAGCGTTCAGATCAGAGCCTTCTTCTATTGTGACTGAAGTATATCCGTTCTGAGTCCTGTCGTAAGGACGTGAGCACAGACTGAATATAATCAGAACAGCAAAAACTACCGCTATGATCACAGCTATGATTCGAAGCGGCTTGTAATACTTTCTATGGATACGGACAATGCCCGGCTCCTTCGATGCGGTAGCTTTGCTCAGGGTTTCTTCCTGATTACTTGGATCTTCCAAGATATTCTCCTGTTCTGGTATCAATCTGGATCCTCTCTCCCTCATTGATGAAGATAGGAACCTGGATAACAGCACCGGTCTCTACTGTAGCTGCCTTAGTAACGTTAGTAGCAGTGTCGCCCTTGACACCCGGCTCAGTCTCTACGACCTCGAGGTCAACAAAGTTAGGAGCCTCAACATCAAATGCATTGTCCTTGTAGAACTTTACTGTAGCGATGTCATTCTCGCGGATGTACTTTACTGCTTCAGCAACGAGCTCAGCAGTCAGAGGCACCTGATCATAAGTGTCCTGATCCATGAAGTAGTAAAGCTCGCCGTCATTGTACAGATACTGCATCTGCTTGGTCTCGATGTGAGCCTTAGGGAACTTGTCGTTAGGGTTGAACGCTTCTTCTCTTGTAGCACCGGTCAGAATGTTTCTGTACTTGGTTCTTACGAAAGCAGCGCCCTTGCCCGGCTTGACGTGCTGAAAGTCAAGAACGACATGCGGCTCTCCGTTCATCTCGAATGTGATGCCTTTTCTGAAATCGCTAGCATAGATCATAATAAAATACCTTTCCTCTCTAAAGTAATAACTAACTTTTTAATCTACTCTTCACTAATGAAGTATCATCGCGAACGCTGTACTGATTAATAATATCAGTACAGGCAATCTTCTTATATTTTCTGAATGGTGATCTCGCAGAAGAGCGGGCAACCCGTAAGGATACAAAAATGTTGCGTAAAGCTCTTCGAGAATTATCACCTGAAGAAAATATAAGATTGCCTGTTATACGTTATTGCAATCCTACAGCTTCGCCGATGATCCTGAATACATCATTCATCATAACAGAGAATGCGGCTTCTGTCTGCATGAATTTTGCAGCAAGCGGCTTGGTTGCGAGCATTGTGCTCAGGCTCTGCATTCTTGTCATCATGTCCTGATCAGGCTGATTGCCGGTCATCTGTGCTGTCTGGAACTCGATCTGGAGTTTCTGCAGTTCGCCGAGCATCTGGGATACATCGGCATCCTGCTCGACTTCTTTTCTCATTCTGTCGAATTCCTTGAATTCATTTGATTCCTTGATAGCTCTGGCAAGGCCGTGAGCTTCGTCATATACGTTCATATGTCCTCCCTGCTATACGTAAAGTATTATCGGAATTATGACCGGATACCTTCCGGTTGTCTTGTAAATGTAAGACTTCATGTCGGACTTTATCGCTCTTGTAAGAGCTGCCTCGTCAGTAGCGCCGGTCTCAGCACATCTGCCTATTGTATTGTAGACTATACTGAGCGCTTCATCAAGCAGGTCCTGATGCTCCTGCGCATATACGAAGCCTCTTGTCCTCATTTCAGGGACCGCCATCAGAGATCCTGTGGAGCGGTCGAGCGCAACTGCTACAGTGATAAGTCCGGACTGTGACAGGTTCTTTCTCTCTCTGAGCACAGCGTTTCCGACATCACCGATGCCGAGTCCGTCGACAAGCACATCTTCACCTGATGTGAATTCTTTGGTGACCGCGGCTTTTCTGCCGTTTATCTCGAGCGCATCGCCGTTGGCAAGTATGAAGATGTGGTTGGTCGGCTGGCCAAGTGACTGAGCGAGTCTTGCATGTTCCACAAGGTGTCTGTACTCACCGTGTGCCGGCAGGAAGAACTTCGGCCTTATGATCGTATGGATCAGCTTGAGCTCTTCGGATGAAGCGTGTCCCGATACGTGCACGTCCATCGCGGATGCGAGCACTACCTTGACATTCTTCTCATACAGCTGGTTTACAACCTGGGATATGACCTTCTCATTGCCCGGTATCGGCGATGAAGAGAAAACAACGACATCGTTTTTCTTAAGCTTGACCGACTTATGGTTGTCATATGCCATTCGGGTAAGAGCCGACATAGGCTCGCCCTGGCTGCCGGTGGTGATTATCGTAAGATTCTTGTCAGGAATATTCTTGATTTCCGAAATCTTCACGAAGACAGATTCAGGGATATTATCGAGATATCCGAGACTGCGGGCCAGCGTCAGAACGTTTTCCATGGACCTTCCGGATACAGCGATCCGCCTGTGATGCTTCATAGAAGCTTCCATGAAATACTTTATCCTGTGAACATTCGATGAGAATGTTGCTATTATAATACGCTGCTCAGTGTTGTCGAAGATATCATCTATCGACTCTCTTACGACAGCCTCCGACGGAGTGTATCCGTGTCTCATTACATTGGTGCTGTCACAGAGAAGCAGATCCACCCCCTCATCTCCGAGCTGTGCAAGTCTTCTCAGGTCGATGACCTTGCCGTCCAGCGGCGAGTAGTCTATCTTGAAATCGCCTGTGTGGATGATGTGACCGCCCGGGAATTTGATGGAGAATGCCATCGCATCAGCGATGCTGTGGTTGGTCTGGATAGCTTCAACACGGAACGATCCTACCGAGAACACATCTCCTGCGCGGATTATGTGCTTCTCTGCACTCAGACCGCGCTCTTCCAGCTTGTGATCGATCAGACCCATCGCAAGAGGCGAAGCGTATATCGGAACATTGAGCTCTTTCAGAAGGAAAGGAACTCCTCCGATGTGGTCCTCGTGACCGTGAGTGATGATGAGACCTTTTATCTTGCTGCTGTTTCCCTTGAGATATGTGAAATCCGGAATTACTATGTCTATTCCGAACATCTCGTACTCAGGGAATGCAAAACCGCAGTCGATGATGAGTATCTCGCCTTCGCATTCGATGAGTGTGCAGTTCTTGCCTATCTCCTTCATGCCTCCGAGCGGGATCACTCTGTATGGAACTGTAGCCGCAGCAGCCTTCTGTCTGCGTCTGTCGCTGGTCTTAGCGATGTTCTCCCTGACCTTGCCCTTGCCTGCAGACCTTACTCTGGTCGCAGCCTTGTTGGTCTTTACACTGATATTCTTATTGCTTCGTGCCGGAGAAGAACTGCCGGATGCGGCAGTCTTCCCTGCGCGGGTTTTATTCTGTTTATTTCTGTAGTTGTTCTTAAGTCTTGCCATATTTTGTCAGGCCGCACTATTTGACTACGAAATTGACGATTCTGTTAGGAACGACAATTACTTTAACTATGTTCTTTCCTTCAGTCGCCTCTTTAACCTTTTCGAGTTCTCTGGCGGCTTGTTCTGTTACCTCCTTGCTTGAATTGTTCGGCAGCAGGAGCTTGTCCTTGAGCTTGCCGTTTACCTGTACGATGATCTCGATCTCGTCCTTGACAAGAGCAGATTCATCATATGCCGGCCACTTTGCATTGTACAGTCTGTCTTCGTGACCGAGCTGGCTCCACATTTCCTCAGTGATATGCGGAGTGAACGGATTGAGTACTGTAAGGAGTATCTCAATCGCCTTGTTGAAGAGCGGCAGATTCATCTCTGCGCTCTGCTTGTATTTGTACATCTCGTTAACGAGTTCCATGATCGATGCGATAGCGGTATTGAAGTTGAATCTTCCGCCTGCATCCTCGCTTACCTTCTTGATGGTAACGTTGATCATGTAGTTGAGGTTCTTGTCATCTGCGTTTGCTACAACAGGTTCACCGAACTCTCTCTGGTCGCCTCTGATGTCATTTATATATTCGCAGACGAGTCTGTAAACTCTGTTGAGGAATCTGTAACTTCCCTCTACTCCTTCGTCAGACCAGTCGAGCTCCTTTTCAGGAGGTGCTGCGAAGAGTATGAAGAGTCTTGCGGTATCTGAACCGTATTTTGCCTGAATGTCTGCAGGGCTTACAACGTTGCCGAGTGACTTTGACATCTTGGCCTTGACATAGTTGCCTTCGCTGTCATTGTAGCCCTTGATTACCATTCCCTGTGTCAGCAGGTTTCTGAACGGCTCTTCGCTGTCTGTGAGGCCGAGGTCATGCATTACCATCTGGAAGAATCTTGCATACATAAGATGCAGGATAGCGTGCTCTACGCCGCCGATGTACTGGTCTACGTTCATCCAGTAGTCAGCCTTCTTCTTGTCAAACGGCATCTCCTCGTTGTGAGCGTCGCAGTATCTGAGGAAGTACCATGATGAGTCGAGGAATGTATCCATTGTATCGATCTCGCGCTCTGCATCTCCGCCGCACTTAGGGCACTTGCATGCTCTGAATGTCTTGGAGGTTGTCAGAGGAGAATCGCCCTTACCTGTGAATTCTACGTCTGTAGGCAGAAGTACAGGCAGATTCTTTTCATCTTCAGGCACCCATCCGCACTTCTCGCACCAGATCATAGGGATCGGAGTTCCCCAGTATCTCTGTCTGCTGATGAGCCAGTCTCTGAGCTTGTAGTTGATGGTCTTGTGGCCAAGGCCCTTTGCTTCGAGGTCTGCTGTGATCTTCTTGATAGCATCCTTGTTGTTCATGCCGGTATAGTCACCGGAATTGATCATTGTACCTTCTGCGATCGCAGCCTCTGTGAGGTTGTCAAGATCAACATCAGGAACGTCTACTACAGGGATGATATCGAGGCCGAATGCCTTCGCAAACTCAAAGTCTCTCTGGTCGTGTGCAGGTACAGCCATGATGGCACCTGTTCCGTAGTCCATGAGTACGTAGTCTGAAATGTAGATAGGAACCTTCTTGCCGTTGACAGGATTGACAGCATAGCAGCCTGTGAACTCACCTGTTTTTTCCTTGGTGAGAGATGTTCTCTCAAGCTCGGACTTGTGTGCGCTGGCTTCAACGTAAGCCTTGACTGCAGCTTCGTATTCTGTTCCCTCTGTCAGCTCAGCAACATACGGATGCTCAGGCGACATTACCATGTATGTGACACCGAAAAGTGTGTCAGGACGTGTTGTATATACTACGAGATCCTTGTCGGTACCGTCGATCGCAAATGTTACCTCGGCACCCTCTGATCTTCCGATCCAGTTCTTCTGCATTGACTTGACCTTGTCAGGCCATCCAGGAAGCTCATCGAGGTTGTTCAGAAGTCTGTCAGCGTACTCAGTGATCTTGAGGTACCACTGGCTGAGGTGCTTCTTGGTTACAGGTGTATGGCAGCGCTCGCAGCAGCCGTCGACAACCTGCTCATTGGCAAGTACTGTCTGGCAGTCAGGACACCAGTTGACCGGGTTGTCCTTCTTGTATGCGAGGCCCTTCTTGTAGAACTGGATGAATATCCACTGCATCCATCTGTAGTAATCAGGCTTGCATGTGGCAACTTCTCTGTCCCAGTCGTAGCTGAGACCGAGCGACTTCAGCTGCTCTCTCATGTCATTCATGTTCTCGTTGGTCCATGTGAACGGATGGATTCCGTTCTTGATGGCAGCATTTTCAGCCGGAAGACCGAATGAATCCCAGCCCATAGGATGAAGGACATTGAATCCGTCCATCTTCTTGAATCTGGCTATTACGTCACCGATGGAATAGTTCCTTACATGTCCCATGTGAAGCTTGCCTGACGGATACGGAAACATCTCAAGTACGTAGTACTTTTCCTTGTTGTAATCCTCAGTTGTGCTGAAGGCATTCTCTTCTGCCCAGATCTTCTGCCATTTCTTCTCGATGGCAGTGAAGTCGTATTTGTCGCGCATGTCTGTAGTTCTCCTTAATATTTAACTCTAGTCTACGAGAATAGATTCGCAGTCACTCCAGATCTTCTCCAGAGTGTATTTGTCCCTTGTTGATTCAGTGAAAAGATTGACGATAACATCGCCTCCGTCTACAAGGATCCATCCTGTATCAGGACGTCCGTCCTTGCTCTTAGGTGTGATTCCGAGCTCTGCAAATTTGTCTTCGACATCATCTGCGAGAGCGCCGAGCTGTCTTTCCGAACCGCCTGTTGCGTTTACGAAGTAATCTGCAAAGGACGATTTCTCGGCAATATCGATAATTACGATATCTCTTGCTTTCTTTTCACTGAGTATTCCGGCTATTGTCTGTGCAACTTCCCTGCTTTCCATTTTTACTCCTTATAATTAGTGTGATCAGCTGTTTGCGATTCTGTTATAAATATAGTCTCTTGCTTCGATAGTATCCGCATCCGGGACTCTGCCCTTTTTCTCAAGGGACTCGAGCGTCCAGTCCATAATGAAAAGGCATGCTCCGTCGAGATCATTTGCAGCCTGCTCCTGAAGCTCTCTGAGTCCTTCATAATTCCTGTTGTCCTCGATAGCATCAGCTACATATACGATCTCCTCGAGGAGGGACATCCCCTTTCTCCCTGTCGTATGGCTTCTGACCGCATTGAGAACATCCTCATCGGTCACTCCGAATTCATGCTCGAGTATCTCGGCTGCAACCTTGGAATGAGCCAGCGGGTTGTTATCGATATATATGTCGGGAAGACCGTACTTCCTGACGCACTCGTTCATTTCATCCTGTGTGAAGCACTTGGCTATGTCGTGATATCTTCCTGCAAAAGCAGCTTTTTCAGTATCTGCTCCGTGAAGACCGGCAAGCCTTTCGGCCATTACCTCGACTCCGAGAGAGTGTGTATATCTTGAAGGCTTCAGGTGGGATATCATGAATTCTTCAAGCTCATCTATGCGTGTACAGATCGTGCTCAATTATGTATTTCTCCACTTCCGGTGCGACCATTCCAGATATGGAAAGGTCTGCGCTCCGGTTTGCTCTGATCTCAGTCGACGAAGCATCGACCGGATCCATCTCGAGGACGGTTGTCTTTGTCCCGAACTTCTCTCTGTAATATCTTATTTTGGCAAAGCCTTCGCTGTCGTCAGCATCGGGGCGTCTGGCTGTGATAAGTGATATCTCCTTCAGGAGCTCTTCTCCGCGGTACCACGTATCTATATCGATGATTGAATCGAATCCCAGTATGAAGCTCAGGCTGCTGTTAAGAAGACTCTTCCAGTGCATTACAGTGTCATAGGTGTAGGAAGGCCCTTCTCTGCTTATCTCATATCTTGACAGGCAAAACGCCTTGTTGTAATGCAGGATGGAGTCTATCATCGCAGCCCTGTCACTTCCAGGTGCGACTTTGCGGTCCTGCTTGAAGGGAGAGACATAAGCGGGCATGAATATTAGCTTGTCGATGCCGCACTCCTGAACAGCATGTTCAGCGAGAGCGATATGACCTACATGTATCGGGTCAAATGTACCGCCGTATATTGCATAATGTCTGCTGCCGGATGTGCTCATGCCTCTGGTCCTTCAAAGTGTTAAATGTTTATTCCGTTACGAGCTCGATGCCGAGTTCTTCAAGCTGTCCTTCTCCTGCAGGTGCAGGTGCCTCGCATACCGGGCACTCAGCATTCTGGTTCTTAGGGAATGCGATGACCTCTCTGATGCTCTTCTCGCCGAGAAGCAGCATGACGAGTCTGTCGAGACCGTAAGCCAGTCCTGCATGAGGTGGTGCTCCGTACTTGAATGCTTCGATAAGGAATCCGAACTTCTCCTGGCATTCCTCGTCTGTAAGGCCGAGGGCTTTGAACATTCTCGCCTGCAGATCCTTATCGTGGATTCTGACGCTGCCGCCTCCGAGCTCCACACCGTTAAGAACGATGTCGTATGCGTTGGCGTTGAGCGAGAGGATGTCTGTATCAAGCTTGTCGAGTTCATCGAGCTTAGGCTGAGTGAACGGATGGTGCATAGCCTTGAGGTTGCCCTCTTCGTCCTCTTCGAACATAGGGAAATCTACGACCCAGAGGAAGTTGAACTGGTTGTCATCGAGAAGTCCGAGCTGGCCTGCAACTCTTCTTCTGAGGAATCCGAGCGAGTCATATGTGACCTTGGATGTTCCGCTTACGATGAATACGATGTCACCGGCATTAGCTCCCATTCTGTCAAGAACAGCCTTGAGCTCATCTTCAGTGAAGAACTTGCCGACTGATGATGAGATTCCGGATTCTTCATATTTGATCCATACGAGGCCCTTGGCTCCGTAGTGCTTTACTTCATCTACGAGCTTGTCGATCTTCTTTCTTGAATACTGTGAAGCAGCTCCCGGAACGCAGATGCCTCTGATGTCTCCGCCCTCTGCGAGAGTCTTTGTGAAGACTTCGAATCCGCATCCTTCGAATGCATCGTTCAGTTTCTGCAGCTCGATATCGAATCTTGTATCAGGCTTGTCTGAACCGTAGCGCTCCATTGCTTCAGCATATGTCATTCTCGGGAACGGTGTTTCGATGTCGATTCCCTTGACCTCTTTCATGACCTTCTTGAGGAAGCCCTCCTGGACTTCGATAACGTCATCTACGCCTGCGAAGGACATCTCGAGGTCGATCTGAGTGAATTCAGGCTGCCTGTCTGCACGAAGGTCCTCATCTCTGAAGCACTTAACGATCTGCATGTATCTGTCAGTTCCTGCCACCATCAGAAGCTGCTTGAACATCTGAGGTGACTGCGGCAGTGCGTAGAATGAACCGTTGTGCACTCTGCTCGGAACGATGTAGTCTCTTGCGCCTTCAGGTGTCGGCTTGATGAGCATCGGAGTCTCTACTTCTGTGAAGCCCTGCTCGTCAAAGTAGTCTCTGCAGCACTTTGTGATCTTGTGCCTGAATGTGAGATTTCTCTGCATCTTCTGCTTGCGAAGATCCAGATATCTGTATTTGAGTCTCAGGTTGTCATCTACATTGTCATCATCCTTGATGTAGATAGGAGGAGTCTCGGATTTTGAGTAGATGGTGAGATCATCAGCGAAAACCTCGATATCTCCTGTAGGAAGATTAGGGTTCTTGGAAGATCTCTCTCTGACTGTTCCCTTTACTCCGATGCAGAATTCGCTGCGGAGCGATTTTGCCTTTTCTATGATTTCTTCAGGTACATCTTCGTTAAATGTCACCTGAGTAATACCTGTTTTATCCCTTAGGTCTACGAATACAAGACCGCCCAGACTTCTCGCCTTGGCGACCCATCCGTTGAGTACGACATTCTTACCTTCATCAGCAAGCCTCAGCTCGCCGCACATATGAGTTCTCTTAAATAACATCTGCAAGTTCTTCCCTTCTTACCTTAGTCTGCTCTGAGTTTTCCATATTCTTGAGAGTCAGTACTCCGCTGGAGACTTCATCCTCTCCTATGACAGCCGTATAGGCAGCTCCGAGCTTGTTGGCATATTTCATCTGACCCTTGAGATTGCGCTCTCTGGTATCCATCTCTGCCCTTATGCCCTTGCTTCTCAGTTCGTGGAGAAGTCTGACGGAGTATTCCCTGGCTTCGTCGCCTATCCATGCGAGGAAAATCTGAGGCCCCTTTTCACCTCCGAAGTCATGTCCGCACAGCTCCATCATCATGAGAAGTCTTTCTTTACCAAGGCCGAATCCTACGCCCGGCATGTCAGGTCCGCCGACCTCTTCTATGAGGTGATCGTATCTGCCTCCGCCGCAGACAGTGCCCTGTGCACCGATCTTGGTCGTTATGAATTCGAATGCAGTCTTGGTGTAGTAGTCAAGCCCTCTTACGATGGTCGGATCAACTGTGTACTTGATGCCCATAGCATCAAGGTGCTGCTTGAGTTCTTCAAAATCCTTCCTGCAGTCGTCACACAGATAATCGAGCATCATAGGAGCTCCCTTGACGAGTTCCTTGTCCTGAGGAGACTTGCAGTCTAGTATTCTCATAGGATTCTTGTCGAATCTTGACTTGCATGTCTCGCAGAGGCAGTCATACTTAGGCCTCAGGAAGTCCTGCAGTGCTGTCCTGTGGACCGGACGGCAGTTCCTGCAGCCTACGCTTGATATGTGAAGCTCAATGTCCGTTATGCCCATTCTCTTGAGAAAATCGTGACCCAGTGCGATGATCTCCGCATCGGCGAGCATGCTGTGTGTGCCGAAGTTCTCAATACCGAACTGGTGGAATTCTCTAAGTCTTCCGGCCTGAGGCTTTTCATATCTGAAGCATGGAGTGTTGTAGTAGACCTTGGTCGGCTGAGTGTCGGCGTACATGTTGCTTTCAATGAATGCCCTTACTGCCGGCGAAGTGCCCTCAGGCTTGAGCGTTATGCTGCGGCCTCCGAGGTCGTTGAATGTGTACATTTCCTTCTGTACGACGTCTGTTGTGTCTCCGATACCTCTGTTGAAAAGCTCGGTAGCCTCGAAAACAGGCGTACGCATCTCCCTGAATCCGTATTCGGCACAGATTCTGGCCCATTCGGATTCAATGTACTGCCATTTCCAGGATTCGGACGGGAGTACGTCTTTGGTGCCTTTCTGAGCTTTGATAGCCATCTTATCCTCCGTAGTATTTATTCTTTCTTTCGAGCATCTCATCGAAACGCTCGTTATATACCTTATAATTGCTGACATTGGCGACCCGCTCCAGACGGTCTTCTTCAGGGAAGTATATCTTGCCTATGCCGCCTGCACCGAGTGCTATGATGGTCTGCTTTTCCTCCATGATGCGGATATTGTATATGGAGTGCTTTCCCTCCCTGCAGTATCCGACATTTTCGAGAGCTCCCATCTGGTGCTTCTGTCTGTATATGTAATATGGGTAAAATCCCTCTTCTGCCAGGCGCTTTCCGGCGAACTCGACCATCCGTGAGACTTCTTCGGTGCCGCGTCTGTAGTATTCAGGATCGTGTTCTCTCAGCCTTGAACCTCTCTTTACAGAGAGCGTATGAACTGTGATGTTGTTCGCTCCGAGCTCGAGTATCTCTTCAAGAGATGCCCTGAAGTCATCCATGTCCTCGCCCGGAAGACCTGCTATGAGGTCTGCGTTGATGACATCAAATCCATATTCAGAAGCAAGCCTGTAACCGTTTCTGATGTCGTCAGCTGTATGATCTCTTCCGATCCTCCTGAGCGTCTCGTCTTTCATGGACTGAGGATTGATGCTGATCCTGCTGACTCCGTTATCCTTCATTACGCGAAGCTTGTCAGGTGTTATAGTATCCGGCCTGCCGGCTTCGATAGTAAATTCAATGGATGAAGGATCAATGCCGATGTGCTCTCTGACTGCGAGTATCAGCTGTCTCAGCTGGTCTGCACTGAGAGTTGTAGGAGTTCCGCCTCCGACATAGACGCTCTCGATGCGGGTGCCGTTATCCTTTATCATGCACCCTGTGTACCTTATCTCTTCAAGAAGATTTGAGAAGTACTCAGCTATATCGCTTTCAGGCGCGACATTGGATGCAAAAGCGCAGTATTCGCACCTTGTCGGGCAGAACGGTATTCCGATGTATACAGCTGCCATCGATGAAGGATCGCCTTCAAGGTGCTTTAGCTGGTAGTTGACGATATCTGCGAGAAGGTCAATCTTGCCCTCGGATACCAGATATCTTTCCTTCATGAGCTGCCGCATGCCTGAGACCGATCCGGCTTCCCTTAGCATCTCATATGCAAGCTTGAGAGGCCTGACTCCTGTCAGCGTTCCCCATCCGCTTTGCCTGCCGGTCAGATCAGCCAGCAGATGATACATCTCTCTTTTAATTTCATCCCTGTCATCAGAGCCTGAGCTGTTTATAAGGTAACTGCCTTCGCGAAGATGAAGGCCGCTGCCCGGAGCGTCAAACGGTATGACTTCAAACTCATCATCCGCAAGAAACAGCCTTGCAAGCTCTGCATAATGGTGGTCATTGTCTGTTTTGTTTACGTAAAATCTATACAAAAGGATTGGCCCTCTTCTCGTATCCTATTGTTGTCGCCGGGCCGTGCCCCGGATAGACGATCATGTCGTCATCAAGCGTGTACAGCTTGTTCTGTATGGAGGCAACAAGTGTCTCCCAGTTGCCTGTCTCGAGTGAAGTATTACCGACGGAGAGCCTGAACAGCGTATCTCCTGTGAATATTTCACGGTCTGTGGCAAAGCATATGCCGCCTTCTGTATGTCCCGGGGTCTCTATCACGCGGAGAACTGTCTCTCCGAGCGTTACAGTATCGCCCTCTTTAAGGAGCAGTTTTGCCTCAGGGCATATACCCTTGCTGCCGGTGTTCAGAGCCATCCATTTGTTGTCTCTGCCGCCGTGAAGAAGATATTCCTCTCCGGCCGGAGCAGCAAATACAGCGCCGGTGTACTCTTCAAGATATTCATGTACAGCGGCAAAGTGGTCGTAATGCCCGTGCGTAAGCAGGATGTATTTGAGATAAGCGTTGTTCTGTATCTCCATCCTGACATCCATCCCGAAATAACCCGGATCGATGACAGCCTTGAAGCCGGTCGCATCATCAGTGATAACGTATGTGTTCTCTGTTAACGGCCCAGCCGGAAAACATTTGACTGTAATGCTCATAGTGCTACCTCGGTCTGTATACTCTGATCACGCCTTCGACCTGTCTCAGAGCTGTGAGAAGTCTCTGCATCTGATGCATGTCGGTGATCTCTACAGTGATAAGCGTGTTGGTAGTTCCCGGTTCTCCCGGTGTAAGGTTCAGTCCGACCACTTCGATGTCATAGTCGTCGCAAACCTTGGAAATATCCTTGAATATGCCCTTTCGCTCTTCAGAAACGACCTGAAGATCGACGTAGTATTTGCGGTTGCTGTCAGGAGTATCCCAGTTGACTGCAATCAGTCTCTGCCTGTCAGCTTCTCTCAGATTGCTGATGTTAGGACAGTCGCTCCTGTGTACTGTGATGCCCTTTCCCTTGGATATGTATCCTATGATAGGGTCTCCCGGGACCGGGTTACAGCAGGTCGCACGTCTTATGAGCAGGTTGTCTGTACCCTTGACAACGATGCCGGATTCAGATACCTCGGAAGGCCTTGAAGGTGCATGCTTCTTGACCTCGATCTGATCCTTCTCCTCTTCTTTCTTCTGGTTGTCTGCTTCATAGTATTCTATGAGTTTCTGACCCAGCTTGGATACGGAGTTTCCGCCCCTGGATATCTGAAGATAGAGCTCGTTGACGTTGGAACAGTTGAAATCCTTGACCGCTCTTAATATGTATGCGTTCTTGGCTACCTGTGCAGGGTCGTAGCCTTTCTTCTTGACGTAATTGTTGATGTTGGTCTTGCCCCTGGTGACATCACTGTCCTTGTCCGCCTTTCTGAGCCAGTTGCGGATCTTGGCGCGTGCCTGTGATGTCTTGCACAGCTTGAGCCAGTCGATGCTCGGACCGGATGAATTGGCTGAAGTAACGATCTCGACAATATCGCCGTTGTTCAGATGATGGTCTATGGTAACCATCTTTCCGTTGACCTTGGCGCCTACGCATCTTACTCCTACATCGGTATGGACCTTGAATGCGAAGTCCAGCGGTGTACTGCCTGCAGGCAGCTCCATTACGTCGCCGCCCGGCGTGAAGACGAATACCTGGTTGTTGAAGAGATCCATCTTGAGGTTCTCAAGGAACTCCACAGAGTCATCTGCTTCGTTTTGCATCTCGAGAGCCTGCCTTACCCATGCGAGCTTCTGTTCGCTCTCGTCTTCCTTTCCGGAAACTTTGCCCTCTTTATACTTCCAGTGCGCTGCGATACCGTACTCAGCTATGCGGTGCATCTCATAAGTACGTATCTGTATCTCGAACGGTTCGCCGTTGTCACCGAGCACCGTCGTATGAAGCGACTGGTACATGTTAGGCTTAGGCATTGCGATGTAGTCCTTGAACCTGCCCGGTATAGGAGTCCATCTTGTATGAACGAGTCCGAGAGCTGCATAGCAGTCCTTGACCGAAGATACCAGTATTCTTACAGCCAGAAGGTCGAAGATCTCATCGAGCTCCTTCTTCTGGATGACCATCTTTCTGTAAATGCTGTAAAGGTGCTTGTTACGGCCCTTTACCTCGCCCTGTATGCCGGCCTGCGCGAGCTCGTTAGTGATCTCGCTTATCAGGGTCTCGACGTCTTCTTCATACTTGGCTTTCTTGCGTGCTACAGCGTCAGAGAGCTTTTTATAGTCGCTCGGATGCAGGAACTTAAGAGCCAGGTCTTCGAGCTCGAACTTGATGCTGAACATACCGAGCCTTCCGGCAAGCGGAGCATATATCTCAAGGGTCTCCATCGCTTTGGATGTTCTCTTGTTGGTAGGCATATATTCGAGCGTCCTCATGTTGTGCAGCCTGTCGGCGAGCTTGATGATGAGGACTCTTATGTCCTTGGACATAGCCAGGAACATCTTGCGGAAGTTCTCAGCCTGGATCTTCTCAGATGAAGCATCGTATGAGATATTACCGAGCTTGGTGACTCCGTCGACAAGAGCTGCGATCTTTTCATCGAAATCCGCTACCAGCTCTTCTCTTGTGTATGCGGTATCTTCTACTACGTCGTGAAGAAGACCCGCGATGACAGTCTCGTTATCCATGCCAAATCCGGCCAGAATCTTGGCAACTGCGATCGGGTGAATTATGTAAGGTTCCCCGCTCTTGCGAAACTGCCCTTCGTGAAGACGAAGAGCAATTTCGTAAGCCTTGATTATGGCCGAATCATCGTACTTCGGATTGATCGCGCTCATATCCTGTACGAATTTTTCAGTTGAAAGATCGATAACTTCTCTGACTGCCATTAATATTCTCCGGGATTCTATCGGAGGAGCTTGCCTCCGTAGATCAAGGTTTCCGTCATCACGGCAACGCCGTATGATCCGAAGGAAACCTTACTTGACGATACCGTCGTTCTCTCTCCTTCTGGAGTTCTTCTTTCTTTCCTTTGCGGCTCTCTCCTGCTGCTCTGCATACTTGGAAAGATTTTCCTTTCTGGTCAGCTCGTAGAAGAGCGGGCTGCAGAGGAATACTGATGAGTATGTTCCTACGAATACACCGATCATCAGCGGGATCAGGAACGCTCTCAGTTCAGAGCTTGCCATAAAGAACAGCGGGAGCATGACGATAAGTGTTGTGAGCGATGTCATGATCGATCTTGAAAGTGTCTGGTTGACACTTGTGTTGATCAGCTCTGCGTTCTGCTTACGCTTGAAGAACTTGGAGTTCTCTCTGATTCTGTCGAATACTACTATTGTATCGTTGATCGAGTAACCTACGACTGTGAGGATACCTGCGATGAACGGGTTGTTGATCGTGATGCGGAATATAGCGTATATAGCAAGTGTTACAAGTACGTCGTGTCCGAGACCGGCAACGGCTGCAAGTCCGTACTTCCAGGTCTTGAATCTGAACCTGATGTATACAAGCATTACTGCTGCTGCGATCAGGATGGACTTGATAGCATTCTGCCTCAGGTCCTTACCTACTGTCGGACCGAACTCCTCTGATGCGAGAACATCCTCGTCGCTGAATCCGTATTTTTCCTGAAGAGTGTTGACTACTTCGGTACGCTCTGCTGACTTGAGGTCCTTGATGGTTCTGATGATGACCTGTGAGTGATTGTCAGATGCGTAGACGATAGTAGGATTGAGATCGTACTGAGCGATGGTGTCCTTGACATCATCGATAGCTACTTCCTGTCCCATCTCGATCTGCATCATTGTACCGCCGGTAAAGTCGATACCGTAGTTGAATCCTCTGAACAGAGCGAATCCGAGACCGATGATGATGACACATGCGCTGATCGCATAGTATTTCTTTCTGTTCTCAACGAATTTGAAATTCAGTTTTGAAAGTGCTGCTGCAAATCCCTTAGGTGTTCCGTCATCGTTAAGTCCGAACATCCTGTTTGTGCCGAACTTCTTGTTCTCGGCGAGCAGGCTTACGAACAGCTGAGTGATGAATACAGCTGTGATAACGCTCATTACAGTACCGATCATCAGTGTGAGAGCAAAGCCTTTGACGGATGTTGTACCGAAGAGATACAGAACGAATGCTGCGACAAGTGTTGTTGTCTGAGAGTCGACTACGGTTGAAAGAGCTGCCTTGTAGCCCATGTCAACAGCTACTCTTACAGACTTGCCTTTGCCTATCTCCTCCCTGATACGGGTGAAGATGATGACGTTGGAGTCTACAGCCATACCGATTGACAGGATGATACCTGCGATACCCGGAAGTGTGAGGACTGATCCCATGCCTGCCATGATCCAGAGTACGAGCTGTACGTACAGGAGAAGTGCAAGGTCAGCAACCACACCGAGTGCTCCGTAGTACAGAACCATGAGGATCAGTACGAGTCCGAGACCGATAGCACCAGCCTTCACTGAGAGTGTAAGTGCATTGGCGCCGATGGTAGCTGTCTGAACTGATGAGTTGATCTCGGTCAGATTAGCCGGAAGAGCACCGCCTCTGATGAGTGCGGAAAGTCCGGAAGCCTCTGTCTCAGAGAATCCGCCAGGTCTTGTGATCTCGCAGGATCTTGAGTTGATCTTCTCATGAACTGTAGGAGCGGATATAACCTCATCATCGAGTGCGATGACGATAGCAGTATTTGCTACCGGATTACCCTCTTCGTCAGTCATCTTGGACTCTACCTGTCCGCTGTAGGCCTTCTCTGTTGCATCTGCAAAGAGGTTGGATCCTTCAGCTGTGAAGTCGATTGTGATCTTGTAACCACCGTTGGTGGAGTCCGTAGCTATCTGGGAATCGCTGATTCCTTCACCGGTAAGAGCGAGAGTGCCATCTGCGAGGAAGAACTGCAGCTGGGCTGTACGGCCGATCTGCGCGATAGCTTCTTCAGCATTTTCAACACCAGGCATCTCTACTCTTATCCTGTTGTTGCCTTCGATTGAGACCTGGGCTTCGCTGATACCCATTGCGTTGACTCTGTTCTCGAGAACGCTCTTGGTCTGATTCATGATCTGAGTGAGCTCGGTTCCGGTCTCTTTTGTATTAGCTTCAAGGAGTACATAGACACCGCCGTTGATGTCAAGACCGTACTTGAGCTGCTTTCCGAGATTGCCGAACTTGTCGCCGATCCCGAAGAACGAAACGAGCCATGAGGCGATCAGTATAATGACCACCAGTACCGCAAAAACTTTCTTCTTTCCTGTTTTCATTTCGACTGAATTAACCTTTCAATTTAGTGTTGTTAAATGGCGAAAAGAGCATAGTTCGTCATTAAAAAAATATCTTACCTATTATATGCGATTATGCCTTGTTTTTCAACATAAAAGCACCTCTTTTGAGAGGTGCTCAATGTACAAATTTCTATACTGTATGTACCCGTAAAATATGGGTAAACGCTATTCGGCAGCCTTTTCCTCATCAGCTTTCTTGGAGAGCTTTTTAGGAGTGACTTTCTTGTCTCTGTCAGGCTTCTTCTCTTCTTCAGCCTCAGCCTTTTCAGCTTCCTTTTTTGCCTCTGCCTTAGCTGCATCACTCTTGCTTACGGAAGCAATTGCAGTCTTGAGGAACTCGATCTTGTTCTTTCCGGAGCCTGTTTCAACAACTACAGACTTCTCGGTGATCTTGGTGACCTTGCCGATAACTCCGCCGATGGTGATGACTTCATCGCCTACAGCGAGACTTGCTCTCATCTCTTTGTCTTCCTTGTCCTTCTTCCTCTGCGGTCTGATCATCATGAAATAGATCATTGCGATGAATACTACCAGAAGTAAGATGTTTGCTACATTCGTGTTCATTATTTTCCTCCCGAATCTGGAACCCTTGCGAAACCATATTGAATAGTGTGTGACATACTCCCACCACTTGTAGAAGTGGGGGCTTCTCGCTCAACAGTTCCAACGAACTGAGTATCAACGAGCTATCCCCGTGTGCCCCACGGTTCCTCTTTTAGATATAAGTTTGCTTTTGTCATGAGGCTTTTAGTCTCATTGCTTCCAGCCTGATGTTGATCGCGGCGTTCACATCCCTGTCCATTATGTTACCGCATTCGCATCGGTAGATGCGATCACTGAGTGTCAGATTTTCTTTGATCCTTCCGCATCTGCTGCATCTCTTGCTGGATGGATAGAATCTGTCTACCTTCACAAGTTCTTTGCCCCGCTCTTCCAGCTTATATGCAAGCATGGTTCGGAACAGCCCGAAGCCATTGTCAGAAACACTTTTGCCGAAATGCAGAGTCTGACTCATCGCTCTCATGTCGATGTCTTCGACTCCGATCACGTCATATCCTTCCGCGAGCTTTCGACTCATCTTGTGCAGAAAGTCTTTCCTCTGATTCCTGACCTTCTCATGGATGACCGCCACTTTGCGTTTCTGCTTTGCATAATTGCGGCTGCCCTTCTCGCAATGTGAGAGTTTTCGCTGCTCTCTTGCAAGTTTCTCCTCTGCCTGCCTGAAGTATTTCGGATACTCTGCTCTCCTTCCGTCTGACATCACTGCAAGTCCGTCCATTGCATAATCTATGCCAAGGTATCTCTTTTCTCTCTGCGCACCTTCTGCTTGGCTTTCACATTCAGGTATTTCATAGAGAAGAGATGCATAGTACTTGCCGCTCGGTTCTTT
>JAWRIG010000093.1:0-8345 GCA_040308005.1 Anaerovoracaceae bacterium | reverse complement strand
AGAAGTTATTAAAAACAAATCAAGAAGTATCAGAAACTAACAGGATATTAGTTAAAGACTTTACAGATAAAGTTGATAGCATAGATACAAAAGTAGATAAAATATTAGAAAAGGTTGGGGTTTAATTATGAGTAAAAAAGCATTTGGTGGAGTAGGTCATGGAGGTAAAGATCCAGGAGCATTAGGAAATGGATTAAGAGAAGCAGATATAAATTTACTTTGTGCATTAGCTTGGGAAAAAGAAATGAAAAGACATAATGTAGAAACTAAGTTATCAAGATATAAAGATGAAAATGACGACCTTAGCGAAGAAATAAGAGAATGTAATGCATTTAATCCAGATATAGCAGTTGACTTCCATACTAATAGTGGTGGCGGAGATGGATTCGAAGTATTTGTATCTGTAGTAGGAACTAACAGTAAAAAACTAGGAACATTAATAGAGAAAGAAGTTGTTAAAACAGGTCAAAATTCAAGAGGAGTTAAGACAAAGAAAAGAAATGACGGAAGAGACTACTTTGGATTTATAAGACAGACTGTATGCCCTGCAGTAATAACTGAGTGTGCATTTATAGATAATAAAGCAGATATATCTTACATAGATACAAAAGAAGAAGCTACTGCATATGGTAAAGCAGTTGCAAAAGCTTGTTTAGAGTATTTAGGAATAACATATAAATCAGACAATTCAACTCCTCCTGCTAGTAACAATAGTGATGAAATGTTAGCTGTATGTATAGGAGCTTTTAAAGTTAGAGAATATGCAGAACAAGCATTGAAAGAAGCAAAAGAAAAAGGATTTGAAGATGCTTATTTAATACCTAGATAATAGGGTATAATAAAAATGTTCAACCAACGAACTGTAGTTGTAAAATTCAGTAGTTATCGTACCTATTAAACGAGAAAAGGAGTACTCAAGCCAACGAGTACTCCTTATTTTTTATGTAATTAATTATTTTTACAAGAGATACACCTATCCCATTCAAAACGTCTATGAGCACCACAAGTTTTACAGTACTGATATGATCCATTATCCCAACCATTAGGACCTAAGTGTTTTCCCTTACAATTATCTTGATGACTTCTATCATCACTTTTATCTTTTTTATCGAAATTAAAAAAGCTCATTACAATCACCTCATGTAATATTATTTACATTTGTAAAAAAATTAAACCTAAGAGTCCCAGGTTTAATTTCCATATACTTTTTTTCTTATTTTTTTATGTTTAAATTAACTATTATTTTTTCAAATCATTCACAACTTCATTCCCATTAACTAGAAGATATTTTAAAATTAAATCGTCTTTATCTTCTCCACTCCAGTCAAATAAAGCTTTTATTCTTCCATTATTACTAGATTGAGTAACAGAGTTCCATCTAATTGTATCATTATATTCCATAGAGTTAATATTCCAATTTTCTAACGAATGAGATGTATCATTTTTAAATCCATTTTTTTCGAGAGCAATTTGAGTTGTTGCTTGTATCATTTCTAATTGAGATTTACTAGGATTATTTTGATTATTTGATACTTCAGTTGATGCATCATCATTCGATGTTTTTTTTTCAACGTTAATTGAATTCTCTTTAGGAGTATCGTTTGAAGCCGATTCTGTTGTAGTAGATCTAAATCCATCTGTAATTCCAGAAATATAAGTAACATTTGCTGGAACGAAGAAAAGTACTAATATTATTCCGATAATAGATTTTCCTATATTTTTTTGCTTAAAGTTTTTCACAGTAAAACAAGCACTTAAAACTATCAAAGTTATAGGGAATAGAGCTATAGCTATTATTCCTACTATAATTTTTGGGATAGTATTCAAGTTTTTAAATTTTTGTAACATTATATATATCTCCCCTTTTATAGTAATATTTACCATTAAAAATTATAACATATTTCAACTGATAAAAAACATTGAAAAAGTAGATGCATTAATTAAATAATGAATTTTTAATAAGGACAGGCAAGTTTCTGCACACAACTTCATAGTATGTATTAGAAAGGAGATAACAATTTATAAAGATATATAGAAAGGAGCACACATGGCTAAGAGAAAACAATCCTTAAAACAACCTATAAGTTTCAAAGAAACTGTAAGAGATTTAGCTATATATAATTATTTATTAGAAATCAAAGATACTTTAGGAATAAGTACTTATGTAAAAATGTTAATAGAAAAAGATATGAAAGAAAAAGGATTATGGAAATATGATTAAAAATTAAAAGAGCTCCAGGACTGCCATCCATAGAGCTCAAACCTCAGCGAATTATAAAAATATAATTCTCTAAGTATTTCGATAAAAATATTTAAATTCCTTTTAGAAAATTGATTTCTGAACAATGTCTATTAATGCTGCGGCACCAAACCACATAAGATAAGATGGTATCATAAGATTAACCTCCAAGATAAAAGATTATATAATTAGTATTTACAAAATTAAGGGGGATTATACTATGAAAATATTGGTAAACGGGAATACAGTTACAGAAATGATATGTGAAAAGGTTGTAAAAGTTAGAGAATTTAAAAAAGTTGAGTTGGTTAAAGAAGTTAGTTTTAGAAATGAAGAGGTAAGTATAGCTAATAAAGTATTGGATCATATAAAAAGAAATAAAAAAGTTTATGCTAGATTAATAATAATGACAGCTATCATGTTGCATTTTGATATTGTTATATATGCTAGTGGATTTGAAAGCAGTTTAGATAGAGTGGGCAATCAAATATTAAATATGTTAATGTCATTTGCTAAGTGGGGTTGTTTAGGAATGGGAATAAAAGATATGATAACAACTCTTATAAATGGTGGTAATATGAAACATTCAATAAATGCAGGCTTAATGTATTTACTAGGTTATGTATTTATATCTATATATCCTCAGTTATTCAGTATGTTCCAAGGTATAAAATTTTAGGGAGGTACGGTTATGTTAGAAAGATTCTTTAAAAGTTTAAATCCAATGGAATTAATCCAAGAGTGGTTATTAAGTGTTACTGAAACTATAGTATTAAGTAGTTACTGGGTATGTGTTATAGCAGGGGTAATAGGTTTGCTTCTATATATATGGGGATGTAAAAAAGGTAAAGATATAGCTATGATAACACCAGCAATCTATATAATAATTAGAATATTAGGGAGCGTGGTTCTAGGTGTTTAAAAATAAAGTTCAATCAATTTCTATAGATAAGTATTTTGAGATTAAGAAAAATGAATATGTAACCGTTCAACTTGTACCAGCAAAATCAACTAAAAACAATTCAACCGATTCCGTCGCAACTATGATAAACCAAATGTACTTGCAACTTAATAAGTTTATAAAAGTAGAAAATAAGAAGTTAATTATAACACCTCAAGTAAAAGTATCTTATTATATGCACATAACAAAAGATGATATACAATTCTACTTTATAATACCAAAGGTTCATTATATAAGGTTTAAAACTAAACTAGCTGAAACATGGAGAAATGTTGAAATAAAACAAGTAGATGATATACCTATGAATTTAAATGATTGTACTAAATATCAACTTAAATATAAATATGATGATGCTCTTAGTTTATCTGTAGATAAAAGGAATAATCATTTATTAGAAGCTAACTTAAGTATATTGGAGGTGCTTGAGAAAGAAGAAACTACAGGTATATATTATAACTTTATACCTACAGGAGAAAGAGAAAATAATTACTTTAAAGTAATGTATAAAAATATAATAGAAAAATATAAAAATGGAGAGAACTTAAAGAAAAATAAGAACTTATTAGATATAGCTATACTTGCATTGAAGTTTTTATTAGGAATGATTGATGATTTTATTAGTTGCTTACAATCTAAGAATAATAAAGAAGTTGCAAGTGTTCAAAAGTCTCAAAGAAAAACTATAGGCATAAAGAAGAAAATAAGTTCATCTACTGAAAGAAAAGTTCATAGTGATATATGTAAAACTCAAATAGTAGTAGTAGCTAAAAGTAATAAGATAGAAAGAGAAAATACATTAGCTAAAAGTATGTGCAATACATTTAAATCTATAGATGATAACAATGAATTAATTGCTAAAAAGATTAAAAAGGATATAAATATAAATTCAATACAGATAGATCATGTAGCAATAAATAAAACTACAACAGAAGAATGTCAAAACTTTATTTCACTTCCTGGATCAGAATTAATAAATCAACATAAGAATATAAACCATATCGAAACTAAAGAGAATCCTATACCAGAAGAATTAAAAGAAGGAATAATTAACTTAGGACCTATTAAGTATAAGGACCAAAGAGACAAAGTTTATGCTAATAATGATAAAGATTTGCAATCACTACCTCATGTTATCATGGGAGGTAGTAGAAGTGGAAAGTCTACATTAAGTATAAATATATGTAAAAACTTAATAGATGAAGGAGAAGGACTTGTATTAATAGACTTCATAAGAAATACAGAGTTTTCAGATGTAATAAGGGCAATAACTCCTACAGATAGACTTATAGATATAGACTTGTCTGTATATAAGTGCATACAGGCGCTTTCTTACAATGAATATAAGATAACTCCAGAAATGGATGCTTATGAAATATCTAAGATTGCAAGAAGGAAAACTAGTAATTTACTAGAGTTAATAAATATAATGAATGATGATGATAAACAGTTAGCTCCTAAAATGAGAAAATACATAGGAGCTGCAGCTAGGATAGCATTTTGTTTTAACTCTTCAAGTATGAAAGATATACTAAGGATATTACAACTACACACTGTCAGATATGAATATATAAATAAGTTAAGTAAAGAGTTATATGATAAATTAGAAGATAGTGTAATAGCTCTTAAGGAATTAGATGAATATACTAAGGAAACAAAAGATAAACCATCACAATTATGCGGAACTAAAGATAATAAAATAGAAGGTATAATTGATAGAATAGATTTATTTAGAGAAAATGATGTTATAGATGCTATGTTCAGTAAGGATCCTACTGATAATATAGATTTTGTTAAAGCTATGGATGAAGGTAAAGTTATAATTATAAGAATGAGGGATAAAGATTTTGATGATGAAACTTCTATAGATGTATTAACTACATTCTTTATTCAAAAGATTTGGTTAGCTACAAAGATAAGAGGAAGTAAATATAAAGAGCCTAAAAAGGTAACTGTTATTATAGATGAAGTGTTCCAGGTTCCAACAGCTCAGAAAATATTAACTAAAACATTTGTGCAAAGTGCTAAGTTTAAGTTAAAATATATATTAACACTTCATAATTTAGAAGGATTATCAAAAGAAGCTAGAGCATCTTTAAAAGGAGCTAACACAACTTACACTTTAATAGCTGGTGTAGATAAAGAAGCTTTTGAGTCTTTAGAGAAAGAATTTGCAGTGCATGGATATTGTGTAGATGATCTACTTAACTTAAAAAGATATACAGCTCTACATTTAATTAAGGGTAATGATAGTTATAAAGCATTGATAACAAATTTACCTCCAGAGCTAAAAGTTGATATAGAGGAAGAAAATGTAGCATAAAAATAGGAGAGTAGACACTCTCCTTTATATTTTTTACATATATTTAAAATAGCATATATTATGGCCAAGATGCTATTAGCTAACATAAACACTACACTCACATTCCACTAAGTTAACTGCGTTACACTTGCTACATGTTCGCTTCGCATGTTATAGCATATGATAAACAACTATTAAAAGTTGCATGTCCTTACATAAAAAATAATTTATTTGCAGATAATATTAAAAAATCAACTGTGTATTAATCTTAATATAACTGATATCATAGAACTGATTATTGGTTATCAGTTCCATGATGTCAGTAATTTTTAATCTAATTTTGGATTTATTATAATATCTAATTTTGATTTTTTAGAACCAGGCTCTTTATAATAATCAATGTAATCTATAACAGATCTTAATAATTCATTCCTTTCACTCATCAAATCCGTTTTATAGTAAAGATCAAGCACATATTCAACAGAATGAATAATATCGTCTATTGATATATTTACTTTTTGTTCTTTAGCTATGTCTTTTTTTACAGACTCAATATTAAGTTTATTAGTTTCAATTTTATCTGCTAAACTTTTAGATCTATCTAAATAAGTATCAACATCATAGATTCCTTGTTCTAATAAATTATGTAGATTTTCTTTTTGCTTAACTAAAGTTTCATATTCAGAATTAAGATTCTTAAGCAATTTATTATAAGTATCTAAATTAGAATTAGAATTTTCAATCGAAGGTATATTTTTAAAATTAGTTTTATAAGCTTTAACCCATTCTCTAAGCTGATTAATAACTTCCTCTTCAACTATATAGAGTTTAGAACCTCTATTCATACCGCAATTAGTACATCTAATGAATTTTTCATAACTTTTAGAAGTAGAACTTCTAGCTAACATTTTATGCCCACAACAACGGCAAATAACTAAGCCTGCAAGTGGATTAGTTATTTCTTTAAATACAGGAGTTGGCAAAATTGCATTTCCTTTTAAAGTTCGCTGAGCTTTATTCCAAAGTGATTCGCTTATTATAGGCTCATGAATTCCATTTGATTCTATAATTTCATCTTCACTCCTTAATTTAGAAGATGTTTTAGTTCTTTCAACTTTATTCCAAACCACATAGCCTGCATATGCTTTATTTTTTATTATATCTCTAACGCCCTTTTCATACCATGAACGGCCTGTGGTTGTTTTTAAGCCTAAAGAATTAAGATGATTTGCAACTTTACAAGCTCCATTTCCATTAGTATAGAGTTTAAAAATAAGTTTAACTACATTAGCTTTTTCTTCATCTACAACCATTGATTTTTTACCATTTTCATCGAAGGTAAATTTATAACCATATGGAGGCTTTGAAGCTATGAATTTTCCATCTTCAACGCTTTTTATTCGACCTCTTTGCATACGTCTAGTTATTAATTTAAGTTCCTTACGAGCCATAAATGCTTCAAACTCTGAATATTCCTCATCGAATTCATTATTAAGATCATATATTTTTCTAGGAGTTACTATTTTTGTTTTAGATTTCTTAAATGTTTCTAAAATAAGGCCCTGGTCTTGCATATTACCTCTTCCTAGTCTGTCTATATCCATGACTAGTACTGCATCGTATAATCCAGATTTAACTTCATCTAAAAGTTCTAACATCTTAGGTCTATATTCTATACTTTCCCCAGATACAAGTTCTTCTTTGATTTCTACTATATTTAAATTCTGCTCTTTTGCTATTTTTAGAAGCGTAGATCTATGCCTACTTAAAGTTTCAAACTCGCCTTTATTTTCTGATTCTTCATCAGCTCTAGATTTACGTAAATAAATTGCTGTTTTCATTTATATTCCTCCAAGACAATATGTATAGTAATGTATATTATATTACGTCGCTTAAGATTATATTAATGTAAATAAATGTTAAAAAGAATGTATGTTCGGTTGATTGTTAAAAAAAGATGCATCATATACATAAATATTAGGTAATTTAGTCAACATAAGAAATTTATTATTGCCTAGGTGCAGTGATTGCTTCTTTAATGCTAATAATTTTAATCTAGTAATAAGTATCTCTATGTCAACATCTAAATATTCGCAGATATCTTCCGTAGATGTAGGACTAGAGTTAATTGCATCTATCAAGTCTTTTTCAGATATTAGATATTCACATAGCCATTTTTCAGATTTAAGTTCACATTTACTTATATTAAGTTTCTTTCTATAAGTTGAAGTATCGCTTAATGAATCGCCAGATGATGTATAAAAATGCCCTAACTCTTCTAAAAGAACTCTGGATAATTGTTTTTCTTTATTTTTTATAGAACTATCTATCAATATCGTAGGATCCGACTTTTCCGACTCTATATATAAACCTAAAACTCCAAAATGCTTTAAATCATTGAAATATATTTTTATCCCTAATTTTTCAGTTAAATTAAATAATTTTTCTAATCTTGTCATAGAAATCCCCCTTGAAATCTAAGAACGTTTGTTCTATTGAAGTTCATAAAAAAGAGCAGATAACTGCTCTAAATTTATTAATATTGAAATAATTACCTATTTATTATAAAACAGAATTATTTTTATATCTATTTTTTATTTTGTTGAATCCTAATGAATTCTATATATTCATTTATTTTCTCAATAGCTTCATCAGAAAGGTCTTCTATATCTCCGATTCTATGAGCGGCTATTGTTTTTATGCTTGGATCAAGTTTTATTTTTTCTTTATGCAAGTTTCTTTCATCAGTCCTTCCAAGGAGATAGTCGACAGATACTTCGAAGTAATCAGCTATTTTACCAAGGATATCTTTATCAGGGAAACGTTGGTCTCTTTCGTACATTCCT
>JAWRIG010000092.1:0-2623 GCA_040308005.1 Anaerovoracaceae bacterium | reverse complement strand
ATTTAATCCATGAGGGGTTAACCCTATTGATCTAAATATAGCAAATTCTCGCTTGCGTAATCTAAGATTATTTGAAATTGTAGAAAAAGCATTAAAAATACCAATTAACCCAATCATTGATGCTATAGCAAAAACACTAATAGCTATAGATTGTTGAACTAATTGTTCATGATTTTTTTCTTCTAATAAACTCCATATTCTAAAATCTTCAGAACCAAGATGAGAACTACAAATTTTAGTCAGCTCTTTCTTTGTGATTGGACTAAGATTATCATCGACTAACAAGTCAATTGACATACTATTGGATTCAAGTATACGATCAGGCATAAAGTTATTAACTATTTTCTGATAGGTTTCCATAGGTAATATACAAGCTATGCTGTATCTATTCATACCTAAATCACTTGGAGAAATCTCTGTAACATCTCCCACTTGAACATTAAATTTATAATTTCCATTCATATTATCTTCTACTTTTTCATTTAAAGTTAACTCATTGCCTTTTTTTATATTTAACAATGGCATTTTTTCAGTGATTTTTGAATCATTAGGCGTATGATATGTGCTATCTAATAATATTCCTGTAGGTATACTGTCTTGATAATATTTACTAGAATCAACACCAATTTCTTTACAATACTTTTTAAATGATTCATCACTTAATCCAACTAAATTTGTTATAATTCTATGTTTTCCATTTTCATTCAATACATTGTATTTTATTGAATTTATGCTATCAAATCCTCCAGATTTACGAAAAGCATTTGACTCTTGGGCTGATGTTACATAAGTAGAAGTACGTACTTGTCTTCTAACTACACTATCCTTAACTTCAGGAAGTGATAAAATTTTATTCAGCATCTCATTACTTGGTTCATCAGCAATATCTAAATTAACTTTCATACTATATTTTGTTGCTTCATAATTCTTAGAATTGGCTAAATTGTATATAGATATAATATTAATATATACAACTATTAAACTAAAGCACATTGAAATAGATAGTACAGCTGTACGTAAACTTTTTTTATTCGCTGAAAACTGCGTTATAGCTAAGTCTCCTTCTATACCAAATAGTTTTTTTATTATTGGATGTTCTTTTTGTTTTTTTAATTTTAAGCTATTACCATTTTGGCGTATTCCAACAATAGCTGATACTTTAGAAACTTTTCTTGCTGGAATATAAGCAGATATTAAAACTGTAATCAATGAGATAATAATAGCAAAAATAACTACCATCCAAGAGAAATAAATATCTATTTTTCTAAAATCCTCTGTAGCACTAAGAATTTCATTAACTTTAAAAACAACCATATAACTAAAGAGATACCCTACCATTATCCCGATTGGTAATTGAATAAGCCAAAGTAAAAAACCTTCATAGATAACAGAATGTTTAATTTGCTTTGGAGTTGCCCCTAGGCTTTTCAAAATGCCTAATTGCTTAATCCTGCTATTAGCGGATAAAGTAAATGCATTATATATAATAAGAATGAAAGCTCCCATAACAAGTACAGTCATTATTATTAACATTACTATCATTACAATTAGTTGAGAGTTTGTATTATGTTTATCACTAATTCCATATAAATTTAATAAATTTGTATTGTAAAGAATTTCATATTTTCCATACTCATCTTTAGTTAAACCTGCAGCCTTAGCTATTTGAGGCAATACCTCATAGCTTTTACGAGGGTTTATAAAACGCATATAAACTGTAAGTTCATCTTCGGGTTTAACTTTTGAAATATCCAAGTATCCCATAGCAATATATCCAGGATATACTGATCCTCCAGAGCTATCTATTTCTCCAACTATAGTATAAGTATTAGTCTTATTTGACTTAAAAGTCTCACCTGATTGTTTGTAATCTTGAGTTTTAATTACCTTATCACCAAGCATACGATTACCTATAGGTAGAGTTAATGTATCACCTATTTTATAGGAAGGATTATCCAAGAAAAATAATTTTGATACGACAATCTCTCCAGTTTTTTGAGGAAGCCTACCCTTTATAAGTGTATTTTTCAAATTCATGTCTGACCAAAAATTTGAGTCTGCATCTCTCATTAATAGGTATGGACGTTTTGTATTTGAAAGTTTAGCAGTAATCCACTTTCCTTTAACCATAGTAGTTTCAACATCTGGATTTTCTGTTATATATTTAAGTTTATCACCTGATATAGAATCCCATAATTCACCATGCCAATATCCTGTTTTTTCAATTGTTGAGGTTACTTTTGCATTCCAGACAGTATGCACAAATATACATAATGAGCATAGTAGTGCTGAGGCAATTGTAATAGCAACTATTATAGAAATTGTATGTCTCTTATTCTTTTTCAGATGATTATATGTATATTCGTTCATAATATTCATTATTTAATCACCTCATTTGATACAACTTTACCATCGTCTATCCTAATTATTCGATCTGCGGATAATGCAATTTTTTCGTCATGAGTAATCATTACAATAGTTTGGTTATACTCTTTATTTGAAACTTTTAACATTTCAAGAATACTTTCAGAATTTTTCCTATCAAGGTTTCCAGTGGGTTCATCTGCTAAAATAATAGAAGGTCTATAAATTAATGAGCGACCAATGGCAACACGTTGCTGTT
>JAWRIG010000091.1:0-22227 GCA_040308005.1 Anaerovoracaceae bacterium | reverse complement strand
GCACTCCAATAGGTGTGGAGCGTTTTGTTTTTTGATAAAACCAAGCATTTTCAAGGCTTTCAGCTGTTTGCACAAAAAGAGCCCGCCGTCAGGCGGGCAAGTTAAGAGGCTGCCACACTTTTTATTGTGCGACAGCCCCTTTGTCTTTCCTGCAGTGAGACAAAGAGAACGGGGCAGGTTGTCTACTTCTTCTTACCAGGTGTATAATATAAACGCATATATTCATTCCGCCTGCTTAAAAATGCGGGATCGGAAAACAGAAGGGAAAACAGGAGATAAAAAGATGGCATACAATGGATTTGCAATTGATGAATATGTGGATGCTGAAACAGTGATAAAGCAGCTTGATGTGCTGAGAGACGGCCCTGTTTACGGCGTGAAGGAGGATGCGCTTAAGAATTATGTCGAGAACTATTTCGAGGCAAAGTGCGCAGGCTCCAAGGCCATGACTACCGAGGCCAAGCAGTATATTCCGGGGGGAGTGCAGCACAATCTGGCATTCAACTATCCGTTCCCGCTTGCTATTACCAAGGCAGAGGGAGCAAAACTCTATGATATAGACGGAAATGAGTATTACGATCTCCTGCAGGCAGGAGGCCCTACCATGCTCGGGAGCAATGACCCTGTAGTAAGAGAAGCGGTCATCGAGCTTCTTAATGACTGCGGTCCTTCGACAGGACTCTTCCATGAGTATGAACTCAAGCTTGCCAAGAAGATAAGCGAATGCGTTCCGAGTGTCGAAAAGTTCAGAATGCTTGGATCGGGCACAGAGGCCTGCATGGTGGCAGCAAGAATAGCCCGCCTTAAGACAGGAAACAAGAACATCCTCAAGATGGGCGGAGCTTATCACGGATGGTCCGATCAGCTGGCTTACGGCATCAGGATCCCGGGCACCAAGGGAATACAGTCGAGAGGCATCCCGAATTACGTATTCAGGCACACTGATGAATTCTTCCCGGGAGACCTTGAGGACCTCGAGCGCAAGCTCAGAAGAAACAGGCTCGACGGCGGCACAGCTGCGGTATTCATTGAAGCGATCGGACCTGAGAGCGGTACACGCCCTGTGACCAAGGCATTCGTAAGAGGCTGTGAGAGGCTTGCTCATGAGTACGGAGCACTCCTCGTATGCGACGAGGTCGTTACCGGATTCCGTATCGGCCTTTCGGGAGCGCAGGGATATTTCGGTATCGATCCTGACCTGACCATATTCGGAAAGGTCATCGCAGGAGGATATCCGGGCGCAGGCGGAGTCGGCGGACATGAGGAATGCATGGCTCACCTCGGAGCAGGACTCGACTCCTCGGGTAAGAAGATCAAAAAAGCTCTTTGCGGCGGCACGGTCGCAGCTACACCTATCTCCTGCATAGCAGGTTATACTGCAATATGCGAGATCGAGAAGAGAAATGCATGTGAAGTCGCAGGCAGAATGGGAGACAGACTCACCAAGGGTCTGCAGGAACTGATAAAGAAGCACGGGCTTCCGTTCGTCGCATTCAACCAGGGCTCGGTATGCCACCTCGACAGCGTAGGAACCATGCATTTTGCCATCGACTGGTCGAAGCCGTGGCAGCTGCCTAAGATACTTAAGGAAACCGGCAGAAGACAGATTGAAATGGAGCATATCGGAGCGGCATACATGGCAGAAGGCCTCGTAACACTTGCCGGCTCAAGGCTCTACACCAGCGCAGCATATACTGAAGAGATGATCGATGATGTGCTGCAGAGATTCGACAGGGTATTCGCATGCTGCGGCAAGCTTGACTGACGCAGCGGAGTCTTGAAAAGGGGAATACGTAATGATTTATTCAGATAACGAAGCAAGGAGACTTGTCATAGAGGCGGGTCTGAAACTGCTTGAAGAAAAGCTGACAGCGCGCACCTGGGGCAACATAAGCGCCAGAACAGGCCCTGATGAATTCGTCATCACGCCGAGCGGGCGCAGCTATGATACGCTTGAGCCTGAAGATCTTGTCACGGTAAGGATCAGCGACTGTTCATGGGAGGGCAGCAACAAGCCGAGCAGCGAGAAGGGCGTACATGCGGCCGCATATGCGTTAAGAGACAATGTCGGCTTCATAATACACACGCATCAGTATTACGCCTCGGCCGTAGCGGCAGAGTGCCGCAGTGTGAGTTTTGCACCATGTGCGGACTACGCTTTGCCTGGCACCTCTGCACTCAGAAAGAACGTCGAAGCCACTGTCAGGGACAATCCTGACTGCAGCTCATTCCTGATGGCAAGACACGGAGCGCTCCTCCTTGCGGAGGATCCGGACAGCGCCTTCAGACTTGCAGCGGAGCTTGAAGACAACTGCAAGAGGCTCATCGATATGAGGATCCCGAGCCATGACATGTTTGTCAAGGACAGGATAGACGAAGACGCGGTAAAGTGCAGCGTCTTCCCGTGCATAACCGTTGCAAGAGACCAGTACATAATGGAATGCTGCCAGGCAGGAGTAAAGGTCGGGGCATACGTCGATGACTTTGCCCAGATCGTCGGGCCTGACATGATCTGCGTTGAAAATGATCCGTACATCGTTCAGAGAGCGCTGCTCGGATACAATACCGGAAAGCCGGGCAGAGGCATCTTCAATATTCCGATGACAGGAGCCCTTCATCAGATGGGCGGCATGCATCCGGCTCTTAACGGGGTGATCGGACGCAATGCGGTGCTTGTCAAGGGAGTCGGCGCAGTATGTGCGGGCAAAACGCAGGACGATGCCGACGCAGCCGCAATGATAGTCAGCAAGAACTGCGCAGCGGCGTGCTATGTGAGAAAAGCAAAGCCTCTGGGCGCACTGGATGCCAGGATACAGAGATATGTGTATCTGACAAGTTATTCAGGGCTGAAGGACAGAAAATAGCTGTTGGACTGACAGAATGAGGGGAGAATGATGGGCAGTTATATTCTCGCATATGATATAGGAACGACCGGTGTCAAGACGTGCCTTTTCGAAGTGACCGACAGGATCAGACTGCTGAGATACGCTTCGAGGAGCTATCCTCTGTACATTCTTGAAGGCGGCGGCGCCGAGCAGGATACAGAGGACTGGTGGCGCGGCATGGCCGAGAGCACCCGCGAGATATTCGAAGGCGGTGCGGAGACTGCGAACGGTTCAGATGCATCAGCGGATACTGAGATAACACCTGACATGATAGCCGGGATATCTTTCTGCTCACAGATGCAGGGGCTTGTTCTCGTTGACCGCGACGGAAATCCCGTCAGGCGGCCGATGAGCTACATGGACCAGAGAGCCAGGGATGAGATCAAGAAGGGGATCGCCAACGGCATACAGATAGCCGGAGCGAATATCACCAAGCTGATCCCGAGCCTTCGCATAACGGGCGCGGTTGCCGGAAGCGTCAAGGACCCTGTATGGAAGTATAAATGGGTCGAGGCCAATGAGTCTGAGGTGTTTGCAAAGGTATATAAGTGGCTCGATGTCAAGGACTACCTGGTGCTGAGATGCACAGGGAATTTCACCATGACAGAGGACTCGGCCTTTGCGACATTCCTCTATGATATGCGCCCTGAGACGAGAGGCTGGAGCAGCGAGATGTGCTCCATGCTCGGCGTGAATCCTGATCACATGCCTGAAATAATCAGGTCGACGGATATGGCCGGCAGGCTTACAGCGAAGGCGGCGCAGGACCTCGGTCTGGCTGAGGGAACCCCGGTATTCGGGGGAGGCGGAGACTCTTCGCTTATCGGTGTAGGCGCAGGCGCCGTAAATGTCGGAGACACTCATATCTACAGCGGGACCTCCGGATGGGTCATAACCGTCACGGACAGGCAGCTTGTCGACGTCACTGCAATGATCGCTTCGATCATCGGAGCTGAGCGGGGAAAATACAACTACTTTGCCGAAATGGAGACGGCCGGAAAGTGTCTTGAATGGGTGAGAGACCATATGGCCAAGGACGAGATCGGCGTTTATGTAAACAGGAACGGCATATCTGCCGATTACGAGGAGCGAAGCTCGAGCCTGTACAATTACATGACAGAAGTCATCAAAGATGTACCGCCGGGCTCGGGAGGAGTCATCTTCACACCGTGGCTTCACGGCAACAGATGTCCTTTCGAGGACCCTGACGCCAAGGGCATTTTCTTCGGCATCGGCCTTGATACGGGCAAAACAGAAATGATCCATGCCGTGCTCGAGGGCGTTTTCTATCACCTGAGATGGATGCTCGAGTGTCAGGGCAGGAGGCTCAGAACAGCAAAGCGGATAAGATTCGTAGGCGGAGGAGCTTTGTCGGCCGTATCCTGTCAGATGCTCGCTGATATAACCGGCCGCATCATAGAGACGGTCGAATCACCGCAGAACGTCGGCTCGGTCGGAGCATGTGCGGTCACAGCGGTCGGCCTCGGGCTGATCCCTGACCTCAGCTGCGTCAAGGACTTCATACCGGTATCGCAGGCCTACACGCCTGACCCTGAGAAGCATGCAGCCTATAAGCCTTATTACAGGACGTTCAAGAGGATCTACAGTGCGAACAAACCTCTTTTCAAATCACTGAGCAGAACAGACGCACCGCTGCTGCCGGTACTTCCTGACAGGGCGGATATACGCAGAGCACTGGGCATCAGAAAATAGGATTCAGAGATGGATAAGAAAGAAATAATCAGAACTGTCAAATTCGTGATAGTCTCGGCTTCAGCCGGAATAATAGAACTTCTCGTATTCACGCTGATGAATGAGTTCACCGGCCTGAAATACTGGCCGTGCTACCTGACGGCGCTTACAGCATCCGTTATATGGTGCTTCACCATCAACAGGCGCTACACTTTCCAGTCAACCAAGAACGTGCCGCGCGCGATGGCAATGGTGCTGGCATTCTATGCAGTCTTCACACCGGCATCGACCTTGCTAGGCAATTATCTTGCAGAGACTCTGCACTGGAATGAGTATCTTGTAACGGCGCTGAACATGGCTCTCAATCTGTCGCTTGAGTACCTGTATGACACATTCGTTGTATACCGCAATGAGATGGATAACAACGATATAGCTGCGAAGAAGAAGGCAAAGGAAGCGGCGGCAAACAGATAGCATAAGATATGTATAAGAAAATCAGGCAGGACGTAAAGCCCTGCCTGATTATTTTTTCGTAAGCTGTAAGCCGGTGAACTACTCCTGACCGCAGATGCTGAAGAGCGCCTTCAGTGCAGCATCGACATCTTCTTCGGTATTGAAGTTTCCGAAAGAGAATCTTATGGTGCCTGTCGGGAAGGTGCCGAGCGTCTTGTGAGCGTTAGGAGCGCAGTGAAGACCGACTCTCGTCTCAATGCCGAACTCGAAATCCAGCCTGAATGCAGCATCAGCGCAGTCGACCTTCAGAGTCTGTACGGACACTACGCCTGTTCTTCCTTCTGTTCCCTTGAGGCCGAGGATCTTTATGTCTCCCGATTCCTCGAGAGGGGCAAGGCCGTCGATGAACCTCTTGGTAAGGGCCAGCTCGTGAGCAGCGATAGCGTCAAGACCCTTCGCCTTTATCCAGTTAAGACCGGCGTTCAGTCCGACGATGCCCGGAAGATTCATTGTGCCCGGTTCAAACCTGTCCGGCATGAAGTCAGGGATCTCCTCTGTGTGGCTGATAGAGCCTGTGCCGCCCGAGAGAATAGGGTCAATGAGAGGGATCATATCTTCGCGGATTATGAATCCGCCTATGCCCTGAGGACCGAGAAGGGACTTATGTCCTGTGAAGCACAGAGCGTCGATATTCATCTCCTTCATGCTGATCGGAAGTGTGCCTGCAGTCTGCGCGCAGTCGACGATGAACCTGATACCGTGCCTTTTGCATATAGCGCCGACTTCTTTGATCGGATTGACCGTGCCGCATATGTTGCTTGCGTGAGTCATTACGATCGCGACTGTTTCAGGTCTTATCATATCTTCGACAGCATCGAGGACGAGCTCGCCTTTCTCATTGCCCGGGATACGCGAAAACTCCACGCCTTTTTTCTCAAGCTGTACGAGAGGTCTCATTACTGCATTATGCTCCATGGAAGAGCACAGCACATGGTCTCCCGGCTTAAGAAATCCCTTGAGGACTATATTGAGCGATTCAGTGACATTCTTGGTGAAGACCACATTCTTGCAGTCAGGTCCGTCGAACATCTCAGTCAGCATTTCACGAGTCTCAAAAACTGTCCCCTCGAGATCGTATGCTTCCTGATATCCGCCGCGGTTAATGTTGGTGCCGCAGCAGGTCATGTATTTATATACCGCATCGGCTACTTCTTTAGGCTTCGGAAAAGAGGTGGCTCCGTTGTCTAGATAGATTTTATCCATTCTGATATTCCCTTCAACTGTTCAAGAATTATTTGCTATGACTATTCTACTTCACATACTGGTATGATTTCCATAGAAAACTCCTATAGGATACCGGATGAAAGCAAAGAATGAGGTGAACCGGATTAAAGCGTCATTTTGGTTTTTTATTGACCGTGACGCGCTCTGCAATGTAAAATTGACGTGTGAATCGGCTATCATTAACTTGAAATCGTCACAATCGTTCGGATTTTTACGCATCTCGAAAGGAGTGATATCTTGAAAAAGAACAAGAGAGTTGGAATGCTGATGGATGAGCTGCTGCAGAATCCCTGCAGGCTCTATGAGTCGAGACACTTCTGTGACAAATATGACATTGCAAAGTCGAGTCTCTCAGAGGACATCAGACTTATTAACGAGATACTGAGCGAGAACGGCTCGGGCCGCATAGAAAGCATCCAGGGAGTAGGCGGAGGGATACGCTACATCCCGGGAATCTCCGCAGACAGGATAAGGGCGCTGCAGGATGAGATGATCGAAGCACTCTCAGATACAACAAGGATGCTGGGCGGCAAATATCTGTACACCTCAGATATCATGTTCAGCGGACACATCTGTGCAGACATAGCGAGGATCTTCGCTCAGAAATTCCACAGCCTCGGTGCTGACTATGTTGTTACAGTAGAGACGAAAGGAATCGGCATCGCATCGCATACTGCATATATGCTGGGACTGCCGCTTGTTATAATCCGCCGCGAGGCCAAGTACTCGGAGGGATCGACAGTCAGCATCAACTATTTCAGCGGTACTGAGGACAGGATACAGAAGATGTCCATAGCAAAGCGTGCTGTAGTGCCGGGGAGCAAAGCCATCATCATCGACGATTTTATGAGAGGCGGGGGGAGCCTCAAGGGCATTGAGGATATCCTCAGCGAATTTGATGTTGAGACTGTCGGAGTCGGCGTTGCTCTTGAGTCGAGACTGCCTGAGCGCAAGAAGGTCAGCAACTACACATCGGTGCTGATCATTGATGATATAGACGAAGACAACAAGATTATTTCCATTAGGGCCAATGAAGGTCTTGCAGATTGAGCTGCTTTAAGGCAGCTTTTTCTGTGAAAAGAGTGATGCTTGTGTGTGTTTTTGCATTAGGCCACTCAATGCCTTGAAAACAAGGGATTTTTTAAATATAATCTCTGTGTGCTTTTATGCATTTCAGATATGTAAAGGGGACAATTCCATATGGATTTTTCACAATATAAGAGAATACACTGCCTTGGTATCGGAGGCATAGGCCTTTCGGCTGTTGCTGAGATATTGGCGGATAACGGACATATAGTGACAGGTACGGATATCAAGCCGTCAGAGGTCACAAGACATCTTGAGAGCAGGGGGATCAAGGTCTACACATCCCACGAGCCTGAAAATGTAGAGGGCGTGGATGCGATAGTCTTCTCTGCTGCAGTTTCTGATGAGAATCCTGAGGTCATCAGAGCCAAGGAACTCGGCATTCCGCTCTTCTCAAGAGCGCAGGTGCTCGGCGCCATCATGGACCGCTACGAGAATTCGGTAGCCATTTGCGGTACTCACGGAAAGACTACTGTAACATCCATGACATCTCTGATACTCAGAAACGCCAATTACAAGCCGACTATTCTTGTCGGAGGCAATCTCCCGCAGATCCACGGCAATGTGGAAATAGGAGAGAACAACACATACTTCGTCACTGAGGCGTGTGAGTACATGGACAGCTTCCTTCAGCTCAGACCGAGCATCGGCGTCATTCTCAACATTGACTCCGATCACCTTGACTACTTCAAGGATATGGAGCACATCGTCAAGTCATTCAGCACCTTTGTTGATCAGATCCCTGAGGACGGCATCATAATAGCCTACGGAGACAATCCGTTCGTCAAGAGCATCCTTCAGGGACACAGGAACAAGATCACCTACGGACACAGCGAGAGCAACGACTTCTACGCTGAGAACATGCAGTTCAACGAGAACGGATTCCCTTGCTTTGACATCTACTGCAAGGGCAACAAGGTCGCCTCGCTTGAGCTGTCGGTTCCGGGAGAGCATAACGTGCTCAACGCCATGGCTGCTTTCGTAACAGCATCATTCCTCAAGGTCGATATTCCTACGATAGCAAAGACCCTCAAGGAATATCACGGCACCAACAGACGCTTTGACTTCCAGGGAGTTACCGACAAGGGCGTGATCGTGATCGATGACTATGCTCATCATCCGACTGAGATCAAGGCGACGCTCAAGGCAGCGAAGAATGTAAAACATAACAAAATGTGGCTTGTTTTCCAGCCGCACACATATACAAGGACCAAGGCGCTTTTCGATGAATTCGTGGATGCCTTCGGGGATACGGACGTTCTCATACTGACAGATATTTATGCTGCAAGGGAGAAGGATGTATACAATATTTCATCCTACAAACTCATGACTGCCATGAAGCATAAATACCCTGACAGAGAGATATATTATGTAAAGGATTTTGAGGACATTGTCAGCTACATCAACAGGTTCGCAGGCAAGGACGATATTGTTATGACTATGGGCGCTGGGGACGTCTATAAAGTCGGAGAAATGCTGCTAGCGAAATAGTAAAACCGGAAGGGAGAAACACTATTATTATATGAGTGAAAAAATGAGACGGGACGCAAAGTCCATGCATCGAACTGTTTTAGCAACTACGCATCATCAGAATTTTCACCAGGAGGACGACGAAATGGCCCATGACAAGTATGCTAACCTCAAACTCTTTACCTGCAATTCACACCCTGAGCTCGCTCAGGAAATAGCCGAGTATATGGGTATTGAGCTCGGCAAATCCACAGTTACAAAGTTCAGCGACGGAGAGATAAGCGTTAGCATCTGGGAGTCGGTAAGAGGCAAGGACTGCTTTATCGTTCAGTCGACCAACGATCCTGTAAATGACAACCTCATGGAGCTGCTGATCATGACAGACGCTCTCAAGAGAGCAAGCTGCAACAGCGTAACAGCTGTAATGCCATACTACGGATATGCCAGACAGGACCGTAAGGCCAAGGCCAGAGATCCGATCACAGCCAAGCTGGTTGCAAACATGATCACTGCTGCAGGCATCGACAGAGTCATCACAATGGACCTCCACGCTTCACAGGAACAGGGTTACTTTGACATTCCGGTTGATCACATGCTCGGACAGCCGATGCTGACAGACTATTTTGCAATGAAGGAACTCGAAGATCTGGTAATAGTTTCACCTGATCACGGTTCAGTTAAGAGAGCCCGCAACATGGCGAAGCCTCTCAATGTACCTATCGCTATCATCGACAAGAGAAGACCTGAAGCCAACAAGAGCGAGATCATGCACGTCATCGGTGATGTAAACGGCAAGAACTGCATCATCCTCGATGACCTTATCGACACAGCAGGAACTATCTGCAATGCCGCTCAGGCGCTTATGGACCTCGGAGCCAAGAGCGTATACGCATGTGCAACACATGCTGTTCTTTCAGGACCGGCTCTTGAGAGAATCGAGGCAAGCCCGATCAAGGAGATGGTGCTGCTGAACACGATTCCTATTCCTGAGGAAAAGAGACTCGCCAAGTTCACAGTACTTTCAGTAGGACACATTTTCGCAGAAACGATTTCACGCATTTACTGCCACAAGCCGATCTCTGCAATGTTCCATAACGACTGATCGTGATCGCAGTATACTGAATTGGAATTAAAGCCCGGCATGAGAAATGCCGGGTTTGTAATAAGAAAAGAGACAGGGGTATTATGGCGCTGTTTTTCAAGAGCAGAAAGAGCGGATCTGAATTCGATGAAGACACATATGTGATCGTCGGACTCGGCAACCCGGGAAGTGAATATGAGAAAACCAGGCACAACATGGGCTTCAGGGCTCTTGATGTGCTCGGTTCTGATGCGGGGATAGATGTCAGAAGGGCAAAATTCCACGCGCTTATCGGGCAGGGCAGAATAGCCGGATGCAAGGTCATTCTCGTCAAGCCTCAGACGTATATGAACAGGAGCGGGATTGCTGTAAGAGAGGCTGCTATGTACTACAACGTACCGAGCAGCAATGTGATCGTCATATATGATGATATAGATCTGCCGCTCAGCGCTATCAGGGTAAGAAAGTCCGGCGGAGCAGGGACTCACAACGGCATGAAGTCTGTCGTCGAACAGCTCGGAGTGAAGGATTTCCCGCGCATCCGCATAGGAGTCGGGGCTGCATCAGGAGGAGAGGACCTTGTGGACAGAGTCATCGGCAAGGTGCCTAAGGAAGAGCAGGCTCAGCTCGACAAGGCTGCAGAGGCGGCTGCAAAGGCTGCAGAGGACATCATCCGCCTCGGAATAGAGAAGGCCATGAGCACACACAACTACAGCCCTGAAGACGAAGAGAAGAAAGCCAGGAAGGCTGCGGAAAAGGCAGCAAGAAGGGCAGAATACGAAGCGAGAAAAGCAGCAGAAAAAGCGCAGCGCGCTGCTGAAAAGGCTCAGGCAGAGGCTGCAGAAGCGGCATCTGAATCAGAATCAGAATCAGAATCAGAATAATCACAGGATAGACCTGCATGATAAGAAACTACACAGGGACGAGCGGCAGCCGTACTGCATGGATGATCGCTCAGGAAACTGAAGATAAGGTACTGGCGGTGGTCTCTTCCGGACGCACAGCAGAGCGTCTGGCCGGAGACCTCTCTTTCTTTGCGCCTGAAGCAGAGATAATCGTCATGCCTGAAGAGGATGATATCCAGATCCTCTATGAGGCAAGGAACAGAGAGTCCCAGGTGCAGAGGATCAGAGGCATCAACGCGCTGTGCACAGGAAGCGGGTCTTCCGCTGCCCCAAAGTCCTCCGGCAGCTCACGCAGGACTTTTGTCATCGCACCGGTCAGCGCTGCCGTCAGGCTTATGGCGGCTCCGGTCAGATATACTTCTTCAGTCATAGAGCTGTCGATGGGAGATGTGATAGAGCCGGCGGAGCTGAGAGAACTGCTCGTCAGTGCGGGCTATACTTCTTCGCCTGTAACGGAGTCGCCGGGAGAGTTCACATCACGCGGAGGAATACTTGATGTCTTCCCGCCGGCGCTCCCGGTTCCTCTCAGGATCGAGTTCTTCGATGACGAGATAGACTCGATAAGGTCATATGACCCGGATACGCAGAGGTCGCTTGAGAATGTGCCGCATGCGGTCATCGGACCGGCGGCGGAGTTCATACCTTCAGAAGAAGAACGGGAGCGGGCTCTTGACAGCATACGCAGGGAATACGACCGCCGCATCAGAAAGGCAAAGTCTGAATACACCAAGAGTTCTGTCTTCGACGATCAGGACGCAGGCGATTCTGCAGGTGACATAGAGATACATCAAGAAATAAAAGACGGACGGATCGAATCTCTTGAGATGCACAAGGGCAGGGTGACCGACCTGTTTGAACACGGCGCCAATGTTCAGATCTATTCCGATTTCATAGCATACTTCGATACTGATAAGGCAAGGCTGTGGGATTATGCAGCTGCCGGCGGGGCGCTTATTGCTGTCATCGATCCGGCAAGGCTCGAGGACGAGCTGCCTGATTCAGTAAGCAAGGAAGAATGGCGCGGCATTTATTCGCCTGGCGGCGCAGATATCAGCGTCTATACACCGTACCCTGAGATGATCCGCGGGATCGAGCGCATGGATGAGATTGTAAACGTGAGGAGCCGCCAGATGGCGCCTTTCAACGGACAGATCGATCTCTTTGCCGCCGAGACAGGCAAGCTGTCTTCGTCCGGCTACAGCATCACCATCGTAAGCTCGACGGATGAAAGAGCTGAGAGGATAAGAGAGTATCTTGCCGTGGCGGATGTAGAGGCCGGTGTCTCATACAGGACAGGCTCGCTCAGCTCAGGCTTCATAATGGATGACAGCAAGGTCTGCTTCATCACGGAGTCTGACATCTATCCTGAGAATCACCGCAGAGCGAGAAAACCCAAGAAAAAGAAGAAGTCGTCTGACAGCATTGAGTTCTCAGACCTTCACAAGGGCGACTATATAGTCCATGAAGCCCACGGCATCGGCAGATTCGAAGGCATCAAGCCAGTGACTGCCGACGGACAGACGAGTGACTACCTTGTTATCCGCTACGCCGGCTCGGATGTTCTGTACATACCGACCGAGCAGCTGGATATAATACAGAAATATATAGGAAATTCGGGAAACCCTCCTGCACTGTCAAGGCTGTCCGGAGGCAGCTGGAAGAGGCAGAGAGAACGTGCGCGCAAAGCGATCGAAGCTATTGCCGAAGACCTTGTCAAACTGTATGCGGAGAGGCAGGCGGCAGGCGGATACGCTTTCGGCAAAGACACCGTATGGCAGTCTGAGTTCGAGGAGTACTTTCCATACACGGAGACTGACGACCAGCTCCGCGCCGTTGAAGAGATCAAGAAAGACATGGAGAAGCCGCTTCCGATGGACCGCCTCCTGTGCGGAGATGTCGGATACGGAAAGACAGAAGTTGCTGCAAGAGCCATCTTCAAGTGCGTTTCGGAAGGAAAGCAGGCAGCGCTGCTCGCACCTACGACACTTCTGGTCAATCAGCACTATCACAATCTGAAAGAGCGTTTTGCACACTTCCCGTTCGAGATACAGGAGCTGTCAAGATTCAGGAGCACGCAGGCTCAGAAGAAGACGGCCAAAGCGGTAAAGGGCGGCGAGGTCGACCTCATAATCGGCACGCACAGACTGCTTTCCGAGGATGTGAAGTTCAAAGACCTCGGTCTTCTTGTCATCGACGAGGAGCAGAGGTTCGGAGTGCGGCACAAGGAAAAACTGAAACAGCTCAAGCAGAACGTTGACGTACTGACGCTGTCTGCGACCCCGATACCGAGGACTCTCAACATGTCCCTTACAGGCATCAAGGATATAAGCATCATCGATGAGCCGCCGGGGGACAGGCTCCCGGTCCACACATACGTGACTCCTTACGAAGAGGAGATCCTTCGAAACGCGATAGAGCGCGAGCTCGCGCGCGGCGGACAGGTCTTTGTAGTGAACAACAGGATCACGGGGCTCAATCAGATAAGGGAGACGATCGAGCGCCTCGTGCCGGATGCGGTCACAGCTGTGGGACACGGCCGGATGAGCGAGGAGACGCTCGAGAACACGATGCTTGATTTTGTTGAGGGCAGGACCAATGTCCTCATTGCGACTACGATCATCGAGAACGGCATCGATATCCCGAACGCCAATACGATGATAATCTTAAACGCCGACAGATTCGGGCTGGCGCAGCTGTACCAGCTGAGAGGAAGGGTAGGAAGGTCGCACAGGCTGGCCTACGCTTATCTCATGTATCAGCCGGGCAAAGTCCTGACTGAGATCGCGCGCAAAAGGCTTACGGCCATACGCGAGTTCACGGAGTTCGGTTCGGGATTCAAGCTTGCGATGAGAGACCTCGAGCTTAGAGGAGCTGGCAACATGCTCGGCGAGGCTCAGAGCGGACACATCGAGAGCATAGGATACGAGCTGTACTGCAAGGAGATCGACAGAGCTGTAAGGAGGCTCAAAGGGGAGGTCGTGACAGATCTCAGATCGGACATCACGATCGACATCCCTGTTCAGGCATCGGTGCCTGAGTCATATATATCAGATGAAACTCTGAGGCTGCAGGCATACAGGAAGATTGCAGGCATATCGTGCCGCGAGGATGCGGAAGACCTTGCGGATGAACTGACAGACAGATTCGGAGATGTACCGCAGGATACCATGAACCTTCTCAAGGTGGCTGAGGTCAGGGCGCACGCAGAGGCTGCGGGAGTCTCGATGATCACAAGGCGCGGCCCGCGCATAGAGGTGAAGTTTGCAGAGAACACGAGATTCAGCGCCTATGCCGCGGTCATGACCAAGGCTGAATTCGGCGATGCACTGACCATCATGAGCGGCAGGACATCAGGCCTGAGCCTCTACGCAGGAAACCAGCCGCACGCCAGGTCGGTAAGCAGGCAGGCCGCTGCGGCCGAAGCCGATCTCGATAAAGTCCTCGCTCTGATGAGGACCATAAGGTATGCGATCGATGCAGAGGCTGCCGCGCAGGAATAGGGCGTCAGTGCAGATGCTGGAGAGCGGCCATGCCCATGCACATATTGTCTTCTCAGCAGTGAATCAAGTATAATAAATAAGTTAAAGTCCCGGGCGGCTCAGGCTGCCCGGAATCACATATTACAACTGAAAGTCAGAAAGACTTAATGATAAAAAATGGAGGTCCATATGCTTTTCAAAAACATCGGACTTGTAGATGAGAACTTTGCATACCGCAAAGGAATGTACGTAGGGACAATAGGCGACAGGATCGCATATATCGGAGAGACTGAGCCTGGTGAAGAGGCGCCTGCTTCATATGCAGCAGCATCCTCAGGCGATGCTGAGGCAAGAGAGAAAAAGGCGGATCTCATGGCCGAACTCATCAGCAAAGGCGAGGCCTATGATATAGACACTGACAAGGTGTTCGACTACACCGTAAGCGCCGATCCGAGAAGTGCGGGAGAGACAGGAGCATGCTGCGGCAGGTCATATGCTGCGGGCGAGAATCATCCTGTTTACGGCGAAGTGTATGACGGCACCGGAAAGGTCCTCATGCCTGCATTCTATAACGCGCACGGACATTCACCTATGTGCCTTATGAGAGGCTACGGGGAAAATCTCCCGCTCGACAGATGGCTCAATGAGAAGATATTCCCGTTCGAGGACAAGCTGTACAGCGATGCGGTATACTGGTCAACACTCCTTACCATGGCAGAATCCATGGAGTTCGGTATCGTATCGACAAGTGATATGTACTACTTCACTGACGACATGGTCAGAGCCATTGCTGTCAGCGGAATGAAGTCAAATATCTCAAGGTCTGTCGTCAGTCTCGGCTGCGAACGCCTCGAGGACTGCGTCGGATATAAGGAGATGCGCGACTCCATATTCATGTACGACGGATTCGCAGACGGCAGGATCCAGGCCGAGGCGTGCCCTCATGCAGAATACACCAACAGCGAGCTCTTCCTGAGGGCTATCGCTGACACAGCTAAGGAATTCGGAACACGCATGCATGTCCACGTATCTGAGACCAAGAGCGAGACGGACGGATGCATCGAGCGCCACGGCAAGACACCGGTTGAATTCCTTGCGGAATGCGGAGTATTTGACGTTCCTGCCAATGCAGCTCACTGCGTATGGCTTACAGATAGCGACAGAGACATCCTCGCAGCTAAGGGAGTCTCCGTATCCAGCAATCCTGTCAGCAACATGAAACTTGCGAGCGGAATGTGCGATGTTCCTGCGCTTTATGCCAAGGGCATCAACGTAGCTATCGGCACTGACAGTGTAGCGAGCAACAACAGTCTCAACTTCTTTGAAGAGATGAAACTGTTCGCTCTGACAGGCAAGGTGAAGAGCATGGACGCTGCTGCAATGACACCTGAGCAGGTGCTTCATAGCGCAACCAGGTCAGGCGCTCTTGCACAGGGAAGAGAAGATGCCGGCCTTGTAAAAGAAGGATTCAAGGCTGACCTGATCGTAGTGGACGCATCCGCGCCTCATATGGTGCCTGAGCACAATATGCTCAACAATCTCATCTATTCCGCAGACGGAAAGGATGTTGTGCTGACCATGGCTGACGGCAATGTTCTGTACAGAGACGGATTATTCATGACTCTGGATGTAGAAAGAGTCAAAGCCGAAGCCGAGGCTGCAAAAAATAAAATACTTTCACTCATGTAAATAGGTTTTAATGGATACAGATAACAGGAACAATTTAAATAACAATAATGAAGAAAGAGGCGGCTCCGGCGTTGATGCATTGCGCGCTGCGAGCAGACTCATGCAGGGCGCGACCATTCTGGCTATCGCAGGCATTTTAAGCAAAGTGTTCGGCGCGGTATTCAGAATACCGCTGACCAACATGATCGGTGCCGAAGGCCAGTCGTACTACGGAGCAGCATATCCGGTATATCAGTTTTTCTATGTCATTGCTACAGCGGGATTCCCGGTAGCGATATCGAGGATGGTGTCGGAAAGAGTCGCTGTCGGAGACCACATCAACGCGCATAAGTCTTTCAGCCTTGCGCTCAAGGTCACAGCGGTCGTAAGCCTCATATCCTTTGCGATATGCTTTTTCGGTGCCGGCCTTATCGCGGCCATGATCAAAAACCCGGGAGCAGAGGCATCCATAAGAGCGATCTCGCTCGCGCTTCTGTTTACTCCTGTAGCAGCTTCTCTCAGGGGCTATTTCCAGGGACAGCAGAACATGACACCAACAGCGGTGTCACAGGTCTTTGAGCAGATAATAAGAGTATGCGTGGGCCTCGCTCTTGCATACATGTTCTTCCGTACGAGCCTTGAGAATGCGGCAGCGGGAGCGACTTTCGGCGCTTCGGCAGGAATGATCGCCGCTATGATCGTTCTTCTTATCATATATGTGAAGAGCAAGCCGCAGAGAGAGAAGAACCTCAGGGATTCTGTCATACGTGCCGAGTCAGGCAGGGAGAGAATGAAGGAGCTTGTGGACATAGTAATACCAATCACCATCGGTTCGTCCATCATGCCTCTTATGATGATCATAGATGCTGCTGTTGTAATGCGGAGACTTCAGGCTACAGGATGGACCCTCGGGATGTCCAAGACGCTGTACGGCCTCATAAGCGGCTACTGCGACCCGCTCGTCAATCTGCCGGTCGTATTCATAGATGCCATAACTATCAGCCTCATCCCGGCTGTCACTACAGCCTTTACGCTCAGGCACAAGTCTGAACTCGACGGCAATATAAAGACCGGCCTCAAGACCATGATGATCATCGCATATCCGTGTGCGATAGGTCTCATAGTCCTCGCAGGCCCTATACTCAATCTGCTGTATCCGACCAAGCCGGAAGAAGCTGATCTTGCCGTACACACGCTTCAGATACTCGCTGTCAGCATCATAACGCTGGCGATAATGCGTACACTTTCGAGCAGCCTGCAGGGCATAGGCAAAATGACTTTGCCTGTAGTGAACCTGTTCATCGGCGCGGTGGTCAAGATCATCATTACATATATACTGGTAGGCATACCGTCGCTTAATATCAACGGCGCAGCTATCGGATCAGTGATGGCATACCTCACTGCAGGACTTCTCAATTACAGAGGACTCAGAAAATATGCAGACGTCGAGCTTGATATGAAGAGCATCTTCGTAAAGCCGCTCTACGCTTCTCTTATAATGGGCGTTTCGGCAATCGCGGCGTACAAGCTGGTGTACATGGTCCACCCGGGCAATCTGACGGCTACAGGCCTCGCGATCATTGCTGCCGTGATAGTATATTTCGTGATGGTGTTCCTGACGGGAGCTGTTACAGAAGACGAACTTGCTCTTATACCTAAGGGCGAACTCATATACAGAATCGCGGTCAGAATGCATCTGGCAAAATGATTTGTCCCGGTCTGCCGGGCATATTCCGAAGGCGTTCCGCCAAGCGGTTCATGACGGGTTTAAAGACTGTTCAAAACCGCATGAGATTCAGTAAAACAGGCATGAAACGGATTGACAGCACTTTATACGTATTTTATAATTCTTTTAGATTTGGTTATCGGATTTGAAGGAGGATCGACGTATGAATAAGGCTGAATTAGTTGCAAAGGTTGCAGATAAGACAGGTTTCAAGAAGAAAGACGCTGAACTCGCGCTTGACGCTGTTCTGGAAACAATCGAAAAGGCACTCGTAGATGGCGACAGCGTCAGACTGATCGGATTCGGAACTTTTGAAACTAGAAGCAGAAAGGCAAGAACAGGCAGAAATCCTCAGAAGCCAGAGGCAGTTATTGACATCCCGGCTTCAAAGGCACCTGTTTTCAAAGCTGGAAAGTCCCTCAAGGATGCAGTTAACAAGTAGTTTAACCAGCTGAAGATCTGCGGACAGCTTCAGAGCTGTCCGCTATTTTTTTCGCACATATATTATAGGATGATATGAGACTGGATAAATATCTGAAGAATTCAAGAATAATCAAAAGACGCACCGTGGCCAAGGATGCGTGCGAGCAGGGCAGAGTGGAGGTCAATGGCAAAGTGGCCAAGCCGGGACTCGAGCTCAAGACAGGAGACATCATTCAGATCACCTTCGGAAACAATGTTCTGAAGGTCAGAGTAGTTGCCATGCCTGAGACCGTACGCAAGGATGATGCGCAGGACATGTACGAAGTGGTGGATTAAATCCACATTTTGACGGTATCCGTGCAGCAGGCACCACAACTTGGGCATCGCGGAAATAATTACCTGTTTTGCAGAAAAGAATAAACCGCCGGTATTCGCCATGCCGTTTACGCAGACGCAGCAGATTCAGTGTGTCCGGCATCCAGGGGTGCTGATTCAGGCGATTACAGGCGGAAAATTTGCAGCAATTTTTCCTCTGATATATGGGATTATATGGTTATACCCACTATCCGTAGATGAGAAAGGAGGAACTATATGGCAAATTTCAACCCTATCATGGGCATGAACAACATGCCCGAATTCATTTCTGTGATTAGCGGATCGCAATGCGCAAGGATCAGGATAGATGATATCGAGATCGTTGAACAGGAAGGCCGCAAGCTGCACGTTATAACTCAGGACAGGGAATACTGCTTCTACGAGAGCATGAAGGAAATAGTTCTTGCTCTGGCAGGGAGAGCCTTCTACAGACCGATAAGAGGACTTATCATCAACTTTGACCACGTGAGGGAGATATCAGGTAATACTGTCAGCTTCCATTCCGGACAGGTCGTCACCATGGGCAAGAACAGCATCACCAGGACCAGATCCGCTTACAGAAAGTACCTGCTTCACTATCCTCCTTACAGCCTGTGGGAGGGGAGTCCGTACAGACCGATGTATGTCGCTGAGAGCGTCTCCGAGGAAGTGATTTTAGGTGATGCCGGAGAACAAAAAAACAGCCCGGAATATGTGAAAATTAATAATAAAAAAATCTCAAAAAGTTGTTGACACATTCGGCACTTATGAGTATACTAAACAAGTCGCCGCGAGAAAGACAAACGCAAGCGACGGCGGAACCTTGAAAACTTCATAGTGCAGAACAGGTCTTAAATTAAGAACTACATATAGTTCGAAAATGAAAGATCTAGTACAAAATAGAGACAAGCAAGTATGAACTTGTAAGTCCCTGTACAATTCTAGACACAAACAATAATTGCGCGAAAGCGTATCCGAGTTACGGAAAAACAGATTTAAACGCTGGCATAAGTCAGTGATTAAATACGATCTTATTAAGAGTTTGATCCTGGCTCAGGATGAACGCTGGCGGCGTGCCTAATACATGCAAGTCGAGCGAGAATCTATTGATCAGCGATTCGTCAAAGAGAAATAGAGGAAAGCGGCGGACGGGTGAGTAACGCGTAGGCAACCTGCCCTTAGCAGAGGGATAGCCATTGGAAACGATGATTAAAACCTCATAATGCTTTTGAGTCACATGTCTTAAAAGCCAAAGATTTATCGGCTAAGGATGGGCCTGCGTCTGATTAACTAGTTGGTGAGGTAACGGCTCACCAAGGTGACGATCAGTAGCCGACCTGAGAGGGTGATCGGCCACATTGGAACTGAGACACGGTCCAAACTTCTACGGAAGGCAGCAGTAAGGAATCTTGCACAATGGGGGAAACCCTGATGCAGCAACGCCGCGTGAACGATGAAGGCCTTCGGGTTGTAAAGTTCTGATCTTAGGGAAGAAGAAGTGACGGTACCTAAGGAGAAAGCCCCGGCTAACTACGTGCCAGCAGCCGCGGTAATACGTAGGGGGCAAGCGTTATCCGGAATTATTGGGCGTAAAGAGTGCGTAGGTGGTTACCTAAGCGTAAGGTTTAATCGAGAGGCTCAACCTCTTCTCGCCTTGCGAACTGGGCTACTTGAGTGCAGGAGGGGAAAGCGGAATTCCTAGTGTAGCGGTGAAATGCGTAGATATTAGGAAGAACACCGGTGGCGAAGGCGGCTTTCTGGACTGTAACTGACACTGAGGCACGAAAGCGTGGGGAGCAAACAGGATTAGATACCCTGGTAGTCCACGCCGTAAACGATGAGCACTAGTTGTTGGGTCCGAACGGATTCAGTGACGCAGTTAACGCAATAAGTGCTCCGCCTGGGGAGTACGGTGGCAACACTAAAACTCAAAGGAATTGACGGGGACCCGCACAAGCAGCGGAGCATGTGGTTTAATTCGAAGCAACGCGAAAAACCTTACCAGGGCTTGACATCCCTCTGACAGGACCTTAACCGGTCCCTTCTTCGGACAGAGGTGACAGGTGGTGCATGGTTGTCGTCAGCTCGTGTCGTGAGATGTTGGGTTAAGTCCCGCAACGAGCGCAACCCTTGTCGTCAGTTACTAACATTAAGTTGAGGACTCTGACGAGACTGCCGAGGTTAACTCGGAGGAAGGTGGGGATGACGTCAAATCATCATGCCCCTTATGTTCTGGGCTACACACGTGCTACAATGGTCGGTACAATGAGAAGCAAGATGGCGACATGGAGCAAATCACCAAAACCGATCTCAGTTCGGATTGCAGGCTGCAACTCGCCTGCATGAAGTCGGAGTTGCTAGTAATCGTGGATCAGAATGCCACGGTGAATGCGTTCCCGGGTCTTGTACACACCGCCCGTCACACCATGGGAGTTAGCAATACCCGAAGCCAGTGAGCCAACCGTAAGGAAGCAACTGTCGAAGGTAGGGTTAATGACTGGGGTGAAGTCGTAACAAGGTAGCCGTATCGGAAGGTGCGGCTGGATCACCTCCTTTCTAAGGAGAAAATAAAGTACTCACACTGTTTTGTTTATAAATAATTAATAATCTGCGATAAAAGCTGCAGATTATTAATTAACTTTGGGGGTGTAGCTCAGTTGGGAGAGCACCTGCCTTGCAAGCAGGGGGTCAGGAGTTCGAATCTCCTCATCTCCACCATTATGACCTAACTTAGCGAACGATAGTGAGCAAAAGTTAAGTCAAACGCAACGAGCTCCAAATCTATGTAAGCAATAGCGAACAAATAGATTTGTGATGTGAGACTGCGAAAACAGCTTAGAAGCACAAAATTGCACATTGAAAACTAAACAGTAAATTATATTTCTGGTCAAGCTAATAAGGGCATAGGGTGAATGCCTTGGCACCAGTAGCCGAAGAAGGACGGGATAAGCGCCGAAACGCCTCGGGGAGTCGCAAATAGACATTGATCCGGGGATATCCGAATGGGGAAACCCACTTGAGAAAACCTCAAGTATTCCTTACTGAATCCATAGGTAAGGAAGGGAACACCAGGGGAACTGAAACATCTAAGTACCCTGAGGAAAAGAAAGAAAACTCGATTTCCTAAGTAGCGGCGAGCGAACGGGAAAGAGCCCAAACCAGTACTTGTACTGGGGTTGCGGACACAACACAAGAAGCAATTTAGGTAGTTGAAGGGTCTGGAAAGTCCCACCATAGAAGGTGAAAGTCCTGTAGACGAAACTTAAAAAGCTTTAGTTGTGCTCCAGAGTACCACGGGACACGTGAAATCCTGTGGGAAGCTGGGAGGACCACCTCCCAAGGCTAAATACTAACTGGTGACCGATAGTGAAGAAGTACCGTGAGGGAAAGGTGAAAAGAACCCCGGGAGGGGAGTGAAATAGAACCTGAAACCCTATGCCTACAAGCAGTGGAAGCTCAATATTCGAGTAACCGCGTACTTTTTGTAGAACGGGCCAGCGAGTTATGGTATTAAGCAAGGTTAAGTACTAAAGGTACGAAGCCGTAGGGAAACCGAGTCTTAACAGGGCGAATAAGTTTAATGCCATAGACCCGAAACCGGGTGACCTACCCATGGGCAGAGTGAAGTTGAAGTAAAATTCAATGGAGGCTCGAACCGTTTAGCGTTTAAAAGCTATCGGATGACCTGTGGGTAGGGGTGAAAAGCCAATCGAACTCGGAG
>JAWRIG010000090.1:0-4814 GCA_040308005.1 Anaerovoracaceae bacterium | reverse complement strand
GCAATTGAACCAATTTGTTTATCTAGATATTTAGTTCCTAAAGAATGTGATGCATCTTGAATTACAATTAAATTGTTTTCTTTAGCAATCTCCATTATTTTTCCTATATTACAACACTGACCAGTAAAATCTACAGGCAATATAACTTTTGTTTTCTCATTTATATATGATTTAATTTTATTTTCATCTATATTATAATCATCTAAATTTATATCACAAAAAACTGATTTTGCTCCACAGTAAAGCATACAGTTTGATGATGCAGCAAAGGTAATTGGAGTCGTTATTCCTTCATCCCCTTCTTTTAATCCTGCAGCTAAACAAGCAATGTGAAGTGCTGCGGTTCCATTTGATACAGCTACTGCATATTTTGCGCCTACATAATCTGCAAACTTTCTTTCAAATTCTTCAACTAATGGTCCTGTTGTTAAAAAATCGCTTTTTAAAGCTTGTATAACGCTCATTATATCTTCATCATCTATATATTGTCTTCCATATTGAAGATAATCTTTTCTAGTAGGTTCTCCCCCGTTAATTGCAATCATTATTACTCCTCCTTATGGTTAAATTTTTCAAATTCATCTTTTGTATATAGATTTAAATCATTTAATCTTTCTCTTAATTGATCTATATTTAACCAATCGATATTATTTCCTGAATTATATTCAAATCCATCTTCTATTAACTTTCCTCCTGGTGTAAAGTGTTTTTCAAAATTCCACCACTCAAAATTAGGATATATTATATAATGCTTATCATATTCATATGTATTTCTCGAATCATCCTTAGTAATCATTACTTCATGAAGCTTTTCTCCCTCTCTAATCCCTATAATTTTAAACTTGCAATCATCAAGCATAGCCTTAGCAATATCTGTAATCTTAAACGAAGGTATTTTAGATATATATGTTTCTCCACCCTTACTTTCTTTTAAAGCTTTTAAAACTAAATTAACACCTTCTTCTAAAGATATAAAAAATCTTGTCATTCTTTCATCAGTTATAGGAATTTCTTTTTCATTTTGCTCTATTATATTTTTAAAAAATGGTATTATTGACCCCCTACTTCCTGCTACATTGCCATATCTTACAACCGAAAACCTGGTTCTACATTGGCCTGAATATGCATTTGCTGATATAAAAAGTTTATCTGAAACTAATTTAGTTCCTCCATATAAATTTATTGGATTGACCGCTTTATCTGTTGATAATGCAATAACTTTACGCACATTATTATCAATTGCTGCATCTATTATATTTTGAGCCCCATATATATTAGTTTTTATTGCTTCAAAAGGATTGTATTCACATGATGGAACTTGCTTCATAGCAGCTGCATGGACTATATAATCAACATCTTTTGTGGCTCTTTTTATCCTATCTTTGTCTCTGACATCTCCAATAAAAAATCTTACTTTTGAAATTTTTTCTGGGTATTTGTTAAGTAGATATTTCTTAAACACATCTTGTTTGTACTCATCTCTTGAATATATAATTATTTTTTTTATATCATAGTTAGTTAAAACTCTTTCTACAAACTTTTTTCCAAATGAACCTGTTCCCCCTGTAACTAAAATACTTTTATTTTCTAACATAAACTCCTCCTTAAAGCAAATTTAACTATGTTTTACAATATGCCTATAAACAATTTTAGTGTTCAAATAAATAAAATTTCTTTGAACATTTATACTATTAATCATATGAAAAAATAGTTCTCAATATATTAACTTATAGAGGTGATTTCTTTGAACTATGTAGCTATTCGAGCTGGTGGAAATAAAAATCAAGGATTAGGCCATGTTGCAAGATGTATATCCTTAGCTCAAGAACTAATTTTTAATAACTTTAAAGTTTTATTCTTAATTGATGATGATACTTATATAATAGATTTTTTAAACAAACATGGATTTGAATTTAAGACTTTAACATCTGAAGATTTAAATTTAGAAATAAAAGAAACTAAAAAAACAATTAAAGATTTAAACATAGATTTATTAATAACAGATTCTTATAATCTCAATGATTTTTATTTTAAAGAAATGAGAAATACAGTTAAATATTTAGTATCAATAGATGATACTAACTTATATGATTATATAAGTGACATAGTTATTAACTATAATATCTATGCAAAAAAACTAAACTATAAATTTAATAGTCAAACAAAGTATTTGCTTGGATGTACCTATTGTTTATTTAGAAAAGAATTTCAAGAAAATGATTATATATCTATAAATAAAACGTGTAAAAATATTTTAATTACTATGGGTGGAACTGATGTAAATAACTATACTTATACAATTTTAAAGTATCTAGATGAGTTTAATGATATAAACTTCAATGTAGTTGTAAATGAAAAATTTAATAATCTAAATAAACTTAAAGCTTTGGCAAATTCTAAATCTAATATAAACTTAATATTTAATCCAGATAATATGAAGTCTATAATGCTTAAAAATGATATAGCTATATCTGCTTCAGGTGGCACTGCTTATGAGCTTTTATCGCTTTCAATTCCTTCAATCTTAATCATACAAGCTGACAATCAAGAGCTTATATGTAAAGAATTATCAAACATTAATACTTGTGTTTATGGAGGTTGGTTTGATGAACTTACTGAGGACAAATTTAATGAAATCTTTGCTAAACTAACAAACAACTATGAATTTAGAAAAAGTATAAGCGATAACTGTAAGGGTGTAGTATGTAAAGCTGGAGTAAAAAATGTAGTTAACGAAATAAAAAAATTATTTAAGTAAGGAGTTTTTTATGAACATATTGTTTATGGGTGGACATGAGTTGGGTGCAAAAACACTAGAACATTTAATTAATAATAATGTAAATGTAGTTGGTGTAGTTGTATCTAAAAATGATAATAATTGGTATCGTGGAGTTGATGAAGTTGCATATAAACTTAATTTAAATCTTTACGAAGAAAAAAACATCAACGACCAAAATTTTTTAAATAAAATAAAATCTTTAAACTTGGACTTAATAGTTTGTGTTAATTTTGATCAAATACTAAAAAAAGATATTATAAATTTACCAACTATAGGTTGTATAAACACACACGCATCCTTACTACCTAAGTATAGAGGCCGTGCCCCTTTAAACTGGGCTATGATTAACGGTGAAAAGTACAGTGGAGTTACAGTTCATTTTATAGATGAAGGTATCGATACAGGAGATATAATCTTACAAGAAAAAATAAAAATAAATGAAGATTACTATATATCTGATTTATTAAATAAAGTTAAAAATATTTACCCTAAAATAGTATTAAACGCTATAAGAGCTTTAGAAAGTAGCAACTTAAATTTGATAAAACCTGATTTATCAAAAGGATTTTATGTAAATAAAAGAAGTAAAGATGACGGTAAAATTGACTTCTCAAAACCTTCAAAAGACGTCATGAATTTCATAAAAGCAATTTCAAAACCATATCCTGGAGCATTTTTATATAATAACAATAAGAAAATAATTATTTGGAGAGCTAGATTAGATTATAATATTTCACCTCAATATGAAAGCTTAGATATAGGAACAGTTGTCTTTAATAACTCCAATTTGCTTATAAAACTAAAAGATGCAATGCTAATTGTAACAGATTATGAATTCGAATAATAAATCTTAAGGATGTGTATTTATGATTATAGATGATTTTAAAATATCTAATGATTCACCTTGCTACATAATAGGTGAACTATCAGCAAATCATGGTGGTGATATAAATATAGCAAAACAAAGCATCAAAACTTTAAAAGAATGTGGAGCCAATGCCGTTAAAATTCAAACTTATACACCCGATACTTTAACCATTGATTGTGATAATGATTACTTTAGGCTAAATCAAGGTAGCATATGGGATGGGACTACATTATATAAATTGTATCAAAATGCATACACTCCTTGGGAATGGCAAGAAGACCTATTTGATTATGCAAATAAAATAGGTATCACATTATTTTCAACTCCATTTGATAAATCATCAGTAGACTTTTTAGAATCCTTAAACGTTCCGGCATATAAGATAGCTTCTTTTGAAATTAGAGATATTCCACTTATAGAATACATTGCTTCTAAAAATAAGCCTATTATATTGTCTACTGGAGTAGCTACTAAAAATGATATATACGAAGCTTTAAGCTCATGTAAAAAAATGGATAACATGGATATTGCTTTATTAAAATGTACATCATCTTATCCAGCAAAATTAGAAGATTCTAACTTGGATACCATCTCTAATATGCAAAACACTTTTAATACAATAGTTGGATTGTCTGACCATAGTGTTGATATAGAAGTTCCGCTAACCGCTGTTGCTCTTGGTGCTAAAATAATAGAAAAACACTTTATAATAGATAGAAGTATAGGTGGTCCTGATTCTTCATTTTCGCTAGATAAAAACCAATTTAAGCAAATGGTTGAATCTATAAGAAAAGTTGAAAAATGCATAGGAAAAATTTCATATAATAATGAAGATGACTTTAAAAAACATATTAAGTTTTCTAGATCTTTATTTGTAGTTAAAGATTTAGAAAAAGGTGAAATTCTAAAAGAAGATAACTTAAGATGTATAAGACCTGGTTATGGCATGCACCCTAAATACTACTATGATGTGATAGGTAAAAAAGTAAATAAAGATATTAAAAGGGGTACTCCTTTAAATCATAATGACTTAGAATAAAATATTAAATAACAAAATAATAAGGATATATATAAATTTTATTTCTTAATCTAGAAAAGATTTTAAATTTATATATATCCTTAAATAATTTACTTTCTATATAGCATATCAAGATGAGGGATATCATC
>JAWRIG010000089.1:0-17133 GCA_040308005.1 Anaerovoracaceae bacterium | reverse complement strand
TATCTTTTTTCCTTCGATGCGGATGTTCCCATTCACGACATTGGTCGTATAGCTCATGCGGCTGTGATGTTTGCTCTTGTATCTCGGTCTGCCTCTGTCTTTTATCTTCCGGTAGTCACGGAAGGCTCTCTCCAGGTCCAGTTGCACATTGCAGAGCGCAAGTGAATCCACTTCGCAGAGCCAAGGATATTCTTTCTTATATACTGCAGGCCGAATCTCTATCTGCTCTCCTGTCAGTTCTCTCAGAATATGATCCGAAAGCATCCTGTTATACAGGAATCGGCAGCAGCCGAATGTCTTTGCAAACAGCACTCTCTGTTCCTTATTCGGTTCTATACGGAATCGCATCGCTCTGTTCATGGTATACTCTCCACGCATCTGATCTAACAAAAAATGCAAGGACACTTATAAGCATCCTTGCACATTCATACCTGTACCTGGTCCGGCCGGATAAGACCTTTTTATTGGATGCTTTATTATACCACGAAACGCGTTTGCGAACAACCGTTCTTGCTGATGTATTTTAATTCTTTTGCAATTCATCCCTCCACCTGAAGAGGATGGGGAATTCTTGCTGACTTGTGTTAAAAATCTGGTACCGGTGGTGGGGTTCGAACCCACACGATGTTGCCATCACCGGATTTTGAATCCGGCGCGTCTGCCAATTCCGCCACACCGGCTTATGGCAGCTTAGACACCATTTTTTATATAAAAAAATGGTGTGGATGACTGGACTCGAACCAGCACGGTTGCCCACATGGCCCTCAACCATGCGCGTCTGCCTATTCCGCCACATCCACACGACAAGTAGTATTATAGCATCGAAAAACTAAAATGCAAGCCCTAATTTTGATAATTTGGAATCTTTTTTTGAGACCCTACCGCATCCCTTGAAAAATGGGCTTTTCAGCCCTGCGAGGCAGACAGCGGCAGGCAAAAAACTATAACCACGACAGCGCCCTGTCGACTGCTGCATGCAGGTCTTCCACGGAGCCGTCATTGTTCAGAACCGTGCTCGCTTTGGCTGTCTTTACATCTTCTTCCGCCTGTGAGCCTATCATGAGATCGACGATCTCAGCGCTGATCCCGTCGCGCTTCATGACGCGCTCTTTTCTGATCTCCCTGTCAGCTGTAACGACCCATACAAGGTCATAATTGTCCTCCTGATGAGTTTCGAACAGCAGAGGAATATCGAAGAAAAGAGCCTTCTCGCCCGCCTGCCTCTTTTCCTGCTTGATCTTCTCTATGTCCTCAAGGACGACCTTAGTGGTCCCTTCCTCCAGTATAGCCTTGTATTTAGGGTTCCTGAAGACGAGGTCTCTCATGGCCACCCTGTTGAGACTTCCGTCCTGATTGATGTAGTCAGGACCGAAGTGCTCCAGAATGTAAGGCATGGCCTTGCCGCCCGCAGCAGTCATGGCGCGGGACATGGCATCAGCGTCAATTACCGTATATCCCTTTTCCTTCAGATAGTCAGTGACAGTGGACTTGCCGGCACCGATGCCGCCGGTAATAGCTATACAAATCATTTGTTTACCTCTTGATTATTTTAATTCGTACCAGGTCTTGCCTGAATGCATGTCGCATGTGAGCTCGACTGCAAGGTCTGCTGCCCCTCTCATGCACTCATCGAGCACCTTCTTTACTTCCTCTATCTCGCTGTCAGGCCCTTCGACGATTAGTTCGTCGTGGATCTGAAGTATGAGTCTTGACTTGAGTCCGCGGCGTTCAAGTTCGGCCGAAACAGAATTCATGGCTATCTTGATGATATCTGCGGCTGTGCCCTGGATAGGCGTGTTCATCGCAAGCCTCTTGGCAAGCTCGCGCTCCATGAATTTGCGGGATGCGAATTCAGGTATCTGACGCACTCTGCCGAAATACGTGCGGACTTCCCTGTTCTTCTCGCCTTCTTCGATCTGCCTGTCGAGGTAAGCCTTGACTGCCTGATGCTTGGCAAAATATTCGCTTATGTATCTCTGACCTTCGGCCCTTGAGATGTTAAGGCTCTCTCCGAGGCCGAAGCCGCTCATGCCGTATACGACACCGAAATTGACGGCTTTGGCTCTTGTGCGGTCAAGCGGTGTCACTTCATCCTCAGGAATGTTGAACACTCTTGAAGCAGTGGCCTTGTGAATGTCCTTGCCCTGCCTGAAGTCGTTTATAAGAGACTCATCTCCGCTGAGTGATGCGAGTATCCTGAGCTCGATCTGCGAATAGTCGGACCCTGTGAACGAATTGCTTTCGGAATCCGTTACGAATGCTTTTCTTATGAGCCTTCCGTAATCATCTCTTATAGGGATGTTCTGGAGATTAGGCTCTGTGCAGCTGAGCCTGCCTGTTGCGGCAACGGTCTGCATGAAATGCGGGTGCACCTTGCCGTCTTCTGCAATTACTGACTTGAGGCCCTCGACATACGTGCTGTTAAGCTTGGCCAGCTTGCGGTATTCAAGGATATCTGCAACGATACCGTAGCTGCCTTTAAGCTTGTCAAGAACGTCGGCAGCGGTCGAGTAGCTTCCTGACTTTCCTTTGCCCTTTGCCTTAGGATAAGGGATCCCCATCTTTTCAAAGAGGATGCTGCCGAGCTGCTTTGGCGAATTTATATTGAAATCAGTCCCGGCTTCGCTGTATATCTGCTGCTCAAGGACTGAGATCTTGTCTGTGATCTCTTTTCCTATGGACCCGAGTATCTCGGAATCACATCTGATGCCTTCAAGCTCCATAGCTGCAATTGTTTTTACAAGCGGCATCTCGCATGAGTCAAAAAGATCTCTCAGGCCTCTTTCATCAAGAGACTTTGCCTGCTCACTCATGACGGCAGCTGAATAGAATGCTCTTCTCAGGCAGTCTTCCGCTGTCAGGGAGAGTGAATCATATGATGCATCGTCGCCGAGTGAAGCGGCTTCAGATGGCTGTGCAGCATATCCCGCATATCTCAGAAGCAGCTTGTCAAGCGGGTACTTCTGCCTGTTAGGGTCAAGAAGGTACTCGGCTATAGTCACATCGTAATACGGCTGTGGGCAGCGCCCTGTATGGCTCAGGAAAGCATAGAGAGTCTTTTTGAGGCCGCAGCCTGCAAGCCTGTATTCCATGCTGTTTATCCTGTCAAGCCACAGCTCTGCGTCCATAGGAGTAAGCTGCACTGTGCAGCCTCTGTTGTTCTCCGGGTCGTAAAGCGCGATACCGGAGATCTCAGGGAGCCTGAGATGGCTGGCGTCAGTTACTGCATCTGCAGATACGATGCTTCCCTTGCCTGTAAGTGAAAGAAACTCATCAGCGCTGACAATATTTATCTTTTCGTATTCTGATGATAGGTCACGGCCTGAAGCAGCCGGGATATCATCAGAAACAGAGCCTTCAGACTGGAGCTTTCTGATGAATGAATTGAATTCCAGTTCTGTATAGACTTCGATGAGCTTATCTGTATCCGGTGCAGTGAACTTAAGCTGCTCCCATGTGAATTCGACAGGCGTGTCTGTCTTGATGGTCGCGAGCCATTTTGACTTTCTTGCAGACTCAGCATTGGTGCGGATGTTCTCGCCCATTTTGCCCTTGATCTCATCAGCGTGCTCAAGTACGCCTTCGACCGATCCGTACTGCTCGAGGAGAGCGATTCCCTTCTTCTCGCCGATACCCGGCACTCCCGGGATGTTATCGGATTTATCGCCCATAAGGCCTTTGAGGTCAATAAACTGCTTAGGAGTAAGGTTGTATCTTTCCTTCATTGCGGCTTCGTCGTAGACGTCAAATTCGCTCATGCCGCGCTTGTTTATGAGAACGTGGACGTCAGGGCTGACGAGCTGCAGTCCGTCCTTGTCACCGCTGATTATGAGGGTTTTATACCCTGCTTCTGATCCCTTTACTGAAAGAGTCCCGATAATGTCATCGGCTTCGTATCCCGGCATTTCAAGAACCGCGATGTTCATGGCTTCGAGCACCCTGTGCATCCAAGGGATCTCGGACAGAAGCTCTATAGGCGTCTGCTGCCTGCCTGCCTTGTATTCGGCATATTCCTTATGCCTGAAAGTAGGTTCCTTCATATCGAAGGCTACGGCGATATAGTCAGGCTCATAGTCCTTGATTATTTTATTCAGCATATTAATAAAGGCAAACACGCCCTGGGTGTGGATGCCTTTAGATGTCACCATAGGGCGCATTGCAAAATACGCCCTGAACAGCAGACTGTTTCCGTCTATTAAAATGAGTTTTTCCATACTGTATTCCTGTGAAATTTATTTAATGATCATGTCTCTGGCTGCAGGAAGACCATATGCTCCTTCTGCCGACATAGCACCGTCGATGACCGCATACTGCAGTACATCCGTTGCTAGAGCGGCAAATGCATCAAAGTTGACCTTCTGCTTTCCCGATGCCATTACGAAGATAGTATCCCCGTCAAGAGTGCCGTGGACAGGCTTTATCGCCCTGGCATATGCATCCTGGAGGATCTGAGCCAGTTTGCAGCACTGTGCCTTGGTCAGAGCGGCATTGGTGATAACGCATGATATCGTTGTATTGAACGGGATGTCATATCCCATATCAGCCTTATCTTCTTCTGTGAGCACATATCCGTCATCGACCGGCTGAGCAGGTTCTTCTACGTATGCACTTGTCTGCTGACCTGCAGGGTCATCTGATGCAGCGGAAGCTTCTTCGGATACTTCTTCAGAAGCCGTTACCGCTTCAGCAGCTGCGGACGCAGGCTCAGCATATTCAGCCGGGTCTACTCTGCGGTCAATAAGATTTGAATATGAAGGAGCGCTCTCTTCTGTTTCAGCTGCCTCAGGTTCAGCTTCAGATTCAGGTGCAGCCTCTTCTGCCTGCATTGGCTCGTCGTGAGCTGCAGCGCGGGAGACTGTGTCTGAATGTGCTTCTGAATCCTCTATGTCAAGATAAGCCGCCTCAGGATTCTCTTCCTCGTAGGACTTCATCATCGCTTTGACGATATCGTCCATCTCGGTTGCAGGAGCTTCCTGCGATGTTTCGTCGGATTTTGGCTCCGGGGTATAAGGCCTGCTCACTTCAGGGTCCTTTTTCAGGGCCTCGGCAGCCGCTATAGTCTTTATGTCCTTAAGATCGAGATCAGGAGAAGACTCATCATGAACCATGCCCTTGAGAACTCTGATCGTGCCCTTGATCGAGGTACCGTCAAGTGTGCGGAGTCCAGCGATTATATTTCCTGCTCCGTTGTACACATCGCCAACGGCATTGACAGCAGTGACAGCTCCGACCTGTATGTGATCATCACCGCAGGCAAAAGTACCGAGGCCGGTCTTCATCGCCCTGCTGTAGCCCATGTATTTGCCTACGGATGCACCCGTGCCGGCACCGTGGTTGCCTGTCTGAAATACTCCTGAATAGGCATTGTCTACAGCCTGCCTGCCCATCTCAACATCAGGGAAAACATCGGATCTTCCGACCGGGAGATCATAGAGTGATGCACCCGGAACGATCGGCACGAATATGTCTTCATCAACTCTGAAGCCTATCTGCTTGGCGGCAAGTGAACGCATTACGCCTGAAGCAGCTTCGAGCCCGAATGCTGAACCTCCGCTGAGTACGACAGCGTGAACTTTTTCAACGGTGTTCTCAGGTCTGAGAAGGTCGGTCTCTCTTGTTGCAGGTCCGCCTCCTCTGACATCAACGCCGGCTGTAGCCCCCTCTTCTGATATGACGACTGTTACTCCGGTGCCTGCCTTGGCATTCTCGGCATTACCGAGCATGAAGCCTTCGATCTCGGCGATATCGATCTTTTTCATTTTCATGACTAGAGCATTCCCCTTTTTCCATATAATTCCGATTTTTTACTATTGTAGCATATTTTCCGAATAATGAGACAGCCAAATGGCAGTAATTCGCGTAATTATGCCGGTTATCCCGAATGGAAAGGCAAAAAAAGGCAATAAAAATTCCCGAAATACCGTCAAGCCATTAATTGACGCCCTATCGATAACAGATAAGGTGGGTAACTTCCTAAGCATGGCTTCTGTAGTCCCCTCAACGGAGGCTTTACATAATGCTTCCGCATCAGAATCCCTTTAAGTAAGTGTAGGTTCAATTAAAGATACTTTAACGTATATCCCAGGAATATGAAAATCTCTGTGATTATCAGTCTATGTCAAGATCGCAGTTGAAGTATACCTTCTGAACGTCGTCGTTGTCCTCGAGCGATGTGATCAGCTTGGTAAGAGACTTGATAGCACTTTCGTCAGTTACGTTGGCTTCCATTGAAGGAATCTGCTCTACCTCAGCTTCTACGATCTCGTAGCCTGCATCCTTGATGGCCTGATGAACATCGTTGAATGCGGATGGCTCTGTTCTGATCTCAAAGTTGTCCTCGTTGACGATCATGTCATCAGCGCCTGCTTCGAGAGCGATTTCCATTACTTCATCTTCATCAAGATCTTCTGAATCGATAACGATAACGCCTGCACGTGAGAACATGTAGGATACGCATCCAGGTGTTCCGAGATTGCCGCCGTTCTTATCGAATATGGATCTTACGAATGATGCTGTTCTGTTCTTGTTGTCTGTAAGAGCTTCTACGATGACTGCAACGCCTGATGGGCCGTATCCCTCAAACTGCAGCTCTTCATATGACTCTCCGCCGAGTTCTCCTGTACCCTTCTTGATAGCTCTGTTGATGTTGTCGTTAGGCATTCCGATCGACTTAGCCTTATCGATCGCAACTCTGAGTGATGGGTTGAACTCAGGATCACCGCCGCCCTTAGCTGCTACGATGATCTGTCTTGAATACTTGGTGAACATTGCAGAACGCTTGCTGTCCTGCGCTGATTTTCTGTTAGCTATTGTTCCATGTCTGCCCAATGGAGACACCTCCTTTATCTCTGGTCTTTTATTCTCTTCGCTTAAAGTATACTACTTGGACTGCTCTTCTTCAAGGTTCTTGAAAGCCGTAGACATCATGAGTTTGATGCGGTTGAGCTGATTTACGTTCGATGCGCCCGGATCATAGTCTATCGCAACTATATTCGCCTTGTCATCATACTGCCTGAGAGCCTTGAGCATGCCCTTTCCTGCTACATGGTTAGGGAGACATGCGAACGGCTGCAGGCAGAGGATGTTCTTGACGCCTGAATCGATCAGGTCGACCATCTCTCCTGTCAGAAGCCATCCTTCTCCGCACTGGTTGCCGACAGAGATGATCCTTTCGGCATTTGCCGCAGTCTCTTCTATCCTGGCATCAGGCTCAAACCTCTTGCTGTTCTCGCACGCTTTTCTCGCATACTTTCTGTATGACTCGATGAAAGTGATGAGCGCTTTGTTGATCGCCTTGTCCTTCCATGTGCCTGAAAGATGATTGTAGTTGTATATCTTGTTTATGAAGCCGTATTCGAAGAAGTCGATGAACGAAGGCACTACTGCTTCTCCGCCCTCTTCCTCGATCGTCTCAACGAGGTTGTTGTTGGCATTCGGATGATACTTAACGAGGATCTCACCTACTATGCCGACTCTCGGCTTCACCATGTCCTCATGTATAGGAATGCTGTCAAAATCCCTGATGATGGCCTCAAGATTCTTCCTGAAGGTCTTCTTGTTGAGGTCCATGCAGTTCTCGACTATCTTGCCGAACCATGAATCCATGACTGACTGGGCGCTTCCCTTGTCAATCTCGTAAGGCCTGATCCTGTAGAGACATTTCATCATGATGTCTCCGTACAGAGCACCGTAAACAAGAGACAGTGCAAGTCTCGGTGTGATCGAGAATCCCGGATTGCGTTCAAGACCTACCATGTTGAATGAGATAACAGGTATCTGCTCCATTCCGAGGTCCTTAAGGGCCTTGCGGAGGAGTGCAACATAGTTGCTGGCTCTGCATCCGCCGCCTGTCTGGGACATGAACACGCCTGTTTTGCTCAGGTCGTATTTACCGGACTTGAGAGCGTAGATTATCTGTCCGAGAGTGACTATTGTCGGATAGCATGCGTCGTTATTGACGTATCTGAGGCCTTCTTCTTCCGATTCCTTGGTAACAGCCGGAAGCAGGACTGCATTATAACCGGCAGCCCTCATAACAGGCTCAAAGTACTGGAAGTGGATCGGCGACATCTGCGGTACGAGCAGTGTGTATCCGTCGTTTCTCATCTCGCGCGTGAAGAGTTTGCGCTTGTATGGTTTATTGACCTTAGCCGACCTGGTTCCGAGCTTGTCACGCTCTTCAAGTGCAGCCTTGAGGGATCTTATCCTGATCCTGGCTGCTCCGAGGTTGGCGCCTTCGTCTATCTTGAGAACCGTATACAGCTTGTTGTTCTGACCGAGCAGCTCGTCTACTTCATCTGTTGTGACCGCATCGAGTCCGCAGCCGAATGAGTTGAGCTGAATGATCTCGAGGTCGTCACGCTGGCCTGCATAAATAGCAGCTTTGTACAGCCTGGAGTGGTATACCCACTGATCGAGTATCCTGAAAGGCCTTTCCGCCTTTACCTTCCAGCTGACTGAGTCCTCTGTGAGGACGACCATATCCTGCTGGATAACGAGCTCGTCGATTCCGTGGTTGATCTCAGGGTCGATATGATAAGGACGTCCTGAGAGGATTATTCCCTTCTTGTTGTGCTCCTTCATGTAGTGAAGTGCACGCTCTCCTGCGTCTGCGACAGCCTTCTTATATGCTCTCTGAGCATTGCGGCCGGCAGTCAGAGCATGGAATATCTCGAGAGTATCTGTCCCTATTCCGTACAGGGAATACTGTCTCGGGTCATATCCGAGATGATAGCTTTCTACGATGTTCTCTGTGCTGCTGATATCTACTGCTCTTGAGCCTGAGAAGAACTTGGTCATCTCCTCAACGAATCTATCATCGTTATCGTACGGAACGAACGGATGATAGAACTCCACTCCCTTTTCGTAGAAGTAATCGGCCATATTCTTGTCGATTACCTCAGGGTATGTGGCGACTACAGGACAGTTGTAGTGGTTAGGAGCCTTGGCATCCTCTACCATCTCATAGTTGATCGACGGATAGAAAATTCTCTTCACTCCGTTCTCAACAAGCCACTTTATGTGACCGTGAACGAGCTTTGCAGGATAGCAGGCTGTATCCGAGGAAATTGTATCCATACCGCTTGCGTATATCTCCTTGCTGCTCGGCGGGCTTATTACAACCCTGAATCCGAGCTTCGAGAAGAATGCGTGCCAGAACGGATAGTTCTCGTACATATTCAGCACCCTTGGGATACCGATGGTGCCTCTCTTGGCCTCTTCTTCACTGAGTACCGGACGGTCGAACAGAAGCTTATTCTTGACCTTGTAGAGGTTAGGAAGGTCTGACTTCTCTGTCACATGACCTGCTCCGCGCTCGCATCTGTTGCCTGTTATATATCTGCTGCCGTCTGAGAATTTTGAGATGGTCAGGAGGCAGTTGTTACCGCATCTTCCGCATCTTGCATTGGATGTGGTGACGCTGAAGCTGTCTACCAGCTCAAGCGGCAGGACTTCAGATACTTCACCTTCTTTGTAATCGTCGCATGCAACGATAGCAGCTCCGAAAGCGCCCATAAGTCCGGATATTTCCGGTCTTATGACATTCTTTCCGAGGATGATCTCGAGGCTTCTGAGAACGGCTTCGTTAAGGAAGGTACCTCCCTGTACGACGACATTAGGACCGGTCTCTTCCGTATTTCTGAGCTTTATTACCTTGTAGAGCGCGTTCTTTATTACTGAATATGAAAGACCTGCAGAAATGTCTGCGATAGTGGCGCCTTCCTTCTGTGCCTGTTTTACCTTGGAATTCATGAAAACAGTGCACCTGGTGCCGAGGTCTACAGGCTTTGTCGACTTAAGTGCTTCATGCGCAAATTCAGGAACCGTCATGCTTACTGATTTTGCGTATGTCTCTATAAACGAGCCGCAGCCTGAAGAGCATGCCTCGTTGAGCATGATGCTGCTGATGGCGCCGTCTTTGATCTTCATGCACTTCATGTCCTGGCCGCCGATGTCGAGAATGAAACTGACATCAGGAAGGAACTGCCTTGCAGCCTTGTAATGCGCCATGGTCTCTATCTCGCCGCCGTCGAGTCTGAAGGCAGCTTTGACAAGACCTTCGCCGTAACCTGTTACGACGGATCTGCCTATATATGCATCCTCAGGGAGCTTTGCATAAATCTCTCTGAGTACGTTCTTTACTACTTCAAGCGGGTCGCCCTCGTTGTTCTGATAGTGCTCATAGATGAGCTTCTTGTCCGAACTGATGAGCGCGGCCTTGGTTGTGGTCGATCCTGCATCGATTCCGAGGAAAACAGGTCCGCTGACCTTGGTGATGTCGCCTCTTTCGATCTTTGCGGATGCATGTCTTCTGCGGAACTCTTCGAGGTCTTCCTCGCTTTCGAAAAGCGGCTGAAGATACTTGGTATCCGACACGTCTTCAGGGTCAGCGTTCTTCAGCTTGTCTATAAGCGATGAAAGACTGATAACAGGCTCATCATCGGCAAGCATTGCTGCACCGAGTGCAACGAAGAATTTTGCGTTATCCGGGAAGATGACATTTTCATCCTTAAGGTGCAGAGTCTCGATGAATCTCTTGCGAAGTTCGGACAGGTATTCAAGCGGACCGCCGAGGAATGCAACGTTGCCCTTTATAGGGTGGCCGCATGCAAGACCGGATATCATCTGATTGACTACAGCCTGGAATATCGAAGCCGCGATGTCAGCTGTTCTGGCACCGTCGTTGATAAGTGGCTGGATGTCGGTCTTGGCAAAAACTCCGCATCTTGATGCAATCGGATATATGATCGAATAATCCTTGGCTGCCTCGTTAAGACCGCCCGCATCAGTGTTGAGGAGCACCGCCATCTGGTCAATAAAAGCACCCGTGCCGCCGGCACAGGTTCCGTTCATGCGCTGCTCTACAGATGATCCGTAGAATGTTATCTTGGCATCTTCCCCTCCGAGCTCGATAGCTACGTCAGTCTGCGGAATCATTTTTTCCACGGCATTGCTGCATGCGATAACTTCCTGCTCGAACTTGATACCCAGAAGATCAGCAAGAGACAGTCCGCCCGAACCGGTTATTACAGCTTTGAGGTCGAGGTCGCCCTGATCCTCCTTAAGCTGCTCGAGAAGCTCTCCGGCTTTCTCGAAAACGTTGGACATGTGTCTCTCATATTTAGAATATACAATGTTTTCGTTCTCATCCAGAAGGACGAGCTTGACTGTAGTTGAACCTACATCAATCCCAAGTCGTAGTTCCATAAAAGATGTCCCTGTACAATTATATTCTCTCTAGTCACCAACTGTATTCTACTTTAAGTTTAGATAAAAATGGGCAGACCGTAAGCCGGGTTCTGTATTAGACGATCATCCATCTAGTACTGCAATTGCTTGCAGCATCAAGCGACTTACCTGCGGGCGGGTACGGGCCGCACCCATAAGTGCCCTGCTCAGTCTTGCTCCGGATGGGGTTTACACGGCTGCTGTGTCTCCACAGCACCGGTGAGCTCTTACCTCACCATTTCAACCTTGCCACGGCATTACCCGTTTCGGCGGAATGTTTCTGTTGCACTTTCCCTACAGTTACCTGCGGCGGACGTTATCCGTCATCCTTGCCCTGCGGAGCCCGGACTTTCCTCATGCGCTGAGCGCACGCGACCGTCTGGTCTACCCATTGATTTTATGCCTTGTTAATTATATTCGGACTTGATATTTTTTCAATATTAAGAATGCAAATAAATTGTTCAGATATGTTTCGCCTTAAGTTCTCCGGCAAAATTTATGATTATCAGGATTATGAACAGGATCCCGATATATCCCTGTGCGGGATACAGAAATTCAACAAGCTGTTTGAATCCTGTCAGTCCGAGGAGAAAGCCTGCTGCGGCGCCTCCTGCTATTATATATTTTTTGTATTTCCCGTTCTTCAGTCTCGTGCTGAATCCGTAGTATGTAGTGGCGCCTGTTGAGTATACCGCTCCGTACAGAACGACCGCATATATGATGTTCAGCACCGGTGATATCCTTGCGGAAAAGCCGAGCATCGGAAGATCCAGCGAAGCTGAAAAAGCCATGTCGGTAAGAAGCGCTCTCAGAAGAAGCAGTGTCAGTCCGCCTAGGCAGAGTGTGCCGAGAACTGCTCCAGCATAGGCGTGCCTGCTGTCTCTGGCATTGACTGCGCAGCTGCCTGCCATCGTTATCATACCGAGAGTGTTGTACGCCATGAAAACAAGCGCTGAGACCGGCCAGTTCGGAGACATTCTTCCGGGGGTATATCCGCTGACTGCCCCGCTTTGCCCGAAATCCGCCCTGATAGTGAGAATTATTGTGAGCACGCCGATAACAAACAGGACCGGAACAAGCAGCCTGAAGACCTTCGATACACGTTCAAAGTCCCCGAGGACCGTTATTATGCAGAGTACTGCGATCACAAGCCCTCCGAACACCTTGCTTATTCCGAACTGCTGATTCAGAAGAGAGCCGCCGGCTGCTGTCATGGCGATTATCATGGAGTAATAGATGATCCCAAGGATCCAGCCGATGATGCTGTCTATATATCTGTTATCGAACGGGGATATAAGCCGGCCGAGGTCTGCTGTCCCCTTGCTCCTGGCTATATACGTCAGCATGCAGGCGAGAATCACAAAGCAGACGGTACTGAATACAGCGCCCAGATAACCCCGGTTTCCGAATACACCGAAAAACTGCCAGCACTCGCGCCCTGAGGCGAAGCCTGCACCCATGATAACTCCGATGTATAAAGATGTTATTTCGAAAAGGCTGAGCTTTTTCATGTCCGGATATGTAAAACAGGCTTTACATAACTAGCCTATAAGTTCTGTCAGATACTGTCTGTCGTCAGTAAGCCTGGCGATAAGTTCTGACATGTCATCTTTGCTGGCGCGTAGATTGTCTATCTGTTCAGTAAGGCTGTCTATCTTCCAGGATATGCGCTTCGCCGCGAGCTCCCTGTCAGCATCGACTATCTCTGCCGGGTACTTCCATCGTATATCCTCCTCAGGATAAGGCGCTTCCCGGTGAGAAATACCTTCGCACGGAACAGCGGTGATTATCTCGCATACAAATTTGCCTTCGGGAGCAAGCTGCTCGGATATGATATCCCATCCGCGGGTGTACAGATAGTATCTGAGATACCCTGAATGCTTCCTCGGCTGCATGACAAGCTTGCTGAAAGACCTGCTCTTTTCAATGTCAGCATCGAGTATTTCTGTGATGGTGTGGCCTCCGAGTCCGCCTATGATGATTACGTCTGTCTCCCCCGGAGCGATAGTATCAAGTCCGTCGCCGGTGCGGAAAGCGCTCTCAGGCACCTCTATCCCGCACTGGCGGAATGTTTCAACCGCCTTGGCAAGAGAGCCTTCGCTAATATCCGACATTATCACGGAAGGACTCACGCCTTCTCTCATCAAAAGCATAGGGACGTATCCGTGATCCGTCCCTATGTCAGCGGCTGTTTCGCCTTTATTTACCTGTTTTGCTAACGCGTATATTCTCTTGCTGAGTCTCATTTATTCAAGATAGTCTCTGAGCTTCTTGCTTCTGCTCGGATGTCTGAGCTTGCGGAGAGCCTTGGCCTCGATCTGACGGATACGCTCTCTTGTTACGTTGAACTCCTTGCCTACTTCTTCAAGTGTGCGAGGACGTCCGTCGTCAAGTCCGAATCTCAGGATGAGGACCTTCTTCTCTCTTTCGGAGAGTGTGTCAAGAACCTCTCTGAGCTGCTTCTGAAGCATAGAATAAGCTGCAGCATCTACCGGTGAAGGAATATCCTCATCAGGGATGAAATCTCCGAGATGGCTGTCTTCCTCTTCTCCGATAGGAGTTTCGAGTGATACAGGATCCTGGCTGATCTTCTTGATTTCTCTTACCTTGTCAACAGAGATGCCCATTTCCTTGGCAATCTCTTCGGAGGTCGGTTCGCGCCCGTACTCCTGCAGGAGCTGTCTGGATATCCTGATCAGCTTGTTGATAGTCTCTACCATATGAACCGGGATTCTTATTGTCCTTGCCTGGTCAGCGATCGACCTTGTGATGGCCTGCCTGATCCACCATGTTGCATATGTTGAGAACTTATATCCCTTGGTGTAGTCGAATTTCTCGACAGCCTTGATAAGTCCGAGGTTGCCCTCCTGGATGAGATCGAGGAACGAAAGACCTCTGTTGAGGTATCTTCTTGCAATACTTACAACGAGTCTTAAGTTGCTCTCGCAGAGCTTCTTCTTGGCTTCTTCGTCTCCCTGCTCTATCCTGATGGCCAGTTCTCTCTCCTCTTCTGCAGAGAGAAGAGGCACTTTGCCGATCTCCTTGAAGTACATTCTTACAGGGTCATCGGTAGGAATGTTCTTGGCGGAATCAGTAACTTCGATCTCGCCTGATGCCTTGATGACGACACCGCTCTTCTTCTCATCTTCGAGGTCTCCGGTGATATCATCATCGGAAAGATCCATATCATCGAGATCGAGAAGATCGTCATCATCGAGATCAAGATCATCTTCAAGCTCGTGAGAAGACGGCTCTCTTGTGTCTACAAGGCTGACGCCCTTGCTCTCAACGATGTCATATATTTCCTCAAGCAGATCCTTGTCAGGATTTGAATCGGAAAGCATCATGTTGATCTCGCCGTATGTGATCTCGTTGCCGGTTGTTCTTGCTGATTCGATTATGGAATGAGCAAGTTCTTCGGCTTTTGTCATTTCAACAGGAGCTTCATCGTCAAAATGATTATCCTGTTCCGGTGCGCTGCTTTTGATTTTGCTGTCAGGCATTGTTTTCCTCCATTGTCTGATTTAGATTATCTATTAGTTTATCCAAACGGATCAGTCTGTCTGCTATTTTCGTTATTTCATCCTCTCTGCCTGTCTTCTCGGCTATCGAGAGCTCATTCATCAGTTCAGACTTCTCCATTTTGTAATTATTGATAAGATAGCTTGCCTTGGTCTCTCTGTAGAAGGCTTCGTCATCAGGACCTATCTGTATGCTTGCCGCATATCTTCTGAATGCTGATTCTTCATCAGGATCAAGCACTCTGGCGATGCTGTCGAGGTCTATCCTGTGCATTCCGTTCTCAGCGGTGTCCTGCAGGGACTCTGCCGCCCTGAGTACAGACGATGCCAGCGGAGACTGGATCCGGATGCCGTCATCGCGGTACCTCTTAAGGTATCTTGTATTGTCAAGTGCGAGCAAAGCGAGCGACATCTCGATCCTCTCATCGATACTTGTGACTCTCTGTCCGCGGCGCTCTTCGTATGCGCGGGGTCTCCTCTGCGGAGCCGCCTGCTGCCGGCCTCTTCCTTCGCTCTCTGTCCTTACCGCCATCATGATGGAATGCGGGGATATCCCGAACTCCTCACTCAGTTTTCTTACGTACAGTTCCTGCTCTACAGGCCCGAGCGACCTCAGGACCGGGACTACGGTTTCTATATATGAGAGCACGCCTTCATCCGTTGAGAGATCGTGGTCACGCCTTGCAAGGCGCAGCCTGAATTCCGCCGCCGGAACAGCTTCGTCAGCAAGCCTCAGAAATGCTTCCTTGCCGTTCTTCTGTATGAATTCATCAGGGTCCTTGCCGTCGCTTACCGTGAGAACGCGCGGCTTTCCGCCTGCGCCGTTTATGACTGATATTCCTCTCAGCGCAGCGTTGATACCGGCAGAATCCGAATCGTACGAAAGCACGATATTCTTCGAGTACCGGCACAGAAGCTTTGCCTGATTGTCGGTAAGCGCAGTTCCGAGTGAAGCTGCAACATTTCTGACACCGCTCTGGTACAGAGAGATGACGTCCATGTAGCCTTCGACTATTATGGCTCTGCCCTCGTTTGAGATCTCATTCTTGGTGAAATTGAGACCGAAAAGGTTGTTCTTCTTGAGAAATATCTCGCTCTCAGGTGAGTTGAGGTACTTCGGCTTGATGTCGCCGATGGCTCTTCCGCCGAATCCGATCACCTTGTCCTGCGTGTTGATTATCGGGAAGATAACTCTGTCACGGAACTTATCATACAGGCCGTTCCTGCCCCTGTTGGCCAGGCCGAGAATGAGCATCTCGTCATCAGTGACCTTGGCAGCCCTCAGGTATTCAACCAGTGCAGTACCTGAAGAAGGCGCATATCCGAGCCCGAATTTTGTAATGGTCTCGTTGGACAGACCTCTCTTTCTGAGATAAGCAAGGCCCTTGTTCCCGCGGGTGCTGAGACAGTTGTAGAAGTATCTTGCAGCCATCGCGTTGATCTCGTAGAACCTTGAGTAGTCTTTCTTAGGTGCAGAGTGCCGTCTCTCGGGCATCTTTATCCCGTACTCGTTACAGAGCTTTTCCACAGCCTCCATAAAAGGCAGCTTGTAGTATTCCTGCACGAACTTTATGACATCGCCCTTCTGGCCGCATCCAAAGCAGTTGAATATCTGCTTTTCCTCATTGACCATGAAGGATGGCGTCTTTTCCGAGTGAAACGGGCACAGCCCCTTATAGTTGGCGCCGGCCTTCTTGAGACCTACTTCGCGGCCTACAACATCAACAATATTCACCTGCAGCTTAAGATCATCTATGAAGCTGTCCCATGCCATAGGTCTGCTACCTCCAGCTGTGAGGAACGAAGAGTTCATCGTACAGTCTCAGAGCGTATCTGTCAGTCATACCGGATATCCAGTCCTTGACAGCCTCGTGTGTACCTTCCTCTTTCTCGATTTCCTTATATATTCCCGGTATCTCATCAGGATGCTCAAGGAAGTATCCGTAGAGCGATCTGATGATGAGATCCACTTTTTCCATGTCTGCTATTCTGAGGACCTCCGGCGAACCGTATACATGACGGAACATAAAAGCGCGGAGCGTTTCAAGAGCATTTCTGTATTCCCCGGAAAGCGATACAGTATCCTTTCCCTCACTGTTGCGGCAGAGGTCCACAATGAGGTTGTTGATCCTGTCGCTGTGAGTCGTCCCGAGCACTGAAATGCCTTCTTCAGGAAGATCCGACATGCTGATGATGCCGCTTCTTATAGCATCGTCAATGTCGTGATTGACATAGGCGATCCTGTCGCATATCTTTACGATCTGTCCCTCAAGCGTGACAGGTATGCCGCTGCCCCTGTGATGGAGTATCCCGTCCCTCACTTCATATGTCAGGTTGAGACCTCTCCTCCTGGATGTCCCTTCTATCCTGTCAACGGTCCTGA
>JAWRIG010000088.1:0-13446 GCA_040308005.1 Anaerovoracaceae bacterium | reverse complement strand
CGTTTTTTCTCTCCTTCTTTATTCCGAGCACCGCCCATCTGAAGAATGGTATTCTGGAGATTACGGCGTTCAAGGCATATGCCACCACAAAGCCTGCAATCAAGCTGATAATATAAATCATAGCTGCCGGAAGATTACCTGGTTTTCCAAGAAGCAGGGCTGCTGTTGATATCCCAAGGTAATGAAATACATATAACCCAAAATTGTTTTTACTCATCCATATCGTAAAAGCGTTTTGCTTATCAGCATACTTTGCTGCACCGCTAAGAATCGCCATGCTTGCCAACCATCCGAAAACTGTAAACAGGATCGATCTGTTGATAGGGGCTTCCGCATAGTTGTCACCAAAGTACATGATGCAGAAGGCTGTTCCAACACCTACACCAAGAACAAGCAGCAATACAAAATATTTTTTCAGTGTCACAATTACCTCATCATGTGAAAACACAAAGTAGCCAAGCAAGAAAGCAGCTCCGTAATATCCAAACCGATAAACCACAACAACCGGCGTGTTAAGAATCTGCGCTGCTCCCCATATTACAAGAGCCATCAAAAGTATCGCTATGATGTTAGCCTTTCCACCCAATTTCCACAGCCTGTCCTTATCTATTTTTCTGATGAGAAGAAGAACCATCGAAAATAGCCAAAGCAGCTGTATGTACCACAGAACTCCCGTTCCGCTTAACACCATAATGAAATACTTGATTACGGCAGGTACTTCGTGCATGGAATCAAAAGCGTCGCTTATTGACATGCTGACATATCCCTGGATGAACTGAAACGCAAATAGTCCTACGGTAGAGGGAATAAGCAGCTTCCTTGTCCTGCTTTTCGCAAATTCCTTTGCGGTGTGACTGCCCAGATAATATCTGGAGCATATTCCCGATACAAGGAATAACAGAAGCATAAACCATGGATAGACCGCATATAGGAAAATGTCATAATACTGCACATCAAGAGAAGTAATCTTTCCAACTCCTCCGAGAATGCCTTCGCCATTATACATGTAAATCACATGATAAATGACAACCAAAACTACAGTTACCCATCTGATATTGTCTAAGTAGTATTTTCTCATGTATTTCTTACCTTTGCAATTAATTTTAACATCATTTTAATTGCAAGGCATGCCCATGTCTACCAACCAAACCGAACATTTATATCTCTGAAATGTTAAAGCTGGTTGCGAAATCTAAAATTTCTTCAGCACAAAGCTCACCTCCCACAACCTCCCTTAGCTTGTATCACTGACCAGCTTCACTTGATATCCGACAATATATTCCCTAGATCCGACATTAATCTCCCTCGTGCCTGATTTTGTTTTTTCTTGCACTTTTTATGTAACGAGGCAGAATACTCTGCCTCATAAGGCTTACTGCCCATTCTGTCCCATATACTTCTTTACCAGTTCTCCGAATCCGTCATTATTCTTCGCAACTTCCTGGATCCGTTTCATGAATTCAGCATCTTCTTCCGCAGATACTTTCTGTTCGGATCCTGATCGCTTATTCGGCAAGCCAGACCCAGGTTTCTGGTCGCTGCCTCCAAAGAACCCCTCTCCCGGCTTGGATGTCATCAGGCTGTATAGCTTAGTATCCCGAGGGAACTTATTCTCGAAAGGTACAAGGTTGGATCCGACCTTAAGAAGGCCATGGCCTGCATCCACATTCGTTATATATGACAGCTGCTCATTCGAGATATTAAGAAGCTTAGCCAGCTCGATCCTGTCTGTTGCTGCCTGATTCAGCATGACTATGAACTCAGAGTTTGAAAGCATGGTCCTTGCAGTGTACGACTGCAGAAGATCCGCCACATTCTGAGTGATACCAGTACAGAAAGCACCGTACTTCCTGACCCTTTTCCACAGCTTATAAAGAAACTGCGCTGAATACTCATGCATGAAAAGAAGATAGATCTCATCGATCTCTATATATGTTTGCTTTCCCTGCTGTCGGTTTCTAGTGATCCTGTTAAGGATAGAGTCAAGGATGACAAGCATTCCTATGGCTCTAAGCTGCTCTCCGAGCTCAAGGATGTCATAGCAGATCAGACGATTGCTTGTATCCACATTCGTCTGCTTGGCAAATGTGTTGAGAGAACCCCTCGTGAAGAGTTCGAGTTCAAGTGCCAGCGAGTGTGCCTCCGGTTCAGGCTGCTTCAGGAGTTCCTCTCTGAAGTCCTGCAGTGTAGGCGGAGTCCCCATACATTGTCCCAGCTGAGATCGACCTCAGGAGGAGTCGGTGCTTTTCTCGCTTCCTCATATCTGTTGGCAAGATCCACAAGCAGGAATCCGATGTCCTCTCCGTTCTCATGACGATCATACAGATCATCGATATACAGCGTTGAGCTTAGCTTTCTGGTAGTCTCTTCTGCCCTTCATGACGCTATACTCATAAGTGTATTTGCGTTGATGAGGCTGTTTGAAATTATCTTTTATCTCCATGATTTTGTTCTCCAATCCGCTTCGTCCCATTATTCGATCGATTCGCCGACGGAGATTATATTGATTGGGAATGCGATACTGCTGCCTCAGTCTTTCGGTTCTGACTGATGGGTCATTATCATAGATCCTCCTGTGATGTTTTTCGACACTTCATCGACAGTTAAATAGAGTTTTTTTCGTGAATGTGCTCCAAATGTGCTCCTTTTTATCGTCTCTCCCCTATTTGATCAAAACATTAAAAAACCCAGAGCCGTTGAAAACTCTGGGTTTTAGCTTGGTTGCGGGGGGAGGACTTGAACCTCCGACCTCCGGGTTATGAGCCCGACGAGCTACCGACTGCTCTACCCCGCGTCATCATATTATTGTTGTCGCAATCAGGCGTTTATATATAAACGGTGAAGTGGTACCGGAGACCGGACTCGAACCGGTACGAGAATCGCTTCTCATAGGATTTTAAGTCCCAGGTGTCTACCAATTCCACCACTCCGGCATAGAATGTATTAAATGGCTCCGAGGGTGGGGCTCGAACCCACAACCTACCGGTTAACAGCCGGTTGCTCTGCCATTGAGCTACCTCGGAACATTCATTGCCTTATTTGCGACTCGTTTAGTATAGCGGAATCAGGTGCTGATGTCAACACCTGATTTATTGTTTTTTATGCAGTGCGTGCCTCGGGTCCATTGATGCAAAATTGTCTCCGCAATGAGGAATTATATGTATAATTATATGGATAAACAAGTGTCGCAAACGCTTTTTCAGATTGACAATTAATGCCCTGCATACTATTCTGAATCTGGCAATTCAATATAAGATAAAGTGGAGGTAATCGTTAATGAAAGACTCAATTAAGAAATTCTATGAAGCCCTTAATGCTTCTGAGGATATGCAGAAAAGACTCGCTGAGCTCGACAGAAAATTTGCTGAGACACATACAGCCCCATCGCCGGCCGCCGGTGCTGAGACTATAGATGCTTTCCGTAAGCAGGCAGTCGATGAAATTGTCATCCCTGTAGCAAAGGAAGCAGGATATGGATTTACTTCTGATGACGTTATGGCATATGTCAAGGAGCTGACTGAACTGTCTGATCAGGAACTCAGCACTGATGAACTGCAGGCAGTTGCCGGTGGTAAATCCGCACCATATGATGTAGGCGGTCTTTTCGCCTGTGGAGGAGTAGGCATCGGATTCGGCACAACAAGCGTGAATAACGATAAATGTTTCATCCTCGGTATGGGTGTAGGAGCTTGCGCCTCGGAAGGTAGAAGCGTTTAACCGCTGTATTTGGGTGATTAAGCACAAGACCGCTGATGAGTTTGTTTACTCAGCAGCGGTCATTTATATTGCGTGATACTGTATCCGGAAATTGCTGCGGACAGAATGCTCAGTTCAGATTCTGCTCGGCTCTTTCCAGTTCCATGTTTTTATGTACAAGTGCTATCTTGTTCCTGTACTTGGCGGCATTGACGGTGTCCCCTGCTGCTTCATACAGCTGGGCGAGCTCGTCCATTACATCGGTGTTGCTCGGAGACAGTGTCAGCACCTTCTTGAGGTCTGCTATCGCCTCATCGAGGTTTCCGAGTGAAGATTCTGCTACGCCGAGATAGTACCACAGAGGCCACCAGTTCTCGTATCTCCCCTCTTTGAATCTGCTGAGCGTGTCTCTTCCGCCGAGAAAGTCTCCCTGCATTATCTGGTTGCAGCCCTTCTCTATGGTTACAGGTTCCTCGAGGTCAAGAAGCATCCCCTGGATCTCGTTTCTTAAGTCCTCAAGCTGATTGTCGTCAAGCCCGGATCCGTTCTCATCTGCTGATGATGAGTACTTCATGAAGTCGTCCCATGTAAGCTTGGTCTTGAGATAGAGGCCGAGGTTCAGATAGGCATATCCGAGGAAATAGTATCCCATCGCAAAGTCAGGATGCATCATCGTAAGCACCTCGAATATATCCATAGACTCCGCCTTGAAAGCGGCTACGTAAGCTTCGCCCTTCGAACGGTCTTCATCTTCGGATGCGGTCTCGTAGCACGCTTTGCACGCCCTTCCGTAAAGGTAGAGCGCTGCACGCGACTTCGGGTCTATCGCAAGTGCTGTTCTGAGCAGCATGCAGGACTCTTCGAATCTTCCTTCATCTGCAAGCTTTGCTGCTTCGGACACCAGCATTGGTTCGGCCTGGTCTCCGGCAGCCGCTTTGATGTATGCCATGTATTTATCCGCATAGAGGAAATCAGGATCCGCGCCTATGACTTTAGCCATGTCGAGAACTATCGACTTGACTGCTATCTGGCCGTTCTCTCCCTCGCTGATAGGTACCGGTATCCCGCTGAGGATGCCCTGTCCGCCCATCATGCGCAGGAAATCAGGGCTGAGTTCACCGAACAGCATGTCTCTGTTGAGCGGTGTCAGATATCCGGTTATCCTGTCTTTCTTTCCGTTGTCCATGAATTCTCCTTATCACTTTCAAGAGCACGGACTTTGTTCATCCGTGCTCTCATATGAATCATATTGCATTCATTCAGCTAAGCTATATTGCCATATCCCAGCCGTCTCTGTCAAATCTTATAATATCCTCTTCAGGCACTGCACTCTCAAGGTCGGCATGGATAGCGCCTGTCAGCACCTCCAGCTTGAGATCATCATCGAATGCCTCATATGACCTTTCTGCAAAGGCTCTCATGATCCTGGCGAGATTCTCAGGCTTCCTGAGCTTGTCCTGCCAGCCGTTCTCTGCTATGAAGTCAGTGAGTCTTCCGAAGAAGTCATAAGGTCTCATTCCGGTATCGCTTAAGATTCTCGGAACGGATGCCTTGAATCCGCCGTCGCCTATATAAGCATCAGATACTCTTGCTATCTGTCTTATTCTCAGGAGGTCTCCTGCAGGCATGTGATCATTGGATATAACATCGAACGGCGATGCTGTAGTGCTCTCATATCCGAACTTGTCAGCATCCGATCTCAGGACGGTGCCCTTGCTGAGCTGCAGGAAGTCTATTCTGAGCGGTGAACCCTGAGCAAGGCCGTATGCCTTGTTGAATGAACGTCCGAACAGGGCTTCTGTCTCTTCAGGCAGTCCTGCCATGAGGTGGATGTTGCACTTGACTGTGCCGGCCTGGAGCAGCTTGGTCACGTTGTACATGAGCTGATATATGTTCTCCTTGCGGCCTACTGATGCAAGGACCTCAGGATTGGTGCTGGCAACATCGATGTTGAACTCGAAGAGGCCCGGTCTTGCTTCTGAAAGGAGTCTTACAGTCTCATCGTCGAGGTTCTCGCCGTCGATATTGAACTCAAATGTTGTGATGCCGTTATCGTTATCGATAAGATATTCGAAGATCCTGTATGCTCTCTCGTTGCTGAAGTTGAAGAATCTGTCGAATACGAAGACCTTCTTGACTTCCTTGACGAGGAAGTACCTCATCTCCCTGCACACTCTTCCGAGGCTCAGGGATCTCACCTTGTTGTTAGGGAAAAATCTTGAATATGAAGTCGTGAGCGAATCGCCCCTTATGGTCTCATAGTATACGAGGTCTGTATCAAGTATTGTGTTGTCATAAGGGAACGGCAGATCTTCCATGTCTACCGGCTCATCGAGGCTGTTTACTATTATCTCGTCATCCTCTCTGTATGCGAGGCCCGGCACGTTCTCAAAGTCGAACTCATATGTGCATACTGCGTTGAGGAAGCTGAACAATACTGTCTCGCCCTCGCCTCTTATTACATAATCGACCCATGGGTTCTGCTGCATAAAGCTGCGCGTACCGAACGACACCTGCATTCCTCCGACTATTACGGCTGTGCTCGGTGCCGCCTTTTTGACCATCTCAGCTACGGCGCAGATGTTTCTCTCATTGAGTTCATCACAATGGAAGTACACGATATTATATCTGCCCATTATGATATCCTCATAGATCCTGCCGTCGAGCTCATACTTTCCGTAGACCTTCATCTCGGCCTCCAGAGGAGCTCCCTGAACGATCGAATACAGATATCTCATTGCATAATCCGTATACTTGCAGTCTGATTTGATGGTGGTAAGCAGCAGTTTCATGGCTTTTCTCCCCCTGATCACATACGCTCCGGTGCCTTGATACCAAGCAGACCGAGGCAGTTTGCTATAACTGTTTTTGAAGCGAGCACGAGAGACAGCTTGGCCAGCTTCTCATCTCTGTTGTCAACGAGAATGTGCTCGTCATGATAGAACTTGTTAAATGCCTGTGCGATATCCACAAGATGTCTTGTGACGATCGACGGCTCATACTTGTCTGCAGCTTCAAGCACGATCTCAGGAACTCTGTAGATGAGCTTGATCAGTGCATATGCGCTGTCGCTTGTGAGATAGCTCCAGTCGCATCCGCCCTTTGCGATGGCTGCGAGCTCATCCTCAGAAGCATTTCTGAGTACGCTGGATGCTCTTGCGTGTGTGTACTGGACATAAGGACCTGTCTCGCCGTCAAAGTTCAGCACCTTGTCCCATGAGAATACGTAGTCCTTGATCCTGTTGTTGGAAAGCTCCTGGAAAATTACGGCGCCTATGCCGACTTCCTTGGATACCTCGTCGATGTCGAGGCCCTGAGCGTTCTTCTCTTTCATGATCTCAGCAGTCTTCTCTACGGCTGTGTTAAGTACGTCCTCGAGGAATACTACTGTTCCCTCACGGGTCGACATCATCTTGATATCATCGCCGTCAGACAGGCTGACAAGACCGAACGGAACATGTATGCAGTCCTTCTGCCAGGTGTATCCCATCAGCTCGAGCACCTGCTTCCACTGTCTGAAGTGGAGATTCTGCTGCGAAGCTACGACATAGATGCACTTGAAGAAGTCGTAAGTCTCTTTTCTGTATACAGCTGCCGCGATGTCTCTTGTAACGTAGAGACTTGATCCGTCAGACTTGGTGATCATCGCCGGGCTCATTCCGTACTCTTCAAGATCAACGATCTGAGCTCCCTGCGACTCTACAAGGAGTCCCTTGTCCTTGAGTTCCTGTATGAATCTCGGCATCTTGTCTGAATAGAAGCTTTCGCCTGCATATGAGTCGAAAGTGATACCGAGCATGTCATATACTCTGTTGAATTCCGCAAGGCTGAGCTCTCTGAATTTCTTCCACAGAGCTGTCTCCTCAGGAGCGCCTGCCTCGAGTTTTACGAATGCCTCTCTTGCCTCATCCTCGAGTTCAGGATGCTCTTTGGCTTCCTGATGGAATCTTGTGTAGTAGCCGAGGAGAGTCTTGATAGGATCCTTGGCGAGCTCTTCTTCGCTTCCCCATTTTCTGAAAGCGACGATCATCTTTCCGAACTGTGTGCCGTAGTCTCCGAGATGGTTGATCCTGATGACATCGAATCCGACAGCATCATACAGCTTGTATATGGCATTTCCGATAACCGTGCTTCTGATGTGCCCTATGTGGAAAGGCTTGGCGATGTTAGGCGATGAATACTCAACGATCACCTTTCTTCCGGCACCTTCTGAGGACCTGCCGTATGCAGCGCCCTTTTCATTGACCTCATCAACGACCTGACCGGCAAAATAAGCCCTGTCAATGAAGAAATTGACATAGGCGTTGACATTCTCCACTTTGGCAAATGCCTCATTTCCTGAGATCCTCTCGGCTATATCCGCAGCGATCATCTGCGGAGCCTTTCTCAGAGCCTTGGCAAGTCTGAAGCACGGGAAAGCATAGTCTCCCATCTTCTCGTCACCCGGTATCTCGATAAGGGATTTTATCTCGTCAGTGGAAAGTCCCAGAGATTCATCATATATCTCGTCAGCAATAATTGTCTTGAAATCTACCATATATTATCTTCCTATCTGTGTTTAGTGTTGATATATCTTAACGAATTTTATTTATTACCTGTCTCCGAACACCCTTGCAAAGCTGTTCTCATCGCAGACCTTGAATGTATCCGCAAACAGTCTGTTCTCATCGCTTATATCCGGATTGTTTCTCTCCTCGAGGCATGCGTCGATGAGCTTATCTGCAAAGACTCCGAAGCCTCTGGTAAGTGTCCCTGTAAAGGTGCCGTCGTAAACTACTCCTGTGCCGCAGGACGGGCTGTTTGCCTTGAGGATCGCTCCTTCAATGATGCCCTTATGATCTCTGCGGTTGCCTGCTTCAACAAGCACCGATGCAAGAGACAGTCTTGCTCCGTAGTCGAATACCTCGCTCATGTCATCACCGTCTTTATTGATGACAGTGAACACATCCTTTCCGTCTTCTGTCACTCTGACACCGGTGATCTCTGAAGGCACTCTCGGCGACTCCAGGCCGGCAGCCGTCTCAGGACAGACAGCAACGCAGTCATGAGTTCTGAAAAATTCTGAGATATCCTCGTTTAGATTATTGCCTCCGTCATATTTGCAGTTGAAACCGAGGAGGCATCTGCTGATTATGTACATTAGTGTTATCGATCCCTTCTTACGCCGCATATCAAAGCGCGGCTTTTTCCAAATAAATATTATAGCAAATCAATGGCTATATTACTACAGCCACGCATTTGCTTTTTTCGTTGTTTTTAAGGCAAAACGGCAGGAGTCATGCCCCTGCCGCCTTATTACTTACGGTCTTTGAGTTCCACGATCGTGCAGCCCTCTCCTCCGTCATTGTACGGAGCGGACTTGAAGGACTTGACGTGCTTGTTCTTTCTGAGCTCCGCCCTGAGGCCGTTTCTCAGTATGCCCTCTCCGCGCCCGTGTATGATGTGGACCGTCTTGAGACCTGCAAGGAACGCATCATCGATGTACTTATACATCAGGTCGACGGCTTCATCGAGATTCTTGCCGATGAGGTTGATCTCAGGCCTTATCGTCTTGGTCTTGCCGAAAGACATATTGCCGTATTTGGCCCGGTTCTTTTCCTTGTGCCCTGCATTCTCGGACTCTGCGATGATCAGGTCGCGTATGTTGACTGTCATCTTGATGGCTCCGAGGCGTATGGACAGATTGCCCTTGGAATCAGGCAGTGACTCAACTTCACCGGTCTGATCAAGCTTGGTGTACTTGACTCTCATGCCGGTCCTTATCTGCTCAGGCTCAGGCGCCTTGCCGGTCTGAAGAGTATCCGGCTTGCGTACATCCTGAGGCCTGTAAGCTGCCTCTGCCTGCCTGAGAGCCCTCCTGCTGTTCGCAGCGCCTCCGGCTATATGGCCCTCATTGAAGCCTGCGTTCTTCTTACGCTTGCTGATGCTTCTCAGTTCTTCGGATATATCATCTATCGTATCCTGAGCATCGCGGAGCATCTCGCGGGCCTGCTTTCTCGCATCCTCGAGTATCCTGTCTGCTTCTTCGCGGGCTTTTGCGAGGTCTCTTGCAGCTTCATCACGGCTGGACTCAGCCTGCGCCCTTGCTTCTCCCGCTTCACGGAGAGCCTCCTCGGCCTCCGCCTGATCCGCTTCGACTCTGGATACTGCTTCCTCGAACTCAAGCTGCTCTTCTCCGAGCAGCTCAGTTGCTCTTGCTATGATATCCTCGCTCAGTCCGAGCTTTCTGGATATCTCAAATGCGTTGGACTTGCCCGGGAGCCCTACTCTCAGCCTGTATGTCGGCGAGAGAGTCTCGACGTTGAATTCCATGGAGGCATTCTCGACGCCCGGAGTGGAAAGCGCGTATTTCTTGAGCTCGGTATAGTGTGTCGTCGCAGCGACAAGTGCGCCTCTCGCCTTGAGAGTCTCAAGCTCTGCGATGCCGAGCGCCGCGCCCTCAAGAGGGTCAGTGCCGGCTCCGAGCTCATCGAGGAGCACCAGGCTGCCGCTTCCCGCATTCTCGAAGATGCCGATCATGTTCTTCATGTGTGAAGAGAACGTGCTCAGGCTCTGCTCGATGCTCTGTTCGTCTCCGATATCCGCAAATATCTCATCAAGCACCGGCATGCTGCTCTCTTCATTCGCAGGTATGTGAAGGCCGCTTTGCGTCATCAGGCAAAGCAGTCCTATTGTCTTGAGTGTAACGGTCTTGCCTCCGGTGTTAGGTCCCGTTATGAGAAGAGTTGTCCATCTTCTTCCGAGCTCTGCATCGACAGGCACGACCTTGTCTGCAGGTATGAGAGGATGTCTTCCCCTTCTTATGTCTATGAATCCTTCGTCATTGAGCTGCGGCTCTCTTCCGTCCATGATGCATGAGAGTTTGCCCTTTGCTCCGATAAAATCGAGCTCTGCGAGCAGCTTCTGGTCGTTCATGAGCTCATGATAGTGCTCAGCGACCCTGCCGGAGAAGGATTCAAGTATCCTGGTAATCTCGGCCTGCTCTTCTGACTCAAGCTGTCTCAGCTCATTGTTCAGATTGACTACCGACTGAGGCTCTACGAAGAGAGTAGCTCCTGTCGAGGACTGGTCGTGCACCATACCCGGGAAGAGGCTGATGTACTCTCTCTTGACCGGTATGACATACCTGCCGTTTCTCATCGTGACAATAGCGTCCTGAAGATGGGTCTTTGCAGAACCGCTTGTGACCATCTTCTGGAGCCTTGACTTGATAAGGTCATTCTTGTTTCTTATCTCGCGCCTTATCCTTCTCAGCTCGGCGGATGCGCTGTCTGCCATCTCGTCCTCGCTGAGGATCGATGATTCTATATCATGTTCAAGCCTCGGGACAGGCTCAAGCAGGCCGCATATCTCAGGCAGCTTCTTAAGACCCGAAGGCATGTCCTGGGACAGGAACGCCTTGACCGTTCTTGTGATGCTCAGGGTAGTGCGCACCTGAAGCAGCTCCATCATGCTGAGGATCCTTCCCTTTCTCGCCATTCCGAGAATGCCCGAGATATCGCCGATCTCTCCGATCGGAATATTTCCCTTATATATAATAACGGAAACCGCCTCAGTAGTTTCCGTTAATGCATCCTGCACCATCCGCCTGTTGGTCTCAGGCGTCAGCCCTGCTATTCTCTCTCTGGTAACAGCAGACCCGGCCTGTTCGGCAAGCAGGTCCAGTATTCTGTTGAATTCAAGAAGTCCGAGTATCTTAGAGTTCATCTTCGCTGTTCATTCTCTTGATAGATTTCAGCTCATTCTTGAGGTTGACATTCTCCATCTGCAGATCGAAGTATGCATTTTCCATCTCGACCAGCTTTTCCTGGAGTTTTTTCTGATCCTCGGAGCTCTGTGACTGTCTGTCAACTTCTGATGACATCTTTTCCTTGAGGTCAGTCACTTGTTTCTTCGCCTGCTCCCACTGATTGATGTAATGCTTGACATCGTTGTCCAGCTGATGATTCTCAGTCTGGAGCTTGAGGATCGTGTCTGTGCTGTCCATGAGCTTTTCAGTGATATTAAGTGCAGCGAGAACCGCTGTCTTGAAATTAGGATTGAAGTTAAGAGCCTTGCTGACGGTTCTTATCTCATCATCCACGTATCTGGCGATCTCTTTGATGCGCTCCTCACTCTTTTCACTTGATAGTACGTAGTTGGATCCGCAGATCACAACATCAGCTCTGTTTTTTTCCATTTTTAACCCCTTATCATTAATCCTCTGTTCTTACAGCCTCATACATCAGTATTGCAGCCGATACAGCAGCATTGAGTGATTCAGTGCCGCCCTTCATTGGTAAGGTAACTCTTATATCAGCAAGAGCCATGACTTCATCGCTGATGCCATTGCCCTCATTGCCTATTACGAGCGCGGTATTTCTGCCGAGCTCCGCTTTGTAGTACGGAACGCCTCCGGCAGGATCCGTCACAGCGATCTGCTTTCCCGAATCCTTTAGAACCTGCGCCAGTTCATCTGCGCCGTCGACATATGCAAAAGGTATCCTGAAAACCATTCCCGCGGATGCTCTCAGCACCTTGGCGGAATACAAGTCTGCAGTGCCCTTCAGTGCGATAATCATACCGTAGCCTGCAGCTGCGGCTGTGCGTATCATAGTCCCGATATTCCCGGGATCCTGTATCCTGTCAAGGACAAGGATGTTAGCCCCTTCGGGGACCGAATGCACGAGCTCCGGATCATTGGCCGGCATCTTCAGCACTGCAAGGATGCCGATGCCGTTTCCTGCATCAGTCAGCCCTGCGAAAATACCTGAAGGCACAGAGCATACAGTAAGATTTCTGTCTCTGATGCATTCTTCGGTGAATGCCCTGAGCCCGCTGATATCTTCAGGGCCGCCTGCTGTTTCCCAGTCGTCGGGAATCATCAGAAAATCCGGCTTTACATCTCTCTGAACAGCTTCCCTGCAGAGGTTAAGTCCTTCAATGACGAATTTTCCCTCTGCAGTCCTGCCCTTTCTTGTGCCAAGCTTCCTGACCAGCTTAATACGGCCGTTATCAGATGATTCTATCCTGATAAGCATTCTGATAAGCCTTACCTTGTATATTGATTATCTGAGGAAGTCCGGAATGTCAAAATCTGTTCCTGAAGCCTGTGTTGATCCCTTATCGTTAAGAAGTGTGTCGAGATCAGCCTCAAACCCCTCAAGTCCATCGATAGTAACGCGCGGAAGTGTTCCTGTGTTCTTTGCAGGAGCCTCAGCCGGTGCATCGATAGGCTTGCTGCCGATACCGGTAACATTACCGAAGTCGGTAGCGATGATGGTTACGGAAATCTTCTCGTTCATCTCTTCGCTGATTGCAGCACCGAAGATGATGTTCGCATCAGGGTCAGCCTCTGTCTGAACCTTTTCAGCGATAGTGTTGATGTCGAGCATTCCCATGTCGTATCCGCCGGATACATACAGCAGGATAGACTTCGCACCGCTGATTGAAGTCTCGAGCAGCGGGCTGTTAAGAGCGGACTGAACAGCTTCTTCTATTCTGTTCTCGCCTTCGCCTACGCCGACACCCATGTGAGCGATTCCTCTGCCCTCCATGATTGTTCTTACATCGGCAAAGTCTACGTTAACAAGACCGTATTCACTGATAAGATCTGAGATGCCTTGTACACCTTTGCGGAGTACGTCATCTGCCATTGCGAAAGCTTCGAGCATCGAAGTGTTCTTCTGGCTGGTGTCGATCAGTCTGTCATTAGGGATTACTACGAGAGAGTCTACAAAATTGCTGAGGTACTGAATGCCCTTAGCAGCT
>JAWRIG010000087.1:0-2530 GCA_040308005.1 Anaerovoracaceae bacterium | reverse complement strand
TATCTTGAAATAATGACCTGAACTGTCTTATATTTTCTACTCTTCTTTTAGGTATGTACATTGTGTTTGGAGCTACAAATACATCATTTTGTTCATGCAGCTCTTCTACAATATCTTTTAATCCTTCATGTCTAGTATTATATATTTTAATAGTTCTCTCACTTTTATTTTCTTCATCATTTAATTTTAAAACTTGTATATATCCATCTGTGCTATCATCATATAAATGATCACAAAACTCTTTCATCCCCATAAAAAACTCACTTCGCTCCTGTAGCTCAAATTCCATGTCGTCAACGCCCACTCAGCAAGTTCGTGTCTCGTTGCTCAAAAATCTCCTATATTTCAACTTTATCAACCCATATTTGTGCTCTTAATAGTATGAATATACCCCCCTATATTATATCACTAAGAAATTTCAAATACCAATTATTGACAAATAGCATTTTAAAATATATCTTTACTTTATGATTAGAAATAAAATTTATAAAAGGGAGTAATTTAGAATGATATCAAAGAAAAGGTATTTCCCAATAATTATTGTGGTTATTATTTTTGCGTTTTTCATGTTTAATAGGTCAAATACTATTAATAATAATATTGCTGATGCTGATGAATTGTCTAATGTATCTACTAACTTACAAGACTCATACGATATATTATTACTAGACTCAAGTAAAATATATGAAAAAGATGATTCAAATAATATCCCAATAGAAGATAATCCTGAAGGTGTTGTATATATTAATAAAGAAGATATATACACAATAGAAAATTTATTTAAAAATGCACACCTTACATTAACTACTCAAAGTGAAACTTTAAATCTTATTAAAACAAAGGACAAAAATATTTATACAAAAGTAAAATACCAAATAACTGAAAACAATCCTGGTAATGCTAAAGGATTATTTTTAGGTCCTGGTTATATTCTTGTTGATGGAACTTTTTATCAAATATTTGTAAAAGATGGCCATTTTATATATGCTAAGGGTAAGTTTACAAAAGATGAAATGAAAGTAATTGAAGGTATTTATCAAAAAGCTATTGATAAAAATTCATAAAATATAAGCTACATAAGTTTTAAAATATAATAATCAATACTTATGTAGCAGTTTTAAAAAACTATTTGAGTTCTGTCTTCAAATTCTATTAGAATAAAACTACTTAGAACTATCCCAATTTGAATTTATTTCTACTCTTGGAAATGTTATTACTGATACTGTATTTAAGTCACTATGTTTAATATTATTTTCCGCAGGTTTATAAGGATGTACGTAACAAACATAGAAAATAAAATCTTCTGTACCGTATTTAGCATAAGTTACACCTTTATCTTCCCTAAATTTACTTTCAATTTCTTTAATTCCATCTGGTAAGATGTTTTTTACATATTCTTTTGCCTCTTCCATTGTTTTAATAGGTTGATCTTGACTATCATAAATGCATGCGTTATACATTTTATCTTTTACTTCACTTAAACTATCGCTGAAACTAATTTTATTAGCAGTATCTTTGTTTGTATTATGTTCGGTGCTAATTTTTTTAGAATCATCTTCTTTACTTGTATTTTCAACCTTACTACACCCCAATGTAAATATACACATTAAAAAGGTAAGGCCTAGTACTACTCTTTTTTTTATCATAATTTCCCCACTCCTTTATACAGACTATACAATTAATAATTATAAATTTGTTTACAGAATAAAGCTATTGTAATTATTATATATTAAAGAAATCCATAAAATAAAAAATATAAGCTAAACAAATCTTAAAATATAATCATTAAGATTTGTTTAGCTTATATTTTACAAAAAGCAAAAAAAGAGTACATAGAGCAAATATCGTTCTAATTTATGTACTCTCTCTTTTTATTAACAACACATACAAACTGTTTATTGTCCATTAATTTTGAATATACAACTGAACAAATGTTTTTTATCTTGCAAATAAAAAATCATAAGGAATTTAATAACATGCACTTCTTTGATAAATAAGTCGTAAACAATGTATATAAGTGTATCTATTTGCTCTGTAACCATTATATCATCTATCTTTGCATATATAAAAATTCAAATATATAATAGTATTTATTTAAATTTTTAATCTATAAAATATATATGAGACAGTATCTTTGAAATTAAAAACAGTAATTTACCCCTAAGGTATATAAATAATTATTATCTATATATATTTGGAATTTTTAGTCATTCATATTATACTTATAGTTATTCCAATATATTTCGGTTATAAATAGTTGTATAATTTATGACTATATACGTAAAATGATCTCATATATTCGTTTATAAATATGTTGAAAATATATGTTAAAAATTGATATAAAACTGATTTAAATCAATTTAGAAAGAGTATAAATAATGATATTAAAATAATATGTTAGAAATTCGAACTATTTTATATAGAAATAGATTTTATTAAAGGTATAATATTATATACAATCAAAGAAAAAACTACAAAAATTAATTATATAATGATTTAGACAAATACAGAAAAAATAACTACTATTTTA
>JAWRIG010000086.1:0-22054 GCA_040308005.1 Anaerovoracaceae bacterium | reverse complement strand
GCACTCCAATAGGTGTGGAGCGTTTTGTTTTTTGATAAAACCAAGCATTTTCAAGGCTTTCAGCTGTTTGCACAAAAAGAGCCCGCCGTCAGGCGGGCAAGTTAAGAGGCTGCCACACTTTTTATTGTGCGACAGCCCCTTGTTTTGCATTGATCCTGTCATGTGAGACTGAGGCGGGGATTATTCTCCGTCAGCTTCTGTCTCAGCGGCTCCGCCTTCTGCTTCTGCAGCATCATCAGCATCCACATCGTCCGCGGCTGCTTCATCCTCAGGAACAGCTGATTCTTCCTCTTCTTCGTCATCGCCTTCCATTTCTTCAGTGGCTTCCTTGAATGTCATTTCAGCTGAGTTCAGCTCCTCTCCGTTGAGGGTGAGGGTGGCCTTGACGTCAGCTGAGAAAGCTCTCGTTTGCGGCTTGATGTTGGTAAGGAAGTATGCAGCGATGTATTTGACATTATCCTTGCCGTCTTCACCGCTGTAGAAGTTGCGGATCTGCTCTTCAACGGTATCGTCATCTGAAGTTGCGGTCATCTCGATCTTCATGGAGTTCTTCTCAGCTGTTATCTTGGCTGTAGTGTACTCGTCGATCATAATTGCGCCGTATGCCTCTTCGCCGCCGTTCTTTTCTATATATTTCTCAATAGTCGCCGGCTTGCTGAAATAGTTGTAGCCGAGGACGAATGCGAACATGCCTACAACGACTCCGAAAATAAGTACCGCTATGAGAATGTTGTTAGGTCTGGTCTTCTTTTCCTCAATCTTATTTGCAGCCTTGCGTGCAGCCTTGGCTTCTCTGCGCTCTGCCTTCTTGATTCTCTTGCTGCTGATCTTTACGGATTCTTCTGCGGCTTCGGAAGCCGGTGCTTTCTTCTGTGTATCCATCAGTTTCTCCTTCGTATTTGCTGTTTTCGGTGCTGATGCATCAGCTGATCTCGGCACCGCAGTCAAAACAGTATTGACTTCCGGCCGGGTTCAGCATGCCGCACTCAGGACATTCTACCATATCCGAGGCGCTTACGGCATCAGTTATCCGCAATTTTACACCCAGTGCGAGCTTTTCCGCAACTGCCTCAGCATACCGGTTGAGTTTTTTGTTCTGAGGGGAGAAGTGCATGTGCAGCACTTTCTTAAGCGCCTCAAGACCGCTGCGGTATCCCTCCTCGGTCATCCAGAGAATAGTTATGACTTCCTGCATTCCCGGTCTGTCGGTGACTAGGGTGATATTTCTTACTTCGTCGCAGCACAGAGCGGCATATACTGATTCGCCGAGTGATACTGCGCCGTAGTCGATGATGTGTCCGGCCTCATCGGTGAACACCGCGGTGTGACCTGCTATACGCATATCCTTGAATCTGTGCGGATGTCTGTTAATTATCAGATAATTGCTGTCAATCATGTTTACCTCCGGAAATCTTCCTGGTTTCCGAGAGAATGGTATGCAAAGTCAGAGGAAAAATCAAGAGGAAGAGGCGGTAAACCAATATTGATTTGCCTAAAACTGCAAGGGATGGTAGACTCTGAAAGAAATCAAACTATATGTAGAGGTAAGACGTGTCGAAAGAAACAATTGCAGAAATGACAAAAGAAACAGCCGGCGGTGCAAGAGACGGAGTAATAGCCGCAAAGATTGCCGCTGAGCTCGGAATAAAAGTGTGGCAGGTCAATGCTGTGATCGGGCTTATTGACGACGGCAGCACGATCCCGTTCATCGCCCGCTACCGTAAGGAAGCGACCGGCGCGCTGGATGATGATGTCCTGAGAGCTCTTGATGACAGACTTAAATATCTCAGGAATCTTGAAGACCGCAGGCAGACCGTTATCGCAACCATCGATGAGCAGGGCAGGCTGACAGATGAACTGAGAGAGAAGATACTGTCTGCTGAAACAGCAGCTGCACTCGAGGACCTGTACCGCCCGTACAAGCCAAAGCGCAAGACGCGGGCGGATATCGCCAGGGAGAAGGGAATGCAGGAGCTGGCTGACTGGCTCACAGCACCGGGATCATCGGGAGACCCGATGGCCAGGGCTGCAAAGTATGCTGATCCTGAGAAGGATATCCCTGATGCGGCTGCCGCAATGTCGCTGGCGCAGGACATAATCGCAGGCGATGTATCCGACAACGCAGACTACAGAGCCTGGATACGTAAGAAGACCATGCAACGCGGCGAACTCACCTGCAGCCTGGGTGCTGCCGGCAAGAAGGCTGACGAGGCAGGAGAGCGCACGGTATATGAGAACTACTACGACTACAGGGAGCACGCTTCGGGAGTGCCGGGACACAGAGTCCTCGCTATAAACAGAGGCGAGAAAGAGAAATTCCTGTCTGTTTCTGTTGCTGCGCCTGAGGATGACATAATCGACTATCTCGAAAGACATGCTGCACGCAGGGCATCTGATGACTGCAGGCCTTATGTGTGTGACGCTATAGATGACGGCTACAGGCGCCTTATAGCGCCGTCGATCGCTGCAGATGTAAGGAGCGATCTTACGGAAAAAGCTGAAGAGGGAGCGATGAAAATATTCGCATCCAATCTCGAGCAGCTTCTGATGCAGCCGCCTCTTCAGGGAAAGACCGTCCTCGGATGGGATCCGGCTTTCCGCACAGGCTGCAAGCTTGCAGTCTGCGATCCGACGGGCAGGATACTTGAGACCAAAGTAATTTATCCGACAGCGCCGCAGAACAAAGTCGAAGAGGCGAAAAAAGTCCTGACAGGGCTCTGTGACAGGCACGGTATAGAGGTCATATCCGTCGGAAACGGCACAGCGTCGAGAGAGTCTGAAAAGATAATCGCAGACTTTATAAAAGAGTACGGCAGGCATTCCGGAAGAAAGCTCAGTTACGTGATAGTAAACGAGGCCGGGGCGTCGGTATACTCGGCAAGCAAGCTGGCTGCAGAGGAGTATCCTGACCTCGACGTAGGCGAGAGGAGCTCTGCGTCCATTGCCCGCAGGCTGCAGGACCCTCTTTCTGAGCTGGTCAAGATCGACCCTAAGTCCATAGGAGTAGGACAGTATCAGCATGATATGAATCAGAAGAGACTCGGCGAGGTGCTTGAGTCTGTAGTAGAGGACTGCGTCAATAAGGTGGGAGTGGATGTCAACACGGCGTCTCCGTCACTGCTCGGATATGTCTCGGGCATCAGCAAGGTCATTGCCGCAAACATAGTGGCTTACAGAAATGAGCACGGCAGATTCACAAGCAGGCAGCAGCTGCTGTCGGTCCCGAGGCTCGGCCCTAAGGCCTTCGAACAGTGTGCGGGATTCCTTCGCATCACCGGAGGCGATGAGGTCCTTGATTCGACAGCCGTCCATCCTGAGAGCTACAGCGCAGCAAGAGCCATACTTAGGGAATGCGGCTACAGCGATGAGGACGTAGCGGCAGGAAGAGTCAGCGGCATCAGCGGCAGGACCGGCCTGGCGGAGAGCCTCGGCATAGGAAAATACACTTTTGCAGACATCGCAGCAGAACTTGAAAAACCCGGAAGAGACCCGAGAAGTGAAGCCGAAGCACCGGTGCTGAGAAGCGATGTACTTGAGATGTCCGATCTTGCACCCGGGATGGAGCTCAGGGGAACAGTAAGAAATATTGTAGACTTCGGAGCTTTCGTTGATATCGGTGTGCATCAGGACGGACTTGTGCATATTTCCGAAATGTCGGACAGATATGTAAAACATCCTCTTGATATTGTAAGAGTTGGGGATATAGTTGATGTAAGAGTGCTGTCTGTCGACGAGAAGCGCGGCAAGATATCGCTCTCGATGAAGAAGAAGTGACTTTACTGCAGAAGAAAGAAAGCAGACGGAAAGCCATGAGTGAAATAATCGAAGTGAACAGAGAAAAACCCGAAGGGAATGAAGAAAAGACCGAAGGCATCACAGAAGTGATCCCTGAAGTGAAGCTGTACGAAAGAGGCGAGGGCGGAAGTGAGAAGAAATCCGTGAAGAGAGGATTCTTCATGGTCGTGCTCGCTCTTGCCGTGCTGTGCATTGCCGTGGGAATATACAAGGCATGGGAAGCCTTCAGGGAATTTGACGATACGATCATGGAGGAGAAGGACCGCCAGTTCTACAGCCTCATAAGTTCGGAAGATATCAACATCGACAATGCCCTGACGGGATTCTGCAGAGAAGCCGATACCTTTTTCGCCCGTCCGCGTATGGAGCAGCTGAGAAAGGAATGGAAGGCTTCCGAGGATAAGGACACGGCCGGCCTCAGAAAGTATCTTGAGGCCAACACTCTGTTAACCAATCCTGTATATGCGGATATGCTTATGCTGGACGGCGATAATATTCTCATCTCAGCATCCGGGCAGGCAGGCTACTCGTTCGTCACTGAGGCGGACGGAAGAGGACTTCGCATATGCAGAGGAGAGGACGGGCGCTACTATATGGCCTATGAGGTGCCCGCTGCAGGGAATGTGAGATATGAAGCACTCATCAGCCTTGAGAAGCTGTATGAGAACGCTCTCGGCGGCAGCCCTGTAAGAGATGTGATACTCGTGGACAGCACATCGACCCTTGTAATAAGCACATCTCAGGGACAGGCAGCCATTTCTTCTCCTAATGATGAACACGACTCCAATACCAAGCGGTGCATCGACTATATAACTGAATGCCAGGGAGGACAGCAGTCCGGCGGCCGCTCGTTTGAGATGAGCAGACCTGACGGGAGCGTGTACACGGCGAGAATGGTAGTGCAGCCGAGCGGAAAGACTACGAACGGAGAGTTTGCGATCGGGATAACCGCGGACTTTGACGAGGCCCTTGAGCCGTCGAGAAATGCTGCCGGAAAGATACTCATATACGGCGGCATGGGAGTGGCCGGCGTAATAGTCCTGCTGTTCATGATCATCCTCATGAGAAGGATCAACAATGCCAATGCCAGTGAGCTCGAGATCCTCAAGAAGAAGAACTCCGCCATGGCAGAGCTCAACCAGAACATGCAGGCGCTCGCGCATCACCAGAGGCTTGAGACGATAGGAACGATGACTGCAAGCATCGCCCATGACTTCAACAATCTGCTGACACCGATCATGGGCTACAGCATGATGGCGGCGGAAATGCTGCCGGACGATCAGGCCGAGATACAGGACTACATGATGGAAGTGTATAATGCGAGCGTCAAGGCCAAGGATATAGTCCAGAGACTTGCTGACCTGTCGAAGAAGGGCAAGGAGGAGAGCTTCAGAGAGCTCGATCCGATCGAGATCATCCGCAGCTCGCTCAAGGTCACGCTGCCTGCAAAGCCTAAGAATGTAGAAGTCAGAGGCAGGTTCAGTTCAGGCCACGCCAGGATAAGAGGCGACCAGACCCAGATATCTCAGCTCGTTATCAATATAGTGCTCAACGCGTACGATGCCATGAGAGAAAAAGGCGGCACACTCACCGTTTCGACCAGGATAGAAGACGGCTGGGTCGCACTCAGGTTCAAGGATACCGGAACAGGCATGGATGCAGATACGCTTGCCAGGATATTTGATCCGTTCTATACGACCAAGGAGTCGGGAAAGGGCACCGGACTCGGCCTTGCCATCGTGCATCAGATATGCGATACGCATGGAGGCAAAGTGTATGTTGACTCCGAGCCGGGAGTGGGCACGGAGTTCAGGATCAACTTCCCGATGGTCGAGGATAACGAAGAATTCAGGAAGGGTACGACCAAGGTCATCAGAGCCTCTGAAATACGCGAAAGGCTTGACCAGAAGAACGAAGATTAATCAAAAAAATTATGCAAAACAACAATCAGCTTCCGCTGCAGCTGCCATGCTGCGGCGGAAGTCTGTTATTTCTTGTATTTTTGGTGATATATCCGCTCAAACGGGGAAAAAATATCGGGCTTGTGGTATAATCTATTCGCATATTTGCGGCGTTAGCTGCTGCATCAAAGTCAATTAATGAAAGGAAAATGACGATATGATAATTCTGGTAGTCAACACAGGAAGTTCATCGCTCAAGTATCAGCTTATCAACATGGACGGCGAAAAGGTCCTCGCAAAGGGTCTCTGTGAGAGAATCGGCGAAGACGGCCACATGAATTATAAGACTGATGCCGGTACTGTATTCGACAAAGACATCGCACTGCCTGATCACGGCGTTGCTATGCAGCTTGTAATCGATGCACTTACTGACAAGGAGCACGGCGTTATCGCTGACATGAACGAGATCGGTGCTGTAGGCCACAGAATCGTACAGGGCGGATACATTTTTGATAAGTCAGAGATCATCACTGATGAAGTCGAAGCAGGTATCGAAGAGCTCTGCACACTCGGACCTCTCCACAACCCACCTGCACTTGTAGGTATCCGCGCATGCAAGAAGGTACTCCCGAACACACCGGGCGTAGTTGTATTCGATACAACATTCCACCGCACAATGCCGGATGAGTGCAAGTACTACGCTATTCCTTGGGAATACGCTGAAAAGTATCACGTACAGAGATACGGTGCTCACGGAACAAGCCACCGCTATGTAGCACAGAGATGTGCTGAGATCATGGGCAAGGATCCTTCCGAGCTCAACATCATCACATGCCACCTCGGAAACGGTTCATCCATTACCGCTGTAAAGGGTGGAAAGTGCTATGACACATCGATGGGACTCACGCCGCTTGAAGGTCTCGTAATGGGAACACGCTGCGGATCGATCGACCCTACTGTTGTAAGCTTCATCTATGAGCAGACAGGAATGCCGGTCAAGGAGATCACTGACATGATGACCAAGAAGTCCGGACTCCTCGCTATTTCAGAGATCTCCGGAGACTGCAGAGACATCGTAAAGGCTGAGGCAGAAGGCAACCACAAGGCTCACGTTGCAAGAGAGATGCTGCTGAGATCCGTTAAGAGATTCATCGGCGCATACGCTGCAGAGCTCGGACATGTTGATGCAATGGTATTCACAGCAGGTATCGGTGAGAACGACATCGAGCTCAGAGAGAAAGTCTGTGACAACCTCGGATTCATGGGAGTCAAGATCGACAAGGAAAAGAACAACTGCAGAGGCAAGGAAGTTGAGATCACAGCTCCTGGAGCAGAGATCCGCACATTCATCATTCCTACCAACGAGGAACTCATGATTGCAAAGGATACTCAGGCTCTTGTTGAAGCAATGTAGGTAAGCTTCACCCCGTTTATTCGTTAGCGGGTAGTAACTTTTGGGAATAATTATTTCACCATATATTTATTCTATAAATCACTTTTGCTTTATTAATCACTTAATTTTTAAATCTTTAATGTAAAGGGAGATGAAAAAATGAAGAGACAATTCAAGACTATGGATGGCAACCAGGCTGCTGCTCATGTCTCCTACGCGTTCACAGAGGTATCCGGAATTTATCCGATCACTCCGTCTTCGCCAATGGCTGACTATGTAGACCAGTGGTCCGCTGCCGGAAGAAAGAACATCTTCGGCTCAACTGTACAGGTTGTCGAGATGGAGTCTGAAGCTGGTGCTGCTGGTGCTGTACACGGCTCACTCGGAGCTGGTGCTCTCACCACAACTTACACTGCTTCCCAGGGACTTCTCCTGATGATCCCGAACATGTACAAGATCGCCGGTGAGCTGCTTCCTGCAGTATTCCACGTTTCGGCACGTACTGTTTCCACCCATGCACTGAACATCTTCGGTGACCACTCCGACGTTTATGCATGCCGTCAGACTGGTTTCGCAATGCTCGCTGAGAGCAATGTACAGGAAGTTATGGACCTCGCTCCTGTAGCACACCTTGCTGCAATCGAAGGAAGAGTTCCTTTCCTGAACTTCTTTGATGGATTCAGAACATCCCACGAGATCCAGAAGGTAGCTGTATGGGATTATGAAGACCTCAAGGAAATGTGCAACATGGATGCTGTTAACGCATTCCGCGATGCTTGCCTGAACCCTGATCACCCTCATCTGAGAGGATCCCACGAGAACGGCGACGTATTCTTCCAGCACAGAGAAGCCTGCAACAAGTTCTATGATGCAGTTCCTGAAGTTGTTGAGAAGTACATGGGCAAGATCAATGAGAAACTCGGTACTGACTATCAGCTGTTCAACTACTATGGTGCTGAGGATGCTGACAGAGTCATCATCGCTATGGGCTCCATCTGCGACGTAGCTGAGGAAGTTATCGATTACCTCAACGCTAACGGCCAGAAGGTTGGCCTCATCAAGGTTAGACTCTACAGACCTTTCAGAGCTGACAAGCTGATCGCTGCTCTGCCTAAGACATGCAAGAAAGTTGCTGTTCTTGACAGAACTAAGGAACCTGGTTCCCTTGGCGAGCCTCTCTACCTCGACGTAATGACAGCATTCGCTGAGGCAGGAATGAACGACGTTAAGGTTATCGGCGGACGTTACGGACTTGGTTCAAAGGATACTCCACCGGCATCCGTATTCGCAGTTTATGACGAACTCTGCAAGGACGAGCCTAAGAGAAGGTTCACTATCGGTATCGTTGATGACGTTACCAACCTCTCACTCGAAGAGAAGCCGGCTCCGATCACTGCTCCTGCAGGAACAATCGAGTGCAAGTTCTGGGGACTCGGCGGCGACGGAACTGTTGGTGCAAACAAGAACTCCATCAAGATCATCGGAGACCACACAGACAAGTACGTTCAGGCTTACTTCCAGTATGACTCCAAGAAGACAGGCGGCGTAACAATTTCCCACCTGAGATTCGGTGACAAGCCGATCAAGAGCTCATACTACATCAACAAGGCTGACTTCGTAGCATGCCACAACCCATCATACATTGATAAGGGATTCAAGATCGTTCAGGACGTTAAGCCGGGCGGAACATTCCTGATCAACTGCCAGTGGAAGCCTGAAGAAGTAGGTGACCACCTCGACGCAGCAGCTAAGAAGTACATCGCTGACAACAACATCAACCTGTACATCATCGACGCTATCGACCTCTGCGCTAAGATCGGAATGGGCAAGAGAACTAATACAACTCTCCAGTCCGCATTCTTCTCACTCGCTGAGGTACTGCCAAAGGCAGACGCTGTAAAGTACATGAAGGATGCTGCTACAAAGTCCTACCTCAAGAAGGGCCAGGATGTAGTAGACATGAACCACAAGGCTATCGATGCCGGTGCTGACGCTCTCGTTAAGATCGACGTTCCTGCTGAGTGGGCTAACCCTGCTGCAGATCCTGAAAAGGCACCTCTCGAAGGACGTGCTGCACTCGTTACTCAGGTCAAGAACATCCTTCTCCCAATCGACAACATGGATGGAGACAGCCTGCCTGTATCCGCATTCATGCCTCACGTTGACGGTGAGTGGGAACTCGGCGCTTCCGCTTACGAGAAGAGAGGCGTTGCAGTTAACGTTCCTGAGTGGGACGGCACAAAGTGCGCACAGTGCAACAGATGCGCATTCGTATGCCCACACGCTACTATCAGACCATATCTGCTTGACGAAGCTGAGATGGCAGCTGCTCCGGAAGGATTCAAGGCTGTTGATCACAAGCTGAGCAAGGGCGCATACAAGTATGGCCTCGCAGTATCCCCGCTCGATTGTATGGGATGCGGAGTCTGCGTAACAGTATGCCCGACAAATTCTCTGACAATGAAGCCGCTTGAGGAGCAGCTCCCAGAGCAGAAGAACTTCGACTATGCAGTTAAGAGCGTATCCGTTAAGAAGGACTTCGCAGACAACAGCAACGTTATCAAGTCGCAGTTCAAGACTCCTCTCCTCGAGTTCTCGGGCTCCTGCGCAGGATGTGCTGAGACTTCATATGCAAGACTGATCACACAGCTTTGCGGAGATCACACATACATCTCCAACGCTACAGGATGCTCCTCAATCTGGGGCGGCCCTGGCGCAACAGCTCCTTACACAGTCAACGAAGAAGGACACGGACCTGCATGGTGCAACTCCCTGTTCGAGGACAATGCTGAGCACGGTCTCGGTATGAGAATGGCTGTTAAGACAAGAAGAGCTAAGATCAAGGCTGACGTTGAAGAGCTCGTAGCTGCAGGCGTACCTGATGCTGTTAAGGCAGCAGCTGAGGCTTGGTTCGCAGCATTTGACGATGTCAATGCTTCCAAGACTACAGGTGAGGCGCTCGTAGAGGCTCTCGAAGAAGCTAAGATCGGTGCTGACATCATCGCTCGTAAGGACCTCCTCGCTGAGAAGACCGTATGGATCTTCGGTGGAGACGGATGGGCTTACGATATCGGTTACGGCGGACTCGACCACGTACTTGCAAGCGGCGAGAACGTAAACGTAATGGTATTCGATACTGAGGTTTACTCCAACACCGGCGGACAGGCTTCCAAGGCTTCCAACATCGGTCAGGTTGCTCAGTTCGCAGCAGCTGGTAAGGCTATCGAGAAGAAGTCACTGTCTCAGATCGCTATGGCTTACGGTTATGTATACGTAGCTCAGGTAGCTATGGGTGCTGACCCTGCACAGACTCTGAAGGCAATGAACGAAGCTATCGCTTACAACGGACCTTCCCTCATCATCGGTTACTCACCATGCGAGATGCACTCAATCAAGGGCGGCATGATGAACTGCCAGATGGAAATGAAGAAGGCTGTAGAGTGCGGATACTGGAACCTCTTCAGATTCAACCCTGCTAACAAGGCAGAGGGTAAGAATCCGTTCACACTGGACAGCAAGGTACCTGCAGGCGGATATCAGGAATTCCTGAAGAACGAAGCAAGATACAACAGACTGACCAGAGAGAATCCGGAAAGAGCAGAGAAGCTCTTCGCACAGAACGAGGCAGCTGCTATGGCACGCTACGACAAGCTCGTCAAGTTCGTAGACTTCTACGCACCAGAGGCATAGTCACGGCGATTGGCAAGCCGTCAGGCGCAGACAGAGCCGATGATATGCCTTTACGCAGTACGCCTGCGATTGGCAAGCGACAGCGCAGACAGAGCAGTTGCGTACGAGCCGTTAGATGCAAAATAAGAAATTGCATAATTTCTGATTTACAGAGGAGCGGGCATAAGCCCGCTCTTCTTTTGCCCGAAAACCGGTCAGACTTCATATGCGGCAGCCTCCTATGCATGCAAAGATGTACGCAATTTCGTGCGACATGCGATTTTGCTTTAATTAATGACCGACTCTTGTTAATATAAAGATGGCGAAGTGCAGAGGGACACTGACTGTAAACCACAATACGGAGGAGCAGATACAATGGCGTTCACACGCATTACAGATTACCTTGACCGGACAGCCGCAAGACTTCCTGAAAAGGTTGCCTACATTGATACTGACAGAGAGCTCACTTTCAGTGAGATAAGAAACGAAGCATACAGACTCGCGGGCGCACTCGCCGGCGAGGGTATTTTCAAGAAACCGGTTGGCATATTCCTCGACCAGTGTGTTGAGGTGGTTCCTGCGATCATGGGAACAGCCTATGCCGGTAATTTTTATTCCATTCTTGATGTGGATATGCCTGAGGCGAGGATAGATAAGATCCTGGCAACATTCGAGCCTGCTGCGATCATTACAGCAAGGAAATTCGCCGGAAAAGCATCAGATATTCTCAGGCAGTCCGGCCGCAGTGACGTCTGGATCATCATCTATGAGGATGAGCAGGAAAAAGAGCTGACCGCTGAGACTGAGGCGCTTGTAGATGCCGCAAAGAACAGAGTGGTTAGCACCGATCTTCTGTATGTGCTCTTCACATCCGGCTCGACAGGAATGCCTAAGGGCGTTGCGCTGTCGCACGGAGCTGTAATGGCGGAGGTCGAATGGGTGCCGACGGCCGTTCAGATCGATGAGGAAACGATTTTTGCCAATCAGGCTCCTTTCTATTTCGTTATGTCTACGATGGAGATATTCCAGACCGTAAGGAACGGATGCACCACGTGCATACCTCCGAGGATGGCTTTTGCTTTCCCGGGCATGCTGATGGAATACCTGATCGAGCATAACGTCAACACTATCTACTGGGTACCGACCCTTCTGTGCATGTTTGCCAATATGGGTGCTCTCGAAGAGGAGCAGCTGCCGCCGCTCAGGCTTGTAATGGCTTCGGGCGAGGTGATGCCTGTAAAGCAGCTCAACATGTGGATGGATGCATTCCCTGATGCGGTATTCGTCAATCAGTACGGACCGACAGAGATGGCGGACATCTGCGCATATTATATTGTTGACAGAAGATTCAGAGACACCGAAAGCCTTCCTATAGGCAGAGCCTGCGAGCACATGGACCTGCTCATTCTGAACGATAAGGACGAAGAGGCTGCTCCGGGTGAAGAGGGAGAACTCTGCGGAAGAGGTCCGTCGCTTGCCTACGGATATTACAACAATCCGGAGAAGACAGCTGAAGTGTTCGTGCAGAACCCGCTCGTCAGCGCATATGAGGAGAAGATATACAGGACGGGAGACCTCGTCAGGCTGAATGAGAGAGGCGAGCTCATATACATAACCCGCAAGGACTTTCAGATCAAGCATATGGGCCACCGCATCGAGCTCGGAGAGATAGAGACTGCAGCCAGCTCGCTTGACGGCCTGGACAGGTGCGCGTGCGTATATGACGACGTTCATAAGATGATAGTAATGTTCTACACGGGCAGCATCGAAGAGAAAACAGCGACAGAAGGGATCAGAAGTCTGGTGCCTGAATACATGGTTCCGGCCAGAACGATCAGACTGGATGTCATGCCTCAGAATCTCAACGGCAAGATAGACCGCAAAGGACTTAAGGGCCTCCTGGACAGATAGAAAATGGCATTTACCACTCTTGCATTTGCATGTTTTGCATCAATTCTTACAATAGTATATTTTGCATTCCCAAATAAGCAGTATCAGTGGGTGGTGCTGCTTATCGGCAGTTATGTGTTCTATTTCTTTACGGGAATAAAGATAGCTGCTTTCATGGTGTTCACTACGGTCTCGACATATGCTGCCGGAAGGATCATAGGCAGCAATACCCGCAGGACCAGGGCAGTTATTAAAGAACACAAGGAAGACTGGGACAAGAAACAGAAAAAGGCATACCGCGCCGAGAGAGACAAGGTGGGACGGAGGATCATGGCCCTGACGCTTCTTGTCAATTTCGGTATCCTCTTTGTGCTGAAATACTACCGCTTCATGGCTGTGAACATCAACAGCCTCACCGGCGGCGGACTTCCTGTGTTCAGGTTCATACTGCCGCTCGGCATCAGTTTCTACACATTCCAGTCGATGGGATATCTGATAGACGTTTACAGGGGAGACGTTGAGGATGAGCAGAACCTCTTTAAATTCGCGCTGTTCGTATCCTTCTTCCCTCAGATAATACAGGGCCCGATCAGCGCCTATGATCAGCTGGCTCACCAGCTGTATGAACCTCACAGACCTGAATATGAGAGATTCAAGTTCGGCCTCGAGCTCATACTGTGGGGTCTGTTCAAGAAGCTCGTCATCGCAGACAGGGCGAGCGGTCTCATGGCTGTTATAAGGGACTCAATGGACGCAGACTCGCCTAACGGCACAATGGTTGTGTTCCTTATCCTTGTGTACGCTCTGCAGCTGTACGCGGACTTCTCAGCCGGCATAGACATATCCCGCGGAGTAGCCCAGATACTCGGCATCGACATGATACAGAATTTCAGGCAGCCGTATTTCTCGCTAAGCCTTACGGACTACTGGAACAGATGGCATATAAGTCTCGGCGCATGGATGAGAAATTACATATTCTATCCGCTCGCGCTTTCGGATACTGCGGGCAAAATCACAGAGAGCATCAGCAGGTCGGCGTTCGGTAAGACGAAGGCGGGAGCGCATATCGCGTCTGTGCTGCCTGGAGCTCTTGCGTCGCTCGTCGTATTCCTCGTAGTGGGCATATGGCACGGAGCTGAGTGGAAATACATATGGTTCGGTCTGTGGAACGGCGTCGTCATAATGATCGCCATCCTCGCAGTACCGCTGATGGACAGGCTGAACAAGATCCTTCACATCGACCCGTCATCTTTCAGGCACAGAGTGTTCAGGATCATCAGGACATTCATACTCGTCTGCATCGGGTATTACTTTGACGTAGCCGTCAACGCGACAGAATCATTCCTGTTCCTGAGACAGACTCTGACGGGGCAGAACTTAAGCGGAGCCCTGGCTGCAGCAGCGGGCTTTGACAAATACACTCTCCTTGACATCGTACTGCTTCTGATGATGACGGTGCTGATGTTCATAGTGGGAGTCCTCAGGGAAAAGCAGCCTGACGTCCCGCTCAGGGTGAGGATAGCGAGGATGAGCCCTCTCGTGCAGTGGCTGATACTTTTCGCTGCCATGATGACTCTGCTCTTCCTCGGAGTATACGGCCCGGGATATGATCCGCAGGATTTCGTATATATGCAGTTCTGACAGGACATGTGTACTTCCGGTATATCTGCAAAGGAATAACAGATGACACTTGAAAATACAGAAAACAGAATAGAAGAGAAGGGGCCTGCCCAGTCCTTCAGGCGGAGGTGCTTTCTGATTGGATCGCTTCTGATCGCCGTGCTGCTTTCAGTTACCCTGATGGCTCCTTTTTACATGCCGAGTTTTGAAGATGAGAACCGGATCAGGAGATTTCACAATGAGCCGGCTGATTCCCTTGACGTGGTCATAATAGGCTCGAGCGATGTCTATACGGGGTTCTCTGCAGGCCTTGCGTACAGGGACTACGGCATACGCTCATACCCTTATTCGATAAGCGGGGAGAGCTGCCTCATGTGGGAGCCGATGGTAAAAGACATACTTAAGACCCAGCATCCCGACGTCATACTGATTGAAACGTACGGCGCGGGGTATTCTGATAAGCATCTCAGAAACACCGCTCCCGAGGCGTTCAAGCTGCTTGACACCATGTCTCTTTCGATGGATAAGTACCGCGAGGCGAAGAGAATGGCGGAACTGACGGACAAGTCGGATACGCTCAGTTATCTCTTCCCGTTCATCAAGTATCACAGCAGTTACGGTTCGTATTTCAGGAACCTCAGGAACTACTTCTTCCTCAGGAGGGAGAAGATAAGTCCGCTCAAGGGGACCCACAATAAAACGGCTGTATTTGATGCAGAGCAGCTGATGGACCTCTCGGAGGCAGGAGATACGATGCCGCTATCTCCGGAGTCTGAAAAAGCGCTGAGGGAGTTTATCGAGTACTGCAAGACGATAGATACACGCATCGTGTTCGTCAAGTTCCCTACGCTGGCCAAGGAAGAAGGCTCGTTCATGTACAGGAAGCATCTTCGCTCCAACGAGGCGGGACGGATCGCCATGGAGAACGGTTTTGACTTCATCCCGCTTCAGAAATACGCCCATGAAATGGGACTTGAAAACGGAGATGACTTCTACGATTACGGACATGCCAACGTGTACGGACAGAAGAAGATAACAGAAAAGCTTTGCACCATACTCCGGGAGGAATACGGACTTCCGTCAGGAAGAATTGCCGCATCTGATGAGACAGGTGGAGAATGGGACGAGAGCGCTGCGGCATACAATGTTTATTATGAGCTTTCGGATAAAGAAATAAGAGAAGGAAAGAAGGAAGAACTCAAAGACGATGAGAGCACTCTTGTGAGAGTCAGAAAAATCATGAACGCTGAGGAGGGTAGCAACTGATGAAGGAACTTATTGAAAATCTCAGAGAGATAAGGGAAGATGTGGACTATGAGAACTGCAGGACTCTTGTTGATGACAACAAGATAAAGTCATTCGACATTATCAGCATAGTGGATATGATCAAGAAGAAATACGGTGTGAAGGTGCCTGTCTCCAAGCTGAAGCCTCAGTATTTCAACAGCGCCGAGGCAATCTATGAACTGATTCAGTCTCTTGAGGATGATGAGTAATATCTCGCGTCCGGAGCCATGAATCTGGTTGATATTTTGCTCATATGATTCTATAATGTACGGGACAGAGTAAGGAGATGCGGCCAGCTGTGCCGGCCGCGTACACGTTTATAACTCATACAAGTATTACTAAGAAGGGGGTACATAAATGCCTTTAGTAACAACAACTGAAATGTTTAAGAAAGCCTATGACGGCGGCTATGCTATCGGAGCTTTCAACGTAAACAACATGGAGATCGTACAGGGTATCACAGAGGCTGCAGGCGAGCTCAGAAGCCCGGTCATTCTGCAGGTATCCAAGGGAGCAAGAGCTTATGCCAACCATACATATCTGGTAAAGCTCGTTGAGGCTGCGGTTCAGGAGAATCCTGATATTCCTATCGCACTTCACCTTGACCACGGTGATTCTTTCGAACTGTGCAAGAGCTGCATCGACGGCGGATTCACTTCCGTAATGATCGACATGTCATCCAAGCCTTTCGATGAGAACGTAGAGATCACACGTCAGGTAGTAGAGTATGCTCACGCTCACGGCGTAGTAGTAGAGGCTGAGCTCGGAACACTTGAAGGTGTTGAGGACGAGGTAGTCGTAGAGGCAGGACAGGCTTCATATACAAGACCTGAAGAGGTAGAGGAATTCGTAACACGCACAGGCTGCGACTCACTTGCTATCGCTATCGGAACATCCCACGGCGCATACAAGTTCAGACCTGAGCAGTGCACAAGAAACGAGAAGGGTATCCTCGTTCCACCTCCACTCCGTTTCGACGTACTCGAGGAAGTAACCAAGAGACTCCCTGGATTCCCTATCGTACTTCACGGATCCAGCTCCGTACCACAGGAATTCGTAGAGATGGTCAACACATACGGCGGCAACATGCCTAACGCCATCGGTATTCCTGAAGAGCAGCTCCGTCAGGCAGCTAGATCCGCAGTCTGCAAGATCAACATCGACTCGGATATCCGTCTTGCAATGACAGGAAACATCAGAAAGTACATGGCAGAGCATCCTGATCACTTCGATCCGCGCCAGTACCTCAAGCCGGCAAGACAGGCTGTCAAGGACATGGTAGCTCACAAGATCGTAGACGTACTCGGATCAAACGACAGAATCTAACAATTCTGAACGTATTGGGTAAAAAGAGCCGCGATTCGCGGCTCTTTTCTTGTGCCTTTTGAAGTGCGAGCCCCATATTTTGTATTTTAGGGTGATACTTGCATCTATATGATGTATAATATTCCATGTATGTTTGTCTTCAGACGTACATAACGAGGGGATATTCTCCAATCACATATACAGGAGGAATTGAATTGGCTCATACTATTGAACTGAGGAAAGTCTCTAAGTATTACGCCAACGAGGAAACGGTCAGCATGGGATTCAGCCGTGTCGACCTCAATCTCGACATAGGCGAATTCGTTGCGATAACGGGAGAGAGCGGAAGCGGTAAGTCAACACTGCTCAACGTAATCTCAGGACTCGACACCTACGAAGAAGGTGAGATGTTCGTATGCGGCGAAGACACCACGGCGTACGGTACGGAGGATTACGAGAGATACCGTAAGACGTATATCGGCAATATCTTCCAGGACTTCAACCTCATCAACAGCTATACGGTCTATCAGAATATAGAGCTGGTAATGCTGCTTTCCGGCAAGAAGAGGAGCGAGTGCAGAGACAGAATACTCGAGCTTATCAATCTTGTCGGTCTTAACAAGTACAGGAGAACCAAGGTATCCAGGCTGTCCGGAGGACAGAAACAGAGAGTCGCCATCGCGCGTGCTCTTGCCAAGGATGCTCCTATCATAGTTGCCGATGAGCCTACGGGCAATCTCGACAGCGCAAGTGCGGAAGTAGTCATGGAGACGCTCAGCAGAGTATCACATGACAAGCTTGTAGTTGTAGTAACACACAACTATGACCAGGCAGAGCCTTATGTCACACGCAAGCTGACCATGCACGACGGAAGGATCATAGAGGACAAGAGGATCGCCCGCAACAGAGCGGGAATAGATTACGACCCTGATGATCCGTACGGTCTTGAAAATGATAATGTCGATTTCGAAGTTGAAGAATCCGATCCGTATCTTTCGGGAGTGAAGAAAGAGGAAGCCGCCGGAAGCACGAGAATGGGCCGCGCAGCGAGAAACGCTGAAGCAGAGCGCCAGGGCCGTGCTGCAGCAGCAACTTCAGAGAAAAAGACCAAGACAGCGGGCAAAGTGCCTAAACCGGGCAAAATGCGCATGGGCTCGGAGCTCGTGCTGGGCGTAAGAAACACGTTCAACATTCCGGCCAAGTTCATGCTGCTGTTCATCGTATACTTCTTCGTTTCAACAGCGGTGCTCGGCCAGTACGCAACGACCAAGAACAGTCTGCATCAGGGCGAGCTGCTCGGATCCAATCCGTACTTCACCAACTCGAGCTCAGACAGGATCATCGTCAAAAAGGCGGATGAATCCGCTTTCACCGAAGCCGACATAGACAAAATAGCGAACACACCTAACATCAAGAACATCGTCAGAAACGACCTTGCGATCGATACAGGTGTCAGCTTTGCCGTAGGAGACTTCTATGTCGACGGCTCGGTATATCCGACATCTATGATCGATGAGAGCAAGCTTACATACGGTCACATGCCGGAGAACGACTACGAGATAGTCATCAACACCAACTCATCCAGCGATGCGTTCTTCAGCATCTCCAACCTCGGAGAGCAGATGATAGGTGCTGAAGTAAGCCTCCAGGATATGGGGCAGATGCAGACCTATGAGTTTGAAAAGCCTATCAAGATCGCCGGCATCATCATAGACAGCAGTGTCAGCGAGGATGAGGACTACTCGCTGTACGGATACTCAACGGTGTATGTCAGCGACAAGGTCAGCAATGAGCTGATGATCAACATGATGGCTACATCTTCGAAGTCAGTCCTTAATTTCGGCGGAGTCAAGGTCAGCAATGACTATGACAGAGGACTGTATCAGTCGGCCAAGGTGCCTGAAGGCAAGGCCTACATATTCGAAGACCAGACATATTACTACAAGGATGAGAAGGCCCTGAATCAGGACTTCAGCGTAGAGATAAGCAACAGATTCTTCAGCTCGGAAGGAAAGTACAAGGTCGACAAGGTGCTCACCGCCAAGAACATAAATGAGCTCCTCGGCATCAAGAGCGAGAACTACGACATGTACTACAGCTGCGTCTTCATCAATGACAAGGACTTCTACAAGCTGTTTGACAAGGGCTACTTCCAGATAAGCGCGTTCATGAACAATGAAACGCAGTCTGACGATACGATAGAAGCGCTTCACAGCGCCGGATTTACGACTCTTGCCATGAAGGATTCACTTTCCGACATGACGGGAGGATACAACTTCGTCATCCAGATGCTGACATACGGCAGACTGGTGCTCGAATTTATCATACTGTTCTACATCGCATATGCGGTAATCAGGCTCATCATGAGGTCGAGGAACTCGTACTACTCGACGCTGAGAATTCTCGGAGCCACCAAGAGCAATACCGACAGTATACTCAGGGTGGAGCTCCTGCTCATGATGGTCATAGCATACGGCGTAGACATCCTGTTCGTTTTCCTCGTAAAGAGGGGCTACATCGACCTCGAGTCGGTCAACCAGCTGCTGTACTATCTGACACCGGTTGACTACATCGCGCTTGCTGTTGTCCTGCTCCTCATGTCGCTGCTCATTGCTGCAAGATACTCACGTAAGATCTTCACCAAGAGCGCGATGAAGGCATTCAGAGAGGAGGCGTAGCGATGATTAAACTTGATAAAGTCAATAAGTACTTCAACAAGGGCAAAGCCAATCAGATCCACGTCATCGACAACACCTCCATGATCCTTCCGGACAGAGGCATAGTTTGTCTGCTGGGACCTTCGGGATGCGGAAAGACAACGCTGCTCAACTGCATCGGCGGCCTTGACAAAGTCAACTCGGGAAAGATATATATCGACAATCAGCTTATAACCAGATTTTCATCGAACAAGATAGATAAGATCAGGAACACAAGCATCGGATATATCTTCCAGAACTTCAACCTGCTCGATGACAGGACGGTATTCGAGAATGTAGCTATCGCTCTCCGGATGATCGGCATCAAGGATCAGAAGACCGTCCAGCAGAGGGTCAACTATTGCCTTGAGAAGGTCGGAATATATCAGTACAGAAACAAGCCTGCCAATGCTCTTTCAGGCGGACAGCGCCAGAGAGTAGCCATTGCCAGAGCGATAGTCAAGAACCCGCGCATCATCATCGCCGATGAGCCTACAGGTAACCTTGACAGCGCCAACACTCTTGAGATCATGAATATCATCAAGACCATCTCAAGAGACAGACTTGTCATCCTCGTTACACACGAGCGCAAGATCGCAGAGTTCTACTCCGATCACGTCGCCGAGATGAAGGATGGAAAAGTCATAAAGGCATACAGCAACGACTCCTCCAGATATCTTGACTACCAGCTGGAAAACAAGATCTATCTGAAGGATATGCCGGTGATGAACGACTTCTCGCGCGGAGATCTCGGACTCAAGGTGTACAGCGAGGAAGAAATTCCTGCTGATATCAAGATGGTCATCCGCGGCGGCAACCTCTACATCAACACCGGAGGCAGACTGAATGTAGTCGACGAAACAGCCAACATCGAGATGGTCGATGAGCACTATCAGGCGATGGACGAGACGTATTTCTCAGGTACGGACTTTGACTACAACGCATTCCTGCCTAAGAAGTTCAAGCCGAGATACTCTTCCATTTATACACCGTTCAACATGCTGAGCAACGGATGGAAGACGGTCAAGGGCTTCAAGAAGGTGCGTAAGTTCCTGATGGTAGGATTCGTATTTGCTGCAATGTTCACCATGCTTGCCGTAAGTAACGTTCTCGGTATCATGGATGTGCAGCCGACTGACTACCGTAAGTCGAACGGAAATTACATAACCATAACCAATGCTGACAAGAGCGAGAAGCTCATGAACGTAGTCGAAGGGCTTGAGAGCGTATCGTATGTAATGCCGGGCGACAGCAAGAAGTCGATAACCCTGCCTATGGACGATTACCTGCAGACGGGGTATGCAACGGCGGATCTCAACGTATCTCTTGCTCAGACAAGCGTCCTGACGCCTGAGCAGGTCATACTCGGAAACATGCCGAAGGATCCTCATGATGTCGTTCTGGACAAAATGGTCGTGGACGAGTTCCTGCGTGACGGAACAGGTAAGGCAGTAGGTGTAGACTCGGCAGAGAAGTTCATCGGGCGTAAGCTGCGGGTGCAGAACCTCAAGGACTATACGATAGTCGGTCTGTGCGATGTTCAGTCGCCGTCGCTGTTTGTCGATGAGTCGCAGGTCATGTACATCCTCACCAACGCCGGTGGGCAGGTTGATGATTATTCCTACAGCGAAGATGAGGAGGATGAAGGCGACCTTATCCAGACAGGACGTGTCAAGGACCTCGCCCTTGCTACCAACAAGATCGCGATCAAGAAGGGCGGCAAGGAGCCTACAGGGCTGTATGAGACTCTTGTAAGCGCCGATCATGAAGAGGATGAGGACTACAAGATAGGCAGAAAGATCAGCACCAAGATGGCTGGCCACAAGCTCAAGGTAGTCGGATATTACACCTCTGACGAAGCCAACGAAGATACTCTCTACGTAGGTGCGGATACTATCAAGGCTGACTATATATCCAAGCAGAAGTCCTTCTCGGTCTATGCGCCTAATGTGACACAGGTCAAGAGCCTTCTTGATACACAGGCTCTTCCAGCCAAGGTCAATGACGTAAGAGAACGCCAGGCTTATATCCATGAGAGAAGAGATCAGCTGACTTCATCGCTCATCGTAGCCGGAATCATCCTTCTGATATCCCTGATAGAGATGTTCCTGATGCTGAGGTCATCCTTCCTCTCGAGAATCAAGGAGGTAGGTACACTGAGAGCCATCGGACTCAAGAAGAAGGACATCTACAGGATGTTCGCAGGCGAGATCCTGGTAATCACACTTATCACAGCAGTACCGGGCATCATACTCATGTACTACGGTCTCTACAATATGGTCAAGATAACTTACTATCTTGAAGGAATGTACATGGTCAATCCTATGATCGCCGCCATATCACTTGCCATAGTGGTGGTATTCAACCTGCTTGCAGGTCTGATACCGGTATATGTGACGATGAGAAAGACACCGGCACAGATACTCGCGCGTACAGATATATAGTAATTCAGTACACAGCTATTAAGAACCGGGGCTCTGCACTCCGGAAAAGGGTAC
>JAWRIG010000085.1:0-11686 GCA_040308005.1 Anaerovoracaceae bacterium | reverse complement strand
AACGACAGCACTGTGATAAACAGGCTGCCTATGAGCGTCACTGCCCAGAGAGGGATGCTCTCAAAGAATCCACAGTCCTCAATCGCTGTAACCATCGCACTTGGCAGCTTTGTTTTGCTCACCGTCCCTATACCCGAAGCATGCATTATCGTAGACATCACGCCCTGGGCTATCTCAAACAGGGCCATCATCAGATCCAGTCCATAAGTAACAACTCCCTTTGCTATGGCGAACCTGATAAACAGCTTCAGTGCATGCTCCGGTCGCTTGACATCCGTCAGGCTGCCACTCGTCTTGACTACTCCCACCAGAAAAAACAAAACGAGCAGCGCCAGCCCTATAGCCTTAACTGCTCCGTTGATCTGAAGTATCACATGCCATATGCCACCGCCCTTGAAGCTCTGTGGCGACATAGTCAAAAGCGACCACACTTCAGCCATCTTATTGTTCCATGTGTCTAGTGCATTCTGTAAGTTCTGAACTACCCAGTTGTCACTGTCCAAGAAGCCTCGCCTCCTTTCCTCACTCGCTTGTTATGAATAAAGACTCCACCTCCTTCCATCGATATGTACCGGCAGATTGCTTATTTCATTCCATGTTTGACTCGTTCCCTGACTTCCGAGGCCTTCGCGTCATTGAAGCGGTCGATAGTTCCTACAAGGTATCCTGTAATTCTGCGGATACGCTCGAACCTGACACCTTCACCGACCTTGCCATCTACATTCTTTACTTTGCTCTGATTCATTTGTCCTCCGTTCCAACAAGAAAAGGCCAATAACTGCTCTGTTGCAATCATCGGCCCATATCTGTATTCAATTAATTGTTGTCTATTTCTTTCCGACAATCTTTACTGCCGTTCCGTATGCAAGGACTTCAGCAGCACCGTCCATGACCTGAGATGATCCGTATCTGAGACCTACTACAGCATCTGCGCCAAGTTCTTCGGCTTCATCTACCATGCGCTTGGTTGCAAGCTGTCTTGCCTCGATCAGCATCTCTGTGTAGCCCCTGATCTCTCCACCCACCAGAGTCTTCATTCCGGCCATGAAGTCGCGTCCGATATTCTTGCTCTGAACGATTGTCCCCTTTACTACTCCAAGTGACTCTATCTCAGCACCCGGGATATAATCAATATTTAGAAGCTTCATCTATCTCTCCTTTCCTGACCTCATCGAGTCTTTGTTTCAGCACATATCCTACAGAAACGGCTATTACTGCACCCACAATGATAAAGAACACTATCACTCCCTTAGGTGCCGGATCCGATGCGTTAAAATAAAGCATCGCTCCAATAACCAGTATCAGGAATGTGAATATCACTATAGCTGATATTATCGCGCCTGTTTTTCTTTTCCTCATATCTGTCATTCGTGCATTGACGAATTTTGCACCTCCCTTCTCAAGTTCATTCATTCTCTCGAGGTAAACGGAAGCTTTGACTTCAGACAAGTTGTCAGCCTCGTCTCTCAGCATTCTGCACATGGTCTTCATGTGTTCGATATTGCTGCTGGTCTTCTCAAGTTCTGCCATGCGATCATCCATGCAAGTGTCAAAATCCAGCTCACCGGATTGAAGCCTGCGGATGTTCTCACAGGATATCCCCAGCATGCGCAAAAGCTTGATCCTGCAGAGCTGCTCGACATCTTCCATCGAATAATCTCTGTAGCCATTACTGGAATCACGCGCAGGAGCAATAAGACCCTGATCTTCATAGAATCGTATATTCTTGCTTGTGATGCCTGCGAGCTCCGCAGCCTGATTGATCTTCATCAATGCCTCCGTTTTCTGTTTCTCTGTCACGAGATTAGTCCTTCCACAAAGTGGAAGGTCAAGAGGTTTTGCAAAATTATTTCAATACCAGTGGACTGTCAGCTGTTTTTGCTTCTATCTTGCCAACTTCAGCATATACAGTCTGATACTGTTCCATGTGCTCTTCCACTTCAACATCTGCCTGAACATCTGATGGATACTCAGCTACATAGACCTTTCCGCCAGCTTCTCCAACTACACTGTAGTGAGGCAGGTTTTCATAGGAAGTATCATCCGGTTCGTATGCTACCAGTGAGAACAATCTTCCACCGCAATCCGCTTCTCTTCCTGCTATGTTATAGAAAGTGATCGAAGTCTTGCTGTCATAGTCATAGTCCCAGGTGCCTCCAAGCGGAAGTGTCAGCGTGAAGTGATCAGTATCGACTATCTTCACGCCCTCCGGGTCGCCCATCAATTTGAGATTCGCAGCAATATCGTAGTCGTCAGATGCTTCATCAGTTGAAGCCTGTTCTTCTGTCTGTGCATCTGTAACCGGTTCTTCAGTTGATTCTTTCTTAGAACCGCACGCTGTCATTACTATCATCAACACAAGTGCCATAAGCAGGCAAACTATTTTGCTAAGTTTTTTCATAAGCTGTTTCCTCCCTTGTTCATATTGATTTTACAATAGCTGGCTGGCCAAAGTCATTATCTGCTTAGGCCAGCCTATGGGTTCCTGATTATTAGCCAGTGATCATATTCAGGATTTCCTTGGTAAAGGTAATAATGATACCGCCCGCTACGGTCAGGAACCCGTTTGCGCGTTGTGACGGATCATGCGACTTCAGCGAAAGTCCTACCTGCATGATACCAAGTCCGAGAAGTATCAGTCCGATAGCTCGTATCAGGCTAAAGATGAACTCGGACAGTTTGTTTACTGTCGAGATCGGGTCCCCGGCTGCATATGCATGGCACGCTCCCACTATCAGAGCGACGACTATAACAGCATAAAGGACAAGCCCCAGCTTCATAGTGCTATTCGCACCCTTAAGGTCAATCAGTTTGTTTTTCTTTTCTTCCATTCAATACCTCTTTCTTATCTTTTTCATTATTAATCTCGTTCTCAACATCTTCCTCTGACAGAAGCACATAGTTTGTATCCGTCAGCTCTATCTGTTTTGCATTGGCAGTAGCATCCGCAATAAGCTTCGGATCTGAAACCAGTTCTATCGACGACCCTGCATCCCATGGTTCTCCGTGGATATACGGATCAGCTTGTCCATCTGTCGTCAGCCTGACTGACGGATGCTTCAAGATATCGAACTTAAAGTCCATGACCGGTCTTTCTCCCCTAATGAAAAGAAGCGCGTACCTGTTGTCCAGCATACGCACTTCATCAGGAGTCATCAGTTCTCTCCCCGTATTCTGATAATTCGTCGAGTAATTGCCGTTACGGCCTGTGCTCTTACCATAGGTATTAGTGTCGATCGTCTCCTTGCCAAGAAGCTCAGATACGTACTTATGTGTCTCCTTCTCATTTCCGCCCAAGTATACGAACTCATCATGAGGTAAGCTTCGGCGAGTCCTCAGTGAGGTCTCGCATCCACTCCCTCCCGAACCGTACGTACCCCTCTCAAGGTATACGGCTCTCCACTTATCATGGTCGCGTTACAGCTATGAATCCTTTGATGGCATTCGGTACATACGATGAGTGTTTTTCTTCTCATCCTGCGCATGGTGAGCACCCAGTCGGCTGTCCCTTTCAAGTCCTTGAGTTTCTTGACCTGATGAATCTCAAGCTCTTTCGTCCTCTTTCCGCACAGCTCGCAGCAGTTTCTTTCCACTCTCTGTTTCAGGGTATTTGTCTTGGCATACTTTGAGAACTGTGGTAGTTCGCTTACGTTGTCAAACTTTGTAGCCACTTCTTTCCTTCTGTAGCCATCCCTGTAGAATGTTGTGGATTTTCTGCCTTGCCTTGTTTCGTACTCCACCGTGAATATACCGTTAACGCAGTATCTGCGCTTGATTTCATGCACATTAGTTTTGTACTTGCAGGCGAATGTCTTATACATGCTGTACTTCATCAGATTGGCGAATCTGCCTATTTTGTAGACATTATTCGCAATTGAATAGAAGTTGTACATTCCCATAACTTCTGCGTTGTATGCAGTCAGTATTTCGATGTCGCTCTTGTTCACCAGTTTGCCCCTATGCAGGGCTACGAATCTCTCTTTGCCATGTTCGTTGATTTTGACTTTTATTGCTCCGTATTCCAGCAATTTATTGACCCATTTCTCCCTTGGTACCAACAGCTTTACTACTCCCGTGTAACATCTTTGAATTCTTCCGTTTGCATTTTTCTGTGGCTCTTGATTATTTGAGACTGTAACATCGTATCCGAGGAACCTTGCTCTCCCACCTGTGTGGGTTACTTTGGTTTTCTCTTCTGACATTTCCAGTTTCAGTGCTTCTGCGAGGAAGTTCCCTATGTCACGTTTTGCTTTCTCCGCGTCCGCCTTGCTCCCGATGACCCCGACTAAGAAATCATCTGCATAGCGTACATACTGGATTCGCTTGTAGTTGTCGTCTTTTGGCTCGTATACCGTCATGCTCAATTGCTTACGCTTTGCTTCTTTCCATACCGTTGCACGCTCTTTTCGCTCTTCTGCGCTCAACTCTTCCCATACCTCTCTGCCCTTGATTCTGTATCTTGACATTTTGTGGGATAGTGCATTGTATTCGGACTTCAGCTTTCTTCTTTCGCCTTTTCTGAACTCTTCGCTGTAGGCTTTCATGAACTTGTCCAGTTCATTCATATAGATGTTCGCCAGTATTGGGCTTACTCCTGAACCCTGCGGAACACCGCTGTAAGTTCTGTTGTATTCCCACTGCTCCATATATCCTGCCTTTAGGAATTTCCATATTAGCTGTATGAATGCTTCGTCCTCTATACGCTTTCTGAGCAAATCGATGATTACGTGATGGTCGAAACTGTCAAAGCATGCGTGTATATCTCCTTCCACAAACCAGTTTGCGCCAGTAAAGGTGTTCTGTATTTGCTTCAGTGCCGTCTGACAACTTCTGTTTGGTCGGAATCCATGTGACCGATTGCTGAATGTCGGCTCATAAATGCTTTCCAAAATCATCTTAACGACTTCCTGCACGAGTTTGTCATCCCCCGACTGTATGCCGAGCGGACGCTTTTTATTGCTGTTTTTCTTAGCAATATATTCCCTGCGCGCAGGCTTTGGACGGTAACTGCGGTCTCTCAGGGATTGTATTATCCTTTCGATTCTTTCGTTACTCATGCCATCCATTGTGGTTCCATCGGCGCCTGCTGTCATACTGCCGTCATTGGCATATATGTTTTTGTAGGCGAGCCAGTAGAACTCAGGATTGTACAGATTCCTATAGAGTCTATGGAATTTGTACGATTCATCTTTTGACTGTACCGTCAAACTTTTTAATACTTCAGTTGGATTTCTCATGCCTCTCGCATCCTCCTTCCTCTTAGTATTAACGATAAGCTGCACCCCTTCGCCATGTGAGCGTTATTATTCGCTTCCGTTTTTACGGCTATCCCTGTCAATTCAGGGTTCTCAGACTACTATGGGTGCTGTGTACCCATGCCCGTCACCGGGTTTAGGGTATCCCCAGTTAGCTAGTGAAGAATTAGCTTTCTATGCTGTCGGAGCCGACTTTCATCATTTACCGCTGTCCTGCGGTTGCCTTCCAGTGAGTATCGCTTGGCGGCATAACTGCGAAATGCCGCCAACAACTGGAACTGCGCGTTTCAACTCCTTTCGCGCATGGAGCACGGATCCTCCTGCTCTGACTATCGTTCAAGCAGTTTAGCTTTACTCCTCATGCATAGATTCTGTTCCTCGCGGTTCTTTCTCATGGAATTATCGATTCTTCCCCGCTGTGCATTCGCACGCACCATGCTACACTCCCCTTCAACTTTCGTATCTCGGATAAGGTGCAGGAACATAGGCTGTGTTATTCACTTGATACTTTTGCCTACCGCTTGCTAAAGGCGGTATTCTTCATTAACCGCGTCGCCTTTATTTATTGTGCGCTGGCGACTTCTGGGCGCACACAGTTACCAACAATTGACTCCCACTGTTTCTCAAACAGTGCCTTGAGCTGTGCCAGATTCTGCAGAATGATACTGACTGATACGCCTCTTGATCTCATTACTGAAAGGATCTTGTCGAAGTCATCCGGCAATGAGACATTGGCGAACTCATCCATGAGGAACTGCACATGCACCGGAAGTGATCCTCCGTACTTCTTGTCAGCTACTTCAAAGAGCTGCTGGAACAGCTGCGTGTACAAGAGCGACACAAGGAAGTTAAAGGATGTGTCATTGTCAGGGATGATGGCAAAGAGTGCTGTCTTCTCCTCGCCAAGCTTCCACAGATCAAGCTCATCCGTTATCGTGAGCCCTGCAACACTTTCAAGGTTGAACTTCTCAAGTCTTGCAGCAAGTGTGATTTGGATTGACTTAAGCGTCTTGGCGGAACCAGAGTGATATGCGTCATAGTACTTGAGCGCTATGTGATCCGGCTCTGTTCTTCTGAGGTCTGAGAAGAGTGTGTCCAGTGCACTCATCGCATTGCTGTCATCCTCATCAACATCTCCGGCACGGAGCATTTCCATGACCATCGCAAAGTTCTGTTCTTCCTCCGGTGCCTCATACTTCAGATAGAAAATAAGAGCCAGAAGCAGCATCTGGGCAGCTGTGTCCCAGAATGGATCCTGACTCTGTGCACCTTTAGGTGTTGTTGATTTGAACAGATTGGTCACAAGTCTCTGCACATCATTATCGTCTCTGAGATAGACGAATGGATTATAGCAATGACTGCGCGGCATATCTATTAGATCGAGTACTTTGACCTTGTAGCCTTTCTTCATCAGCAGATAGCCGGTGTTTCTTAAGATCTCTCCTTTCGGATCTAAAATTACAAAACTTGAATTTGCCTGCATAACATTAGGTTTTACGAAAAACCGGGTCTTGCCTGCACCGGATCCTCCTATGACCAGGACATTCAGATTACGCCTGTGCTTGTGTGCGTCAAAGCCTATCTTTACATGTTGGGTGAGGATCTTATTCATGTTATCGGGATGCTGTCTGTACTTCCTGTTCACGGCTGAAGCATCGCCCCATTTAGCCGAGCCGTGTTCCTCTCCTCTTCTGTAGTTCTTGCGCGTGGACAGCCATATGCTGATGGCCATCGCATATACGAGCAGACACATCAGGATTGCTGCAAAGCTGTTCTCTGTCCATTGTATATGAAACGGCTCAGCAAATATCTCATCGAAATGTGTAATCATGACAAAGACACTTCGATGCCAGTATGACGCTATCTTGAGTGCTGCCCACACTACCGGTATGCAACCAGCTGCTGCAACGAGGAGATCATCTTTTTTACTATCTTGAGTATTCGTAGGCAGCTCCTTTCTCAGCCACCATGACCTGCCTTGGTCCTGAATACAGGATCTTCTCTATCAGATCGTTGACTGGGTCTGTGGGGCGGCCATCCCTGATCTGCTGGTTCCTGAGAAGAGTCAGAGCATTCAGAAGAATGCCCTGCTCATACTCATCAAGTTCTATCCGGCAATGCTTTTTCATGGCATCATCGCTCCTCTCTGTACTTGTCCGCACGGTTCAGTTCGAGAGCTTCCTGCACTCTGTTGTCAATAGTCTCTGCAGTATGCTTTATTATTCCGAGCTGGCCGCGCACCTCTGCCTCTTCCTTTCCCGGGTATTTCTCAGACATCTCACCGAAATTAATGTCAGGAGCATCATATCCGTAGTGCTTTGTCAGGATATACGCTGAAAGCTCCGCCTGATGGATCACATCTTCTCTGGTGTTATAGTTATTGCCCATCATTATCTCAACTGCATGCTCTCTTGCCACAGCAAATACCTTTGTTGCCGGGTCAAGACCCTCCCTGACTCTGATCAGCTTTGATTCCGGATCATAGAATGCATATTCCTCATTCGGAAGTTCAGGTACTTCGACCGCCGCAGGGAATGCAAGCATGAAAGCCTCTGGCATCTTTCTGTAGCTTGGCCCTTCTATATCAAAATCCTTGATGGCAGTCTGTGACACATCGAACATCTTCACTACCTTGGAACCCATGCCCATGCTGCCGTCTTCCTTCTGATATCTGTACGAGCCAAGTGTCCTGATACCGGTCTCTCCTTTCAGCACCTGCACGCCATCCTTCTGCCAGTCATCATAGCTTCTCACCCAGCTTGCTTCCGGCATTTGCTCCATGATAAGCAACACATTTGATACCGAATGCTTGAAGAGCTGCGCCTGTTTGTCAGCATACTCTTTCAGCTTGCTTCCTGAGAGCAGCTTCTGCGTTGCTGCAGAAAGCGTCTCAAACACTTCTGCCTTTTCCTGTCTCTTGAGATCTGCATATTCCTTGCTGGTCATATTGTTGTCTGCCATATATTATCTCTCCTTCCCCGGCAGTTCAGCTGCCGCCTTCACAGCACCAAGTGCTGCATCCACACCTTTTGAGACCACATCCTTTGCAAGCTCCTTAGCCTTCTCTGCTTTGGCCATCGCTATCTCTGACTTGTACTCGTTAAGCTTCTCCCTGACTGATGGCCTTTCAGTTCTGCCAGGGAAGATATTTGAGCGGCTTGCTTGCGTTGAGCTTGGCTCGGACAGAGGGTCTCGGCCTGTCTTTGCCAAAGTGGGGTTTATCTGCGGTTCTTCCTTCTTCGGTCCACCCATGATGCGCCGGCCTTCTCTCGGCTCCTCGTCGTACATTGGTGGAAGACCTCTCTCAGGATCAGGCTGTCCGAATTCTGTGCGCCCATCAGCGGCCGCATTGCGCTCACTGGCGTCAGGCATGCGTTCATCAGCGGCCTTGCCTCCACGGAGTGCCTCTTTCACTGACTCATCTTTCGGGAACATCTTGTCCCTGTCTCTCTGTATGTCCAGTGAGACATCTGCTCTGTTCACGGTCGCAAGCCTGAACCTCTCAGTAATCCTCTGAATCTTGCTCGCATCCTCCGCTCTGGCGATCACATCGACAGCTGCATTCGGATCTTTGTTGCTCTTGTCCTTGAGCACACAGTACAGGACTCCGTATCTCTTCGCCTCCTGTGAGAACTTCGCGAGATCCTTCTGCGTGATCGTATAAACCTTGAGTTCCTTGCCTGACTTCAGCATACTGGTCAGTCTCGCTTTGCCCTTAGTCTTCTGTTCCTGTTTGAGAGTCGCATACAATAGGAGCGCTATGTTCTTTGCTCCGTTGCCGGTTATCTTTGCCGCAACTTCCACTCCTTCAAGCGATAGTCTTACGACTTGTTCTGCTGCATCTCCTCCCGGATTCATTACATCACCTTACCTTTCCTTTTCTTTCTGCCGGTCCCTGTCAACGATCTCCAGGTTCTCCCTGACATGACCGGATCTATCCTGCACTTCTCGGCAGACCTTTGCTTCGTGTCTCAGTTCCCTTATTTCCCTGGTCAGTTCCTTGGCTTCCTCTCTTGCCTTGTCCGTTTCAGCTGCTGGGAGCACTCTCTTCGCAATGAGTCTCCGTTCATCTCGCTGTGATGACAGCTCCTGCATCTTCACATCTATCCTCTCCATAAGAAGCGAAAGATCTTCGTCAGTGTTCACGTGGTACTTCGACAGGAGCTTTGCCTGTTCGGAGTACTGATCACACTTCAGAAGATCTTCCTTCAGGACTATATGGAGCCTTGTCGGGTTCTGTCTGTACTTAGGCAGATAACCGAGCTCGTAGCAATACCTCAGGTAAAGCTTCTCCAGTCCTGTCCGTCCCATGATGCGGTCGATGCGGCGCCTGAGGTTGTAGTGATTGGGCATTCGATAGGACTGTCTCAGTCGCTCTGTTCGCACTGCCGGATCATTCTCATATATTCTCCGCTCGATGCTCTCACGCGTATAGTCCGGGCCTAGCTGGTGGATTCGTATCGACTTCTTCCATCCCGGCGGAGTGACTGTCCAGTACTTCCGTTGCGGGTCAAATCTGTAATTGTATCCGCGGCGCCTGAGTTCTGACTTAAACTCATCTATGTTTAGACTGAGTGCCACGGCTTCATCGATTGCCTGACGCGCAACGTTATACCTGGTCGGCATGCCGGCTTTCTCCATTTTGTACAAATATTGATCAACGCCTCTGCCTCTCGGGTTATCTACTATGGACAGGCCATGCTCCAGGCAGATCCTGTCCGAGGCTTCTCTCAGCTGCCTGTATGTGTCCCGGCAGTCATGGAACTTCTTGCCATCGCGGAACGACACGCTGTTGATGACAATGTGTGAGTGGACACAGTGGCTGTTTACATGTGTCGCGACTACCATCTGAAACCTGTCACCCCACAGTTCCCTGGCGAGCTGCACTCCTATGGCATGTGCTTCATCAGGTGTTACCTCTCCCGGAGCAAAGCTCTGGTAAGCATGGTATGCTACATTGCCTCTGGTCTTGCCAAAGCGAAGCTTGGTAGTATCGAACTGGTCACGCGCGAACTCCACGCTGCAGTTGATGCCAGTCGTATAGAACAGTTTCTCCGTCTTGTCCTCGTTGGCCGCGTAGGCAATAACGTCAGCAAGTGCCTGCCTCTCCGACTCAGTGAACTCTCTCTGAGTCTTCTCCGGATTGGCGATATACTCTAGTGGGCTGTCGGCTTTGCCTCTGATGTTCCATATCTTAGTCACAGCCACTATCCATCACCTCGCTTCGGCCGCAGGAATTCCATCTCTATAGCATTCTGCAGCATACGCCACTTCTTTGCTTCAGTCATGACAGCAATCATGTCGACTGAGTTGTCGGCCTTCATCGCGACTGCATCGATCTTGTCTGCGAGTTCTCGTACTATGTCCATGGTCCTGAAGAACTTCTCATCCGGCATCGTCACCGGCGTGTAACCCATCACCAGTTGCCTTATGAACTCAGCTTCTGACAGACATGCTGCCTGTGACTTGCGTTTCAGCTCATCTGACTCGCGCTGGTTCATCCAGATGTTCTTCTTGTATATTCTCTTCATTACTCCTGTGCTCCTCCTTTCCCGGCATCTCCGCCGCTGTATCCGCCTCCTCCTAAGCTACTCCTCCAGCCGCCTCCTGCATTACTCCTTGCCATTCCTCCTCGCATACTCCTCTTCCTCGGGCTGTATTTTCAGGGGTCTGGGGGCTTGCCACCAGGTATCGCCATAGTCCTCGGAGGAGGAGTTTGGCAGTGCTTGCTGCTTCTGTCGGCGCAGGGTCTACCTCGCCAGGTCATGCTCCTTCGCCTGTATTCCCGGGTCATACCTGACTGCTTCTATACCATCCTTAGTCCTGAAAAAGTGCTCAGGAAGTTCAAACTTGTCCTTAAATCGGCGCTCAAGATCTTCAGGAAGCGACTGGATAGTCTCGCTTGCAATGGGTGCGTAACAAATAAAAAACGGGCCTGCTATCACATCCAGCAAGTACCCGTCCTCATCTTCTATCGCTCTGCTAGGCGGTAGTCTGTTCAGTTTTCCTTCCTCATTACAGTAGATCGTGACATCTTCTACTCTCGGATCTTGTGCATCGAAGAAAGGCTGATACTCTTCGATCATACCTCCGACAAGCTGCTGCATCGATTCGAGGCTGTCATCAATCTCTTCTATGGCTGCCACCTCGCCCGGACGGCAAACTATTACTCTCACCATATTCTGTTTTCATCTCCTTTCAGCAATTGGTTATCAAGAAAAATGCGGCCCGATCATCCTGACCAAGTCGCACGTAGAAAAATGTTTTTCAGAAATTATATTTGCTTTAGGTTCGCTTAAAGCAGAAGCGTTACTCTATACTTGTCAAACGAAAGACGCAAAACTTTTCTTCATATAAAACTCCATAAAATACCTTTCATACCAATGACAACTACAGCTCTGTCAGAGAATAATAATTCTCTGCAGAGCTGC
>JAWRIG010000084.1:0-16473 GCA_040308005.1 Anaerovoracaceae bacterium | reverse complement strand
AATTCAACAGTTTTGTTGAATTCGGGAACGAGAAAACCGGACGCTTTCGCGCCCGGTTTACAGTCTGCCAAATCAATCTTTCGGTAGCGTGTTGATAAATTCCTTGATCCGGTCAAAGGTCTGCTGGCTCAGATCATGCTCCACTTTGCAGGCGTCGGCCACAGCGGTGGCCTGATCGACGCCGAGACGGACAAAAAACCCACTGAGCACCTTGTGGCGCTCGTAAATGCGGCGGGCAATGGCCTCACCCTCGGGCAGAAGGACGATATTGCCCTCCTCCATGGAAATATAACCGTTTTCCCGCAGCTTTTTCATGGCGATGCTCACACTGGGCCGGGAAACGCCAAGCTCGGTGGCTACGTCGATGGAACGGACGGTCCCGTGCTGTTCCCGCAGGGCAAGGACGGCCTCCAGATAGTCTTCCGCGGATTCATAGATCTGCATGGGATACGCCTCCTTTTGTTATACTAATCTAATTTTAGCACAGTTTCCGAAAAATGCAAGTGCCTTTCCGTCGAACCTCGTCGAGGGATTTGCCCGGCCTTTGCGAAGAAAAAGCTTGACACAGCCCGGAAAAGGTGGTATTCTATATGAGCACCGAATATCGCGGGGTAGAGCAGTCCGGTAGCTCGTCGGGCTCATAACCCGGAGGTCATGTGGTTCAAATCCCATCCCCGCAACCATGAAAAAAGCAGTCCGCCGTCGGCGGGCTGCTTTTTTGTTGTCAGGAGTACGATTGACCCGCATCACCGGGGTATGAGCACGACGAGCGAGCTCGTTGGGAATTGCAGGCCGCCGCTGCCAGCGGCAGAGGAAGGCGGTCTGCAATTTCCGCAGCGGTCGAAAAATGCAAGGAACAGCGTTAGCCCGCAGCATTTTTCGGGTACCGCAAGGCGGCGCGAAGCGATAACCCGGAGGTCATGTGGTTCAAATCCCATCCCCGCAACCATATCGGGTGGATGTAACGGATTTCAGTTACATCCACCTGTTTTTTCTAAGGTGGGACCAGTGATGAAGATAAATGAATTGGATGTCGTTCGGCTGAAAGATGGCCGAGAAGGCACAGTCGTCCATATCTATCCCGGCGGCCAAGCGTACTGCGTTGAGATCGTAGACGATCAGGGACAGACGCTTGACCTTGTGGATGCTGAGAAAAGTGACATCGTTGAGGTAACGTGGAAAGCGAAATAATACGTACGCTTATGTACCCGGAGCAGGTTTCGGCCTGCTCCGGTTTTTTTATTTCTCTTCCGCCTCCGCCCCATACTCCTCGTCGAACAGCTCGCGTGCGCTGTCTGTCGGCTCGCAGGAGACGTATTCCACCGCCACGCCCTGCCGCAGATCGGCCTTGTAGTTCGGCGCGGAGAGGTGGGAGGGGATCTCCAGATAGCCCACGAACTTGTAGTAGATCACTATCCGCTGGGTGCGGTTTTTGCCACGGCCTTCTACCTCGTACACGTCGATGTGATCGATGAGCTCCCGCAGGATCTGGTTGGTCAGCGTCCGCATCTCCATGAACTTCCGGATGGCACGGATGAACTGCTCCCGCTCGCCCTCGCTCTGCTCGATGCGCCGCAGGCGGTCCCGATGGGCTTTGACCTTCTTTTTGAGCGTTTCCCGCTCCTCGGCGTACTCCCGGGACAATATGGCGTAGTCCTCCTCCATCATCCGGCCGCCGACCTTTTCCTCATAGAGGTTTTTCAGCAGCTTGGGCAGCAGCTCCAGCCGCATCTCCGCGGCGTGGAGCTCACCTTGCACCGTCCGCTTCTCAGCCTCCATCTGCTTGTTCGACTTTTGGGCCAGCAGCTCGGCGAAGCGTTCCTCGTCGGCCGCCAGGTAGTCCGCCAGCCGCCGCAACTCCATCTCCACCACCGTTGCCACCGCGTCGGCGCGGATATAGTGCCGGCTGACGCAGCTGCCGCGGTAGTCGCCGGTGTAGTTGGAGCAGCTGAAAAAGTGGATGTCCCGGTTGACGGTATTGGTGTGGTACCACAGCTTTTTGCCGCAGTCGGCGCAGCGCAGGAGGTCGCAGAAGATGCTCTTGGGGCCGTTGATCTCCTTGGGCTTCCGGGGCTTGGTGGTGGCCAGCAGCTGCTGCACCTTTTCGAAGGTGGCCCGGTCGATGATGGCCTCGTGGCGGTCCGGGAAGATCAGCCAGTCCTCCCTGGGGTTGTCGATGCGCTTGTGGTTCTTGAAGGACTTGGTGCTGGTCTTGAAATTGATCACGTCGCCGCAGTACTCCTGCCGGTGGAGGATGCCGTTGATGGTGGAGCACTTCCACTTGCAGTCGTTGGGCTGGGTCTTTTTGCCGCCCCGCCCGATGCCCTTGGAGGCCCAGTAGGCGGTGCAGTTGAGGTGCCCCTCGTCCTGCATGATCCGGGCAATGGTGTCGGTGCCGTTGCCCTCCAGATACAGCTTGAAGATCTCCCGCACCACCGCCGCGGCGTCCGGGTCGATGATCCAGTGCTTGCGGTTTTCCGGGTCCTTCTTATAGCCGTAGGGCGGCTGGGAGAGCGGTTCGCCCGCCCTCCCGCGCGTGTTGTGGGCCGAGCGCACCTTGCGGCTGATGTCCCGGGCGTAAAACTCGTTCATCACGTTGCGAAACGGGGCCAGCTCCGTGGTCTCGTCCACTCCGGTGACGGTGTCCACGCCGTCGTTGACGGCAATGAAGCGGATGTTGTGATCGGGGAAGTACTGCTCCGTGTAGTAGCCCACCTGCAGATACTCGCGGCCCAGGCGGGACATGTCCTTGACGATGACCGTCGTGACGTAGCCCAGCTCGATGTCCTCCAGCAGCCGCTGGAAGTCCGGGCGGTTGAAGTTGGTGCCGGTGTACCCGTCGTCCACGTAGACGCGGGGGTTCAGCAGGCCGTGCTTCTTGGCGTAGCTCAGGAGCATCTGCTTTTGGTTGGAAATGGAATTGCTCTCCTTGTCCGTGCCGTCGTCCCGGCTGAGGCGGCAGTAGAGGGCTGTGATGCCGGTCAGTTTTTTGCCTTTGCCCGACTGTTTGCTCATTCATCGCTCCTTTCCGGCAGTCGAGCGCACGGGTTTCGATTTCATTTTAGGGGTCTTGTCCTCCGGCGTCAAATCTGTGAATTCGCTCTTGACGATCTCCTCCACAGCGTCTGCCAGAGTGCGGTCGTCGTCGGTCAGCGTGGCCTCGGCAAAGCGCCCCTCCACCACGTAGCGGGTGTTGATGATGTCGTAGATCCGGTGCCCGCCGCCCAATCCGATGATGAAGCGGTTGTCGTCCTTTTTCTTGTTTGCCATGGTTATCTCACCTCCCGTTCCATGCTTGTCCGGCTGTGCTGGCGGTAGAACTCCATGGCCCGCAGCAGCGTCTCCTGCATCTGCTTGGGCGTCGCGTTCTGTGGGAAGTAGCGCCGCAGCTGCTCGCAGGGCACGCGCACGAATTCCTTCTGGTTGGCCTTGGGCTCGGAGATCAGCGCCGCGGTGCTCTCGTCGTTTAGCTTTTCCTCCTGGCTCAGCTGACGGAGCTGTTTGGCCTGGTACACCGACGGCGTCACGTCGTCCCGATCCATGATGCGATACAAAGCGATCTGCTCGAACCGCTGGAGGTAGGAGAGCTCCACCGCCGGCGTGAGGGCGATCCGCCCCTCATCCACCATTTTGAGGATGGAGGGGATCAGATTGGTAAGACGGATATAGCGGAAGACCTGATCGCGGCTTTCCCCAGCGCTCTTGCCGATCTCTGTTGCCGTATCGAAATTAGTCGCAACTTGCGACGAATTCTTTTCAGGTCTTCCCGCCTTGCGTTTCAGCGCTTCCATTTTCATCTTGTAGGCAAAGGCCTTTTCGCTGGGCAGCAGGTGCTCCCGCTGCAGGTTGCTGTCCACCATGGCGATCACCGCCTCCTCGTCGGTCAGCTTGCGGACGATGACCGGCATGGTCTCCAGCCCCAGCGCGGCGCAGGCCGCCATGCGCCGGTGGCCGGAAATCAGCTCATAGCCGTCCTCCGTGGGCCGCGCCAGCGCCGGCACCAGCACGCCGGACTCGTGGATGCTCTTTTTCAGCTGCTCCATTTCCTCGTCCTCCTTGACCCGGAAGGGGTGATCCTTAAAGGGGCGCAGCTCCGAGATGGCAATTTCCTCCACCTTCGGCTTTTTCATGTCTGCCCGCTCCTCGCTGCTCATAAACAGGTCGTCGTAACCGGTCAGACCCAGGTTGATGGTATCAAATTTCATTTTCTTTTTTCCTCCTTAAAGTTTGGCATACATTGTTCTGTAATAGCTGTTGTGCAGGAACGGATCTCGTCTACGGTCTGCAGTAGCAGTTCCCGGTCAGACTCTTCCCGGAATATGGTTCTGTTGATCATGCTGCTCATAATGCCTGCCACGCTCCGCAGCAGGCGAACCGTCTCCCACAGCGGGGCGGGCGGCGCCTCCCGGATCAAAAAGCCCGCCAGCATGTCGCGAATGAACTGCTCTCTGCTGAGGACCGTCCGCTCCACCATTCGGTTGAGCTTCTCCAGCTCGCGGTCGTTGAAATAAACGACGACCCGGTTTTTCCTTTTTCTCATGTTGTTTCTCCTTTCTCTTGGGGTATCAGGGGTCATCCCCTGAATGTGGAATCTGCTGCAGCGGATTCGTTGCTTGGTAAGACAGTGCCATCACAGTCTCTCCACTGCCGTGAGATACACCTCGCCGTGGCTGTTGGCGTCGCAGTGAAGCTTCACTCTGGACTTGCAGGGGATCACGTAGAGCCCCAGATAACGCTGCCACCAGTGGACGGTGGACATGATCCGCCGCCCGTCGTCGAAGGTGAAGAAGGCCCGCAAACAGCGGCGGGCCTCCGCCTTCAGATCCAGCACGGCGAAGAAGTCTCCCGGCTCCAGATTCAGCACGTAGTCCATGGTGAGGATGTTGTACCGCCGCAGATCGTTCTGGGTGTAAACGTCGTCCTTCATGCTCACACCTCCTTCTTCAGAAGCCGCAGCAACGCCTTGGCTTCCTCGCGGGTGAAGGTCCCGTGCGTGCTGCACTTCTCGTGATCCGGGGACCACACGTGGAGGTCCAGCTTCGGCTCTCCACCGTCCCAGCGGACCATGTTCAGCTCCAGCTGCCAGCCCCTGGTGGATTCCGAGATCACGCCGATGTGCCGCACGATCTCTTTCTTGATTTCTTTCATTTCGGTTTTCTCCTTTCTGTTTGATTTAGGCGGGCGGGATCGCCCGCCTATGTATGACCGGCTCAAAAGGAGACGGGAGGGAGACCGTCCCTTGTACTTCTATCGGAAGTTTCTTCTTCTCTTTAGCCGGTGGTAATTAATCTTTAGCCGGTGGTAATTAATTATTTAATTATTTATTGGGGGCGCCGTCCTCCCGATACGGTTTTGCCTGCCCCGGGTCCTCCGCGGCGTTGCTGTGCTCGCTCTTATGAGGTCGTCGCACGGTCATATCTCTTTCGGTGACGGCTGTTCAGTTGTCAGAAGGCTTCTCCATACCCCTCCACTAACTTAGGAATGGGAGGGGCCGTTTTTACGGGTGTCGGAAAGAAAAAGTTTTCTGTGGCGTCAAAACTGATGCCATACGGCTGAAAATCTGTTTTTCGTTCTCCGGTTGGCTCCGATTCGGAGCCAGAAGCATGTCCGATCTGTTGCATGGCTCCGATTCGGAGCCAATTTCGATGACTTATCTCCTCTCAACCCCCTACAGCAACATCGAGGGTCAAAAAACGACATGCTTTTTCAAAATTTTTTGAGAAAATTTTTGCGTCGTGTTTTTGCCGTCGCTCTTCGGCCTTTCGGAGGATTTACCTCGATTTCTCCCTCCACCCCCTTACCGCAACATTGAGGGCCAAAAAACGACATCAAATTTGAAAAATTCTCAAAAAAATTTTTTGAGCGCCGTTTTCCGGGCTCAGAACGCAAAAAGAGCGCCTGCCTCTTTTCAGAAGCAGACGCTCTTTTGAATATGCAGTTGTTATCTCATCAGCCGGATCAGCAGCTCGCTGACGTCCTCCGTGGGCTTGCCCCGCGCCGCCAGTTTGTTCCGAAAGGACAGCATGGCCGTTGTCATCAGCCGCCGTTCAGCGTTTGACAGCGTCAGTATGACCTTCTTTCGCCGAATCATCACACGCCTCCCATCACAGAAAAGAGGCGAGAGCGCAAAGCCTCGCAGGGCACACACAGCGGCACGACCTCGATCTTTTCATACAGGCCGGAATCATCGTCGGCAAACATGTCGAAATGCCGCTGCGCATCATCCGCCGCGCGATAGAAGTATTCCTCGTCTGGCTTGCCGTCCCGCCGGACGAAGCGAACGAAATAACCGTTTTCCATGGCCTCACTCCGCATATACGAGCTCGGCCATAACGACCTCCTCGGCGCGCTGCCGGATATTGTTCATCCGTCCGACCCATTCCATCTGATCCGCAGCCTTCAGCTGCTCGGTGACTCCTTCAACTTTCTTCATTTGCTCTACGAGCCGGTCGAACATGGTCTGTGCCGACTCGCCGATCTCCGCAAGATGCGGCTCCAGGGTCCCCGTCAGCAGCATCCCCGTGTAGATCCCATCCATATGTGTGCGCAGATACCGCCTCCGCGCCGCTGCAAATCTGTTTTCCATACCGTGCCTCCTTCATATACGCATCGTTTTTGGTTTCCCTTCGCGCACATGATAGCCCGGCGCTGCCCCGGAGTCCAGTGTGCAAAAATCAGCTTTGCAGACTTGACAAAGAAAAGAGTGGCGACTTTTATGCGTTAATCTGGTGAAGCCAATCTCTGATGTTTAATCCAACTCTGGCGATATCGAATTCATCGAGTACTCCACTATGCATAATGACATTTCTGGATTTCTCGATGTTATCAAATAATGCTCTAACCCAATCCTGTGAATCGACATATGGTTCAAATAGTACCCAATTATCAGACGAGAGCATTATTTTTGTTAGATCTCCGAAATCCAAATATGACATCATAGCATCGCCACGATTAACATGCCATTTGACCTTCGATTCTTCTGCTTTTCGAGATTCCGCGCGTTCGCGAATGGTTTTTTGTACGCCCTTATTCCACCAATCGTTTTTGTAGTGTTCTTTTAGAACAGAATAAACAAATTCTCTTGTTGCATTTTCAAAAGCAGTAATAGTTGCAAAAACGGTAAGCATTGTCTTTGATTGCTCAACATACTTTGGATCAATTTCATCAAAATGCAGCTTCTTAGCCAGTTCCTCTGTGAAAAATGCTTCTTCAGTTGAGTATTTTTTTCGACCTGCTTTATCTAATGCCTCCTCCGCAAGGGCTCCCCTAAATGCGAAAGAGTATAAGTCTATATTCATAACGGCCTCACTTTAATGGAATGTGCTTTGCTAAGCTTGCAAAGAGTGCATCATAAACGGCTTGGTCACGAGTTGCAGGAAGATGAATGTGGATATCATAGTTCAAGTCAAATGTTTTTAACCGGTTTTCATAGGGGCTTTGCGCGGGAGATACAGACGGATCATCTTTTGAAAGGTTCTCAGTCTGCTTCTGCCCCTGCAATGGTGTATTATCAGATGATTCACTCCAATCAGCATAAGTACATAAATTGGTGAATGTACTAACCATCTGACGGATAGTTGAATCAGATTTTTGACCGCCGGTTAGTTGCTTAAATTTCCCTTTTAATTCTTCGGCGGGCATATTCTGCGATTTTGTATTAAGAGTGAATAAATCTGAATATGCTTGTTTGATTTGCTGGGCTATAACCTTTTTTGCGTTTGATTGATCGAACAGTTGATAATAAAGATCTAATGGTGCACCAGAATCATCAAGAAAACCTAGCATTTTAAGGACATTGATGAACTGAATATCTGTTGAGCTAGTAAACCCCAAATCTTTCAAGAATTTTACTGTAAACTTGTCCGGTGCTTGCGCATTCATGATCGTTTCAAAGTACTGAGGGATCTTTGTAAAGTTTCCTGTCATGTAACTAGTCGGAAGTGCCATTATTATTCTCCTTTTTCTATGTTATTCCTATATTGATTGGATTCCGATTGACTTCAAATACTCATATGTCCCATCATACAATTCTGGCGCTGTAGTCACATCGTTTACGTTGCCTTCCGGGACATAAATGACCATACCTTGCCTGGATCTGGTGAGCAGTACGCGATATGCGTTTTTCATGTATCTGCGTCGCTCTTCTTTATTCACATTACACCACATATTCCGGGTGAAACGTTTATAGATGAACTCGCCGTCACAGTATCGCACATCACCATCCCAGGCGACAATGCCATAATCAATTTCAAGCCCTTGAACAGCAAACTCTGTTGCTGTGATCTCCAGATAGAAAGACGAATCGACATCATCTTTTCCCTCGAGAAACCATTTGACGGGTTTGATCTCATTAGCCGCCCATATTCCACGTGTGCGCAAGCGTTCCGCGGCAGAAGTCGCCATCATGCCATACCGCTCACTCCCGCGTGATTTCGCTCGTACCCACTGCTTTGCAGTATCCAAATTTCTTGTCAAAACAATCGGGTATTTATCCTTGAGTTCAAGATAGAGAGTACGTGCTTCCTCAACATTACAGTCAAGAAGCGCCTTGACGAAAGCAGATTGCTTTTCACTTCTGAAGGAACGCATCGAAATGCTTAAGTGCAGTTCTGGAATAATGTGATAAGAGCGTCCGAGTAGGGCATCAATGGAGGATTCTCCTACATATTCGCTATCCGTCATTTTATCGGAGAGATAGATTTCCCAGTCAGGGAAGTGGTTTCGAAGCGCATCGAACCAGTCAATGATACCGCCTTCGCCGGTGTTGATTTCCTGACCTCCACCAACCAAGCAGACAATCGTTGCCCAGTCATCATGACGATTCATAAACTCGATGAGGGATTCCGGTTCAGACTTGTTGAAATCTGGGACGCCCTTTTTCTGCGCCATAAATTTTGTCAGCTGCTCCATGTCCCATGCGCGTTGGGCTTCATCAAAGATAGCAACCTTTTCAAGCGGCGGCTCATTGCTTGATACAGCAGCATCGCGGAAACGATGGACGATTTGAATAAAGGCTTTTGTTTTCGTTTTCGCCTTGTTCTTGCTGATTGAGTTTCTTTTCGCGTCGTCCCTCGCCAGCGCCTCCTGCAACACCTGTACAAGTGGGCCATTTCCCGACAGGAAAACTGCATGATCATTCTCTTCAAATTGATGTCGAGTATTCGCAATGTTCAGACCCGCAAGTGTTTTTCCTGCACCGGGGACACCGGTAATAAAGCAAATTGCCTTTTTATGATTGGTTTTGCAGTCCTCGATAACGTAATTGATTGCCGCGTTTGTTTTCTCCAAATTCTCAGCGCCAGCATCGTTACGGGAGATTTCCTTCACATCATGCTTCTGATATAACGCTTGCGCAGCTTCGATAATTGTAGGCGTCGGCCGATATCTGGAGTGTATCCATGCATTTGTGGTGATGCTTTCTCCTTGCGGTATTACACGCAGGATCGCGTTAATCTTCTCGGCGATATTATCTTTATTGCAAAGGATAGTATCGAGAATCTTATCATCAAATATCGTAACGGCTGTCCCAAACGGCGCAGCATCCGTAGCAATGAGCATAGGCACAATATGCCGGTGCTCACTCTCTTCATGGAAGTATTTGAGGTCAAGCGCATAATCGACAACTTGTTCTTCGTCAGCGGGCAGGTATTCGGTGTTGTTGACCTTGAATTCTAGGGCAAAGATAATCCCGTTAATGATACAGGTAACATCAATACGATCACCAATTCTCGGGATTGTGTATTCAAATATGATTGACCCATCCGGCACATGGCGCAGTTGGCGTTTCAAAATCTCAATCTCAGAACGCCACGAAATTTTCTGCTCGATAGTCGTTCTGAATTCGTCGCTAATCATCAACCGACCGAGAATGGTTTCATCCGACGTGCCAAGAAAACCAGAGATTGTATTGTCATAATAAGCTTTAGGCATGTTGTACCTCCAAACGACTATATCCTCAGTCTACGGACAAATTTAGTCTCTTCATAATCTCCCCATATGTCACCAGCGTAACGTTCCTAAGCTCTTTCGCCTTCTCTGCACAGCCTTTGGTGAAGCCGGATTTGGAGAAAAGGAAGAAGTGCTTGTTTTTGTGCGGGAACAGCTCGCTGCGGGCGATGAGCGTCTCCAGGACGGCGAGATCGACCTTCTCGGTGGTCCATTTGCACTCAGCAAAAAGGACGGTGTCCTTGTCCTGCTCGCCCATGATGTCGATCTCGGCCTGGCACTTATGGACGGGGTCGTTGCCCCACCAGCGGCCCAGGGAAGTGAACTCCACCGGGGACTTGCCGCTGAGCAGCAGCTTCCAGAGGTACTGCTTGCAGATCTCCTCAAAGACCTTGCCCATATACTCGGGCAGATGCGGCTCGATGCGCTTGTAGACGAGGTCCGCCGCGCCGCGCGCGATCATGGAGGCATTCTCCGGCACAAAGCGATACCAGAAGCGGAACATATTGTCGTCAATGGAATAGATCGACTTCTTGGACGCCTTCTCGCCGTAGGGCGTCTCTTTTTGCACGATGCCCAGCGCGACGAGGTTCTTGAGATAGGTGGAGCAGACGTTGGTGTCCTCGCCCACTTTGCTGGAAATCTCCGACATGCGGGAAGCGCCGGTGGCGATGGCCGTGATGATCGCTGTATAGATCGCCGGCTCCCGGACCTCCTGCTTCAAAAGGTTTGTCGGCTCCTCATAGAGGGAGGAGGTGGGGTTCAGATAGGTGTTCTTGACGTTCTCCTCGATGCTGAGGCGGTCGTTCATCTGCAAAAGGTACTGCGGCGTCCCGCCCACGATCCCGTAGGCAAGGGCCTTCTCCTCGGCGGAGAAGTTGCCGAAATACCGGCAGGTCTCCTCAAAGTCGAAGGGCTGCAGCTTGATCTGCGCCGTCCGTCTGCCGTACAGCGGCGCTTTGTAGGCCAGCACATGATCCTCCATGTAGGACATGGACGAGCCGCAGAGGATCAGCATCAGCTTGGAGCGATCCTTGTACTTGTCGATCAGCAGCTGCAGCGTGGAGGCCAGGCTCTTGGATGCCCGGGCAACGTAGGGATACTCGTCGATGGCCAGGATGATCCGCTCGTTCTCGGAGAGCCGGAAAACCGTCTCCAGCGCGGCTTGGAAGGAGGCAAAGGAGGTTTCGACCTCAATGCCGCTGGCATACTCAATGATGCTCTTGCTGAAGTTCTCCAGGTTCTGCTTCGCGTTGCTCTCGACGCCCATGAAATAGATGGCTTTCTTGCCGTCGATAAAATGGTTGATGAGCGCAGTTTTTCCCACGCGCCGGCGGCCGTAGAGGACCACGAACTCGAATCTGTCGGAATTATATAATTGACGCAAGGAGGCGAGCTCCCGCTCTCTGCCGATAAACATGTAGACTACCCCCCATGTTAAGGTTAATTGTAGTATAGCACACGATATATAAATAGTCAAGTACGATTCGGCGAATCATACTTGACTATTATTTGCGTATAAGTGCATACAGGATTCGTTTCGCAGACCTCCAAAATATTATTCTTGCTTATTCGGTACGAATAGCATATAATAATTGCAAGAGGTGATCTGCATGGAAACAAGGCTGGGAAAAATCACGGCCGGCAAAGCCGGCGGAACGGCGTCGAGTGGGTCGAAAACATATAAGCTGACCTTGCCGTCGGCATGGGTTGCAGCTATGGGTTTGGCCGGCGACGGTGGCCGAGTGGTCCTTTCCTTCGACGGTGAGACGATCACCGTTCGCCCGGAACAGAGCATGGAGCAGTACAAAGCAACACGCTTGGCGCAAGGGCACGAGCTGATGGAGGTCCGTTACTACAACGGGGACGCTCTCTGCACCTTGATTTACGCAGACAAAACTGTGCAGGACCTTTGCGCAGAAAACTATACAGACAATCTTGTAAAAACCGTATTCGGAAAGAATTTGCTTCCAACATGGGTGGATCTGGAAGCGTTTCTGGAGGAACGCTGCATCCCCCGGCAGCGAGCGGGACTGCGGGAGTATCTGGAGGCGCTGGGGTTAGATGAATATGATCCCCTCGCTATTATTCAAAAAACCAAGGGGCGTATGGCTGAGGACGATCAGTGGATGGAGGTGCGAGAGATCAGATGACAGTACAGTTTGTAACAAACGACAAGGTGGCCGAGACTTCCTCCAAAGGCAACCAGGAGAAATGGCAGGACGGCGGGCGCTGGTACAAGCTGGATCAGTTCGGCTATGAGGGCCTTGCCGAGACAGTGATTTCTCGCCTGCTGGAGCACAGTAACATAGAAACGGACACGCCCTTCCGCTTCGTCCGCTACCGGATGGAACGGATGAACGTTCACGGGCGGGATAGAAGCGGCTGCTCAAGCGAGGACTTTCTCCGACCCGGAGAGTCTATCATTACCCTGTCCCACCTGTTCAAAAGAGAAGGCCTCCTCTTGAAGGACGTCTTAGCGCGTCTGTCCAGCGACAAGAAGCGGATCGAGTGGCTTTCCGAGGAGGCGGCAGCGCTCACCGGTTTGGAGCAGTTTCCGCAATACTTGACGCTGCTCTTTGAGGTGGACGCCCTGTTTCTGAACGACGACCGGCATTTGAACAATATCGCCGTGCTGGAAAAGAACGGGCGCTTTGATTATTGCCCCATCTTTGATAACGGCGCCGGGCTTTTGTCCAACGTGCAGCTGGCGCCGATGGACATTGATCCCGCCGCGCTGATCCGCTCGGCGAAAGCGCGACCATTCAATACGACCTTCAACCGCCAGCTGATCCATTCGAGGAATCTGTACGGACCGCAGCTTCACATCCCTAAATTCACGGCAGAAGAGCTTCGCCTCGTGCTGGAAGAACCGCTGAACTACTATGCTCAGCGCGATCGCGGCTTTATTGCGGATCGCGTTTGTCAGACTATCCTCACGCGGCAGAGGGAGTTTAAGAAGGCGGAGGTGAAAAACTAATAATGGAGCGCATCAAAATTTGCGACATGACACCGACAGAATTTGAAAAATGCTGTTTAGATATCTTAAATGGATATGCGGAAAAAGAATGCTTAAAAGACTTTAGAATCATACACGACACAATTATTCCTGCATCAGATGGACGGTATCAAATTGATGTGTATGCCGAATTCACCGCAATGAGGGCTCGCTTCAAGGTCCTGTGCGAATGTAAAAAGTACAAAAATAGGGTTGGCAGAGAAAAGGTCGCTGTACTACATCGGAAAGTTGAAAGCATTGGCGCCCAAAAAGGGATACTTATATCAACGAGCGATTTTCAAAGTGGAGCGATTGAATATGCAAAAGCACATGGAATCGCGTTGATTAAAGCCGAAGATTATCACTTTGAATTTCTTTCCCATTCCAGTGGACAACTAGAAAATGATGACGATCCCTTTCTTTACGCTGATAATCATATGCCTTCTTATGTTGGATTTGAGTGTACTGCTGACTCTGCTGAACAACGAAAAATATATCCTACAAAGTCCATGATAAAAGGACTGCTCGATGAAATGAATAGACGAATCTACGAAATGATGGGTATAGATATTAATAACATGTAAAAACCAATAAATCAGGCGTCCGGAGGCGGTTGACGGCTTCCGGACGCCTAGTTACATTTTGAGAGATCTATTACTGCTTTTCTATCTTTCCGTGCTCCTTCTCAAACTCCTCGATGGCCTTGCGGATCAGGTAGATCACTTCTCCGTTGGCGGAGCGGCCCTCGTACTGAGAAATAAAGTGCAGTTTATAGTGCAGCTCGCTGTCAATGCGCAGCCCGAGGTGCTTATCCTTTTCCTTCTTCAACGCATCCATGCCCATACCCTCCATGTACTTGATAAAAGATAATTTGAGTTTATTTCAAGTACATGATAGAATGTGCAAAGTGTACTCACTTTAAGTACATAACATTTAGAGAGGTGAGGATATGGAGATATCGGGGAAGGCTTATTTCGTCAGCGATCCGCGCAGGATCGAGGACTTGACTGTGCTGCATTTGGTGGAGAAGGAGCGCCCATTTGAGGTCGTAAAGACAGTGAAGTTGGCGAAGATCGACTATGAGAATTTCATCACGGACATGGTCGCGGACCGACAGTTCATCGAGGATCATGCCTCGCTCTGCTCAAAGGGCGAGGTGTGGCGCTGCATCCTGGTGCAGCAGCGCGGTCACACTGACGGTGTGCTTGTAATGCCGGAAGACGGCTGCTTTGTTGGCTGGGCGGCGTATTACAGCGAATAAAGTAAGATGAAGAGTATTATACTCCATAATCGAATCCGCTGTCGGAAATGCGGAGACGTCATAGAAAGCAAAATGAACCACGATTTCCGGGACTTATTTACTGCGCAAACGCTGTACAGATGCAGAAAAAAGTGATATACTAATATATCAACTATTCCAGATCAGATAGTCCACTGGGGGTGCAGAGTTGCCTATCAAAATGTATGAAGTGCGAGACGTGATCTACGGTTTCGTTAAGTTCGATGAGCAAGAACGCGATATTATTAATCACCCTGCTTTTCAGAGGCTAAGGAGGATTCGCCAGCTTTCATTAACAGACATGGTTTATTCGGGGGCGACGCATACACGGTTTGAGCATTCTATCGGCGTTATGCAAATGGCGACTGATATGTACGACTGTATCACGGAGAAATCAGGGGCGTTGTTACAGGAGCTTCTTACGTTTGATGAGGCCGGGATAATGCGATGGCGAAAGGTGATTCGTTTAGCCGCGTTGTTACATGATATAGGTCATCCCCCGTTTTCTCATGCCGGAGAAGATCTCATGCCGTTGCGAAAGAAAAATGATTGCAAACGATATGACCACGAAGAGTATAGTATAGCTATCATCAAGAGCAAGTTTAAGGATCTTATAGAGGATCACCCAATAAACAGAAACTATGGAATAAAAGTGGAGGAAGTTACCGCATTATTAGGGGACCCGACAGTGAGGGCAAACTCCTTCGCATTGTTGTGGAAAAACCTGATTTCCGGACAGCTTGATGCTGACCGAGCGGATTACCTTTTGAGAGACTCGCTGCACTCAGGTGTCAATTATGGGGTCTATGACCGGAATAGACTTATTCATTGTATGGTTTTGGGAAAAACGGAAACGGATGCTCCCATTATCGCAATCCAAGATGGTGGATGGCATATTGCAGAAAGCCTTGTCTTAGCAAGGTACCAAATGTTCTCACAAGTGTATTTCCATAAAACGAGGCGTATTTATGATCGCCATATTTACCTTGCTGCAAAAGAGGTGCTAAAGAATACCGGACGAAAGTCTGGATGTTATCCAGCTCCCGATCAGATCGACGCATACTTAAAATACGACGATTGGGAGATGTGGAGTGGCATAAAAAAAGGAAAAGGCGGAAAACACGGGGATATCATTTTAAATCGAAAGCATTACAGATGTATTTATGAGACGGATATGATCCCTTCCGCGAGTGACACAGAGAAGATTGAAGAATTAACACAGCAGTATAGCGCTGCAGGAATCGAAACATTTCTGGATCATCCCAACACAAAGTGGTATAAGTTGGACAAGGATATCGATATTTACGGGGAACAAACAGGTACGGTAAAGTCGCTAAGCGAGATTTCGTCAATCGTAAAATCAATGGTTGCAATTCCTCAAGTTCAAAGGCTATACGCAGAGAGGAGACTATAAGGATGGAATTAAATGAGCGGCTTGGAGTATTATCAGGCATAGCACAGAGACGCCCAGACATTGGAAAAACCGCAATGATGAAATGCACATATTTTCTTCAAGAAATTGAGAAAGTACCTTTGAACTATAGCTTTGAAATCTATACATATGGTCCCTATTCTTCGGAGGTTATGGAGGAGATCGACTTTGCTCGTCATAGTGGATTGTTAGATATTAAATGGACAATTTACCCGAATGGAATGCACGGCTACTCTATTTCTGCTTTAAGCACAGGCACAACACCATATGACAAGCAGATAGATTCGGTAGTGAGCGTTTTTGGGTCAAAGACAGCGAAAGAGTTGGAACTGCTTTCTACTGTGTTATTCGTTCAACGTGCATACGGAAAAAACAGATGGGAGAAAGATAAATCTTCAATTTGTGCCTCAGTCAAAGAGATAAAGCCAAGATTTTCTATGGAAGAGATTGGGGCGGGCTATGAATTCATGAGAAGCCACAACTATATTCAGTAATCATTTAGATTCATTATGATAAATGAAAGCAGGCAGAAGGTTAATATCCTTCGGCCTGTTTTCATGTCTTGTAGTAATTGACGTCATATAACGCTGTGCACCTCCCTCGAATTAGCCCCTGCCTTGGTAGGCAGGGGCTAATTCGGCGTGAACTTACCCTTCTTTAAAACGCTCTGGATACTGTTCGCTAGGTAGGAACGTATCCATCACAAACCTTGCTCCCAACCGGAAGCCGGTGATGAAACCGTCCAGGGTGGCGTCGCCGTTGTAGGCCGACCAAGCGTCGGCAAAGTCCAGAAAGCGTTTCTTCTCCTCGCCGGTGAGA
>JAWRIG010000083.1:0-27504 GCA_040308005.1 Anaerovoracaceae bacterium | reverse complement strand
GAGGGGAATTAACGTCGGTAAGAGTCTTGCGAAGTGTGTTCATGTTCTTACCAAGTGCAGGAGCTGTAGACTTCTTGACAGTGCTCTGTCTGCCCTGACGTACTAACTGGTTAATTGTAGGCATTCTTTTCTCCTTTCTTCAAAGATTTTTGTTGTGTGTATCCAGCTCTCCTAAAGAGAGTCTCGAACTTCATAATCTTACTGGCAAAGCCTTGTAAAGTCAATACTTTGCCGGTATTTTTGTTGACACATCAGAGACAATCAGCGATTGAGGTGAAATTACGCCCCAATCGCTGACTGTTACCTTTATTTTTTTGTAAAACTTAGGATTTACTACTCGAGAATTACGGTTTCGCCGTAAACAACAGGTTCCTCTTCCGGTTCGCCTGTCTGGTCTGCTGCCTGATCAGCTTCTTCTGCTGCAGGAACAGGTACGTCTTCGTAGATCCTCGGCTGGTCATCACCGTGCATCATCCAGTCGTTGTCGCCGTAGTCGACTTCAACTTCGCTGTATCTCTTCATTCCTGTACCGGCAGGTATGAGCTTACCGATCATGACATTCTCCTTGAGACCTTCGAGTCTGTCAGTCTTACCCTTGATGGAAGCGTCTGTAAGAACTCTTGTTGTCTCCTGGAAGGATGCAGCTGAGAGGAATGATGAAGTAGCGAGAGCTGCTTTGGTGATACCGAGCAGCTGTCTGTTGGCAACTGCAGGTTCGCCGCCTTCAGCCTCAGCCTTGGCATTGGCTTCTTCGATCTCTCTTCTTGAGTACTGTCCGCCAGGGAGAAGTCCTGTGTCACCAGGCTTTTCAACTTTGTACTTGGAAAGCATCTGGCTTACGATGATCTCAACGTGCTTGTCGTTGATGTCTACACCCTGAGTCTTATATACTCTCTGAACTTCTCTGAGGAGATACTCGTATACGCCCTGAACTCCGTTGAGTCTCATGATGTCATGAGGATCAAGCGGACCTCTTGTAATCTGGCTTCCGGCCTTGACTTCCTGACCGACCTCGACGTTGATTCTTGCACCGAACGGAATTACATAGTTCCTCTCGCCGCCTTCTTCTCTTACGACTACGTCAGTCTTGTTGTCTTCTCTAGGCTCGATAGCTGTTACGATACCGTCTCCCTCGCAGATCTCTGCAAGACCCTTAGGCTTACGTGCTTCGAACAGCTCCTCTACTCTCGGAAGACCCTGAGTGATATCCGAACCGGCAACACCACCGGTGTGGAATGTTCTCATTGTCAGCTGAGTACCCGGCTCACCGATGGACTGAGCTGCGATGATTCCGACTGCTTCGCCAGGGAGAACCATTCTGCCTGTTGCCATGTTCTTGCCGTAGCACTTAGCACAGAGGCCGCTCTTTGCGCGGCATGTCATTGCCGATCTGATCTTGACAGTCTTGACACCGCGGCTTTCGATCTCGAGAGCCATGTCGTCTGTGATGTACTCGTTCTTTCCGAGGATCACTTCGCCGGTCTCAGGATCAACAACATCTTCGATGGTGTATCTGCCTGCGATTCTCTGCCAGAGCTTTTCGATTTCTTCCTTGCCGTCCATGAACGCGCGGATCTCGATACCTTCGTCAGTACCGCAGTCCTCTTCGTTTATGATGATGCTGTGTGAGATATCTACAAGTCTTCTTGTCAGATAGCCTGAGTCAGCTGTTCTGAGCGCTGTATCGGTCAGACCCTTACGGGCACCGTTGGATGAAATGAAGTACTCCAGTATGGACAGACCTTCACGGAAGTTGGACTTGATAGGGATCTCTACAGTGTGACCTGTAGCGTTCGCCATAAGTCCTCTCATACCGCCGATCTGGCTGATCTGGGACTTGTTACCTCTCGCACCGGAATTAGCCATGATGTACAGGTTGTTCATGGTGCCGAGGTTGTTCATCAGAGCGTCAGCTGTATCTGCTGTAGCCTTTCTCCATGTCGAGATAACCTTGTCGTATCTCTCCTTGTTGGACATGAGTCCGCGCTTGTACAGAGCTTCGTAAGTGTCTACTTCCTTCTCTGCAGCGCCGACGATCTCAGCCTTGGCCTCAGGGATCTCCATGTCGGAGATACTGATTGTTACAGCACTTACTGTTGAGTAGTGGTAGCCTGTATCCTTGATGTAGTCGAGCATCAGAGCTGTTTCAGTGTTTCCGTGAACCTTGAAGCATGCTGCGATGATCTTTCCGAGTGCCTTCTTCTCGCAGAGGAAGTCGACCTCGAGTGAGTACGGATCCTTCTCTCTGTCAACGAATCCGAGGTCCTGAGGAAGTCCCTGGTTGAAGATGAATCTTCCTACAGTCGACTCTACCAGCTTGCCCGGATCTCCCGGATAAGCGTAGCGTCTTACCTTGACCTTGGCGTGGATACCTACAACGCCTGTCTGGTATGCCATGATCATCTCATCATAGTCGGCAAAGCACTTGCCGTCGCCTCTCTCTGCCGGACGGTTTCTCTCTTCGCTGCCCGGATGTGTGAGGTAGTATGATCCGAGGATCATGTCCTGAGTCGGGATCGTGATAGGCGATCCGTCCTTAGGTGCCAGGATGTTGTTTACTGACAGCATGAGGAATCTTGCCTCAGCCTGTGCCTCAACTGACAGAGGTACGTGAACAGCCATCTGGTCTCCGTCGAAGTCGGCGTTGAACGCTGTACATACGAGCGGATGCAGCTTGATAGCTTTGCCCTCAACCAGTACCGGCTCAAATGCCTGGATACCGAGTCTGTGCAGTGTAGGGGCACGGTTCAGCAGTACCGGGTGATCCTTGATAACGTAATCAAGAACGTCCCATACTTCTGTCTCCGCTCTCTCTACCATCAGTCTTGCCTGCTTGGTGTTCTGAGCGATCTCTCTCTCAGTCAGCTCTCTCATGATGAAAGGCTTGAACAGCTCGAGAGCCATTGTCTTAGGAAGTCCGCACTGATAGAACTTGAGGTCAGGTCCTACTACGATTACGGAACGTCCGGAGAAGTCTACTCTCTTACCGAGGAGGTTCTGACGGAATCTTCCCTGCTTACCCTTGAGCATGTCTGAGAGGGACTTGAGCTTACGGCCGCCGGCACCCTGTACAGGTCTGCCTCTTCTGCCGTTGTCGATAAGAGCATCGACGGATTCCTGAAGCATTCTCTTCTCGTTACGGATGATGATGTCAGGAGCTCCGAGCTCTCCCAGCTTCTTAAGTCTGTTGTTTCTGTTGATAACTCTTCTGTACAGATCGTTGAGGTCAGATGTTGCAAATCTTCCTCCGTCGAGCTGTACCATAGGTCTTAATTCCGGCGGAATTACCGGGATGACGTCGAGGATCATCCACTCAGGCTTGTTGCCGGACTGCTTGAAGGCCTCAATTACCTCGAGGATCTTGACGAGTCTGATCTTCTTCTGTCCGGATGCTGTTGCCATCTGCTCTCTCAGGTCGATAGCCATCTGATCGACATCGATGTCCTGGAGGAGCTTCTTGACAGCTTCTGCTCCCATTCCGGCTTCGAAGCTCTTTCCGTAGATCTCTCTTGCTTCGTTGTACTCTTCCTCTTCGATTACCTGCTTGTACTGGAACGGTGTGTCACCAGGATCTGTAACTACATAAGATGCAAAGTACAGAATCTTTTCCAGTTCCTTAGGTGTCATGTCGAGGACAAGACCTATTCTCGAAGGAATGCCCTTGAAGTACCAGATGTGAGATACAGGAGATACGAGCTGGATATGACCCATTCTCTCTCTTCTGACCTTAGCCTTGGTTACTTCAACTCCGCAGTAAGGGCAAATAAGTCCCTTGTAGCGGATCTTGTTGTATTTACCGCATCCGCAGACCCAGTCCTTGGTAGGTCCGAAGATTCTCTCGCAGAAAAGTCCGTCGAACTCAGGCTTGAGGGATCTGTAGTTGATTGTCTCAGGCTTGGTAACCTCGCCGTGGGACCAGCTCAGCATCTCCTCTGTGCTTGCGAGTTTGATCTGAAGGGACTCAATATTTCTGAGATCCTGATTGTTGTCTGTCATCATAATATTTCCTCCCCTTTCTTACTCTTCCTCTGCGAAAGTCTCATTGGCTTCTGCATCCTTAAGCTCATCAAGGCTTTCCATTTCAACTGCGTCTGTGAGATCCATGTCAGGCTCTGCAGGAGCTGATGCAGCTGCGAGGCTGTCGATGAATGCCGAGAGTCCGTCGATGTCATCATCTGTCATCGTGTCGTCTTCGTGCTCGGAAGCATTGATGCGTGCTGCTTCCTCTTCAGCAACTCTGTCCTGTTCATGTTCTCTTCTTTCTCTCTCAGCTCTTCTGTCGTTCTCGCTGAGCATTCTGTCAAGAGTCAGTGCCCCGTCATATTCGGAGGTCTCTCTGATCTTGATCTCGCTGTCATCTCCGGCCTTGGTCTTGATATCCAGAGCGAGTGACTGGAGCTCCTTGATGAGTACCTTGAAGGACTCAGGGATTCCTGGCTCAGGAATATTGACGCCGTTGATGATCGATTCGTATGTCTTTGTTCTTCCGATGATATCGTCGGACTTGACTGTGAGGATCTCCTGCAGTGTGTATGCAGCACCGTAAGCTTCGAGTGCCCATACCTCCATCTCTCCGAATCTCTGTCCTCCGAACTGAGCCTTACCACCGAGTGGCTGCTGAGTTACGAGGGAGTAAGGTCCGATGGATCTTGCGTGGATCTTGTCGTCTACGAGGTGGTGGAGCTTGAGCATGTACATGTAACCTACAGTTACAGGACTGTCGAAGTACTCACCTGTACGTCCGTCTCTCAGTCTGAGCTTACCTGTTTCAGGATAGCCCTCTTCCTTGAGCAGCTCGATTACATCCTTCTCGCTTGCACCGTCGAATACCGGTGTGGAGATGTACCAGCCCTTGGACTTTGCAGCAAGTCCGAGGTGAACCTCAAGTACCTGTCCTACGTTCATTCGGGACGGTACGCCCAGAGGGTTCAGCATTACCTGCAGCGGCTCACCGTCTTCCTTGAACGGCATGTCTTCCTGCGGCAGGATTCTGGAGATAACACCCTTGTTACCGTGACGTCCGGCCATCTTGTCTCCGACGTTGATCTTTCTCTTGGTAGCAACATAGACTCTTACGATCTTGTTGACTCCAGGAGGCAGCTCTGTGCTGTTGGTCTTGTCGAATACTCTTACGTCGATTACGATACCCTCTTCACCGTGAGGCAGCTTGAGGGATGTGTCTCTGACTTCCTTGGACTTCTCACCGAAGATAGCACGAAGCATTCTTGCTTCCGGTGTGAGGTCTGTCTCGCTCTTAGGTGTCAGCTTTCCGACGAGGATGTCGTTGGACTTGACTTCTGCTCCGATTCTTACGATACCTTCCTCGTCGAGTTCCTTAAGCATTTCACCCGGGAGGTTAGGGATATCTCTTGTGATCTCTTCAGGTCCGAGCTTGGTGTCTCTTGCCTCGCACTCGTGCTTTTCGATGTGCAGGGATGTGAGCACGTCGTCCATGAGGAGTCTCTCGTTCAGGATGATAGCGTCCTCGTAGTTGTAACCTTCCCATGTCATGAATCCGATGAGGAGGTTCTTTCCGAGGGATATCTCTCCGAGGTTGGTCGAAGGACCGTCACCGACGACCTCGCCTGCCTCAAGGTGTTCACCGTAGTTGACGATAGGTCTCTGGTTGATGCATGTACCCTGGTTGGATCTCTTGAACTTGAGCATCCTGTACTCGTCGACCATACCGTTGTCGTCTCTTGTGATGAGGACCTTGTTGGCATCTACGTACGTAACAGTACCTGCGCTCTTGCAGAGTACTACCGCACCTGAATCGCATGCTGCTTTGTACTCGATTCCTGTTCCTACATAAGGAGCCTCTGTTACGAGCAGAGGAACTGCCTGCCTCTGCATGTTGGAACCCATCAGGGCACGGTTAGCGTCGTCGTTCTCGAGGAACGGGATCATAGCTGTAGCAACGGATACTACCTGCTTAGGTGATACGTCCATGTAATCGACTTCGTTCTTCGATACCATGGTGATCTCGCCCTTGATTCCTCTTACAGCAACCTTGTTGTTGATGAAGTGTCCCTCTTCGTCGAGCGGCTCATTAGCCTGTGCAACGATCATGAGGTCTTCATCAGCTGCTGCGAGGTAGTGCACTTCGTTGGTTACGATTCCCTTCTCCTTGTCTACCTTGCGGTAAGGAGTCTCGATGAAACCGTACTCGTTGATGATGCCGTATGTTGTGAGCGATCCGATAAGTCCGATGTTAGGACCTTCAGGAGTCTCGATAGGGCACATTCTGCCGTAGTGCGAATAGTGTACGTCTCTTACTTCCATGCCGGCTCTCTCTCTGGAAAGTCCGCCAGGTCCGAGAGCTGACAGTCTTCTCTTGTGAGTGAGCTCTGCAAGAGGGTTGTTCTGGTCCATAAACTGTGACAGCTGGGATGATCCGAAGAACTCCTTGATAGCTGCAGTTACAGGACGGATGTTGATGAGCTGCTGAGGTGTTGAGTTCTCAGTAGTCATTCTTTCTCTGATAGTCTTCTCCATTCTGGCAAAACCGATTCTGCACTGGTTCTGCAGAAGTTCGCCGACGGATTTAAGTCTTCTGTTGCTGAGGTGGTCGATGTCATCGATGTCACCTATGCCGCAGTTGAGGTTGAGGAAGTAGCTGACCGAAGCAATGATATCCTCGAGGATGATGTGCTTAGGGCTGAGCTCTTTCTTTCTGTTGGCAATGCCTGCTCTCAGCTTGTCCTCATCTCCGTCTGCCTCTCTGATGATATCCATCAGAACAGGATAGAATACCTTCTCAGACAGCTTGTACGGTGTAAGGTCGATGTCCACGTACTTTGCAGGATCAACGAAGTTGTTTCCGATAACCTTGGTGATTACGCCTTCCTTACCCTCTGTCTTACTGTATACGAGTACGGATGCAACGCCGGCATCTTCGATTTCCATTGCCATGCTTCTGGAGATCGTTTCGTCCTTCTCGACGAGTACTTCGCCGGTGTTAGGATCGATGATATCCTCAGCAGCTACAGCATCAACAAGTCTGTCATGGAGACCGAGCTTGCGGTTGTACTTGAATCTGCCGACCTTGGCAAGGTCATATCTTCTCTCGTCAAAGAGAAGTGCCATCAGCATTGATCTTGCGTTCTCGACTGTAGGAGGTTCTCCCGGTCTCAGTCTTCTGTAAAGTTCTCTGAGTCCTTCAGCGCTGTTTCTTGTTGTGTCCTTCTCAAGAGTCTTGAGCAGTCTCTCATCATCACCGAAGATAGCAAGGATGTCCTCATTGCTGCTGAGGGCGAGTGCTTCAGGGTCGATGATTCCGAGTGCTCTGAGGAAGGATGTGAGCGGCTGCTTTCTTGTCCTGTCAACTCTTACGTAGAGGATTCCCTGGGAATCAGTCTCGTACTCAAGCCATGCACCTCTGTTAGGGATGACCTGAGAGCTGAAGAGCTTCTGGTTGGACTTATCAGTCGCTGCATCGAAATAAGGTCCCGGTGAACGAACCATCTGTGTAACGATGGCTCTCTCAGCTCCGTTGTATACGAATGTACCCTTCTCGGTCATGAGAGGGAAATCTCCCATGAAGACATCCTGCTCTTTGATCTCTCCTGTCTCACGGTTGATCAGTCTGACCTTAACGGTAAGAGAAGTAGCATAAGTTGCATCTCTCTCCTTGCACTCTTCCTGATCATACTTAGGAGTATCCGAGAAATGATAATCCGCGAACTCAAGGCTCAGAGTATTGGTTGTATCACGGATAGGTGATACGTCCTCGAGAACCTCGCTGAGGCCTTCTTCCATGAACCACTTGTAAGACTTAGTCTGAACGTCAATGAGGTTAGGCATTTCGCATACTTCATTGATCTTGGAGAAAGTCATACGTTCTTTTCTACCAACTTTAATTGGATGTGGCATGTTTCACTCCTTAATAATTATGTTTCTTAAAAAATGCACGATTATTGTCGTTTTTTTGGGGTTTTTGGCGCCCCGTAAACGCACGAAATGAGCCTCGTTAGCCGGGGCTCATTATATTGCGTGGGTCGGACCAATATCGCATGGTCCAATTTGTCAGTTTAAATCTTCGTCTCTGGAGTTTGAACTACTGAAGCTCAACTACAGCGCCTACAGCCTCGAGTGCTTCCTTCAGTGCGTTAGCCTCTGCAGCCTCAACGTTTTCCTTAACTGCTGTCGGAGCTCCGTCTACGAGAGCCTTAGCTTCCTTCAGTCCAAGTCCTGTAGCTTCTCTTACAGCCTTGATAACCTTGATCTTTTCCTGTCCGATCTCCTTCAGGATTACGTTGAAATCTGTCTTCTCTTCTGCTGCGTCTGCTGCTGCTGCGCCGCCTGCTGCTGGAGCTGCTACTGCTACTGCGCTTACGCCGAACTCTTCCTCAAGAGCCTTAACGAGCTCGTTGATCTCGAGGATTGTCATGCTCTTCAGAGCCTCAATGATCTGATCCTTATTCATTATTATTTCTCCTTTTTCAAAATTCTATGAATGCAGCGTCATGCTGCCGTAAAAGTAAATGTGTTGCTTATTAAGCTTCCTTCTCTGCGATTGCTTTCAGAGTAAGTGCGAGCTTTGTCATCGGGCTCTGGATGCTTCCCATGAATCTTGCGATGAGCTCTTCCCTTGATGGGATTGTTGCGAACTCCTCTACCATGGCTTTGTCATAAACCTGGCCTTCTACTACGCCGCCCTTGAATGCCATCTTCTTGTAATCCTTGATGGCCTTGGCAAGTACTCTTGCACCTGCAGTGATATCATCACCGCTGAATGCGAGTGCTGTTGATCCCTTGAGGACATCGCCGAACGACTCATAGTCAGTTCCGCTGATTGCTCTCTTGATAAGGGTGTTCTTGTATACTGTGAATCCTACTCCTTCCTTACGGAGGTTGGCTCTCAGTGCATCTGCTTCTTCTACTGTGATTCCGAGGTAATCTACAGCTACTACGGAAGAAGCGTTATCAAACTTTTCTTTGATCTCGTCGATAACGACCTGCTTAGCTTGCTTAGCTGCTTCAGACATTGTTTCTCCTTTCCGGCGATATCCCTTCGCCTAGTGTAGTCTTGGCAGGTACAAATAATACCCCGCTATCTGTGAGACAGAGTGCGGGGTCCAATTTATGTATTGTACCTCGGCAGGAAATTAAGCCTTCCGGCACCTGCTGTCTCAGGTGGATATTCTGTAGTACTGTGTGTAACTTCTTACTGAGTTACTGTTGCCGGGTTGATCTTGACTCCAGGGCTCATTGTAGCTGCAATGCTGATGCTCTTGAAGTACTGTCCCTTAGCTGCTGCAGGCTTAGCCTTAGCGATAGCCTGGATGAGAGCGTTAGCGTTCTCAACGAGCTGCTCTTCTGTGAACGACTTCTTTCCGATGATGCAGTGAATGATGTTAGCCTTGTCAAGTCTGTACTCAACCTTACCAGCCTTGATGTCCTCAAGAGCCTTAGTGAGGTCCATTGTAACTGTTCCCGACTTTGGGTTAGGCATGAGTCCCTTAGGTCCGAGAATCTTACCGAGACGTCCGACTACTCCCATCATGTCAGGTGTAGCGACTACTGCGTCGAACTCAAACCAGTTCTCATTCTTGATCTTGTCAGCCATGTCTTCAGCGCCTACGAAGTCAGCTCCTGCTGCCTGTGCTTCCTCAGCCTTAGGTCCCTTAGCGAAAACGAGAACCTTCTTGGACTTACCAGTTCCGTGAGGGAGTACCATAGCGCCTCTAACCTGCTGGTCTGCATGTCTTCCGTCTACTCCGAGGCGGAAATGCATTTCAACTGTTTCGTCGAACTTTGCATTTTCAAAGCTCTTGATCTGCTTTACTGCAGTCTGTACGTCTACGAGCTCATGCTTGTCATATGTCTTAGCGAGCTCTGCGTATCTCTTTGATCTTTTCATTTAATCCTCCTTGTGGTGCTGACGGTCTTAAGACCTCCCACGTCATTACTCAGTTACCGTGATTCCCATGCTGCGAGCTGTTCCCTTGATCATGTCTGTTGCTGCCTCGAGGGATGCTGCGTTGAGATCCGGCATCTTAGTCTTAGCGATCTCTTCTGCCTGTGCAAGAGTGATGGAACCAGCCTTAGTCTTGTTAGGTGTTCCGGATGCATGCTCGATGCCTGCTGCCTTCTTGATAAGAACTGCAGCCGGTGGTGTCTTGCATACGAATGTGAATGATCTGTCTGTGTATACTGTGATAACTACAGGAATGATCATTCCCTGCTGATCCTGAGTCTTAGCGTTGAACTGCTTGCAGAAGTCCATAATGTTTACGCTCTTCTGTCCGAGTGCAGGTCCGACTGGTGGTGCAGGTGTAGCTCCGCCGGCAGGGATCTGAAGCTTGATGTAGCCGTCGATCTTCTTTGCCATTGAATTCTCCTTTCCTGAGAAATCGCTTTCTCATTTTTATATCTCAACAGGTCGGATTGATCTGTATAAGATCTTATTTAAGTTTGCTTACCTGTGAGAACTCGATCTCTGCAGGTGTGTCTCTTCCGAACATGGAGATCCTTGTCTTGACTATCTGCTTCTCTGGGTTGATAGCTTCAACTATACCAAGCTGGCCTTCGAAGACTCCGCCGATGATACGTACTGTGTCGCCGACTTCGATGTCGAGATCGATCTTGAGCTTTTCGATGCCCATTCTTACGATCTCCTCCTTGGTCAGAGGAATAGGGTCCGAACCATGTCCGACGAAACCTGTAACGCCCTCTGTGTTACGTACGAGGTACCAGGTCTCATTGTTTACTATCATCTTGATAACGACATATCCCGGGTAGAGCTTGCGTGTCTTGACCTTCTTGACGCCGTCCTTGATCTCGATCCTCTCTTCGGTCGGGATGACGACTTCAAGAATAAGGTCCTGCATGCCGCGGTACTCGACCATTCTCTCGATGCTGGTCTTGACCTTGTTCTCATAGCCCGAATATGTGTGGACAACATACCACTTTGCAGTACCGTCACCTCTGAGGCCTTCACCTTCGAGCGGCGATACGGAAGTTCTTACTTCCTTAGCAGCTTTTTCCTCAGCGCCTTCGCTTACAGCTGCCTCTGCAGCGGTCTGCATGTCTTCCATGTTAACCATATCTGCCATCTGTTATACTCCTTGGACTATGACAATGTTATGCCCAGGATGCCCTTGAGTGCTGCAAGGAATCCCGTGTCGATCAGCCAGAATGCGAGCGCAAAGAAAACAACGCAGCCTACAACTACGATGGTATCAGTAGTGAGCTCTTCCCTTGTAGGCCATACGACCTTGCGGAACTCCTGCCTGACGCCTCTCAGGTATGCGAGAAGGCCGCCCTTCTTCTGATTCTGGCTCTGCTTTTTTGCGGAAGCCTGTGCTGCCTGCTTTGCGAGCTCTTCGCTTCCGTTAGTCTTGTTGTTAGCCATGATAATTCTCCGTTGCTGCGAAAATTACTTAGTCTCCTTGTGGAGAGTCTCCTTGTTGCAGAACTTGCAATACTTCATGAGTTCAATTCTGTCAGGATTGTTTCTCTTGTTCTTCATTGTATTGTAGTTTCTCTGCTTGCACTCTGTGCATGCAAGGATGACCTTCTGTCTTACTCCTGCTGCCATTTTATTTCTCCTTGATCCATTGTTTGAATGTCGTATGAAAATGCGTCTTACCGATCGTATCTGACAGATGCGGGACGCATCTTTTCAATCTAAAATCCGAAGAGCGGTTCCCCGTCCCTCCGAATCTGTAATCATAAAGTCGCTCGATAATAATACTCATTAAACAAGTCAAAGTCAAGCATTATTTGCGAGAAATACGCTGCTGCTCCTTGTATTTTAGAGCAGACAGCGCATCACCTGTATTTACCTGGCCGACTCTGCTCTCGCCCTGCGTATTCCGTACATGAGGACGGCCGCCGCATTCGATGCGTTGAGCGAATTGATGCTGCCGTACATCGGGATGGACAGGACAAAATCGCATTTCTCTCTGACGAGCCTTCCGACGCCCTTGCCTTCGTTTCCGATGACGATGGCGATCGGACCTGTCAGGTTTGCTTCATAGTACGTGTCGCCGTCCATATCGGCTGCACCTACCCATATGCCTATTTCCTGAAGGTCTTCTATCGTCCTTGAGATGTTGGTTACCTGAACGACAGGCATGGTCTCAACAGCGCCTGCTGCAGACAGTGCTACCGTCTGAGTCAGCGATGCCGCTCTTCTCTTAGGGATAATAACGCCGTGAGCTCCTGCGCACTCGGCAGTACGGATGATCGCGCCGAGGTTGTGAGGATCTGTTATCTCATCGAGTATGATGATGAAAGGATCCTCTCCGGCAACTTCAGCTCTTTCGAACACTTCATCCATGTCCGCGTAGCTGTACTCGCTGACCTTGGCGACAACTCCCTGGTGCTTTGCGCCAGGTGCCATCGCGTCAATCTTCTCCTTAGGAACGAAATCCACGATGACGCCCTTCTCCTTTGCGATGGCCACAATCTTCGATACCGAGCCTTCCGCTCCGTCAGCTATGAATACTCTCTCGACATCGCGCTCTCCGTTAAGAGCCTCTGTTACAGGATTTCTTCCCGCTACGACCTCGAGGCCGTCAGCCCCTATATTGGCTGCAGCTTCAAACGGCTCGCTCATGTCGAATCCGAGCACCTTGCGTCTGTCATCACGCTTCTGTCCGGCCGGAGCTTTCCTTGCCGGCGATGCCTTTCTGCCTGCAGCGGATGTCTTGCGGCCGCCCACAGCAGTCCTCTTCTTAGGCTCGTATGTATATGTATCTCCGTAGTCGCGCCTGTTCTTGCCGCCCCTCTTAGGCGCGGTCTTGCGGTCAGCGTCTCTGTATCTCTTGTTTTCTTTCTTGCTCATGTCTGTTTTTCTTTTCTATATATATCTTGTATGGATGTGCGGGCATCAGAAGTTCAGCGTCCTGGACCTGTCAAGTCCTTCCTGCGTCTTCTGGTACACGACGAATCTGTATGTCAGTCCGTTTTCCGTCACAGGCTCGCTCTCGGAAATGATCTCAAAGTCAGGATCAGCATCGAAGTCAGGTATGAAGGTGTCTGCATCGAGGACAGCATCTATCTTCGTGACATACAGTCTGTTGCAGTATCTGTAGAAGCGTGTGTAGAGCGTACCGCCTCCGATGAGATAGACGTCGTCCGGTCTGTACTGCGAGATCGCATCGAAGAGCTCGTATTCCCCATGGACCATTATGCAGCCTTCAGCCACATACTCAGGATTTCCGGTCAGCACATAATTCGTGCGGTTCGGAAGAGGCTTTCCTCCCGGCATCGACTCGAGGGTCTTGCGGCCCATCACGACCACTTTGCCCTTGGTATGCTCCCTGAAATATTTCATGTCAGTCGGAAGCGATGCAAGCAGTCCATTGTTCTTCCCAATTCCCCAGTTCCTGTCAGCAGCTACTATAAGATTCATAGTCTCCTCCTTTCAGTGATCCTGTCAGATATCTCCGAATCGGTTTATCATCATGGCCGCCTGCTCGTTTTCCATGCGGCGGGCCCTGTATGAATAAAAGGTGTCAGCGTTGCACATGGTGCACACATTGGATATCTCTATATGGTCTGCCGGAACGCCGGCTCTTTCCAGCGTCATCCTGTTGGCCTCTCTTAGGTCCAGATGATACTTGCCTCCGGGTATGTCATTGCCGTCAGCGTCTGCAGCCGGGTATCTTGCGAATATCCTGTCCGCCTCTTCACGGCTCCACTGCTCAGCGAAAGCATCATACACTTCATCGCCCATCTCGTAGCAGTCCCGGCATATTCCCGGCCCGATCGCCGCATACATGTCCGCAGGGTCGCATCCGAATTTCACGACCATGTTGGCCACCGCGACTTCCGGTATCCTTCCGAGCGTGCCCTTCCATCCCGCATGCACAAGGCCTACCGCTTTGCGCACCGGGTCTGCGATGTATACGGACGGACAGTCAGCGCCGAACACCGTCAGCAGCACATCGGGTATGTCCGTGACGACTCCGTCCACATACTGCATGTGAAGCGGCTTCTCTCTGAGCCCGAGGTCGCTCTGCGCTGCGACGTGCACATAATTGGTATGCTTCTGGTCTGTGATGCATTCCTGCTCAAGCGTTGAGCCGAGCTGGCGCGCAAGCCTGTCTCTGTAGCCTCTTACGACAGGCGATGCCTCTTCTGTGGTCTCGTCATTCATCACTGCGACACGGAGGCCTGCCTCTCCGGACTCTGAGCCGCTGTTGTAGGAAAGGAACCTGGTCGAATACAGGTTGGGCACGCCAAGCCTGTCAAGCATATCAAAGGACAGATACGGTATGCCGCCCGTATGCAGGCTGAATATTCTCTTGTCATTCGAATACTGAATTCTCATGAAGAAGTAATGCCCTTTTAATGCAAAATCCCGCTTTTGTACGGGATCCTGCTCTTTTGTTCTCTAAGTTATTCTTCTATTATGCGGAAAACTTCCGATGTGATCTCTGCTATCCGTTCTGTCTCGCCTGCAAGATGCAGGTACCCGAGCAGCGCCTCAAATCCGGTCGCGTACTTATAGTCCTTGGGGTCGGCATGCTGAGGCCGCGACATGGAGCGGTGGTTTCTGGCCCTTTTGAGGAGGTGCTCTTCATCCTCCGTCAGAAAGCCTGATTCTATCATAGCTCTTGCCGCCTTCGCCTGGCCGCCCGCAGACACGTATCTCACCGCGTGCTGGTGCGCTTTGCCCGCATCAAGCGGGTACTTCGCAAGTATCATCTCTCTGACGATGACTTCATATACGGCATCTCCGAGATATGCAAGCGAAGTCGTGTTAATCCTGTTTATTTCTGTTTTAGTCATTACTAGCCGGCTGCCTCTTCTCCGCCCTCGCTGTCTTTGATGCTCTTCAGCACCGCCAGAGCCATTGCAGCTCCGTAGATGATCAGAACACCTGCCAGCATTGCCGGATTCTTAGGACCGTTCTGAAATATTTTTTCCGTGTTGATGTTCAGTTTCATAGAGAACCTCCCCGGCATCATCTGCCGCACCAATCCCTAAACCTATGATCCGTCAACTGCGTATTACTGTTCTTAGTTTCTGATGACCTGTACACCCTGCGGTGTGTCCTTGAGAGTGATTCCCATAGCTGCGAGCTGGTCTCTGATCTCATCGGCTCTTGCCCAGTTCTTCTCCTTGCGGGCTGCCTGTCTCTCATCGATCAGCGCCTGGATGTCATCGCCGAGGCCGGCTTCTTCCTCTGCATCTCTGAATACTCCGAGCACCTCAGTCAGCTCGTCGATTCTCTTGAGAGCCTCTTCAGCGTAAGACTTCGATGCGCCGTCTTTGACAGCAACGTTGATCTCGGATACCATCTCGAAGATTACGGAGATTGCATCTGCAGTATTGAGGTCATCATCCATTACTTCGATGAATCTGTCTCTGAATTTGTCCAGTCCTGCGATCAGCTCATCTTCGCCCTGCATCTTCTCATCAGTGCCGTTCTTCTTAAGGAACTCAAGAGTCTCGATAGCAGTAGCTATTCTGTCATATCCCTGCTTGGAAGCATGCATCAGGCTGTCGCTGAAGTTGATCGGGCTGCGGTAATGTCCTGACAGCAGGAAGAATCTGATAAAGTCTCCTGTGTATTCCTTGCGGATATCTCTTACTGTGAAGAAGTTGCCAAGTGACTTCGACATCTTGACATTGTCTACAGTGATGTATCCGTTGTGCATCCAGTAGTGCGCAAAAGGAACTCCGTTGCACGCTTCGGACTGAGCGATCTCATTCTCATGATGCGGGAATGTAAGGTCCTGTCCGCCTCCGTGAATGTCTATCGTATCGCCGAGGTGCTTCTTGGCCATGGTCGAGCACTCGATGTGCCATCCCGGTCTTCCCATTCCCCATGGGGACTCCCATGCGATCTCGGACTCTTCCTTGCGGGCTTTCCACAGAGCAAAGTCCAGCGGATCCTTCTTGACTTCACCGATAGCGATTCTTGCGCCGCTCTCGAGGTCGTCGATATTCTGTCCGGACAGCTTGCCGTAGTCTTTGAACTTTCTTGTCGAATAATAGACGTCTCCGTCAGCCTCGTACGCATAGCCCTTATCGATCAGCGACTGAACAAAGGCGATGATCTCAGGAATGTGCTCCGATACCTTAGGATGAACATCAGCCTTGATGACATTGAGCGAACCTGCATCATCAAAGTACTCCTTGATATACTTCTCTGATACTTCCGGAGCTGTGATGCCCTCTTCCTTCGCCCTGTTAATGATCTTGTCATCAACGTCGGTGAAGTTCTGTACGAACTTGACCTCGTATCCTCTGTACTTGAAATACCTTCTCAGCGTATCAAATACGACGAAAGGCCTTGCATTACCTATATGAAAGAAGTTATAGACAGTAGGTCCACAGACATACATCTTGACCTTTCCCTCTTCAATAGGTACGAATTCTTCCTTGCGGTTGGTCAGAGTGTTGTAGACTTGCATGTGTTTTTCCTCCTGCATTAATAATTATATTCATAAACGCCTGCCTCAAGGCGTAGATTAATGATCCTGCCTTACGGCAACGCCGTACTGTTCGTAGGAATCATTATACCCCAAGAATGGCTCCGATGCACCCCATAATAATCAGTACTATGAACGGGCTCTTCTTGTATTTCGTCATCAGCAGCACCGTTGCTGCCACCATGAGTATCGCTATTATGTCCACCGGACACCCTGTTATGATCCTCGCTATGCCGCCCGACATGTCTGCGCCTAGTCTTTGCAGCAGCCCTGTGCCGAGCCTTGTCTCTCCGGCAACGGACGGGATGATGAGTGTTACGATCGCCGCGCCGATGAGTCCCATGGTCGCAGGTCTTATTCCGGTGAGCGCCCCCTGAACGATCCTGCTGTCCTTGAACTGCTGTATCATCCTCGCAACTATGCTGACAAGTATGAACGCAGGCAAAACGACGCCGAAAGTAGCAGATGCCGCTCCTGCGATGCCCGCTGTCTCATATCCGACGTATGTCGCTGTATTGACGGCAAGAGGCCCCGGCGTGATCTGAGAGATAGCCACTATGTTGGCAAACATCTCAGGGGTCATATCGACAAACGGTTGGATGCTGTCATAGATAAGCCTTACGATGGCAAGTCCCCCTCCGAATCCGAGAAGTCCGACTTTGACAAAACTGATAAAGAGTTCCCAGTATATCATCTGCCGCCTCCTTTCGTTTTGCCGTCAGAAGGCTCCTTGTCTCCGGCTGTTTCCGCTGCATCAGCAGTGTCTTTCTTCAGTCTGCCGCCCACAGCCGAGCTTGCGATTCCGAGAATGACGAAGAGCAGTATTACATACGCCGTGTTGATCTTAAATACGGCTATCAGGACAAAGCTCAGGAGAGCAGCAACTATCGTCCAGGTTCCTTTGAACACAGCCGATGACATCTGAATGACCGCCACGACTACAAGCCCGAGAGCCGCAGCTCTGAGCCCGGCCATCGCGCCCATCACGATGCGGTTGTCGCCGAGGTTGGATATGAAGGTTGCGATCAGAAGGATCATTACGAAGGACGGCAGCACGACGCCTATCGTGGATATGAGCGATCCGAGGAATCCCTTCTTCTTATATCCGACGTACGTAGCCATGTTGATCGCAATGACTCCCGGCAGGCTCTGGCACACTGCCACTATGTCCACGAACTCGTCCTGGCTGAACCACTTCTTCTCATGCACCAGAGTGTTCTGAAGAAGCGGAAGCATAGCAACACCGCCCCCGATAGTGAAGGCTCCGAGTTTAAAGAATAAGATAAACAGTTCAATCAGTGTGTTCATGCGGTTCCGTACAGGTGTGTTCCGAAAAAACGCCCGGCCTCACAACTGAAGCCAGGCGCTTTACTTTACTTATTGTCAGTACTCAGATTAGTGAGCGTTCAGTGTCTCCTCTGAAAGTCTTGAGAAGAATACTCTTCCGTCTCCCTCGAGGTCAACAAGAGCCTTTGCCTTAGCAATTGCTTCTTCTACAGTCATGATTTCGTGGTCATCCTCGCGGCGGAGCTTGTACTCAACCTTGCCCTCGCCGGCAAGCTTTCCGACTGTGATCCTGATTGGGATTCCGATCAGGTCAGCATCGTTGAACTTGACTCCAGGTCTCTCGTCACGGTCATCTACCATAACTTCAACGCCCATGGACTCGAGCTTCTTCTCGATGTCATAAGCCATGTTCAGCTGTGTCTCATCCTTAGGCTTGATGACTGTTACGATTACGTGATACGGAGCTGTTGCGATAGGCCAGATGATACCCTTTTCATCATGGTGCTGCTCTACGATAGCCTGCATGGTTCTTGTGATACCGATTCCGTAGCAGCCCATCCAGTAAGGGTGATCCACACCCTTCTCATCCTTGAATGTAGCATTCATGCTCTCGGAATACTTGAGTCCCAGCTTGAATACCTGTCCGACCTCGATACCTCTTCTGAACTTGACCGGCTTGCCGCAGTGCGGGCATGGATCGCCTTCCTGAAGAGTCTTGATATCTGTAACGATGTCACCTGTGTAATCTCTGCCGTAGCATACGTTCAGCATGTGGTGGTCTTCCTGGTTGGCACCTGCGCACATGTTAACTGTTCCTACGAGCTCGGAGTCTACTACTACGATGCAGTTCTTGAGTCCTACAGGGCCTGTGAATCCGGCAACGCTGCCTGTTGCAGGGCCTGCAACGGTCTCATCTGAGAACTCGATGTAGTGCTCAGGAATGTTGAGAGCGTTGACGAGCTTGATCATGTTGAGCTGTCTGTCACCTCTGATGAAGCATGTGACGTAATCCTTAGGCTGCAGATCATCATCATATGTAGTGAACATAAGAGCCTTGATGGACTTCTCTACAGGGAGGTTCAGATAGTTGCAGACGTCCTCGATTGTCTTGGTTCCAGGTGTGAAGACGACCTCTGTCGGCTTCATCTCTTCCTCTACAGGCTTCTCGTCTGTGAACTCAGCTCTCTCAACTGTAGCTGCCATTCCACAGTTGTCGCAGTAGAGAATGTCTGATTCACCCCAGTCGGAGAGTGCGGAGAATTCGTGTGAAAGGCTGCCGCCGATAGGGCCGTTGTCAGCCTCTACGATCCTGTAGTCGAGGTCGCATCTTGTGAAGATCTTCTCATACGCATGATACTGTCTCATGTATGCAACGTCCATATCCTCAGGAGTAGCGTCGAATGTATAAGCATCCTTCATGATGAACTCTCTTGTTCTCAGGAGGCCGTATCTCGGACGGGACTCGTCTCTGTACTTGAACTGAATGTGGTACAGCGAAAATGGGAGTTCCTTATATGAAGACCATTCCTTGCGGACAAAGTCTGTAAAGATCTCTTCGCATGTAGGGTTCAGGATGAAGTCATTGCCGTTACGGTCCTTGATTCTCCAGAGTTCAGGTCCGTAAGCATACCATCTGCCTGTCTCCTGCCAGAGTTCAGCAGGGTTGACATGCGGCATGTAGATCTCCTGGCAGTCAATATAGTCCATTTCTTCTCTTACGATCTGCTCGATCTTTCTTACTGTTCTCCAGCCCAGCTTCGGATACATGTAGATTCCGGCAGCTTCCTGCTTGATCATGTTGGCTCTTACGAGCAGCTTGTGGCTCTCGAGGACAGCATCAGATGGTGCCTCACGAAGTGTCTTAAGGTGGTTCTTGGATAGTCTCATTATTCAAATCTCCCTTCTATCGCGCAGGTTGCGATGGCCGCTATGCCTTCTCCCCTGCCTGTAAACCCGAGTCCTTCTTCAGTAGTCGCCTTGATATTTACTCTTGAAACAGGTATCCCGAGTGTATCTGCTACGTTATTTCTCATCTGTTCATTGTAAGGTGCCAGTTTGGGGGCCTGCGCTATGATGGTCGCATCAACATTATTTATAGCAACATCCTCGCCCGCACCCATCACCATGTCTCTGACTTCAGCCATGAGCTTCATCGAATCAGCACCTCTGTATTTCTCGTCACTGTCAGGAAAATGCCGCCCTATGTCTCCGAGGCCTGCAGCGCCGAGCAAAGCGTCCATTATTGCGTGAGCGGCAACATCGGCATCCGAGTGACCGAGAAGACCCTTTTCATAGGGGACTGGAGTCCCGCATAGGATCAGAGCCCTTTCCGGGACAAGCTTATGCACATCATATCCTGTTCCTACTCTTGTAGTCATAGATATAAATACCCTTCCTTGTGACTGTCATAAGGGATCTTCCCATAAGTGCATAGCACATACAGGCCCCTCCTTATGACTATGGCGATATCTTTTGCCATTATATGATATTGTATAGTTTCTTTCAATGATTAATTCGCCCTGTGCGGCTGTTTTTCTGTATGAACAGACAAAAAAACCGGGCCGTCTGTCAGGCCCGGAGTTAAATGTGCTGCTCAACCAGCGAATCCGCTTCTTCCATCGTGTAGCCCCCCGAATATATGAGCTCACTTTCGAGAATCTGCTTGGCAGTACCGAGGAGTTTCTTCTCCCCGGTTGACAGAGGCTTGGCTCTGTCCGTCCTGACAAGATTCCTGACAACAGCTGCCACTTCCAGTATGTCCCCTGTCTGCATCCTCTCGGTGTTCTCGCGGTATCTCTTGTTCCAGTTAGGGTTCATCTTTTCAGTCTCACCCTTGAGTACCTCGAAAACTTCCGGTATACGTGACGCATCGATCACAGATCTGACTCCGAGCTTATCGCAGTTGTCGACGGGGACGGAAGCCTCCATGCGTGAATAAGGAAGGGACACATTGTAATAAATGCGGGCTTCCCCCAGAAAATCCTTTTCCAGGATGTCAGTAATAATGCCCGCACCATACATTGGATATACAATATGGTCGCCTATCTTAAAGATTTGCATGTAATTGTTTCCCTTCTGATACATACGTATTATATATTTAATGTATACAAAAAGTCAATGGGGTAAAAACAAAATATTTTACTCCTACTCTTTGCACTTGTCAATATTGTTTTGCAAAAAAATATGACGCTCCATCTGACGTTTTTTATGTGTCTGACATATTATATACGGTTACCCCGTTCTTTTTAAAGTCATTTTCTCATTTTCCCGCGCTCGGCTAATGTGCTATAATTTTTTTAGTGTTTTTTTAGAAAACGGAGGAAATCAAGGCATGAAAAGGCTCCTTATAGTAGACGATGAAGATAAGATCCGCGAGGTCATTAAAGAGTACGCTGAGTTCAGCGGATATGTGGCAGAAGAAGCTGCTGACGGAATGAGCGCGATAGGAATGGTCAAGCTCAATGACTACGACCTGATCATCATGGACGTAATGATGCCTAAGCTTGACGGCTTCAGCGCTGTCAAGGAAATACAGAAGATCAAAAGCATCCCGGTAATAATGCTCTCCGCACGCGGCGAGGAATACGACAAGCTGTTCGGCTTTGAACTCGGGATCGATGACTATGTCGTTAAACCTTTCAGCCCTAAAGAGCTCATGGCCAGAGTCAATGCGGTTCTCAGCAGAGTCGACGCATCTGAAAAGTCCGGCCAGACCATCGAGAGATTCGACGGACTTGAAGTGAACTTTGCCGCCAGGACGATTACAGTCGACGGCAAGAGGATCGAGCTCACACCGAAGGAATACGACCTTCTCTTCTATATGATACAGAACAAGAACATCGCACTTTCAAGAGACAGACTGCTCTCGGACATCTGGGGATATGACTTCTTCGGTGATGACCGTACGATTGATACGCACGTAAAGAATCTCAGAAACAGCCTCGGGCCTTACAGAAAGTTCATAGTGACACTGAGGGGTGTAGGCTATAAGTTCGAATACGAAGGATAGAACTGAATGACACCTGACAAGAATACTAACGAGCCGAAAAAGCTCGATACGAGCAGCATCAAGACGACGACACTTTTCTCGTTCGTCGTTTTTGCTATGACTCTTGTTATGTTCCTGTGGATACTGACGTCATTCTTCCTCGATTCATATTACCAGAAGATGCGCACCCAGGAAGTCATCCGTACCGCTGATGCCATCGAGGCGCAGTATCTCAAAGGCACATCATCATTTGACAAGTACGCTTCGGAGACCGCCGGCATCAACGGCATCTACATCAGGATAAACGGTCTTGACAGCCAGATGGAGTACGACGGTACAGCCGGCATCCGTGACAGCGCAGAGTTCGAGAGCGACATCGCGCGCATCAACTCCAAGCTCGCCTCTTCAGAGACCGGCAGCGTTACCGAGACACTCCAGACCGCTTCTTCCGATTCAGCGGCAAGGCTTATCTATGCCGCAAATATAGGGTCAGGCCGGACTGTATCAACTCTGTACATAATCGCTCCGCTGTACCCTGACCAGGTCACGATCAGGATAGTCAAGAACATGCTTCTTTACATATCCTTCATCCTTCTTTCTGTGGCCTGCTTCCTCGCATATGCCCTGTCAAAGCGCATCACCTCCCCTATCGAGAATCTGACAAAATCCGCGACGGAGCTGTCGCAGGGTAATTTCAATGTAAGATTCGACGGCTCGTCCTTCACAGAGACCAAGGAGCTTGCGCGCGCGCTGAACAAAGCTTCATATGAGATGGAGAAGACTGATTTCTATCAGCGCGAGATCATCGCAAATGTATCGCACGACCTCAAGACCCCTCTCACCATGATCAGGTCATACGCAGAGAAGATCATAGACATTTCGGGCGACAATCCTCAGAAGAGGAATGCGGACCTTCAGATAATAATATCCGAGACCGAGAGACTTAACCGTCTTGTAACAGATATGCTGTCAGTCTCCAATCTCCAGTCCAACAATGTTGAGCTGCACAGAGAGACCTTCGACCTCGTCGAAGCCGCAGAAGATGTCTATGAGAGCTTCATGGTCCTCGGTTCTTCCCAGGGATACGACGTGCATTTCCACCCGAGCAGGCCGGCATATGTCGTAGGAGACCGCAGCCGCATCATGCAGGTAATGACCAACTTCGTTTCGAACGCGGTCAAGTACTCGGGTGAAGATAAGTTCATAGATATCAAGCTTGTGAAGAGCAGCAGGAAGATCGCTTTCCATGTAATCGACCACGGTGTCGGCATCCCGTCTGAGGAGCAGGCACACGTATGGGATAAATACTACAGGACATCAGCCAACCACGAGCGCGGAATAGAGGGTACGGGACTCGGCCTTGCTATAGCCAAGAGCATCCTCAATCTGCACAGCGCAAAGTACGGTGTCAAGAGCGAAGAAGGCAAGGGATCGGACTTCTGGTTTGAGATGGATACGGTAAAAAAGCCGTCACAGGCTCAGAGGGATAAGCAATAATGGCCAAGAAACAGAAAACAGTATATATGTGCAGCGAATGCGGCAATGAATACCTCTCCTGGCAGGGACAGTGTTCGTACTGCGGCAGCTGGAACACAATCGTTGAACATAAAATAAGCAGTCTGAACGAGCCCGCTGTCGACAGCCGAAGAAGGACGGGAACAGAAGGCCGTCCGGTCAGGCTCGGAACGGTCGGGACGGCTGACTACGCGCGCATGAGTTCAGGCATAGGAGAGCTCGACCGAGTGCTCGGAGGAGGCATAGTCCTCGGCTCTCTGGTGCTGATCTCCGGCGAACCGGGAATCGGAAAGTCGACTCTTATCGCTCAGTCAGCAAGCAGCATAGCTAACTCATACGGCAAAGTCCTGTATGTCAGCGGCGAGGAGTCAGAAGAACAGGTCAAGCTCAGAGCTGACAGGGTCTGCAGCGGCGGGATCAGCGACAACCTTTTCATATATCCCGAGACGAGCATCGAGCGCATCCTTGAGGTATGTGACGAGATGAAGCCGTGCTTTCTCATCGTCGACTCGATACAGACCATGTATTCATCCGAGGTCGACTCCGTTGCAGGAAGCGTGACTCAGATAAGAGCCTGTTCCAACCTTCTCATCAAGTTCGCCAAGACCAATAATGTTCCGGTCTTCATAGTGGCTCATGTCACCAAGTCAGGCGAGCTGGCCGGTCCTAAGACCATCGAGCACATGGTGGACTGCGTCCTCAGCTTTGCAGGCGAGCGCGACAGAGACCTCAGGATACTCCGCTCCTTCAAGAACAGATTCGGGACCACCGATGAGATCGGCGCCTTCAGAATGACATCCGAAGGCATGATCGAGGTATCCGACCTGAGCGGCAGCCTGATCGAAACCGACACCTGTGAGGAAGGCTCGGTCATTTCCGCCGTATATGAGGGAAGCCGGCCGGTATTCTTCGAAATACAGGCTCTTGTGACTCAGGCCAATGTGGGATTTGCCCGCAGAACGGCCGTGGGGATCAACTACAACAGGCTCAGCATGATACTGGCAGTCCTCGAGAAGAAGGCCGGTATCAACCTGCTCAACTACGATGTCTATGTCAATGTAGTCGGCGGCATGAACACAGGAAGCACCGCGACAGACCTTGCGGTTGCTCTCGCAATATACAGTTCATTCAAGGGCAAAGCTTCCTCACGGAAGATAGTGGCTGTCGGCGAGGTCGGCCTCACCGGGCACCTCCGCTCGATACCGAATACGGACAAGATCGTTCAGGAGGCTGTGCGTCTCGGATATGAAGCTGTCATCCTCCCTGAGAGGAACGCCCGCCAGTCGGCTGAGTCAGGCAAAGTGAACATCGGAGATGCGGGGCGCGCTGTCACGATAACACCTCCGGGTTCAGACGGCGGCAAAGGCATACGGGTAATCGGAGCTTCCAACATAAGAGATGCGATCAGGTCATATTTATCATGATGCAGAGCGGATTACATAAGTGATTTAAGTCAAAAGGACCGGCTTTCAGCCGATCCCTTGTTCTTTCTGAAGCATCAAATACGCCTGCTACTTTTTGAAATGCTTTCCGCCCTCTTCTGATGGATAGTGCCGCGGACTGTCAGAATAATCGAAGTCAGGCACTGCGCCTGCATCCGTATCCGGAGTATATGTTTCGGCGGTCACGGCATCCTGGGATGCAGCGCGTTCTTCGCCGCCTGAGGCCATATCGATAACACTGCCCGCTGCCTCTGCAGCAGCGCTTCCTGCAGCAGTTATGCCCTTCTTAGCCAGCTTTGCAGCCTTCTTCGCCGCCTTTCTGGCCTGCTTCTCAGCGATCTTTGCGTTGACTCTCGCAACATCGTCCTTTCTGACTTTGTCGAACCACTTAGTCTTTTTGCTGAGAATGAATATTATGATGACATATGCACCGGTCATGCAGGCATCGATTATCACGCCCTCTGCATCTGCTTCGGATGAGATCGTCGTCATCCCGAGTCCCTGCAGATAGAATATGGTCATGTTGTTGACGATATGCAGAGCCGAGGATACCTCGATTCCCCTGCCTATCCATGCGCAGAGCGCGAATCCGATACCGCTTATGAGTATAGATATCTGTCCGATGCGGTTGTACGGATGACCGGCAGCAAATACGAAGGCCTGCACTATGACCGCCAGCAGCGGTATGCGAAGCCATGACCCAAGGGTCTGCATGATGAAACCGCGGAAAAGGTATTCTTCAGCTATGCACTGAAGAGGTCCGAGCACGGTAAGGATCAGAAAGCTGATGAGCGTGAACTTGACCGTTAAGTGCTGATATCCCTTCTCAAGGACTACATCGTTGATTATGATAGGAAGTCCGTTGACGAGAAATGCTATAGGCATGCATTTCCAGAACACCTTCCTGCTCCATCCGCCTCTTGATGACTGATATGATGAGAACGGGCGGTCCCTGACGATGACCGAAGCCAGCCAGAGTGCCGGGATAAACAGCGCAAGTCCGCCGAGGTCCACAGCTGCCATGAGAGGGTCAGACATGTCCATCGTATCATAGCCGCCTGACAGGGCGTCCAGAAGAGCCTCAAAGCCGTCCGGGCTGCCCGATGCCACTCCGTCGGCGATCCCGACTGCCACTACGCCGAGCAGAAACAGCGCCATATATATAGCAGCATAGAGCGCTCCTGTTATGATCGGTTTATACCATCTGTACGAAAGGAACTGTCTTCCGTAAGTCGGATAGACATGAGCCTTCGCGTTTGTCTCATCTATATAGTACATTCCCTCGATATTCCCCCCAGGTCATTGATTATTCTGCAGGATACTGCATCAATTACAGCTGAAGCTCAACAGGGTCCCAGCCTTCATCCTGATACTTTGTGACTGACAGGCCGTTTGCCTTTACGTAATCAGCTATAGTCTTAGCTCTCAGTGCCTCGCGTGCATCTGCATCCGAGTTGATCTTCATGAACTGGTCATACTGTTCCTCGAAGATGTCTTTTGCGCTAGACTCAAATGCGCCGCCGTCTGCAACAGGCTCAAACTCTTCAACTGAATAGCCGCTTCCGACCTGGATGAGTTCCATTTTGCCCGGATGAGCTCCTCCGGAAACCATCTTGAGTGTATCTCCCTCGATGACATAATTGTAGATCCAGAAGTCTCCCTTTACCTCTGCTTCTCCGTCATCATTGTCGACATCCTTGTCAATGATCTGAACGATAGGAATGCTGACAGCGCCTTCAGGCGGTTCATAATTCGAAGCGACAGTCTCAACAAGATACTGGTAGACAGCAGCCTCTACCGGATCAGTTCCGGTGTAGCCGTATGCTGCGCCGTTCACAGGATCAGTCTGATCAGTCTCAGCAGCTGCATCTGTTGTTGCATCTGCGGTTGTCTCAGGTTCAGTAGCTGCAGGCTCTTCGGCAGGAGTGCTGCCTCCTCCGCAGGCTGTGAGCGCAGTGAACGAAAGTACCATTATTACGCTAAGCAGAATAGCAAGTTTTTTCTTCATGATTAAAGTCCTCCTTTCGAACCGAAAAACCGGTTTACCCCTATTATACATCTTTGCGGCGTCCAAAACGACAAAACTCCCGGAACCAAGTCCCGGGAGTTCATTGCTTATGATCCGAAGAGAACCTTCTATCGAACGAGCTTGTCGAGTGAGATCAATCATTTCTTCTTTACGGCAACGCCGTATGATCCGAAGAAATGATTATTTCTCTTCCTGTGAAGCCTTATAAGCTGCGATTACCTTATCTGCGAGGTTGCCCGGCAGCTCTGCATATCTTGCGAACTCAACAGTGAAGGATCCTCTTGCCTGTGTCATCGATCTGAGTGCGATAGCATAGTCGAAGAGTTCTGACTGAGGTGCCTCTGCGTGAAGAACGGTTCCGCTCATTGTAGGATCCATTCCCATTACGATACCTCTTCTGTTAGGAAGGTCGCCCATTACAGCTCCTACGTACTGCTCAGGAACTGTGATCTCAAGCTTCATGATAGGCTCGAGCAGGCAAGGCTTAGCCTCAACGATACCCTTCTTGAATGCGAGCGAAGCAGCAATCTTGAAGGATACTTCGTTGGAGTCTACTTCGTGATATGAACCGTCGTAGAGGACAGCCTTGATGTTCTGTACTTTGCATCCTGCGAGAGGGCCCTTTTCCATGCACTCGAGAAGTCCCTTCTCAACTGCAGGTACGTAGTTCTTAGGAACTGATCCGCCGAAGAGCTCTTCTGAGAACTCGAGGCCAGGCTCCTGTGAAGGTGAGAACCTGATGTGAACGTCACCGTACTGTCCTGCACCGCCGGACTGCTTCTTGTGCTTACCCTGAACATCGGAGTTGCCCTTGATGGTCTCTCTGTAAGCGATCTTCTGAGGAACTAC
>JAWRIG010000082.1:0-2808 GCA_040308005.1 Anaerovoracaceae bacterium | reverse complement strand
GATTCATATTGTCCAGAACGGCCATTTCCATCTGGTGAATTTGGTCGGAAAGACTACTACGCTGTTTGCTTAAAGATGCGAATTCAAGCAGAAGGTCTTCATTGTCGGGGTCTTCCCTAAGCGCAATACGCAAGCTTGTATATTGCTCGTTAAGCGTGTCGAGTTCGTCTTTGGTTGCCTGCAGGTTGTCGTTGCCACTGTAGATGGGAACATTCTCGAGCGAGACCATCTCTTCGCCGTTGAGCAGCGCGCGACCATCTTCGAACTGGACCACGCCACCCACCTCCGGGTCGCGCATGAGCTCGAGGATGATGTTGAGCTTGATAGAGTCGAGGTCGGAGTACTCACTCCAGTAATGGCCGATGCCTTCCCCGAGACGTTGCATGAAAGCTGCCACGCTCTGGTCGGCTTCTTCGCCTTCGGGTAAGCGCTTGAAATAGGTGTAGATAAGTGGCGTGCCCGTCTTGCGGAACTGGTCGAGGGCAACATCGAATTCTTCTTCGGTGTACTGGCCGATTCGCTCACCCACGAGCAGATAGACGTAGCGTGACTGTCGGATAATGTCGTTGTACTCGTCTTGCTTGCGCGAAAGTGCGAGCGCGTTGGTAACGTTTTCGCATACTTCGAGATCAAAGTAGATACCGCGGGGCATGTATTCTTTATTCAGGCGCGCAATGTAAGTTTGCAACTCGTCGCGTTCACGATCGAACTCAACGATTGATGATGCTAGGAAGATTTTGATTGTTTTTAGGTCTGCCATGATGTGCCCTTCGTAACAACAACCTCACAGGTGGATGATGCTAGTTGACCTACAACGCGTTTTTCCGAGAGCCGCCAGCAACAATACGCTCGAGGTTAGTCTTGGCCTCCTCATAATCCTGTAGGTAGATCTCGGGGTATTCCTGTACTAACTTCTCGCAAATCGCCAAGGACTCCCGCATGAGACCCTCAGCTCTCTCGAGTTCTCCCTCATCAAACAGAAATAAAGCGTAGGATTTGAGAGTTTGCGAATACGCGTCGCGCCCTGCACCGTTATTCCGCTCGCAGTAGTCCTGACGTACATCCAAGGCCTCGGAGAACAAGCTGTCAGCCTTTTGCCTATCTCCTGTATCCGCGCAAAACTTTGCGTATCTACTACAGAGGGCACCATAGAGTGCCTGAGATGCAAGCGGATTCCTACTGTTGAGATCCTGATAAATTGCATATGCCTCAGAGAAGCAGGCTTCCGCCTCGTCAAACCGATCTTGCCACCCCGCTTCAAAAATTACACGGGCCTTTACGCGCAAGGCGCCTGCAAGGAGTTTCGAATAAGCTGCCGGATCAGAGGCCACCTCACACCTACGCATCTCTACCGCCTGAGAAGCCAAATCGTACGCTTCCTCGAATTGAGAGGTATTGATTAAACTAGCAGCAAGATTAGACCTAGCTAGCACAGCTGAGTATGCCGAAGGGTTTTCGCGAGCAAGAGCCTCGCGTATTTCAAGGGATAACCTATAGTATTTCTCCGCTTCTTCGTAGCGTTTGGCAACATTAAGCGCATAAGCCATGTTGTTATAAGACATAGCCAGCGAACTTAAATGTCTTTGCTTCCCAGATTGGGCGACTTCAGTGCGGTACGCTATAGAGCGCTCCGCAAACTCGATACCTTTATCGAGATTCCCGAGCGCCCGTTCGATTAATCCATAGATGTTATATGCGTAGCCCAAGCCTTGCTTCGACTCATCTTCGCGCCGATGCAGTATCTTCAAGGCGGGAACCAAGGGTTTTTTGGCTTCCTCGAGGTTTTCCTTGGACCCCCAAAGCGTTTCGCTTAGGGCTATATAGGCATCGGCAAGCGTTAGCTCCTTTTCCGACCCCTCGGAAGCAACATCTTCTAGAAGCCGAATTGCCGAATTATGCGCCTCGATGGACTGCCCGTAATCCTTTCGAGCAAGGAAGACGCGCCCCAAAACCGAATACGCTTTCGCAGATATTGCGGGCGGGGTCGATACTAGCTCGGCCATGCTGCGAAGCTTTGTCGCTATAGAGATCGACTCATCGTAACACCGCTGCCGGTACAGGAACTGCGCATAGTCGGCAACTACGTCTGCACAGACATGCCACTCAAGGGCGAGTTTGGAGGCCCTATCATAAATAGCCTTGATACTGTCTTCCGACTCTTTCGTGACGCCCATCGATTCCATATTAGCTAAAAGTGCTTGCTGCCCGGAAATATATTGCCGCGCCTTTTCGCGGAGACCATCGACTACTTCGGTGGCGGTCTCAATCTCTTTTGCCCACGCTTCATCGGCTAGCACAGCATTGGCTTCGTCGTACTTACCTGCATTCACAAGCTCCGCCGCCTTGCGTTCGCGCGGGTCTATCTCTTCCCCTGATCGCGATTTCGAAACCATGCTGTTTAGGTTTTCGAGCATGGACATTTCCATCTGGTGAATCTGTTCCGACAATTCCTCTCGTCGGGCACTAAGATCAGAAAACTCAGTTGTGAGCCCCTGGTCAAGGGCGTCGATTGCCACAGCCTGCGCTATTGCTGCCTGTACTTCTTTACGCCTTGCCTCCACCTGCGCCAGTTCGTCTTTCACTGCCTGCAGGCTGTCATTGCCACTGTAGATGGGAACATTCTCGAGCGAGACCATCTCTTCGCCGTTGAGCAGCGCGCGGCCGTCTTCGAACTGGACCACGCCACCCACCTCGGGGTCACGCATGAGTTCGAGGATGATGTTGAGCTTGATAGAGTCGAGGTCGGAGTACTCACTCCAGTAATGGCCGATGCCTTCCCCGAGACGTTGCATGAAAGCTGCCACGCTC
>JAWRIG010000081.1:0-9609 GCA_040308005.1 Anaerovoracaceae bacterium | reverse complement strand
TCACCTTCCAGAAGGCACAGAGATGTGCATGCCTGGTGACAACGTAGTAATGGAGATCGAGCTGATCACACCGATCGCTATCGAAGAAGGACTGAGATTCGCTATCAGAGAAGGCGGAAGAACAGTAGGTTCTGGCGTTGTTACTGAAATTATAGAGTAATTTCTATAAACAATAAGCATACATGGGCGCTGCAGCAATGCGGCGCCTTTTGTATTGCGCGAATGGTAAAGGATTTCCCTATATCTCCTTATTTCTCGCCGATATTATGTTATAATGACTTGGTTAATAATTGATACATGTCGTATCAGAGTGTTTCAGACAATAACACCCAAGGAGGAACTGATAATGGTAAATGTAATCACACAGGATACATATGAGCAGGAAGTCATGAAGGCTGAAGGTACTGTCCTCGTTGATTTCTATGCTGACTGGTGCGGACCATGCAAAATGCAGGGACCTATCGTAGATATGCTGAGCGAAGAGAGAAGCGACGTTAAGTTCTGCAAGCTCAATGTCGATGATGCTCCGGCTATCGCTATGCAGCTCGGAATCAGCAGCATTCCTACCATCATGGTAGTAAAGAACGGCGAGATCACATACAAGGAGCCGGGACTCATGCAGAAAGCCGAACTCGAGGCACTTCTGTAGGAACTGAGACGATTACGGGATGGCAGCAGGACGGTTCTGCTGTCATCTTCTTATGCTGGGAAAGTTGACGCCGGGAGCCGTCTCCGGCGGCATATACAGAAAGGATATCAATATGCTTCTTCTTAACAGGGAGGATATCAGGAAAGTATTCTCTATGAAGGATGCCATTATGGCTGACAAGGAGTGCTACAGACTGTTCAGTGAAGGAAAGTTCGATGTTCCGCTCAGAGCAGTTATAAACGGAAGCCACGGCAATTTCCTCTTTATGCCTGCATACTGCGAGGGCATGGGAGTTGCCGGACTCAAGATAGTGAATATCATGCCGGGAAATACAGAGAAGGGACTTCCTGCATCGATAGGACAGGTGCTTCTGATCGACGGGGAGACAGGAGTAGTCAAAGCTCTTATGGACGGCACTTATGTAACGGCGCTGAGAACAGCTGCTGCAAGCGGCGCTGCTTTTGACCTCTTCGGACGCAAGGATGCATCGGTCGGAGCCATGATCGGAACCGGCAGCCAGGCCATGTGCCAGCTCGAAGCGATGCTGACCGCAAGACCGCTCCGCGAAGTAAGAGTTGCCGCAAGGGATTTTGCCAAGACACAGGCGTTTGTAGAAAAGGCAAGAGAGGAACTCGGTTCATACGGTGCTGAGATCATCGCCTGCGAGGATACCAATGCCGCAGTAGACGGCGCGGACCTTGTCACACTCGTTACTGTTTCGGGCACACCTGTCTGCAGCGCTGAGTATTTCAAGCCGGGCTGCACCATCAGCGCAGTCGGATCCTACACATATGACATGCAGGAGCTTGACCCTGCGGTCTTTGCAAAGTGCGGCAAACTGTATTTTGACTCGGTAGATGCGGTTCTCTCCGAATCAGGGGATATCTTAAGACCGATGGACGAAGGGATCCTGTCAAAGGAACAGTTTACCGGCGACATAGGAGAGTTCATTCTCGGAAGGATCCCGGGAAGAGAATCTGACGATGAGATCATAGTGTTCGAGAATGTGGGTATCGGGGCGCTTGACCTCATGACGGCAGCCAGGGTATATGACAAGGCTGTCAGCGCAGGGATAGGAACGAACTGGGAGTAGGACTCCGGGTCCGTAGCTATCCATGATGTGAAGCCTGAGAACTGGAACGAAGAGGTCCATGACAAGGTTGACGCATCCACTGTTTACTCGGGAGAGGTTTATAAAGCAGAATAAAGGGTACTGCGAAATTTTTACGCGTATTTGAGATGCACAACAATTAATCCAAAAATTTTTTGTCAAAAATCAATAAAAAGCATTGACCAACTTTTGTGATAATAGTAGAATACATCCGAAGCAAAAGGGTTAACATAAAGAATGTTCAGTCCGTTAAGGAGTTAGGGGACCTTCTCGAAATGAATATTCGACGTTTTGCGGATGAGCCGGCTATAAACCGGCTTTTTCTGTTGCCTGCTATTTCTTGCTTCATGCCAGATGCTAATGTATACTAAATCAGTATGGCTTTTATAGAAATCAGAGATCTCACAGTTGAATTTACACGTATCAGCGATGATGGCATAGAGCTGCCTGCAGCAAGGGCGATCGATGGCATCTCGCTTGATATTGAAAAAGGCAGCTTTGTCTCCGTTGTCGGCATGAACGGCTCGGGTAAGTCTACCCTTGCAAAATGCCTCAACGGTCTTTTATTGCCTTCGTCAGGGGACATCACCGTCGATGGGATGAATACCAGAGACGATGACAGGCTGTGGGATATCCGCAGCCGCGTCGGGATGGTATTTCAGAATCCTGACAACCAGATAGTTTCTTCAATAGTCGAGGATGACGTGGCATTCGGCCCTGAGAACCTCGGCGTGCCGCCTGCAGAGATCAGAAAGCGGGTGGACAGTGCCCTGAAGCGGGTCGGGATGTACGAGCACAGGCTCAAGGGCGCTCACATGCTGTCGGGCGGACAGAAGCAGCGGATAGCTATCGCAGGTGCAATAGCTATGAGACCTGAATGTATTGTGTTCGATGAGCCGACAGCAATGCTTGACCCTAAGGGAAGGGATAGTGTAATGAGTATGATAAGAGAACTGAATGCGGAGGGTATCACGACGATACTTATAACGCATTTCATGAATGAGGCGGCCCAGGCGGACAGGATAGTCGTCATGAAGAAGGGAAAGATCCTCGCCGAAGGTACGCCTGATAAGATATTTTCTGATGCTGAACTTATAGAGAAGGCGGGTCTCGAACTACCGCCTGTCATTGAACTGAGAGAGAAACTCGGACTGCCTGCCGGCATCATGACTGCAGGCGGCCTTATAACAGAACTCAAGAATTCGGGCAGGTCCTGATCTGCCGCAGGGAAAGCCGATGTCTATAGAAGTAAGAGACCTGAAATACACATATAACCCGGGACTGCCGGGAGAGACGCTCGCTCTTGACGGAGTGTCTTTTGAGGTGCATGACGGTGAGACCATAGGCATCATAGGACATACCGGTTCGGGCAAATCCACTCTGCTTCAGCATCTCAACGGGCTGATCAGACCGGATTCCGGTGAGATATATGTAGACGGACAGTGCATCACTGACGGAAGCATAAAGCTCACTTCGGTGAGGAGAAAAGTAGGGCTGGTCTTCCAGTATCCTGAGTATCAGCTGTTTGAGGAGACAGTTGCGAAGGACATCGCATTCGGCCCGCGCAACACAGGCGTCCCGGAAGATGAGATTGAAAGCAGCGTCAGGGATGCTATGAACTTAGTCGGCCTTGACTATGATGAGATAGCTGAATCATCACCGTTTGAGCTGAGCGGAGGCCAGAAGAGAAGAGTCGCAATAGCGGGAGTCATAGCGATGAAGCCGTCTGTGCTGATTCTTGATGAGCCGACTGCAGGACTCGACCCTTCTGCCCACAGGGATATCCTCGAGATGATCAGAACGATACGCGAGACGATGAACATGATAATTATCTTCGTCTCCCACAATATGGCGGACGTTGCGAGCCTTTCAGACCGGGTCATAGTCATGGACTGCGGAAGGATCGTAATGCAGGGGACTCCGCAGGAGGTCTTTTCCCGCGATGAAGAACTTGAATCCATCGGACTCGGCGTGCCTCCGGTCAGGGAGATACTAAGGCAGATCAGCAATGAGTTTCCGGGATTCAGAAGCGATGCACTGACCTCAGATGAGGCGGCAGAGGATATACGCAGATATTTTGCATTAGATAAACAGTAAATACACAGGCACCTAACTGACACAGAACGCGCAGGTATGATCAGAGACATAACACTGGGCCAGTACTATCCGGGAGATTCTCCGGTACACAGGCTGGACGCAAGGACCAAGATAATCGCGACACTGCTCTATATAATAGAGCTGTTTATCGTGAATAATTTCTGGGGATTTCTGATCGCGGGCGGTGCGCTGTTTGCGGTGATCGCGCTGTCACGCGTGCCGGTCAGATTCATATTCAGGGGCCTTACAGCGGTGTTTGTAATCATCATTTTCACTGTAGTGCTCAACCTGTTCATGACTGACGGAAGGGTGCTGTGGCAGTGGGGCTTCCTGAAGATAACATATGAGGGTATAGCCAGGGCTGCATTCATGGGAGTGAGGCTGGTGCTCCTCATCATAGGAACATCGATGATGACGCTGACGACCAAGCCTGTGGAGCTGACCGACGGGCTTGAAAAACTCATGAGTCCGTTAAGCAAAATAGGTGTTCCGAGCCATGAGATAGCGCTCATGATGACCATCGCGCTGAGGTTCATACCGACGCTGATGGAGGAAACCGACAAAATCATCAAGGCGCAGCAGGCCCGCGGTGCGGACTTTGAATCCGGCAGCCTCTTCCAGAGAGCGTCCAGACTGATACCGATACTGATACCGCTGTTTATAAGCTCTTTCAGGATCGCACAGGAACTGGCGCTGGCGATGGAGGCGAGGTGCTACCACGGAGGCAAGGGCCGTACAAGGATGAATGAAATAAGATTTGACAGAGGAGATGCGGCAGCGGCTGTTCTGATGGTGCTGTTCCTTGCAGCAATAATAGGATCGCGGTTCATACCGCTCAGGCTGTTCTGACGGAGAGATATGAGACAGAGAAAAGTTAAGAATCTGGAAACAAAATACGAAGACTACAGCGACATTCTTGCACGCGAGCCGGCGGCGCTGAGGGGCCGCTGGGCAGACCGCGCGGCAGGCAGACCGCTGTACCTTGAGATAGGATGCGGCAAGGGAAAATTCATAAGCGAAATGGCTGAGAGAGAGCCCGGCCGCTTTTTCGTTGCTGTTGAAGGCAACCAGAGCGTAATGCTGAGAGCAATGGAGAAGGTGAGGGCAAAATCCCTGGACAATGTGGTCTTCGTCCCTGAATTTGCAGAAGACCTCTCAGACTGGTTCGGGGAAGGCGAAGTCACGGGCATATATCTTAATTTCAGCGATCCGCTTCCCAAGAACTACTGGTACCGCAGGAGACTGACATACAGGGAGAGACTGAAATCGTACTTCAGAGTCCTGGCACATGACGGCACCGTTACATTCAAGACGGACAATACAGGCCTGTTCGACTGGTCCGTCCAGGAGATACGGGCAGCTGACCTGAGGATACTCGAAATAACAAGAGACCTGCATGCCGAGGCCGATGCGATCAGCGACCCTGCGGAGCGGGCGGCATTCAATATTGAGACAGAGTATGAGGCAAAATTCAGTAAGCTCGGAGAGAAGATCAAAAGAGTCGTGATCGGAAGAGGACCTGATCGGACTGCATCATGCTGCGATACGGAAAGAGATGAAGAGGGACCAGATATGAGAATTACTTCTATGGCTGCATTCAACGGCAGAGAAATACCGGAAAGAGACAGGAACTTCACCGCAGTCGGAAATGCCAAGGCTGCTATAGCCAAAAAAGGCAAAGAAGCTGTAACAAACGCAACTGTCGGGGCGCTTTATGATGACGATGCCAATCTGGTAGTGCTCTCATCTGTTGCGAGGACTTTCAGAGAACTGTCCGGCGAGGACTTTGCAGAATACGCTCCGATTGCAGGAACACCGGGCTTCAGGGAAGCTGTAAGAAAGGCAGCGTTCGGTTCGTACGAGCCGAAGAGCTACGTCGGCATAGTTGCAACTCCGGGTGGAACAGGCTCGATCAGCAACGCAGTAGACAACTACTCATGCCCGGGCGACAGGATACTGACACATAACTGGTACTGGGGACCATATGCCAATATTGCTTCCGAGCAGGGCAAATTGCTTGAGACTTTTGAGATGTTCGATGAAGAGGGCAATTTCAACATCGGGGACTTTGAGTACAAGGTAAGCAAGCTCCTGAGGAATCAGGAATATCTTGTCATAATACTCAATACACCTGCGAGCAATCCTACCGGATACTCACTTTCGGTTGATGACTGGTACGGAGTCAAGAGAGTGCTCGACGGAGTAGACATGGAGAAGAAGGTCACGCTGATCATCGATGCAGCCTATATAGATTTTGCAGGAGAAGAAGATGAGGTAAGGAAGTTCCTCCCGATCATAGACAACCTCAGAGGCAACATACTGCCGGTAATCGCCTACAGCGCATCCAAGACTTTCACAATGTACGGAGCAAGATGTGCAGCGATGCTGTGCCTTGCCAATACACCTGAAGTAGCTGCGGAATTTGAAAAGGTAGGATCCTTCTTCGCAAGGACCGCATGGTCCAACTCGCCGAGAGCTCCTCAGACGGTCATCGAGAAGATATACAGCGACCCTGAGCTTCTGAAGGAGACGGATGACGAGCGCAGGCACTGGAGAGACATGCTTCGCGCAAGAGGCCATGCCTTCGAAACAGCAGCTGCTGAGTGCGGTCTTGAGATCGTTCCTTTCAGAGCAGGATTCTTCGTCACGATACCTTACAAGGATCCTAATGCACTGATCAACGCTCTCGGAAAGAAAGACATCTTCCTCATCCCGGTGAACGGAGGAGTAAGAGCCTCTGTTGCAGCAGTAGCAGAGGACAGGTGCAGGATGCTGCCGGCGATCATCAAAGAGACAATTGCAGAGCTCGGATAGATGCGCTATAATATCAAGGTGCCCGCGAACCGGGCACTGAATATGCGGGTGTAGTTTAATGGCAAAACTTGAGCTTCCCAAGCTTACGTCGAGGGTTCGATTCCCTTCACCCGCTCCAGCAGGGCCTTTAACCACAACGGTTAGAGGCTTTTTTCGTTGAAATTTCAACGTTTTGGCTGTTTTCGGATAATTTGAGGTAACTCAAGATACAACTTGATATCTTTTGTAAAAAGAGGTGAAAAAGGGCACTCAAAAATAACTTTTGTATTAATTTTGTATTAATTTTTGCAGGCCTTAAATCCTTGAATTTCAAGTAATTCATTGATGTTCATAGGTCCTATTTTGTATTAACAACAGCCAGCTTTACAGCTTTACAAATGTAATAAAATAGCAGCTCAGAACCGAAATTCTGCGCTGCTATGTATGATTTGATCAGGAAATCCTTAGAGCATAATCAGGCACTGAGTGTTCTAATAGCTTTGATTTTCTCTGCTGCCGGAATGTTTATATAGTATTTTGCTGTGACTGATATGTCTGAATGTCCCATTAGTGAGGCCAGGGTCTGAAGCGCCACACCGTTCGCAGCAAGTTTTGTTCCGAATGTATGCCTGTAGACATGGAATCCATACTGTGGCACACCTGCATCCTCATGCAGCCTGTCAAGTGTATGTCTTAGTGACCTCGGATCATGCAGTCGACCAGTGTTTGTTGTGAACAGCTGGTTGGTCCGGTATCCTTTTTCAAGCATTTCCTCCTGATGCCACTTTCTGTGCAGCTCGAGTTCATTATATGTTTCTTCTGTAATTGGCACTGACCTGACGCTGTTTTCCGACTTTGTGTCTTCAATGCTCAATTCATATCCATCAGTTTTACCATCTTTGAATACTGGCTTCGTTATGACCTGTTTATTGATTACGATCTTATCTGGGTATATATCATCATAGGTGAGAGCCAGCAACTCTCCTATGCGAGCACCGGTGTTGATAGCCAGTATTATTAAGAACCGCAGTATCCTGATGCGCCGTATTTCAGATCCGGATACATCTGTACGATTTATATATTGCTTGACTGCTTCAAGTTCTTCGTCTGTGAAAACGACGATCTCTCCGGATTTATTCTTCTTCTCTGCTTTGGGAACCACCAGCGATTTAGTAGGATCTTTGCATATGCCTTCCTGCTCCATAAGTGCGAAGAAGTGCTGGAGCAACTTGTGGATACTCTCTACTGTAGATGGACCGCACGTCATCTCGTTGTAGGCTTCCTGAAGACATCTGTAATCTATGTCCGTAATAAGCCTCTTCGTAACTTTGTGCTTAGCCAGGTTGTTATTGTAAGCATCTATATATCGCTGCTTGGATCGTTCCTTGATTTTTGAACTTGGCAGAAATGTGTTCTTGATATAATCCTCAACCAGCTCACCGAAGAACATCTCTCTTGCCTTGATCCTGCTGTCAGCATTAAACTTATCAGCCTTTTCCCTGCATTCCTTAAGCGTTTTACCGTAGAAGGTTTTATATTCCTGCCTATTACCATTCTTGTCCAGGTAAGGTCTGACTTTCACATGGAGCGGAACGTACTCCTGCCCGTTTATTTTAACTTTCTTCCTTTTAGCTTTTTTCTGTTTTTCCTCTTTCATTTCCCCTTCCCAATCTTTTCTGCTATCACACCGAGAGATGATAGGTAAGTATCAAATTTATCCGGTGATTCATCTTTCTTAGAATAGTACTTTTCATATGTTTCGAGTCCCCAGGTTTCCTTGAGGTATGAAGGCTCTCGTGATGTATATCTTTCTGCGTTTACAAGCAGATCCAGATAGTTTGCCAAAGCATCATAGCCCATGCGGTTTAGTTTGGATGATTTTTGTAGCAGATATGTCATCAAGCGCTTGTCACGAGGATCATCAATCAGTTCTTTGATCCCGCTTATTTCTGAATACAGTTCTGAGTCGACCAGATCATTAATAGTGCAGTCAAGAGCTGCTGCAATGTTCTGTAGTGTCGAAACATTGAATTTTGCACTATCTGTTTTTTCAAACTGAGATACCGCCTGAGGTGTAACACCTAATTTCTCTGCAAGTTCCTTTTGAGTGATACCTTTGTTTTTTCTTACTTCCTTAATTCTGTTTCCCATTGTATTGATCCTCCTGTCATTGTCAGTATACATCAAATAAAAACAAGTTTCAACTTTATTTTTTCAAATATATCGCATTTGACAAAAGTTACAACTTTATTTATACTGTAATTGTAAATAAAGCTACAACTTGAATACTAGGAGGAAATCAAGATGAATATTTACAAAACAACTAAAAGAATCAAAGAAAAATCAGTTTGGAGAAGAAGGAAGCGAGCTTTCGGAAAGGACGGTATAAGTGACGAAAGTAAGAACAATAAAAGAGACGATAAAAGAATTAAGAGCGATTGATCCCGGATGCCAGCTCACTGAATGGCAATTACGACAGCTTGTAAAGGAAGAAAAGATACCGGCGATGATGGCAGGTAAAAAAGCACTTCTGTCTGTTGAAGCGGTAGAGCGGTACCTCGAGGAACAGCTTGGCGGCGAGCGGCTGAACTGAAGCGGGGTGTGAAATATGCAGGTGAGTAAAACAGGGATCAACTCAGTAGATGCTCTGTATGGAGTGAATTTCACCGGCAATATAATACCGAATTCGTGGTACAGCACCATACGGACAGAAAAAGGAAAGCCGGATCTGACAGCGATAACGATCCTATCAGAAATCCTGTACTGGCACAGACCAAGAGAGGAGTGCGATGAGAGTGATGCCGGGGGCATAAAGCTTATTAAGCGGTTCAAAGCTGATCTCCTGCAGATGAGTTATAAGCATCTTTTGAATAAGTTCGGACTGACTAAGGATCAGAGCAGAAGAGCGATAGAACGTCTGGAGAAGCTTGGGCTGATAAAGAGGCAATTAAGAAATGTT
>JAWRIG010000080.1:0-5079 GCA_040308005.1 Anaerovoracaceae bacterium | reverse complement strand
AAACATTCTTTATATTCTTCTTAGCTTATCTTTGGGCTAAGGTGTGGAAATTACCTCACAACATAGCGGCTCCAGGTGCTATGATTGGTGCTAGTAACTTCTTTGAATTGTCAGTTGCAGTTGCTATAAGCTTATTTGGACTTAACTCAGGAGCAGCACTTGCTACAGTAGTTGGAGTACTTGTTGAAGTTCCTGTTATGCTTGCATTAGTTGCAATAGCAAATAAAACTAAACATTGGTTTAATAATTAAAATAAATATTTAAGTATCTAAATTGTAGGAAGTCAAAATTTAACAATAAGTTAGAATCAGACTTCCTATAATTTTATAAAATTATAGAGCTAGTTTAGGAAAACTCAAAATTCCTTTAAATATAAAAAATACAATTAATAAGGAGAGTTATTATGAAAATAGAAATATTTGAACCTACTATGTGTTGTTCTACAGGGATTTGTGGTCCTAGTGTAGATGAAAAATTAGTTAAGATAAGTGAAGATATAGAAATTTTAAAAGATGAATTTAAAGGTTTAACTATAGAAAGATATCAACCGCAAACTCATGCTATGAAGTTTATGTCTAATATGGATGTTGGAAAACTTGTAAGAGAAAATGGGCAACAAATACTTCCTATAACAGTACTAGATGGAAAAGTAATCAAAAGTGGAGAGTATCCAAGTTTAGAAGAATTAAAATCAAGTTTAAGAGGTGAGTAATATGACACAATTTTTATTTTTCTCAGGTAAAGGTGGAGTTGGAAAAACTTCAATGGCTTGTACAACAGGTGTATACAATGCAGATAAAGGATTAAAAACTTTAATAGTTACAACAGATCCTGCTGCTAACTTATCAGATGTATTTGAGCAAGAAATAGGGCATAAAATAACTAAAATAAATAGTATAGAAAACCTTTACGCTATGGAAATAGATCCAGATGAAGCAACTAATGAATATAAAGAAAACTTACTAGCTCCTATGAGAGAAATCTTTGACGAAGAGATGATAAGAATAGCTGATGAACAATTAAGTGGTCCATGTACAGAAGAAATGGCATCATTTGATCGATTTATTGACTTTATGGAAATAGATGAATATGACATTATAATATTTGATACAGCTCCAACAGGGCATACTATAAGACTTTTAGAACTTCCAATAGACTGGTCTAAGCATATAGAAGAAAGCGCTCAAGGAAGTGGGCAAACTTGTATGGGTCCAGTATCTATGATTCAAGATAGCAAAGATAAATTTGATAGAGCTATAGCTAAACTTAGAGATACTTCTCAAACGGATTTTATATTTGTTATGCAACCTGAACAAACATCATTAGATGAAACAGTAAGAGCATCAAATGAATTAAAAGAGCTTGGAATATCAACAACAAAGGTTATAATAAATGGATTTATACCACAAGATGAAGCAATAACTCCATTTTTTAAATCAAGATATGAAATGCAACAAAACTATTTGGAAAAAGCAAAAAAAATATTTAAAGGTTGGCCTATAGACACTATGGAGTTATTTGATAGTGAGCTTAAAGGTGTAGATAGATTTAGAGTAAGTGCATCTATATTATTTGATGGAAAGAAACCTGAAAAAACTACTAAAATAGAATATAAAAATATAGATGATATAAAAATTCAAAAAAATGAAAATGCTAAATCTCTTATATTACCTAAAAAAGGTTCTATAAGAAATGTATTCTTCTCAGGTAAAGGCGGAGTTGGAAAAACTGTAATGGCATGTATTACAGCTGTTAAATCTGCTAACGAAGGATTTAAAACTTTACTTCTTACAACAGATCCAGCAGCTCATATAGGAAAGGTTTTAGATAAACCAATAGAAGATAATCCAGCTCCAATAGATGGATGCCCTAATTTATATGCAGCTAAAATCGACCCTAAAGTAGCTTTTGAAGAGTATAAAGAAATGGTTTTAAAAGATGCTAAGTCTAAGTTTAGCGGACCTACTATAGCTACTATGGAAGAAGAATTAAATTCTCCATGTACAGAAGAGATGGCAGCATTCCAAAAATTTATATCATATGCTTCAGAAGAAGAATACGATGTTATAGTATTTGATACAGCTCCAACAGGGCATACATTAAGACTTTTAGAACTACCTATGGATTGGTCAAAACAAATTCAAATGAAAGCTGGAGTTACTGCTGAAATCAGTGAAGAAGATAAAAAACAAAAAGAAAAGTTTGATAGAGTTATAGCTACTATGAAGGATCAAGAAAAAACTACTTTCAGTTTTGTTATGTATCCTGAAAAAACTCCTATAATAGAGGCGTATAGAGCTAGTGAAGAACTTAAAACAGTTGGTATTGAAACACAAATGGTTATCGCTAACCTTATAATACCAGAAGAACAAGCAACTTCACCGTTCTTTAGAAATAGAAGAAATATGCAAGAAAAATATCTACAAGAAATAAAAGATGACTTTGAAAATTCTGAAGTTGTTAGAGTTCCTATGTATGATAAAGAAATCAAAGGGATAGATATGCTAACAAAGATAGGAGATAGCATATTCTAAAATTATATAAATAAAAAAGGGTATTAATAGATGATGAGTAGCAATATTGCAGAGCTTGAGAAGGTAATAGATGTAGAAAAAACTTAGGAGAAAAGAAATGTCAGAGATGATAAACACTAATAATTTTGAAGAACAATTAGAAAATGGAGTAGTTGTAGTAGACTTTTTTGCAACTTGGTGTGGTCCTTGTAAAATGTTAGCTCCAGTATTTGATGAGTTAGGGACTGAAATGAAAGATAGCGCTAAGTTTTTTAAAGTTGAAATAGATCAAAATATGGATTTAGCTAGAAAATTTATGGTATCAACTGTCCCAACTATTATGATATTTAAAGATGGAAAACCAGTTGAGACAATGGTAGGGTTTATGCCTAAAGATACTATAAAATCAAAAGTCGAAATTCATATATAGTATTTCATTTAGTTGATTAAATCAGCTATATATTATATTAAAAATATATTAAATATATAGAATAAAATATCAGGGGGAGATTAAAATGTCTAAAAATTAGTATCCAGTTATTGATTTTACAAAATGTAATTATTGTGGTAAATGTATGGAAAACTGCAACTTTGGAGTATATGATGGGAATGACTATCCTAAACCTACAGTAATTTACCCAGAAGGATGTAATGGATGTGGGAATTTATGTCCAAAAGGAGCAATCACATATAAAGACACTCGAAATGCTGGATGTTGTGGATCTGGTTGCAACTGTGAGGGTGGCTGTTGTTAACCTAGATTAATTGAGAAAGAGGATATTAAAGCAATTTAATAATCCTCTTTTTTAAGGTTTTTTATTTAAATTAAGGGGGAATTAATTATGTATTTAGAAGAGATAAAGTTAAAATTTATACAACCATGTACAACTGGAGGATCTAAAATAAAGATACGAGCAGATTTATCAAGTGATATCTCTGAAATATTTCCATATTTAAATTCTTATATAAAATCAGCTATGTATAATAAAAAAGCTCAAACTGTAACATTTAAAATTGAACAAAAGATAGTTACACTTTTTAATAAAGAAGTTGCTATTACAAAGTTACTAAATGAAACTGATGCATATGAAACAATGGATTATGTAAGAAAAATAATAAATGAAACCTATGAAAATAAGGAAGATATAGTTCCATCTGATAAAATGAAAAAACTCCCAAGCCCTATTGAAATATATAAAAACTTACCTAAATTAAACTGTAAAAGATGTGGTGAAATGACTTGTATGGCATTTGCTAGCAAGCTTTTAAGTGGAGAAAAAAGTATCCAGTGTTGTAGACCACTGTATGAAGAAGTTAATATAGATAAATTAGAAAAACTAGAAGTAAGTATTTTGCTTTTAGGTTATGAAATATAAGGTAGGTGTTTTTTATGAAAAATTGTGGTAATTGTGGTATAGGTAAAAAAAGAAACGATGGAAGCATTGAATGTATTAAATATAAAAAAATAAAAAATTCAACTGATAATAGTGAAACTTGCTTATATTTTACTGAATTCAAATTTGAGTATGTTGAGCTTATGAATCCATTACAACATTTGCTTTTAAAAGAAGAAGATTTGAAATCTAAACACATGAAAAATACAATATAAAAAAATATATATTCAAGTTATAATTTATATATAGTTTTTAATATAAGGAGAATTAGTATGATGCAAAAAGAAAAATGTTCTTGTTGTAATGAGGGTAAAGACAAAGATATTATAATTGGAGAATATGTATGCTATTGTAATCATGTTACTGAATGGGATATAAAAGATGCGATAGTTCAGGGCGCTAAAACTGTACAAGAAGTTATAGAAATGACAGGAGCAATGAAAAATAGTAATTGTGCTGTAAATAATCCGAAGGGAACTTGTTGTTATTCAGATATTGTGTATGTTTTTAATAAATATACAGGCAAAGAAAAATAATAAATAAAATTAATGTTTTCATAGATATAAAAAAGGTGTCATAATTTTATAGTATTGATACCTTTTTTATTTTTATAAAAAATTAATAAGTTGAACGGTGTCATATATTAGTTCTAAATGTAACTAGACATATGGGCGTATATCTTCCAATTAACTTGAAAATATTTATTAATATGAATACTAGAATAAGGAGTCTAGTACTTCTATTTTTTTATGTTTTTAAAAACACATGCATATACACAAAATCTTATGGAATTTTATCCAGATAGAAAGTTTGATGAGCTAACACAAGAAGAAGTAGATTATGCTATGGACTTTGTATTTATTGGCAAATGTAAAAAAGCAAATATAGGTTCAGACTCTACATTCTCTATTAATTTAGAAAACTTATATAAAGATAAAAAGAGTAAATAAAAACACAGGTTTACAGTTTTATTAACTTATAAATATATATGATATAAGAATGAAGGACCTAGTTCAACTAGATCCCTTTTCTTTCCTATTGATTTTTCTAAATTTGTTGATTAAAAATAAGTTAAATATTATAATTGCTGAAACTAAAATATCCATGTTAGATACATTAGAAATATCAATATGATGTAAGTATAATAAGCTTAAAAATAAGGTTATCAAAAA
>JAWRIG010000079.1:0-19290 GCA_040308005.1 Anaerovoracaceae bacterium | reverse complement strand
GCGGATCTCATTCAGGATCGCATCAGATATTTCGTGAGCTGCACAGATTCCCTCCGCTGTACGTCCTTCACCTTCTTCAAACAGAAAGTCGATGTGAAGGATGATATCACTGGATTTCGGCGTTCCGGCTTCGTCGAATTTGACATGCTCAGTCAGTATGCCTTCGGATGAGCCGATGTTGGCAGGCTGGAACCCGCTTGTGTCCTCAACACCATTCATCATGACCTTGATGCCATCGAGCTGCATGGTGCGGCCTTTTCCAAGAACCTTATCCTTGTCTGTTTTACATGCGATAGGCATAAAGTCCAGATTGGAATTGATGAAGAAGTTTCTGTCATCATCAGGACGTATGAATTGAATGTGTATGTCCCTGACACGAGGCTCTTTGCTGATGAAATCCTTCTCAATGCCTTCTCTGAGAGTCAGAACCCCATCTTCGACTGACGTTTTATCACCGAACCTGCACTCTTTGATCTTATAGTAATCCCGGGTCAGGATCTGTTCTATATAGTCTTCACCGGTGCGGGAACTGATTGAGTTGATGTACTTGTAATTGTATTTTCTTACCTTGTTTTTAAGTATTGCTATAGCCTTGTAAGCATCCATGTCAGTCAGATTGTTCTGACCAACCACACATGATTCATAGCCGGATGATTCCTTGTTGAAGTCCACAACGGTCTCAACATACTCATTGGTTGCTACCAGTCTTCCCTGGCGGCCAATATAGCTGAGCCCGACTGACGGAATGTCATGGATGCCAAGCTGCTCGATCACACTGACGAAGTCTATGTGATGATTGCCCCAGCCGTCGATAGCTACGATTGCACCGTCAAGTTCAAGCTTGTCTGCCATTTTGCCCGTCTTTACAGCGGTAGCCACTTTGGCATCGTAATTCTCAGAGACGCCGTTCTCTATGATGCCGATAAAATCAACATCCGGGTCAACAATGAGCCTCTTTGTAACAGGACAGTCGTAATGATGAAGCGATGTCATCTTGATACTCGGACCAAGTCCCATAACTGTTATCTCCTTTCAAATAACCAGTAATTACCGTTGCTCCAACTCCTTGAAAAAGGACTGAACGGTATAAATGAAAGATCTGACTACAGGCGGGGTGGTTTCGAGTTTACGTACTCCGATTCCAAGCCGTCTGTAAAATGGGGGATCGAGAGGCAGGATTCTTAATTGATCGTTATGTATGTTGTAAAAAGAGAGTTTCGGCAAAACAGAAAAGCCAAGATGGTTCTCAACCATTGACATTATAGTCAGGTCATATTGAGATGACAGCATTATCTTAGGACGTACGCCTGCCATTTCAAACATTTCTCTGACATCATAGTCGACGCCTTCTTCAAGAAGAACAAAGGGCTGGTCATTAAACTGGTTTATGTCGAAACTTTTCTCTGCCGCAGGCAGCTCATAGTCGAGAGGCAGAACTGCTACCAGCGGATCGCTGTCAAGGTCAATGAAGTCAAAATCGCAGACCGGGGGCTTGCTGAAGAAAGCAAGATCGATGGTCATTGCTTCCATCCACTCTACCAGTTCATCGGAACCGCCTTCCTTTATTCTGATCTCAATGTTAGGATGCATATCCCTGAACCTTCTCAGAATAGGGGGGAGCCACGAACTGGAAATACTTGTAAAAGTACCGATCGTTATTGCGCCGACTTCAAGACCGTGCAGATCGTATACGAATTGTTCGAGCCTTTCGTTTTCTGCAAGAAACCTCTTAACATAAGACAGAAGATCAGCTCCCATCGGAGTAAGACGGACTCCGTATCTGTCTCTTGAAAACAGCTTGACACCTACTTCATCCTCAAGAGCCTTAAGTGTATGGCTGACACCAGACTGCGTGTAACCGGTCAGCTCAGCTGTTTTGGATATGTTCCTTGTCTCTGCTGTAAGAACGAAAAGCTTACACTTCCTTACATCCATAATATTCCTACTTTCCACAGAAAAATCAACGAAAACTGTTTGTGTATAAAGCAAAACTATTGCTGAGTCGTGCGTTATTTAGATATGAAAAAAAATAATATCTCGATGGTTTTATTGTCGCTATTCAAATATCTAAACAATTGATAGTATTTTAGCAGACGGCTGAATGTATTGCAAAGCCGCTGATGGCCACAGCGGGATTTGCATTCGAGAGGCAAAACAGCCGTACACAAAAGTATTCTACAGTTAATCAGTAGAGAGCTAATAGGAGGTTAAGAATGTCTATAACCAAAGAAACAGTCCAGGCTCATCTGAAAGATCCTGCAATCTTCTGCTGCAGAAGAGAGAAGGGACTCATCATCAGCGAGAAGGACCTCGAGGATCCGGGCCTTTTCGATGACATGATCGATTCGGGACTGCTCGAACTCAATGACGATGCACTGACGATCGAACAGGTCCTCGGATGCACACTGATGAAGGACTGTGAAGCACTTGTTCCTATCACAAGAGACGTGCTTGACAGAGTAAACGAAGTAGAAGGCGCTGCACCTGCAAAGGCAGAAGCTGCCCCAGAAGAGGCTGCACCTGCAAAGGCTGCTGCTCCTGCATTTGTTAAGACTTCCGGAGGAAATGGAATGGTTCATATTGAAATTGATAAGGCTGACAATCTGTCCGGTCTCAGACTCGATATCCCTGTATTTGCAGGCGGCGTAGCTCCGGCAGCTGCTGAGGCACCTGCTCCTGCTGCAGAAGAGGCTACAGGCGAGAAGAAAGTCATCCGTACTCTCGTTAAGAAGCATATTAAGATCACTGACGCAGAAATCGGAAAAGAAACTTCAATCAAGAACGGCAAGATCACTATCGACAAAGCAATCCTGAAGGAAGCTATCAAGGCTGATCCGCTGGTCAAGAAGCTCGATATCGATGTAATTCATCCTGATCAGAGGCACATCTATACAGAGACAATCATGGATGTTTGCCCGATCGCTACAAAGCTTGACGGCGCTGCTCTTGGTGAGGGCGTTACAAAGGTTGCTGACGGTGTTGTATTCATGCTGACAGGTGTTGATGAAGACGGAACTCAGGTTCATGAATTCGGTTCATCTGAGGGATACCTCGATGAGAAGATGTTCTTCGGTCATCCGGGATGCGCTGATGAGGGAGATATCATCATCCGCGTTCACGCTGTAATCGAGAGACTCAAGGGAATGTCCAGATCAGGCCCTCTTGCTGCTCACAAGTGCCAGGATGTAATCATCCAGGCTGTAAGAGACCAGCTGAGAGACTATGACGGTGAAGTAGTAAGAGAAGAAATCTGCGAAGATGTCAGAAGAAAAGGTAAGACAAGAGTAGTCCTCGTCAAGGAAATCATGGGACAGGGCGCTATGCATGATAACGTAATCTGCCCGAACGAGCCATGCGGAATCCCTGGCGGACAGATGAACGTAGACTGCGGTAACGTTCCTATCATGCTGACACCTAACCAGGTAAGAGACGGATCCATCCACGCTCTTACATGTATCGGACCTGCTACTAAGGAAATGACCAGACACTACATCCGTGAGCCGCTGGTCGAAGGTCTTGCAGCTGACGATGAGCTCGATCTGATCGGAGTAGTATTCGTAGGATCACCTCAGGTTAACGATGAGAAGATGTGGGTTTCCGAGAGACTGGGCTCCATGCTTGAGGCTCTGGACATCGACGGATGCATCATCACAACTGAAGGATTCGGTAATAACCATATCGACTTCATCCAGCACATCGGACAGGCTGGTAAGAGAGGAATTCCTGTAGTAGGAGTATCCTTCTGCGCTTACCAGGGTCAGCTGGTAGTAGGAAACAAGTATGCTAACGCAATGGTAGAAGAGAACATGGATAAGGGCGGATTCGAGAACGATATCGCCGGCTGCAGCTGCGTAACCAAGGAAGTTGCTGCAAGAGCTATCCAGATGCTCAAGAACCAGATCGCAGGCGTCAAGATCAATCCTGCTCCTAAGAAGTGGAACAATGACGTTATCAATGCTAACAACAAGCTGCTCGGACTTCCTGAGACTAAGCTCGTAGAAAGTGGAACACTGCACTAATGACAATAGATTATCTGATCAATCCCGTAAAAATGGGAGGAATAGTTAAAGACACATATCCTGACGGAAGAGTAAAAATCTACCTCAACGGCAGACTCGGAGTCATCAAGGTTCCCAGAAAGCTGATAAGGGGAGATGAAATGCTCAAACCGGGACATGAACTGGAATTTTACTTCAGCTATATTCAGGCGGTCGATGCCCCTTTAGATTATGATGCGTCAGATATGACGCCGGACCACGAAATTGACCCGTGCCTCGTAGGAGGCAGACTGATAGATGTCAATGATACTGCGGTCACTGTTGAAGTGATGGACGGTATGGGCGAGATAACAGTTCCAAGAAGGTGGCTGATAGCTTCCAAGACTCCCGAAGCGGGAATTGATACAGAATTCTATTTCAGCTGCATGAACGTCACAGGCAAGCGTGATTTGCCGCAAAGGTTTATTTAACAGATTAGTTACAGGAGGTAACATTAATGAAGTTGACAACAGTAGAAGGTATGACTTCTGAGATCTTCGTACCACTTACACCAGATCCAGTTTTCACCGAGCTGAAAAAGCCTCTTTCAGAGTGCAAAGTTGCATTCATTACAGCAGGAGGAATCCATAAGAAGAGCCAGACTCCGTTCAACACATCCGGAGACTTCTCTTACAGAACTATCGAGTTCGATACTCCAAGCAGCGAACTGATGGTAACTCATGGTGGTTTCGACAACTCCGACATTAACAAGGACGTTAACGCTATGTTCCCTATCGACAGACTTCATGAACTCGTTGATGAAGGATTCATCGGATCCCTTCCTAAGGAAACATACACATTCATGGGCGGCGGCGGAAACGTCGAGAAGTTCCGCGGTGAAACAGGTCCTGAGATCGCAAAGAAGCTCAAAGCACAGGGCGTTGATGTTGTTCTCTGCACAGGCGGATGCGGAACATGCCACAGATCTGCTACTATCGTAACAAGATGCTGTGAGGCTGAGGGAATGAGCTGCTGCGTAATCGCTGCACTTCCTCCGATCGCACGTCAGCAGGGTGCTCCGAGAATCACAGCACCTCACGTTCCAATCGGATCAAATGCCGGTGAGCCTAACAACAAGGAGATGCAGACAGCTATCCTCAAAGAGTCCCTTGAGTGGGTAAGAGACTGCCCAAGCTTCAACGGACTGAAGGTGCTCCCATACGAGTACAGACATAACGTATAATAATACGTTCACTAAAACATCTTTTGGCACTCGCGGATCACATATCCGCGGGTGCCGCGGCCCGCATTAAACCGTAGACATGCGGGGTAGAATCTAATCGGCTGAGATGTTGGACTCAGCTGATTCCGGATTCAATTGACAAATAATCTCGTTCTTCCAGACACACTAAAGAGGCAGGTCAATGATCTGCCTCTTTCATTGTCATAAACTGTAGATTCGTAAGATGATTATGGGTAGTTATTATTGGCTTAATACTCATGATAGTAGGGCAAAATAATTATTGAGATAATATCATAAGGACTAAAAGTAAAGGGAGTAGAGAAATAACCATTTTCAGACAGTGCAATCATTTTTAGATAATAGAGAACAATAATGTTTTACCTTTATTTGGGTACAACTCCGGGTACAAACGTGGACGGCGCTTTTCCTCCTTGGAATTTCAACGTTTGTACGCTTCTGACTTCTTCGAGTCCCATGTCCTCCGCCAGAATTTGGGAGCCGATGAGGCTCCCTTTTTCGTTGGAATTACTGGGATTCGAGCCCTCGGGGCTGTCTTAAAACTCGTTATAAATCTTGGTTACACTCGGTTGCACTTTTGCAAGAATGATGTCATGAGAGGGCGGCTTCTATGATCTTCATCCTCTCAGATCTGTCTGTTCTGTCGAAACAGTATGAATTGTAAGTTGTACGCTCATCTTCATGACCGACCATTGCTCTGATCGTATTGATGTTGACTCCGGCATCTATCAGTGTAGAGATATAAGTTTTCCTCGCTTTGTGTGAGCTCTTATTAATGATTCCGAGGTCTTTGCAGAACTTGGCGAAGCACTTCCTCACAGCATCATATGGGCACGGATTATCATTCATAGAGAAGATATAGCCGTTGTCCGGGACACCTTCTTCCTGCTGCCGTTTCTTCGCTTCTTCAATGATTTTTCTGGCTTTAGCCGGAATATAGACATGTCTGTCACCGGCATCACTTTTGGTCCGATCGACTACTCTGTGCTCATAATCCAGGAACATTCGCTGTATGTGGATTTCTTCGCCCTCAATGTCATCATAGCGGAGAGTGCATACTTCGGATATCCTTACGCCCGTGTAGAACATGAACAATACTGCGAGCGGAACTAGCTGACGAACATGATGGACACGATTACGAAAATCTTTCCATGCAGCCTCTTCCAGTGCAGCTTCCTCAGATTTACTGAAGACCTGAGTCTCATCTGGCTTCTTAGGGATTTTCCGGAAAAGCTTTGGGTCCGGCTTCACTCTTGAGAACGGGTTCGATGCTATGATTTCTTTGTCAACAGCATACTCGAGCAGCTGACGCATTATCATGGTAGTGTTGTAATACTGTTTCCTGCTCATATTATGTTTCCTGATGAGTTTGTGAGCCCACTCATCGAGCTGCAGTTTGGTGAGATCGGTTATACGAGTCTTTACGATCTCTGTGCCTTTGTAATGCTTGTCCCATTCTGTTCCGATACGGTATGGATGAGTTTTATCCTTTCGGAAAGCTGGACATCCATAAAAGGGGGCCAGGTGAAGGCTACAGTTGGAATCTTGAAGGAGACAAGGAGACTGTGCTGCTTGGAACGCTGGCTGATGGCCGACCACTAGAAACACATATGACATTTCAGCGCGAATATGCAGAGAGACTGGATTGGATGGAAGAGCAGTTTAAGGACTGGGCGTTCAATCTCATGGTCATATTCTTCTATTATGAAGATAAGGATGGATTTACAGAAAAGCAGAAAGACTTCCACAGGCAAAGTATGGCGGCGTTTGATGGTCTGACCCCGACATATCATATTGGACTTATGGATGACAGACCTTATCTTGTATGGAACTTCAACTCGTTGCTTCAGGGGATACAGCTCATAATAGGTCGTTTTATTGGTTACAAAGCTGGGTACAAACGTGGACGGCGCTTTTCCTCCTTTGGAATTTCAACGTTTGTACGCTTCTGACTCCTTCTTTCAGCGAGAGTCAGCGGGTACGTCCCCTGACTCATAGACGACTGCTGAAATATGCAGTCTTTTTTTATTGCAGTGAATGTTATTGACATATGTCAATAACGGTGCTATTTTAAGCTCACAGAGAGGAGAACACACTCATGGCAAGACCGGTAAGGTGCAGAAGAATCAGTGCTCAGCCTGTATACAGGAGTTTTATTCCTGAAGATACAGTGGCAGATGAGACAGTCCGTATGAGCGTAGACGAGTTTGAGACCATCAGACTGATAGACTACGAGGGACTGGATCAGAAGGCCTGTGCGGAACAGATGGGAATAGCCAGGACGACAGTAACGGCTATCTATGAAAGCGCCAGACACAAGGCAGCGGAAGCGTTTATTGAAGGCAAGAGGCTACTTATAACCGGCGGCCGATGTGAATATGTTCATGCAGATGCTCCGAAAGGACTTATTTCGAAGGGAAGTGCAGATATGAGAATAGCAGTGGCATATGATAGCGGTGAGATCTTCCAGCATTTTGGCAGGACTGAGAAATTCAAGCTGTATGATGTCGAAGATGGAGTCATAAAAAACACACAGATCGTAGATACAAATGGCAGCGGTCACGGAGCTCTGGCAGGATTCCTGAAGGCGGCAGAGGCTGATGCTCTTATTTGCGGAGGTATTGGCAGAGGAGCGCAGGAGGCGTTTGCAGAAGCGGGTATAAGTCTGTACGGTGGTGTACAGGGTTCTGCTGACAAAGCAGCTGAAGCTTTTGTATCTGGGAATCTGAGCTATGATCCGCAGGTGCAATGTGACCATCACGGTCATGAGCATCATCATGGAGAGGATTGCGGCCACCATAATTGTGGAGAACATAAGTGCTCAGGAAATTGATATAATTTACTAGGCAAAAGGTAAATTAGTGACGGCTGCTGGGATAGGATGGATGTAAAAGACTACAGACTGCGGAATGATAACGGAAATATCGTCTTCGAAGGGTATACCGGAACAGACGAAAGATTTCGCATGCCTGACGGAGTAACTGAGATCGCAGAAAGAGCTTTTGCAGGCAACAAGTGTCTGAAACACATAGATCTAGGAGACGTTGTAACTGTAGGTGGATTTGCCTTTCAGGAATGCTCAAATCTTGAAACCGTTGTTATGGATCATGTCAGGATTATTGGTCCGGGAGCTTTTGAATTCTGCCGCTCGCTGCGCAGTATCAGTATAGACGGTTTAACAAGCATCGGTGACTATGCATTTCGCCATTGCAGACAGCTTAACATGCAGGAAATACCGCGCTCGCTCGTTTCATTAGGAGCGGGCGCTTTTTCGCATACAGCGATAAGAACTGTCTGTCTGGACTGGCTTAAGGAGATACCGGCGGCACTTTTTAGCGGCAGCTCAGATCTTACGTATGCAGAGCTCAGCGGTGCTCGCGTGATAGGTAAAGGGGCTTTCGAAGAGTGCGGATCGCTTGCTACTGTCAGATTCAGTGCGGCGGAGATCATCAGAAGCAGAGCATTTTATAAATGCCGCTCGTTTGAGGTCTCGGCACTGCCTGATACACTGCATGCAATCGGAGATGAAGCTTTTGAAAAAACAAGAGCAGGACTAATAGTGCCAGGCAATGTCAGGAGTTTCGGCAGAAACTGCTTCGGCCCCGCAGTCAGCATGAAAAGCATAAGTATATATAGATCATCGCTGTACGATTTCAGGAACTACTTCATAGAAGAAAAGCATGATGATGAGGGAGAGGATGAGCACTTTTACCTGTGGGAGAGCTCGTTGGACATTGCGGTTCTGGATGATAAGACTGATGCGCTGACAGGATATTTGCCGCTGTTTACAGATATTGACCGCGGGATGAAGGCGAAACTGATGAGTGCATTCAGACCCGACAATTCCTTTGATTATCAGTTCATAGACACAGAATTATTTGACGGTCTCGGGTGGAACCGGCGATGTATGGACAGTGTTGCTTTTAAACGGCTAAAGTATCCATATGAGCTGAGCGAGACTGCTCGAATAAAGTACTCGAATTATCTCAAATACCATTCAAAGCGCATTGCAAAGTCAGCTGTACGGGATAATGATTCAAAAGTACTGGCATTCTTATTCGATAACGATCTCATAGATCAGAAGATGGGCCGCGATATACTCGATTATTCCATATCGGTGGCTTCACATGACTGCACTGCCTTCTTGCTGGAACGCACTTCAGCAATACAGGAGACCGCAAATTTTTTACCGGGTGAATTATGACGGACATGGAAGAAACCAACAGTATTATCAATAAAGCAGCTCATGAAGTGCTGATGCTGGCCAGGAATGAACTCATGGTCAACCTGAGATTTCTTGACACTGCTCTGAGCAAACTGCAGCTGGTTCCATCAGATGGCATGACCCTTGCGACAGACGGCAGCCATCTTATATACGGGCCGCGGCACATTCTCAGGATGTTTAAGGTTGAGCAGGAGAAGCCTGCGCATGACTACCTTCATGTTTTGCTGCATTGCATATACAGTCATATGTTTGTCGGTGCTGACATAGACAGGAGCCTGTGGGACATTGCCTGTGATATAGCGGCGGAGAGCACTATAAATGATCTCGGACTCAGAATCACGGGATCTGAGAGAAAGGCTGCCCAGACAGCTGAGGTTAAGATCCTGCGGGAGCATATTGGAATGCTTACTGCAGAGAAGATCTATCACTATTATCGGGAAAATGGTATACAGGAGAATGAGCTCAGCAGACTGAGAGCTCTCTTTGCGGCAGACGACCACGCATGCTGGTATAAAGGCACAGGGGCGAAGCATAGTGACCGCGGCGATAACAGCCAAAGAAATGACACGGAACCGGCCAAAGACATTATAAAAGATGCTGATGTTGATGATGCGGGATCTTTCGATATGCCGCAGGCGGCATCGGAAACCGAGCAGGAATGGAAGGATATAGCTGAAAAAGTACAGGAGGCCCTTGAGACGTACTTCAGGGGACAGGGAGACACTGCAGATGTCCTGATGCAGAATCTTAGGGAAGTGAACCGCGAGAAGTATGATTACACGGATTTTCTCAGAAAATTCGCTGTCATCGGAGAGAATCCGGAAGTAAATGATGAGGAATTTGATTATATCCTTTACACATACGGTCTTCAGCTGTATGAAAACATGCCGCTTGTGGAGCCGCTGGAGTATAAGGAGGTCAAACGCGTCAGAGAATTCGTGATAGCTATAGATACATCCGGAAGCACTTCGGGAGAGCTCGTGCAGTTATTCCTGCAGAAAACATATAATATACTCAAAGCAAGCGAAAGCTATTTCTCTCATGTAAACATACATATAATACAATGTGATGCAGTCATTCAGGAGCATGTCAGGATCACTTCAGAAGAAGAGTTTGACAGCTACATCAGGACCATGAGTATACATGGCCTCGGAGGCACCGACTTCAGACCGGTGTTCAGTTTTGTGGATGAGTTGGTGGCGGTCGGTGAATTTACTGATCTTAAGGGGCTTATCTATTTTACCGATGGGTATGGCACATTCCCGGCCCGGAAACCTGCTTATACAACAGCATTCGTATTTCTGGATAATGAATATAACAATCCACACGTTCCACCATGGGCTATAAGACTGGTGCTGGAAAAAGAAGATATAAGGAGATAAAACCGTGAATATCAGGGATGCCAAAGAAGAAATAAAAAATGCTATCATCGCATATTTCACAAAGGATGAATACGGAGAATATCAGATCGCAGTTGAAGATCAGCGGCCTGTATTTCTCATGGGCCCTCCGGGAATAGGCAAGACTGCGATAATGCAGCAGATCGCATCTGAACTCGGCATAGGGCTGATATCATATTCGATGACACACCACACCAGACAATCTGCGCTGGGGCTTCCTTACATACAGAAGAAAAACTACGGTGGTGTTGAATACAGCGTCTCTGAATATACAATGTCTGAGATTATAGCTTCAGTTTACGACATGATGGAGGAAACGGGTCTGCGTGAAGGCATACTTTTCCTTGATGAGATAAACTGCGTGTCAGAGACACTCGCCCCGTCGATGCTGCAGTTCCTGCAGTACAAAACTTTCGGCAGACATCGCGTGCCGGACGGGTGGATCGTGGTCACCGCAGGAAATCCGCCGGAATACAATAACTCGGTCCGTGAATTTGATACAGTCACATGGGACAGGCTGAAGCGCATAGACATAGAGCCTGATTACAGTACATGGAAGGAATACGCCTTAGACAGAGGCGTGCATCCTTCGGTATCAACCTATCTTGATATAAAGAGCAGCGACTTCTACAAAGTGGAAACAACGGTAGAGGGCAAAACCATCGTTACTGCCAGAGCGTGGCTGAATCTTTCTGACATGATCAGATTATATGAGCAGAACGGGATCGAAGTCCGCGAGAAGATGATAAGCCAGTACCTTCAGGATAAGAAGGTATCAAAATCCTTCACTAATTATTATGAGCTTTTTAACAAATACAAGTCAGACTATCAGGTAGATCATATACTGAGCGGAAAAAACAGCGGCTCGGTCATAGAGCGTGTCAGAAGCGCAAAGTATGACGAAAGGCTGTCTCTTCTCGGTCTGATTCTCGATAAAGTCGGCTCTGATCTCAGAAATATCTACTATGAAGAACAGATATTAAATGAAATGCTGGAGTCATTCAAAGGTATTAAATCTAAAATTGAGGAATCAGAAGTTTCCGTATCGCACCTGATGGTTGATGTGATTTCTGCAAAACAAAGGGAGCTTGAGAACGGGAAAAGGGCTAATTCTATTTCAGATGACAGACGCAGGATCCTCCATGGCACGGTGAATGCTATGGAATCAGCCGTGACAGCTCTGGCGCAGGCGGGCGATCCGGATGGAACGCAGGGGTTTGAGATAATAAGGCAAAGCTATAATGCCCGGAGAAAGGACTATATTGAGCGTGTAAATGAGACAGACTCAAAGCTTGATAATATGTTCTGTTTTGCAGAAGAAGCTTTCGAGGGCGGACAGGAGATGCTGATAATAGTAACTGAACTGACCAGAGGGTTTTATACGGCACATTATATCAGCAGACACGGCTGCAGAAAATATTTCGAACACAACAAGGAACTGCTGTTCTACGAAAGGCAGAATGAAATCATCAGGATAGTAGAGAATCTGGATATTTGAATATCCTATTACCTATTGGGTACAACTCCGGGTACAAACGAGGACGGCGCTGTTCCTCCTTGGATTTTCAACGTTTGTACGCTTCTGACTCCTTCGAGTCCCATACTTGATGTGAGGTGTCACGAAGTGACGGAGTCCTGACATCGGTCCTCCGCCAGAAAGAGCCTGAGATTTCAACGATTTCAGGCTCTTTTGCTACAAACATATTGGGCACAAATGGTTACGATTCTTTATCTGAGTGAAAAAATATTCACTTTTTGCATACTAAGATGAACAATAATTAACCAATAGAGCATATATTTGTGCAACGTGAAAAATATTTTCATATTTCGCCGGACAAAGCCTCTCTAAAATATAGACAAGATATTTGTCTATACTTAGGGAGGTAATTTTATGGATATCATGGCTATAGCAAACAGCCCGGCAATGTGGATCGCATGCGCTATTCCGGTATGCTTCGTGGTACTGCAGGCAGTGCTTTTCCTGAGAGAGGCACGCAAAGCAGGTAAAGAAATGGGTATTACTGAAGTGCAGATGAAGAGCGCTATGAAAAGCAGCGCAGTCACTTCGATAGGTCCTTCGATCGTAGTACTCAGCGGAATGCTCTCGCTGCTCGTAACAGTAGGAGCACCGATGGGATGGATGAGACTCTCAATGATAGGATCGGTAATGTTCGAATCAATAGCAGCAGGTCTCGGAACTTCAGCTGTAGGAGTCACACTCGGAACCGATCCTATGACAGCAGAAGCTTTGGGTATGGCGATCTGGACCATGATCCTCTGCTCCATAGGTTGGGTAATCTTCGCTACTTTCTCAGCCAATAAGATGGATAAGATAGAGGCTAAGGTAGCAAAGGGCAATACAGCAACAATGACAATGATCGCTTCCTGCGCTATTATCGGTGTTTTCTCTGCTATGTGTGCAAGCCATCTGATCAAGCCGGTTTATCAGATAGCTTTGGCAACTGATTCGGCAGTCGTTGCAGGTTCATGGAAGAACTGTCTGGCATGCGTACTTGGTGCCATTATCATGTATGTACTTAACACAGTAGCAGCTAAGAAAGAGATCGGCTGGCTCAGGGAGTGGGCACTGACAATCACGATTATAGTTGCTATGGTGATCACTGCAGTAATCTAGTAAGTGCGATAGATGATACAATAGTTGGAGGAAATCGAAATGGATAACAAGAAATACTATAATGAAAAATACATGCCTAAAGTAAACAGAATTGGCAAAATCACTGGTTATCTCGGAGTCGTACTTGCATTCGCACCTGCAATTATGCTAGCTGTAGTATATGGAATACTTCCTAAAGGTGCAGCATTGGCAACAGCATTCATCGCCGGAGCAAGTTCATTCGGTGTACTGTGGTTCGTAGAGCCGATCTCATACTTTCCGGTTGTGGGATCTGCCGGAACATATATGGCATTCCTCTCGGGAAATATCTCAAATATGAGAATTCCATGCGCCAGCATGGCACAGGTTGCAGCTGATACCAAGCCTGGTACAGAAGAGGGATCTGTGATTGCCACCATCGGAATGGCGATTTCAATCATTATAAATGTTGCAGTACTGACCATCGGAGCTATCCTTGGAGCGTCGGTACTGGCTATGCTCCCAGATGGAGTAAGAGCAGCTCTTGGATATCTGCTCCCTGCACTTTTCGGCGCACTGCTTGTACAGTTCGGAATGAGGCTCAAGAAACACGCTCTGGTCATGGTAGTTATAGCACTGGCACTTTACTTCGCTATCGGAATGGGATGGTTCGCATGGCTTCCGGGTGCATCCAATTGGCTCGGCACGCTCGGATGCGTATTCCTGAGCATTGCTATCGGACTTGCAACACTTAAGAACAACAGCAAATCGGAGAAGGCCTGATTTACAAAGGTCTTTAGGAGGAATCGGATATGCCAAAGCAAGATGTATATAAAGCAGTCGATGAACTGAAGGAACTCTGCATCGAGACCTGCAGGACTATTTGGGAACACCCTGAACTCAGTGCAGAAGAGCAATTCGGAGCAGCGTATTATTCAGAGCTTCTCAGAAAAGAAGGATTCAGGCTGGTTACAAGTGAACATGTACCATATGCTTTTATGGCAGAGTGGGGCAGCGGACACCCGGTGCTGGCTATACTTGGAGAGTATGACGCTCTCCCGGGTCTCAGCCAGAAGGCAAGCTTCATAAAAGAAGAGGTAACTTCAGGCGGAGCAGGCCACGGATGCGGACACAACCTGCTTGGCGCAGCAGCTGTCACGGCAGCGATAGCTCTCAAGAAAATCATCGAGGCGGATGGACTTGAGGGTACTGTCAGATTCTACGGATGTCCACAGGAGGAACTTCTCTGCGGCAAGGTCAAGATGATACACTACAATATGTTCGACGGATGCGATTTCGCATTCAGCTGGCATCCGATGTCAGTTAATATGACTTGTGACTCATCCTATCTTGCGAATGCTTCGTTCAAGTTCTACTATTCTGGTGTTTCCGCGCATGCGGGCTTTGCGCCGCAGAACGGCAGGAGTGCACTTGACGCAATGGAGCTTACGAATGTCGGGGTGCAGTATCTCAGAGAACATGTTATAGACGGAACCCGCATCCACTATACAACGGATAGCTGCGGATATGCACCTAATATAGTTCATCCTGACGCAAAGTCCTGGTATTATGTCCGCGCACCTCATATCTCAGATGTAAAGGAAACAATGGAGAGAGTGAAGAAGTGTGCGCAGGGTGCAGCGATGATGACTGAGACACAGGTAAGATTTGAACTTCTGAGCGGATGCTGCGAAATGCTGATCAATAACGCTTTCTCAGACCTGACTTACAGGAATCTACTTGAACTGGAGCCTATCACATATACTGAGGAAGAGCGTGAATTCGCAAGAAAGATACAGGATACAGTAGCCATGGATATCTGTGCCAGGGAGCGAAAGGCATACGACAATGATGGCCCGATGTACGAAGGTATTGCAGCCAGAGACCAGTGGGTCTACACTCCGATGAAGGCTTCAACAGATTCAGGAGATGTCAGCCAGATCATGCCTATGAATCTTTTCACTGCTGCGGCATGGCCTGTGGGCGTAGCTCCACACACATGGCAGGCTACAGCTTGTGCAGGCAGCTCGATTGGAGAGAAAGCTGCAGTTTGGGCAGCCAAGGCAATAGTTGCAACAGCATATGATGTGCTTACAATGCCTGAGGAGAGGGAAAAAATCACAACCGAATTCAAAACCAGAAGAAACAGCAATTATATTCCTATGTTATAAAGTGGTCTGCATGACCTTTCAGCTGCCTCTGTACCTTTTGTACAGGGGCAGCTTGTTATAGGATGCAGGTGTGTTTCATGCTATTATCTATACATCGAGAGGCTCGGAAAGGAGAGTACTATGGGTATTGCCGTTCAGGAACTGCTTGCAAATGATTTCTTCAGGGAATTTGAGGTGATAGCAGGACGCAAAGGAATATATAAGGAAATACAGGGTATCACCATACTTGATGCACCTGATGGATTTAAGTGGACTAAGGGCAAAGAACTGATCATGTCATCCGGTTATTCGATCATGAATGAACCCAACTGTATTTCCAGAGCGTTCGCAGAAGGGTCGATACAGAAGGCTTCTGCTTTCATGGTCAAGCAAGGAAGATACCTTGAGAAGATACCTGACGAATTGATAGCTCTATGTAATGAATATGAAATCCCTCTGATAGTTGCTCCTTTCTGGGCAACCTGGATGGAAATTGCCAGCCAGACAAATGTAGCTGTTATGAATCGTACTATTCGGAAATTCCAGGTTTCTGATCCCGGAAACAGCTATATAACTAATCAGTCGTACAAAGAACAGAAAATAAGAAAGATTCTGCAGGCTGTCGAGAGCGAGATGAAATTTCCGGCGCTCCTGTATGATATCGCTGAAGATAGGAGTTACTACAGCTCATCCAACTTTAAACGCATGACGGAGTACTATGGCCTCACTGACAGAGATTACTGGGATCCGTCTCTCCCGCATACTCAGGCTACTCTGTGCGACTATATCAATATGTCCAGATACCGTCTGATCAATAACGAGGGACGGGAAGGTCCGAGAATATCATGGGTCATCATACCAATCAAAATTCATGGGATGATACAGGCTTACTTTGCTGTGATGGAGGCTCATGAGCTTCTCGATTACTATGATGAGTTCTCTATACGCATAGCATATCTTATGCTTCAGTCACTCTACGAACAGATCAGAGGAGCGAGGGATGCCGGGTATATGGGGTTTGAGAACTTTATACATTTTGCAATGAGCTGCGAAACCGGAGAGACAGGCAAAGTTATAAGTCAGGCTGGTGTGCAGGGCATATCTATGAGCACGATGTATGATTATGCTGTTATAAAAGTTCTGAACTTCTCTGCTAGTGAGAAACGAGCAGAGCTGTTGAGGGCATTCTCGTCTGCTCGTTGCTCGAGAATAGGCAAGCTCGCCATACTCGGAGACAGAGAACTGCTTCTATTGATTGAATCATTTCCAAAAGCGCAGCGCACAGCTGAAGAAATGGAGGAAATGATCGCCGAATTTATGGAGTCGGTGAGAGAAATTATTCATAGTGCAGAAATGAAATGCGGACTATGCCGTGAAGGCAATACTCTTAGGGACATTCGCAAGTGTGTTGATAAGTGCCGCAAAGTTATAGAGATGGGCAGCATCATTAGTCCTGACAATGACATCTGCGACTATGAAATGCTTGGACCGCTCACCTGGCTTGATATTCCGGAAGATGAATTAAACGGGATGCTTGCAAGGTTCAGACCACTTATGAGCGACGACAGAGGCCGTGAACTACTGCATACACTAAAGGTGTACCTCGTTAACAACATGAACTACTCACTAACGGCCGAGCTGCTTTTCGTCCACATAAACACTATTCGCAAGAGAATCGACAGAATCATGGAAGATGCGGCTTTTGAAGGTGTGGACTGGAATAATACTGTAGAGCGCGTCAAAATGATACTGCTACTCCAGTTCCTGGAGGCAGGAGAATAATAACGGTGAAAATTAATTCACTTTAATGCAATGCGGGAGCAATTATTGTTCCCGTATTTTGATTGTTTGAAATAGTTTGTAATAATTCTTTCATATCGCATTCCTATATTTATTTCTAAAATTATCTTAGAAAAATATCATGTGAGAGTCATTTCCGGATGATGGAAGGAGAGAGGATATGAACAGTATCTTTAAGGAAGCTATGGATATGAAAGGGGAACTTATTGCGAACAGACGCACTCTGCATCAGATACCTGAGGTCGGTCTTGAGTTGCCACAGACATCAGCATTTATTGCCTTGAAGCTTAATGAGATTGGAATCCCGTGCAAAATAAGCGAAAAGAACTCTCATGTGACAGCTATGCTGGGCAGCGGAGATTCGGATAGACCGTGTATCTTGCTAAGGAGCGACATGGATGCTCTCCCGGGAACAGAGGAGTCCGGACTGGATTTCGCTTCAACTAATGGCTGCATGCACGCATGTGCCCACGATATCCATGCTGCATCACTGCTCGGTGCGGCTAAGATTCTTAAAGCTCACGAAGATGAGCTGAACGGGACGGTAAAATTCCTTTTCCAGTCAGGTGAAGAAGTATTTCATGGTGCGGAGACTGCGATTAGTGAGGGAATTCTTCAAAATCCGCCGGTACAGGCTGCGTTTGCAATGCACATGTTCTCATTTGTGCCCTTTGGAACAATTAGCTATCATTATCACCCAATGGCATCAGTATACGGGTTCCGCATCACTGTAAAAGGCAAAGGTGCTCATGGTTCAGCTCCGGAGGCTTCGGTCAGCCCGATCAACGCAGCTGTCCAGATCTATCAGGGGTTGCAGGAACTTATTGCACGTGAGATACCGGGCAGTAAGGAAGTAGTACTGACGATTGGTAAGTTCGAGGCAGGAAGCGCTGCTAATGTCATCCCTGCAGAGGCGGTAATGGAAGGTACTTTGCGTGCGTTCGACAATGATGTCAGAGACTTTATGATACGCCGCATTACTGAGGTAGCAGAAGGTATAGCAATGGCTTACCGGGCAACTGCTGAAATTACTACACTTAGTGATTGTCCGGCTCTCGTAAATGACCCTGAACTTACGGAAGAGATACTTGGATATATACGTGAAGCGCGAGATGATCTGGTTATAACTGACGACTACCATGCACTGGGATCAGAGGACTTTGCGTTCTTCAGCCAGGAGGTGCCAAGTTGCTATCTTCCACTCGGAGGGACGTATGGCAATGGATATCCAATCTATTATGAACACAATCCAAAGATCAGATACAGTGAAGAAAACCTACCGACTGCTGCGGGAACATATGCACTGACGGCTCTTAAGTGGCTGGAGAATCACAGGGAAAAATGAGCGACTTGCTGAAGATAAATCAGCGCATTAGATGTTGGAAAAAGAATTTTCATAGAGTGGGTACAATACCGGGTACAAACGTGGACTACCTGTAAGGGGTACCGCTTGCGGTGGATTCCTTACATGGACGGCGTGTTTCCTCCTTGAAATTTCAACGCTTGCACCTTTCTGACTTCTTCGAGTCCCATGTCCTCCGCCAAAAAGTTAGCCCTGAGATGATAGCCTCGGGGCTCTTTTATTGCAACGGGTTGAGAGATTTCCCTTGAAATTTCAACGAAAGGGCCATCGTCGCAGGGACGTATACAGACGTCGTGCAGGCGTCGCTCAAAAGCATGGAAAAGGGTCCGATTTAGGGGCTGAGCGAAGCTACATAGGGACTGAGTCCCGCGTTTTTCGCCCTTGAATTTACACTCTAAGTGCAACAAATAAATAATGACCCATAGTTCTGGTACAATGGTGTTTGCGAAGACATCCAAATACCAGGAGGTACTATGAGTCATTACAAACATATTACACCAGAAGAGCGTGAAAAGATATTG
>JAWRIG010000078.1:0-3223 GCA_040308005.1 Anaerovoracaceae bacterium | reverse complement strand
TTCGTCAGGCTACGATTTCGCTATCCCTTCTTCTCGCCCAAACCTCGCGATTTGAACCTTGGGAGTTGCTATGGGGTTCGTCGTTGGCTACGCCCCTTGTGGACTTTCACCACAGATTGACGGCATGCCCGTCATACCTCATAAAACAGGCGGGCTGAATTGCCCGCCTGTTTTATAACCTACTTGCCTGTTAATTCATAGTCCATCTGAGAACGTATCTCTTGATCCTTTCGAATGTGAGCATCACCACCACGAGTACGGCAGCCATAAATATGAATCCTGCCCAGGTGTTGGCGAACACTCCTGATGTGGAATACTTCTTGACGAAGAATCCCATTCCCTTCTGTACACCGCTCATCTCCGCGAATACCAGCATTACGAACGAACTTCTCATCGAATTGGTAAAGCCTGCGAAAATGGCAGGAGATGCAGCAGGAAGGATTACCTTGAAGAAACGCCTGAAGCCTGTGAGTTCCAGTGTCTTGGCCTTTTCCAGGTATCTCTTGTCTACTGTCATAACGCCTGTGATGGTAGCGAACATCGTAGCCCATACCGTACCGTATACGATCAGGAAGATCGCAGCTGCTGTGATCGTCGGAGCCAGCAGCAGTACAAACGGCGACAACATGATCGCCGGTATGCAGCTGAACGTATAGATGATAGGATGTAGGGCATCCCTCAGCCTTGCGTTCATTCCCACCAGCGTTCCGACCGCAAGCGCTATGGCTGCGGAGATACAGATAGCCGGAATGATCAACTTGAAAGAAGCGACCATGTTCTCGAGCATCCTGTATCTGAACTCCCAGAACGCGCTGACGATATCCTTGGCCGGCGGGAAAAAGAATGGATTTGCCAGCTTATTATCGGTGACAAATACATACCCTCCGACCATCAGGGCGATAATAATGAATGTTATCCAGTATTTCCGAAAGAATTCAGTGATCTTATTCATACAAGTATTTATGCTTCAGAATGATTATTCCTTAGCTGTTCCTGTGTTATTTGCTGCGAAGAATTCCTGCTGAGCATTGTAGAAGTCAGCATACTCATCACCGTAGGTAGCCTGTGCATAGTCAAGAGCTTCCTTGTAGAGGGATGTGTTGATGTGATCTTCGATCTTAACGCTGTCGTCCTTGTCCTTGAAGAATCCTGTCTTGTCAAGGATGTTCCATGCACGGAGTACGGAGTCTTCCAGAGGGTCAACGTTGACCTTGTAGTGCTCGTCGAGCATGAATGCAGCTACATAATCCTCTGTCTGCTCAGTTGCAGCAGCGTGGAGCTTAACAGCCTCTTCCTTGTTTGCTTCATAGTAAGCCTGAGCTCTCAGAAGAGCAACCATTACGTGCTTGAGAGTGTTAGGGTTGTTCTTGACGAAATCAGTCTGAGCTACCATTCTGCAGCAGGAGTAATCAGGCATGATATCTCCCTGCCAGCTTACGATGTCAACTGTTCCGGATTCCTTGCAGGTCTGAACGTTGCCTGTTCCCTGGAGTGCGTAGTCAGCCTCTCCTCTCTCTACCATTGCGAGAGCATCAGGATAGTCCATTCCTTCGATCCATTCAACTGCTTCGAGAGGCTTTTCCTCTCCGGTATTCATTACAGCACCGGTAAGCGCAAAATAGCTGGTGTTAGCAACTACCTTCTTGCCGATGAAGTCCTCAACTCCGTGCCACTCTGTTCCCTTCTTGGCGATGATAGGCATAGCGCCCTGTACCATGTGTCCGCCGAAGATTGTCAGGTCAACGCCCTGGGAGATCTGATCGAGCGGGTTACTTGTTCCTGCGTTGGATACTACGTCAACCTTTCCGGATGCGAGCAGTGCCATAGCGCTGTTGTTCTCATCTGCAGGTACCTCTTCGATCGTGATGCCTTCATCCTCGAAGTATCCCTTTTCATTAGCGATAGTGATAAGAACGTTCTTGGATGTACCGGAGTTCCACTTTACTGTAGTTACCTCAGGTGCTCCGAGTTCACCGGCTTCTGCTGTTTCTTCTGCCGGCTCTTCCGCAGGTGCCTCTTCCTGGCTTCCGCATGCTGCCATCATCGACAGTACCATGAGGAGAGAGATCAGAAGAGCTAAAATCTTACTGCTTTTTCTCATCTTGATAAATCCTCCATTAACTTATATCAGGTAATATTATTTGTGATCCGGGCAAAAGTCCGGTTATCACCGTATGTATGACGCCTCGAGAGGTGTCTCTCTGCCGCTATTTGAGCTTTTCAGCAACATCGCGGTTGATGTATCCGATCAGTTCATTCCTCATCTTAAGAAATTCCGGATTTGTGAACTGATTCTCCCTCGTAGGCCTGTTGTCCTTATCTATCTCGCAGGTGTAGATGATTCTGCTCGGTGACTGTCCGAGCACGATGATCCTGCTCCCCAGCAGCAGTGCCTCATCAACATCATGTGTAACGAAGAATACTGTCTTGCGGTTCTCTCCCTCGAGCAGATTCCTGACCATGTCCTGAAGTGCCGCCCTTGTCACTGCATCCAGAGCTCCGAACGGCTCATCCATCAGAAGCAGCGGAGACTCTATGCTGAGAGCCTGTGCTATCGCGCACCTCTGCTGCATGCCGCCGGAAAGTTCCCTGGGATATTTGTTGTATACGGACCTGTCCAGACCGACTTCCCCGAGCTTTTCATAAACTATATTCTTGAGTTCGCTTTTCTTTCTTTTGGGGTATTTCTGTTCTAGCGCAAGAAGTATGTTCTTCCCGGCGGTCATCCACGGAAAGAGGCCATAGTCCTGAAAGACCACGCCCCGGTCGAGGCTTGCTCCCTTAACTTCCTCTCCGTCAACGAATACCGTGCCTGCAGTCGGCATCTCAAGTCCGGCAATCAGCCTGAGCAGAGTGCTCTTGCCGCAGCCTGACTGGCCGAGAATACATATGAATTCGCCCTTCTCAACTTTGAGATCGATATTGTCAAGTATTGTCTTGCCTTCTTCGTATGCGAAGGACAGATCGTTTATTTCTACGTATTTCATTTCGTCTCCCAATTAACACCACTTATAATTCTAAGTACATACAGATTTGCAATCTAATTGCGATTCTAAATGATAGCTTTCTGGCCATATAATTTTTTGGTTCATCACGGATTTCTGGGGGATGGAAAATAAAGAGAAAAGGAAATAGACATTGAAAAAGAGCACCAACTGCTCCATTCTAAGTAATAGCGACAAAACTCTATGAAAGGAATGCGAGTCAATGCTCTCAATCGATA
>JAWRIG010000077.1:0-3844 GCA_040308005.1 Anaerovoracaceae bacterium | reverse complement strand
GTCAGCTCGTGTCGTGAGATGTTGGGTTAAGTCCCGCAACGAGCGCAACCCTTATTGTTAGTTGCTACGCAAGAGCACTCTAGCGAGACTGCCGTTGACAAAACGGAGGAAGGTGGGGACGACGTCAAATCATCATGCCCCTTACGTCCTGGGCTACACACGTAATACAATGGTGGACATACAGAGGGATGCAAAGCCGCGAGGCAGAGCGAACCCCTAAAAGCCATCTCAGTTCGGATTGCAGGCTGCAACTCGCCTGCATGAAGTTGGAATTGCTAGTAATCGCGGATCAGCATGCCGCGGTGAATACGTTCCCGGGCCTTGTACACACCGCCCGTCACACCATGAGAGCTGCGAACACCCAAAGCCGGTAGCTTAACCGCAAGGAGAGCGCCGTCTAAGGTGGGCGTGGTAATTGGGGTGAAGTCGTAACAAGGTAGCCGTATCGGAAGGTGCGGCTGGATCACCTCCTTTCTAAGGAGAACATGAACGGTTGGAAAGACCGTTCAGACATTCCTAGGTCAATACAAGGTTGATGCGTCAAGGTGTTGTTTAATTTAGAGGGTGCTTTGAGAAAAGCAAACTCTAAGGTCAAGAAAGGCAGCTCAAGGGCTCATAGCTCAGGCGGTTAGAGCGCGCGCCTGATAAGCGCGAGGTCGGTGGTTCGAGTCCACTTGAGCCCACCACTCCTTCGGAGGATGGGTAAGAGTGTGCGGGACCTGGCCAAACGTGGGGGTATAGCTCAGCTGGGAGAGCGCCTGCCTTGCAAGCAGGAGGTCAGCGGTTCGATTCCGCTTATCTCCACCACAAGGAAGACTTGTGGGAAATCGGCACATTGAAAACTGAATAGAGAAGAAGAAAAGGCAACAAATAGGAAAACAAACGAGATTAGTAAATAATTTTGAAGGTTTTTCCGTAAAAGGGTAATGTGGTGTAAAACACAACACTTTGAGGTTGCCATATAATTCGAAGCTAAAGAGAACAAGCTAACTGGTCAAGTTAGAAAGAGCGCAAGGGGAATGCCTTGGCACTGGGAGCCGATGAAGGACGTGACAAGCTGCGATAAGCTGCGGGGAGCTGCAAATGAGCGTTGATCCGCAGATTTCCGAATGGGGAAACCCACATGGAGCAGTCCATGTACCGTTAACTGAATCCATAGGTTAACGGGGGGAACCGCCTGAACTGAAACATCTAAGTAGGGCGAGGAAGAGAAATCAACCGAGATTCCGTGAGTAGTGGCGAGCGAAAATGGAAGAGGCTAAACCGTGGGTAGCAATATCCACGGGGTAAGGACAGCAATGTGCATCTGAACGCATAATCGAAGGGCATGGGAAGGCCCGCCGAAGAGAGTGAGAGCCTCGTAGATGAAATGCGAACAGAGCTAGCTGTATCCGGAGTACCGCGGGACACGAGGAATCGCCGTGGGAATGCGGGTGGACCACCATCCAAGCCTAAATACTACCCAGTGACCGATAGTGGAGCAGTACCGTGAGGGAAAGGTGAAAAGGACCCCGGGAGGGGAGTGAAAGAGAACCTGAAACCTTGTGCTTACAAACGCACAGAGCACGTTAATGTGTGATGTGGTACTTTTTGTAGAACGGTCCGGCGAGTTATTGTATCGTGCGAGGTTAAGCTATTCAGTAGCGGAGCCAAAGGGAAACCGAGTGTGAAATGCGCGCGAGTACGGTGCAATAGACCCGAAACCGGGTGACCTATCCATGGGCAGGTTGAAGTGGAGGTAAAGCTCCATGGAGGACCGAACGCACGCCTGTTGAAAAAGTCGGCGATGACCTGTGGATAGCGGTGAAATTCCAATCGAACTCGGAGATAGCTGGTTCTCCCCGAAATAGCTTTAGGGCTAGCGTTATGACAGATTACCGAAGGTAAAGCACTGAATGAGCTAGGGGCCGCGAGGTTACTGAACTCTATCAAACTCTGAATGTCGGATAATTGATTCATAGCAGTCAGACAGCGTGAGATAAGTTTCGTTGTCAAAAGGGAAACAGCCCAGATCCACAGCTAAGGTCCCTAATCTATGCTAAGTGTAAAATGATGTGAAGATGCGAAAACAACCAGGATGTTGGCTTAGAAGCAGCCACTCATTCAAAGAGTGCGTAATAGCTCACTGGTCGAGTGTCTTTGCGCAGAAGATATAACGGGGCTAAGCATAGAACCGAAGCTTGGGCAGTATTTGATACTGGGTAGGGGAGCGTTCTTATCGGGGCGAAGCATGAGCGGAAGCACATGTGGACTGATGAGAAGTGAGAATGCCGGAATGAGTAGCGAGAATTATGTGGGAATCATAATGGTCGAAAATCTAAGGTTTCTTGGGGAAGGTTCGTCCGCCCAAGGTAAGCCGGGAGCTAAGGTCAGGCCGAGAGGCGTAGCCGATGCACATACGGTAGAGATTCCGTAGCCACCGACATTTAACCCAGAGGGACACTTGAGAATAGCGGAAGCCGGGCGTTGGTAGCCCCGGCCGAAAGGGACTGAAATATAGTAGGGAAGTCCGCGATGTCTTGAGGCGAGAAAAGCTCTGGTGAATACTAAGGTGCCCGTACCGCAAACCGACACAGGTAGATGAGGAGAGAATCCTAAGACCAACGGGAGAAGGGTTGTCAAGGAACTCGGCAAATTTGGCTCGTAACTTCGGGATAAGAGTCGCCTGCGAAAGCAGGTCGCAGTGAAAAGGCCCAAGCGACTGTTTACCAAAAACACAGGTCTATGCTAAATCGAAAGATGACGTATATGGGCTGACGCCTGCCCGGTGCCGGAAGGTTAAGAGGAGAGGTTAGCGCAAGCGAAGCTTTGATCTGAAGCCCCGGTAAACGGCGGCCGTAACTATAACGGTCCTAAGGTAGCGAAATTCCTTGTCAGGTAAGTTCTGACCCGCACGAATGGCGTAACGATTTGGGCACTGTCTCGACAGCCCACCCGGCGAAATTGAAGTACTGGTGAAGATGCCAGTTACCCGCAACTAGACGGAAAGACCCCATGGAGCTTTACTGTAGCTTGATACTGGATTTCGGTATTTCATGTACAGGATAGGTGGGAGCCTTGGAAACGCAGGCGCCAGCTTGCGCGGAGGCAGCCTTGGGATACCACTCTTGAAATGCTGAAGTTCTAACCTGCGGCCATGAATCTGGTCGAGGGACACTGTCAGGTGGGCAGTTTGACTGGGGCGGTCGCCTCCCAAAAGGTAACGGAGGCGCTCAAAGGTTGGCTCAGCACGGACGGAAATCGTGCATAGAGTGTAAACGCAGAAGCCAGCCTGACTGCGAGACAGACATGTCGAGCAGAAACGAAAGTTGGAGTTAGTGATCCGGCGGTACGTGAGTGGAAATGCCGTCGCTTAACGGATAAAAGCTACCCTGGGGATAACAGGCTGATCTCCCCCAAGAGTCCACATCGACGGGGAGGTTTGGCACCTCGATGTCGGCTCGTCGCATCCTGGGGCTGAAGTAGGTCCCAAGGGTTGGGCTGTTCGCCCATTAAAGCGGCACGCGAGCTGGGTTCAGAACGTCGTGAGACAGTTCGGTCCCTATCCGTCGCGGGCGTAGGAAATTTGAAGGGAGCTGTCCTTAGTACGAGAGGACCGGGATGGACAGACCTCTGGTGCACCAGTTGTCACGCCAGTGGCACAGCTGGGTAGCTATGTCTGGAAGGGATAAACGCTGAAAGCATCTAAGCGTGAAGCCCACCCTAAGATGAGATTTCCCATAACGTAAGTTAGTAAGACTCCTGGAAGACCACCAGGTTGATAGGTGAGGGGTGTAAGCATGGTAACATGTTCAGCTGACTCATACTAATAAGTCGAGGGCTTGATCTAAATAAAGACGAAATA
>JAWRIG010000076.1:0-4947 GCA_040308005.1 Anaerovoracaceae bacterium | reverse complement strand
GCCAGCGTTTAAATCTGTTTTTCCGTAACTCGGATACGCTTTCGCGCAATTATTGTTTGTGTCTAGAATTGTACAGGGACTTACAAGTTCATACTTGCTTGTCTCTATTTTGTACTAGATCTTTCATTTTGAACTATATGTAGTTCTTAATTTAAGACCTGTTCTGCACTATGAAGTTTTCAAGGTTCCGCCGTCGCTCTCAGCGACAGCTTCATTAGTATACACAACTTAGTGGATCTTGTCAACACTTTTTCAAAACTTTTTTGAAAAAGTTTTTCGCGATCTTGAGTTGTGAAGCGAAATCTGAATGATGCACCATTTTCATGCTGTATTCGTTCGGATTTACGCTGTGCCGATAAAAAACGGGGCTGTGTTTGCAGCGCCCGTGTTCCTGAGCACTCGCTTATAATACTCCTTTTTTCAGAGATGTCAAGCGAATTTCGCATATTATTTTTGTTTTCCTGCGAGTACATGATTCAGGGCTCAAATGCCTGAAAAATGCCCGTTTTTCTACCCTATATCGGATGCCTGATCGTCCTCTCTTTCAAGCTCGCGTTCTGCTCTTCTGATAGCTGCGCTGTTCATTACATCCTTCTCTGCTTCTATGTCCTCGCGGATCTTCTGGATCCTTCTCTGGATGGTCTTCTGCTCCCTGATTCCTTCCTTGGCCTTGGCAATAGCGCGCTTCTCATCCTCGAGCGCTTCACGGAGCTTCTCTTCATTTCCGGTGATAAATCCAGGTCTGCTGTACTCGATCTGGAAGGACTGGAAGAATCTTCTCAGTCCGAGGATAACGAGAGCTATACCTATAAGGAATGTAGCCGGCATATTAAACAGTATATTATCGAAGAACATATACACTCCGAAGAGCAGCATCAGCGATGTAACACCGATGTTCACCCTTTCGTCGGTAGTGATGTGCATAAGGTCCATTCTTTCAACTGAGAATGACAGTACGCCTTCAATGGCGAGCCATGCTGCTATAAGCATGTTCGCAGTATTATCGTCTGTCACCTGGCCGGAGATGATGACCAGTCCGAATATGAGCATGAGTATGCCGTCCTTGGTCAGGCTGACAGCTTTCTCCGAGACATCAAAGTCCGCCCTTATTCCGGCGAGTATCTCGATGGCTCCCATCACAAGATATACAAGTCCTATCAGGAATGCTACAGTCAGGAATGCCGCGCTTCCGTTGGCTACGCAGAATATTCCCGTTCCTATCATCGCCACGCTGGCGATCATCATCAAAGTTCTCATTATATATATCCTCCGGAATATACAGCCGCTGCTGTATATATAATAGTTGATAATCAAATCCGTTTAATACTACCACGCATCCGCCGGCGTTTCAAGAAACTGCGCCGTCTGCGCTGCATATCATTATTATACAGTTCCCGTTACGTTTGAAAAGAAAAAATGCCGGGAGGCTCTGAGCCACCCGGCATTGCTTCATTATGATAATGATTACAGATTGTATCCTGCGTGGAATGCTTTCTTGTTGAGTTCAACGAATTTAGGCTTAACGTTGGCTTCGATCTCTGCATCCCAGTCGATCTCATCGAGTCCGCCCATAGCCTTGACAAGAGCTCCAAGCAGTACGATGTTCATAGCCTTAGGGTTGCCGAGTTCTGTAGCTACGTCAGCAGCCTTGAACGCGAGGACCTCGACCTTCTCTTTGAGGTGGTCGATGATGCCTTCAGGATATTCTGCATTTCCCAGATTGACAGGTACAGGCAGGATGCGGTGATCATTGATTACCATCTTGCCGCCTATCTTGAGGTGGTCGAGCCATCTCAGAGCTTCCATCTCTTCGAAAGCTACGATAACGTCAGCTGATCCTTTGCCTACGATAGGTGAATATACCTTGTCACCGTATCTTACCTGGGTGGATACGGAGCCGCCTCTCTGGGACATTCCGTGGATCTCGCTCATCTTGACATCATAGCCGGCCTTCATAAGACCGCTTGTCAGGATCTTACTTGCAAGGATAGTTCCCTGTCCGCCTACTCCTACCAGGAGGATATTCTTTACTTCACTCATTACCTTGTCACCTCCTCAATAGCACTGAATGGACATACCTGCTTGCAGACTGTACAGCCGTTGCAGCTTGTGTAGTCGATAACTACCTTTTCCTTGGTGGAGATCAGTGCAGGGCATCCTGTCTTGACGCACATCTTGCAGTTCTTGCACTTGTCCTGATCGATCCTGCACTGTGTCTTGTGCAGAGTCGGGAACTCGTCAAGATCCTGCTGGCTGAACTTCTTGAGTACGCACGGCCATCTTGTGATGAGTACGCACGGCTCATCCTTAGGAAGCAGCTTGTCGAGCGCGTCGTTGACCTCGTCGAGGTGGTTAGGGTTAACTGTGATGATGTTCTCTTCCTTGACTCCGATAGCCTTGCAGAGTGCAGGGATATCTACCTCAGGAGCTTCCTTGCCCATGAGAGTGTATCCTGTGCCCGGATTCTGCTGGTGGCCTGTCATACCTGTGATACGGTTATCGAGGATGATCGACAGGTTGCTGCCGCTGTTATATACAGCGTCCATCAGAGAGTTGACACCTGTGTGGAAGAAGGTTGAGTCTCCGATTACGGAAACGACCTTGGTCGTTTTGCCTGCATCCTTGAGAGCGATGCTTGCTCCGTGACCCTGTGAAAGGGATGCGCCCATGCAGATCGTTGTATGGACAGCGCTCAGCGGAGGTGCCATTCCGAGTGTGTAGCAGCCGATGTCTCCGGTAATCATGAGGCCGTCTTTCTTCTGTCTCTTGGAAAGGCAGTAGAACAGTCCTCTGTGAGGGCAGCCTGCGCAAAGTGCAGGAGGTCTTACTACGGTCTGCATGTCGGAGGTGTAAGTCTCAGGCTCAACGCCGAGGAATGCCTTGCGGACGATATCTGTGTTGAGCTCATCGTAGCGAGGAATTACGTCCTTACCTGTACACTCGATGCCGAGCATCTTTACGTGCTCTTCGATGTACGGATCCATTTCTTCTGCTATATAGACCTTGTCTACCTTGCTGCAGAAATCCTTAATCAGGTCATCAGGCATCGGGAATGTCAGACCCAGCTTCAGATATGAAGCGTTGTCTTCGAAGGTCTCTCTTGCATACTGATACGAAACGCCGGATGTGATAACACCGATTTTGGTATCATGCATTTCAACTCTGTTAAACTCGCAGTCATTGGAAAACTCTCTGGCTGCTGCTACTCTCTCTTCGAGAGTCTTTCTCAGTACCTTGGCGTTAGCCGGTGCTGTTACGTACTTCTTGATCTTAGGTTCGTAATCAGGAACAGCAGCCTCTTCTCTCTCGCCCAGTTCTACGATGCCCTTGGAGTGGCATGTTCTTGTGGTAACGTGGAAGAGTACAGGCATGTCGAATCTCTCAGAAAGAGCGAACGCCTTCTTCATGAAATCCTTGGACTCCTGTGAATCAGAAGGCTCAAGCATGAGAAGTCTTGCGGACTTTGCAGTATTTCTGTTGTCCTGCTCATTCTGCGAGCTGTGCTGTCCCGGGTCATCTGCAACTACCATTACAAAGCCGCCTGTGACACCTGTGTAGGCGAATGTGAAGATCGGGTCAGCCGCAACGTTCATACCTACGTGCTTCATAGCACAGAAGGATCTGACGCCTGCGATGGAAGCACCGATTGCTGCCTCTGTAGCAACCTTTTCATTAGGAGCCCACTCCGAATATACGGAGTCGCCGTACTGAGGCATGTTCTCAAGGATCTCAGTGCTTGGTGTTCCCGGATATGCCGATGCGAATCTTGCGCCGCCTTCGTACGCGCCGCGAGCTGTCGCCTCGTTACCGGACATGATTACTTTCATAAATCATTACCTCCCTTACAATACAATAATGTTCAATGCCCTTACGCCATCATTATCCGGACGGGCAGCACCGCCGCTTATCCGGAAACTGTATTATCGTATCAACGCAATAATTATACATCCTTGTTGTACATGATTCAATACAAAGTGACCATCGGTCTATTTTGACTGGTATGCCACACACTGCTCTCTTTCGAGGAAGAAGTGTATTCCCGGCGACGAGTCCTTCCAGCGGTCTTCCTGAAAACCGTTGGCCGGCTCAAGCCATTTCCCCACTTCATAATAGAAGTCCGCATCGACGGTAGACTGCGCCCAGGAGTAGCTCTCGCTTTCATCGATGCTTGTTATCTTGAGCACCTTGACCTTGGACACGCGGCCCGTCTCCATAGTTGCCATGCAGCGCTTTGCATCCGCCGGAACGAGCATCATTACCACTCTCAGGTCGGTGCAGCATTTCCATGCGATGAACGGCTTGCCGTATTCAGGGCAGCGCATTTTATACCACTGTGTATCATCATCGATGATGACCTTGTCCTGATTGAGCGCATCTTCAAGCACTGATGCATAGATGTTGGCTCCGGACAGGTCGATTCCCGTCATGTCCTGAAATCTGAAGCTGCAGCCTCTCGCCTTGCAGCCGCGCAGCTTCATGTTGCGAAGGTCATTATTATAGAAGGCAACATGGTCCATCTGCGATCCGCTGAAATCCGTTCCGTTCAGATTGCACCCGTCAAAGGTCGCCCTCTTAAGGTTGAGCCCGGTCATGTCCCTTCCCGCGAGGTCAAGCCCGATGAACTTGGTATGCATGAAGTCAGGCACGCCTCCCGCCTTTCTCTTTTCCTCAAGCAGAGCATCAAGAGCTTCGACCGAATCAACAACAGGCTTGTCGCTCTCAGCGATCGGCACATATGCCTCTGCATCCCTTATGAAATCCATTTCCGACTGGCTGAAATTCATGTGTTGTCCCCCCCATTTTCCTTGGTAGTGTCAAACTACCCCTATTAAAATTGTCTCAAAACACTTGTATTTCAGGAGGTTGAGCTCTTTTTACATTAAAAATGAGCAACACCCCCCTTTTTCTGTATAATGGTAGCTGCGAAACAAACCTCAACAGAAAGGA
>JAWRIG010000075.1:0-27392 GCA_040308005.1 Anaerovoracaceae bacterium | reverse complement strand
TAGGCAATAGAAAAGCGCCTTTAGGCGCCGCCTGAAATAGAGATGCGGTTGGCAGTCTATTCGGCGCGTCTTAAGACGCTTGCAAGTACGATGCCCTTTTAGGGCTAGTGCATACCACCAGTTCAACTGGTGGTTATGATTCATATTGTGCTGCGGCTGCATCACTGCCTGATCACTAGAGAGCCTCGGTGTACTCCTCGAGCTCGGTCCTGATCTCAATCTCCTGGCCGCTTCTGCTGACTACTACTGAGACAACATCGCCGGCTTTGTGCTTCTTGACTTCAGATACGAACTGCTGGCTGCTTTCGATCTTCTGTCCTTCGATGGAGATGACGCGGTCGCCCTGCTGGAAGCCGGCCTTCTTTGCGTTCTCACCGGTAACGTCTGTGATGTATACACCTGCTTCATCGAGCTGGTAATACTGAGCGCTGTCCTCAGATACGTCTGCGATGGTGACGCCGACTACAGGCCTTGTAGTAACATTGCCGTTCTCGATAATGTCATTGATCGTCCCGGATACTGCATTGATAGGAATAGCGAAAGCCAGTCCCTCGATGCCTACGCCCGAACTCTTGGCGTCCACGATGCCGATGAGCTCGCCCTTGCTGTTGAAGAGTCCGCCGCCGGAGTTGCCTCCGTTGATGGCAGCGTCAGTCTGCATCAGTGTCATCGTTCTTCCCTCGATAGTGAGTGTTCTGTCAAGGGCACTGATGATGCCTGTTGTTGCAGTGCCGCCGAGCTGTCCGAGAGGGTTGCCTATGGCAACTGCCGTATCGCCGACCTTTACCTTGCTGCTGTCTCCTATCTCTGCTACTGTGAGGCCATTGGCGTTTATCTTGATGATAGCTATATCGTTGTCGCTGTCGCCGCCGATGATGGTCGCAGGATAAGTCTCGCCGTTATGCAGAGTCACCTGCACCTTGTTCGCGGACTGGATGACGTGGTAGTTGGTGACAATGTATCCGTCTTCCCTTACTATAACTCCGGAACCTGCGCCCTCGACAGGCTGCATCTGCCCGAAGTAGCCCTGGGCCGTTCCGGATACGAGGATCTCTACTACTGCATCAGCATTCTTACTTACAACATCGGTAACTGTCATGCCGTCTGAACTTCCGTCGCTGAGTGCAAGCTGTGACAGCTCAGAATCCTCTCTTGGAGCTCTGTCATCGTCTGAAGAACCTCTGCCTGCGGAGAAGGCTCCGCCGAAGTATGCTCCGAGAAGCGAGCTGACTATCATAGTGAGCACCATGCACCATACAAGTGCACCCCTGGTTACATACTTAGGGCTGCGGGCAGGTCTGCTGTAGGTCTGTACCTGACGCGAAGCGCGGCCCTCCTGCTTTGCACTCTCAAGGTCAGCCATCGTGTCATGCTCAGCGTTGTATCTGTCGACGTATGTCTTGTAGTCTTCAAGATATTCCTCGGTATTGGCACCTGCGATGGTGTCGCCCTGCGGATGCGATGCAGGCGCATCGGTCTTCGGAACATCCACATCCACAGTAAAATCACTGCGGTCTGAAACTATGCCGCTCGTTTCACGGACCTCCGGTGCTCCGGATTCAGAGTCGCCGTCGAACGTTACTATCATTCTGTCTTTATCATCCATTGTATTTACTTTCGCAGCCGGCGTTCCTGGCTGCGTCACTCCTTTCTCTGTCCACCTTTTTAAAAAAGAATGCGGGGAAATGTCTGAACACAGAGTTCCCTGCGACAGTATTCTCTGATGCGAGCCTTAAAAGGACTTTAAAACATCCCGCGAAGCCCGCATTTTCCGCAAAACATCCTCATAATTGTACACCAAATATATTAATCATGAAATATGTTATTAGTGTGTTGCAGCGGATAAAAGACGTAATAATGTTGGTTTGCATTCCGTATTATCCTATGATTGTCGGATTTCTATCCGGGCAGATTTGTTTTAACATAACAGCAGATTCAAATGGAATGGATCAGACAGATATTCCGGATGTTAAACAAGGAGGATAATTATGGCACTTTCACTGGATTCCAAAATCAAGGACATCATGAGATCACCTGAAGGCAAAGCTGTTATGGAAAAGTGGGCACCGGGCTCAACTTCAGACCCGAGAATGAAGCTGGTAGGCGCGCTGACATACCGCAAGCTGCTGAGCTATCCTGAATCAGCTGAAGTAGCTGTTCATGCAGATGAAATCGATGCAGAACTGAAGGCATGTTCAAGATAATACATTAAAAAAGAGGGCGTCGCTCCGGCCTGATAACATGAACCGGTGCAACCCCTTTTTTAGTGCATTTAAATCAGTCTGACCGCATGAGTTCTTCGATGCTCATGGCCTTAAGAAGGATCTCGAGCTGAAGTCTTCTGTCCGAATCCCGGAGATCTATCCCAAGTTCACGCTCGATTCTCGATATCCGGTCTATAAGCGTTGAACGATGAATATACAGCCTCTTTGCTGTTGCTGTGTATGACATATTTTCTTCCAGAAAGGCTGTGAGCGTCTGAAGGTATGAGATACCGCTGTCTTTGTCGTGCTCAAGCAGAGAGGCAAAGCCGGCAGGATAGTATGCTTCCGGAGGAAGGCCGCCAAGAGAATTGATGACCATTTCTGTGAGGGCGTAGCTTTCAAAATAGAACAGCGTTCCCTGAGGAGCCAGTAAGGTGCCGTTTTCAGAAGCGGACCGCGCCTGAAGATAGTAGACGCGTATGTTGAAGAGGTCTGAAAACTCATTGGAAATGCCCGCATACATTCCCATCTGCTCAGCAAGACGGCGGAGCTTTTCGTTCAGTACAGGGAGATATTCTGACTGCGGATCCGGGGCGTCAGAACAGAGCCTGCTTGTATTGATAAATGCGAGGACTGCACTGTCGTGTATGAAAGCCGGGGAATCAGCAAAGGTATCCTCAAGTATGTCACAGATATATGAAAGGGGAAGCTGATTGTTCATTCTGTTGAACCGGAGATATACGCATCTGTATACGGTCAGCCTGTTGGAGCTGTTAATGAGCAGTCTCTGAGAATATGAGAGAGGCTGCTCTTCGACCAGATTCTGCATTGCTTTCCGGATCGAGGAATCCGGGTCATACAGAACTGAAGGATTTTTCTCCATAGCAGTCTGAAGGCAATTTGCGAGGAACTCGGCAAGTGCGCCGTCCCCGGCAGAGAAGTCGTCGTTTTCATATGCGACGACAAGACAGCCTATGTATTGGTCATACTTGCTGAATAGATTGACACATAGTGATTTGTTCCCGTAGATGTTGACCTTTAATGCGCGCTTTTCATTAGTCCTGAGTTCCGATGCAGAAAGGTATTTCGACAGGGATTCAGCGTTAAGGGTGCCTGTCCCGGTGCTTGCCCATCCCGACTCATGAAATGCAATTGTGCTTGCAACCACTTTGAATGACTTATCCAGCAGATACAGTGGCCGCCCGAACATCTCTGATGAATCGGACAGCAGCCTTTCGGCGTCAGGTGCTGAAATAAGGTCATTCAGCAGCCTGTTCTCCCAGCTGTCGTATTTGTCATAAATGCTCTGAAGCAGCTGATATACCTTGAAGAAGTCGCTCCTGCTCCTGATAGTGATGAGACACAGCTTATCCCTGTAGTGATTGAGCGTGAAATTTTCGCCTATGCAGACAAGCACACAGTTATCCTGTATGCGCGGCCGCTGAGGAAGGTGCTCGACTGTTGCCAGATAGAGATGCCCGGAGAGAAAGACAAATTCGCTTTCCATGTAGAACTCGGGCCGGGATATTGTAAGAGCTTCATTCCTCGGACCGGAGATGTCCGCATTATAGTGACGCGTCAGCTCCCGGTAAATGATGTCTGCATTGAGTTTCATGAGTGCATTACCTCCGTTTCAGCACCGTCAAATTGTAGGGCTCCTGCTAATAATAATAGCAAAAAAAGACGGCACGGCGCGAGCGTTTTATCCCGAATTATTAAAACCTCATCAACTTTGCAATTACCGTCCCGGAGATACCGACATAAAGTGGACAGAAACCCTCAAAAAACCTCCGTTTGTTGTATTATCGTGAGGCCGCAGCTTCAAGTAATATATCAGTGTCAACATTATTATGAAGAGGAATCAGCTCAAAGGAGGGACTCTATTATGGCTTTCACAGAATCTGATAAAGCAATGCTTGAGGGTTATATCGCATCCGCCCGTCCGTTTGCCGACATGTTCTCGGTAAAGGATAAGGTAGCCCTGGTAACCGGAGGATCGTCCGGACTGGGGTTTGATATCACTCTCAGACTCCTTCAGGGAGGCGCCAGGGTAGTTATCGCATCCAACTCCAGGATCGAGGAAGAGGCGGCCATGCCGCTTTTCGCTGAGCAGGGTTTCGCGGACGACGTGAAGTTCTGCTTCACAGATGTAAGAGAGGAAGCAGACGTTGAGAAACTGGTAGCATACACCGCAGATACATTCGGTTCGCTGGACATCTTCGTCAACAGTGCAGCTATCTGGAACTATGCAAAAGTCTATGATCTGCCTAAGGAAGACCTCCAGCTGGTCTTCGAGACCAACGTATACGGTGCTTTCTACGGAGTCAAGCATGTAAGCAAGTACATGAAGGAGCACGGCGTCGCGGGCAAGATCGTTCTTATCTCCTCAAACAGTCCTATCATGCCTTACCCTGTATTCGGAGGATATCCGCACTATGCATCCAGCAAGGCAGCGGTCATGGGCCTTGTGACAGAGGCAGCCAAGGAACTTAAAAGATACGGAATCATGATCAACAGTATCGCACCTGGCGGAATGGTCACACCGGGCGCTGCGGGAAACCTTGCAAGCGAGCGCATAACCGAGGAGCAGCAGGATGAGTTCTATGAAGAACTGATGGTATGGCAGGTCGACGGGCAGCTCCCTGTAGATCAGGTCGGAATGATGGCTTATACATTCTGCACACCGGTCGCGGACGGAATAACAGGCGAGACCATCGTCGTAGACGGCGGCGCGACACACAATATAGTCAAGTATCAGGCGGCTATTGATGCATTTCCTGAAGAAGAATAGAGAGGTGATGAAATGAGCAAAAAGATTGATGGAAGAATACCTCAGAACTCCGGTGACGGCTCAGGCTTCAAGCAGTATAACGCAGTTCAGTCGCCGTGGAACAAACTGATGTCTTACCAGGATGCGCTTCACTATGCATCCAGATTCGAATCAGTACTGAGTGCAGCAGTAGCACAGGCTTACAGGATCATCATTCCTGATTATGCTACAAGAGCATCCGAAATGTGCAAGGAAGCGTACGGAAGACTTCTATACACCGGAATGAACTATCCTAATGATGACGGATTCGGCATCCATCCGTTCATGTGCGGATCATATCCGGGCGCGCTCATCGGAGACAAGGGCGATGACGCCCTTCTGATGTGCGGAAGATGCCAGGACTTCGGAACATACAGATGCGAGAAGGAACTGGATGTGTGCGACTGGGATATCTGCGGATCCGAACTCTGCCGCGCAACGACCATGTCTCTTCAGGGACAGGCTGACGCAACAGAGAGCAGACACCGCAAGGGCCACAAGCTCGACTATATGATGGTAGAGGCTAAGGGGTGCGGAGACAGACACTGCAGGATCATCGCAGAGAACAGAGAGAAGTACCCTGCACCTGAGCATGAACTGTGGGAGTCTTTCGGACCGGCTGTTTCCGAAGACTATAAGAAATACACCGAGGAGGAGGATTGCGTATCCGAATCCATGATGTTCAGGGAAGAGTGCAATTACCGTTTTGTCAACGGAACCAACAACGAGACGGATTCATCAAATCAGATGGTCAATATGTCAACAGCAGCTTCGCTTTACCTCCTTCCTGCCATCGACAATGCGGTAAGACTTGAATATACAACTGCAGAAAATGCTGAATGGATCAAGAAGTGCGTCCTTGAAGCTGCAGGCAAAGCGTTGTTCGGCGAGAGATATGCAATCAGGGCATGCAGAGAGTGGCTGGGTGTACCTGACAGCATAGGAGAGGACGGAAGAGTCCTCGGAGGAGTTATCGAAATGCTGCTGCAGTCTCTCGTATGTGGTTATGAGATCGAAGCCTTCAACAAGGATGAGGTCATCTACGTAATCAACAGAGGTGATCTCGCGATCACGGGAACTCAATCACTGTGCGAGGCGCATCTGTACATGTGGAACGGCATGGTCAAGACACTTGTCAACACTATGTGGTCTGTATGGGAAGAGGACTCGCCTAAGGGCAAGATGAGAATTAAGATCGGCAAGAAGATCGATAAATTCATGTAAGGAGGACTGCGATGAATAAGAATATTTTTGCACATGACGAATGGAAGCGTTCAGAGCACATGGCAGTCAGAGAGTGTGTAGGATACTATCTGTTTACACATCAGATTATGGAGGTAACAGGCCCTGATGCATGCAGATTCCTCGACTACATGTACCCGAACAATATCGCGAACCTTGCCGTAGGCAGGGACAGATATACTACAATGCTTAATGATGACGGCGAGATAATCGATGACGTAGTCATCATGAGACTTGAGGAAGAGAAATACTGGGTGTCAACACTTTACGGGACTCAGGCAGATGACTGGTTCTATTTCCACTCTGAAGATTATGATCTGGATGCAAGCGAGATCACCGATGAGTGGCACATGTTCGCGGTACAGGGGCCGAAGTCAAAAGACGTTATGAACAGCATCCTGGAGGAGAACATTGATGACCTGAAGTTCTTCATGCATAAATGGGATAAGCTCGGTGATGCAGAGGTTCTTGTAAACCGCGGCGGATTCACAGGAGAAAAGTTCGGATATGAAGTATACTGCGCAGCAGAAGATGCTGACGCAGTACAGGACGCGATAGACGCAGCCGTCAAGGCAGCAGGCGGAAAGGAAGTTACAGAGTTCCAGGTATTTGCATGGACACTTCCGACTGAGGCGGGATTTTATTACATGAGAGACCTCGGCCACACCAATCCGTTTGAAGTCGGACTTGAGAAGAACATCAACTGGGACAAGGACTTCATCGGAAAGGCTGCGCTTGAGAAGGTCAGAGAGAACGGACCTGCGAGAGAAATGGTCGGATTTGAAGTCTGCGATGAATGCGAAGACTTCTACATCACTTCCAAGCAGTACGGCGGACCGGGAGAGCCGGTATATATCAACGGCGAAGAAATCGGCCGGGTATCCAAGCTTGTATATTCATATGTAAAGGATGTAAACAATGGATATATCCTTGCGAAGAAAGATACTCTTCATATCGGGGACAGGATTAAGATCCACGGATATGATTGTGTGATTACGGAAAAGAAGTGGCTGTAATACTGAATTAAAACGCAACAGGAAAGTAATAGGTGCAATAGAGAATCTTCCCTATTGCGCCTATTGCGCTTTTGTATTATTCTGTTTTCTCATAACCTTCGCAAAGCGGAAAATGCAGTGTGATACAATTAGTCGGCTGAATGGTATCTCCCACAGGACGGGAACCGAACGATTTCGCGCAAACGCTTCGAAACATGCGGAATACTGACGTTTTGCCCGCGATGTTCAGTAAAAAAATCAACTGAATATCCTCTGCAATTGAACAGTATTAACTGTTAACATATACTATACGTGCTGACAGAATTGATTAAAAATGCAGCAATTATAATAATAGATTAGATTTTGATCATTATAGATAATATGCACTGAAAGAAGCCGCATCTGAATTATCAGACAGGAGGGAAGAGCATGGCAGCATATAAGACAGACATAGAAATCGCTCAGGAATGCGAAAAGAAGAAGATCACCGAGATCGCGAAGGTTGCGGGAATTGACGAGAAGTATCTCGAGCAGTACGGCAACTACAAGGCCAAGATCGATTTTTCATTCCTCAGGGATAACGCAGACAAGAAGGACGGCAAGCTGATCCTTGTAACAGCTATCACACCTACTCCGGCAGGCGAGGGCAAAACGACTACATCCGTAGGACTGACAGACGGCCTTCGTGCAATCGGCAAGAATGCGATCGTTGCACTCAGAGAGCCTTCGCTCGGACCAGTATTCGGTATCAAGGGCGGCGCAGCAGGCGGCGGATATGCACAGGTAGTTCCGATGGAGGATATCAACCTCCACTTCACAGGCGACTTCCACGCAATCGGAGCAGCCAACAACCTGCTCGCAGCAATGCTCGACAACCACATCCAGCAGGGCAACCAGCTCGGCATCGATCCTAAGCAGATCACCTGGAAGAGAGCAGTCGACATGAACGACCGCCAGCTCAGAAATATCGTAGACGGACTCGGCGGCAAGGCACAGGGCGTGCCTAGAGAGGACGGATTCGACATCACAGTAGCATCAGAGGTAATGGCTGTGCTTTGCCTGTCCTCGGATATCACTGACCTCAAGGAAAGATGCGGACGCATCATCGTCGGATATACATACGGCGGAGAGCCTGTAACTGCACATGACCTCAAGGCTGAAGGCGCTATGGCAGCACTCCTCAAGGATGCTCTCAAGCCTAACCTGGTTCAGACGCTCGAAGGAACACCTGCATTCGTGCACGGCGGACCTTTCGCAAATATCGCACACGGCTGCAACTCTGTAACGGCTACAAGAATGGCTCTGAAGATCGGAGACTACATTGTAACTGAGGCAGGATTCGCTGCTGACCTCGGAGCTGAGAAGTTCCTCGACATCAAGTGCCGCATGGCAGGACTCAGGCCGGATGCAGTAGTCATCGTAGCTACAGTAAGAGCTCTCAAGTACCACGGCGGCGTTGCCAAGGCAGACCTCAACAATGAGAACCTCGAGGCTCTCGAAGCAGGACTTCCTAACCTGCTCCAGCACGTCAGCAACATCAAGGACGTTTACGGACTTCCTTGCGTAGTAGCGATCAACGCATTCCCTACAGACACCAAGGCTGAGCTCGACCTCGTCGAGGCAAAGTGCAAAGAGCTCGGAGTCAACGTTGCTCTGTCCGAAGTATGGGCAAAGGGCGGCGAAGGCGGCAAAGCTCTGGCAGAAGAAGTTGTAAGACTCTGCGATGAGCCTAATGACTTCAGATTCTCATACGACCTTGACAAGAGCATAGAGGAGAAACTCGAGGACATCTGCAGGAAGATCTACCACGCAGACGGCGTCGACCTGACACCGGGCGCAAAGAAGCAGCTCGCCAAGCTCGAGTCGCTCGGATTCGGCAACATGCCTATCTGCATGGCCAAGACACAATACTCATTCTCCGATGACGCATCGCTTCTCGGTGCGCCGAAGGGCTTCAGAGTAACAGTCAGAAACCTCAAGGTATCCGCAGGTGCAGGCTTCATCGTAGCACTCACAGGTGATATAATGACAATGCCTGGTCTCCCTAAGGTACCGGCGGCAGAGAGAATAGATGTTGACGAGAACGGAGTCATCAGCGGACTGTTCTAAAATAATTAATAGAAAACTGACAGCCGGGGTATATAACACCTGCCCCGGCATTCTTATAGGCAAAAATAGCAAGGAGAGCAGCAGAACATGCTTATAGACAAGACAATTACTGAATTCATGGACGAACTTGCATCAAATGCACCGGTCCCTGGAGGCGGCGGCGCAGCTGCGCTGACAGGGGCTGTCGGGGTATCGCTCGGTGACATGGTCGGTGAACTGACAACGGGAAAGAAGAAATATGCTGATATCGAAGAGGATATCCAGAGGCTCATGGCAGAGGCTAAGGATGTGAAGGACGAGTTCCTGAGACTAGTCGACGCTGATGCAGAGGCCTTTGCACCGCTGGCAGCAGCATACGGCATACCTAAGGATGATCCGGACCGCGACAGGATCATGGAAGAGGCTCTGAAGAACGGCGCTGCAGTTCCTATGGATATCATGAGAACCTGCGGCAGAGCGCTGGACATCATTGCAGAGTTTGCAGCGAAGGGTTCGCGCCTCGCGATCTCAGACGCCGGCTGCGCAGCGACATGCTGCAAGGCCGCTCTCAGGGCTGCCTCGCTTAACGTATTCATCAACACCAAGTCCATGAAAGACAGAGAGTGCGCCGAGACTCTGAATGCAGAGGCAGATGCACTGCTGGCAAAATACAATAAACTTGCAGACGAGATTTTCGAATCAGTTGAAAGCAGACTCAGATAAGTGAGTAGACAGGGATTAAGACCCCTTTGACGGGTATAGGAGAATATATAATGGCTGAGATACTAAAAGGAGCTCCGGTCGCAGCAGCGATGACAGAGCAGATGCAGAAAGATGCAGAGGAGCTTAGAGGCAAGGGCATTGATCCGACTCTCGCCATCTTCCGTGTAGGAGAGAGGCCGGATGACCTCGCTTATGAGCGCGGCGCTATGAAGAGAGCTGAGAAGGTCGGGATCACGGTTAAGAATGTGGTTCTGCCTGCTGATGTAACTCAGGAGGAATTCGACAGGACCCTTACAGAACTTAATGAGGATCCTTCAGTTCACGGCATCCTCATGTTCAGACCGCTTCCGGAACATCTGGATAATGAGAAGGCGCGTCAGATGCTTGCACCTGAGAAAGACATTGACGGATGCACAGACGGATCACTCGCAGGAGTTTTTACCAACACGAAGACGGGATTTCCTCCATGCACAGCGCAGGCGGCAATGGAGATGCTCCATTTCTACGGCGTAGATATCAAAGGAAAGAAGGCAGCTGTCATAGGCAGGTCCCTGGTTATCGGCAGACCTGTCGGCATGATGCTTATGCACGAGAATGCTACAGTAGTCAACTGCCACACAAGAACTGTCGATGTTCCTTCAATCACACGTAAAGCAGATATTCTCATATGTGCAGCAGGCGTGCTTCACTCCGTAACACCGGAATACACCAATCCGGATCAGGTTGTTATTGATGTAGGCATCAATTGGGATGAAGAGAAGGGCGGCATATCCGGGGACGCAGATTTTGATGCTGTCGAACCTGCAGTCAGGGCAATCACACCTGTACCGGGCGGTGTAGGGACAGTGACATCCTCCGTGCTCGTGTCACATGTGATCGAAGCAGCCAGAAGAACAATCGTCAATCGGTAACAATTGTGATTGACTCATCTGACTGTTGCTTGCTAATATGGAGCAATAGAAATACTGTCTGATAGGCTGAGCAGCCGTAATTACAGAAGGGATGTTTGATATGGGAGTCAATTCACCTGCAGAGATAACTGAAATATGGATAAATAACGGAATCAAGAAGGCAAACCTGTCTGTGGGCAAAATGCTTGTCCTCGGAATGCTTGCCGGAGCTTACATAGGATTCGGTGCGAACGTGTTCGTGCTTGCGACATCTGCAGGCGGCGATCCGTTCCAGAGCATGGTCGCCAAGCTGATAGGCGCAGCCCTGTTCCCGGTCGGCCTTATGATGGTCATCCTGTGCGGAGCCGAGCTCTTCACCGGAAACAACCTGCTGACACTCGCCCTTATGGACAGGAAGATCACAGCGGGCAAAATGGTTAAGAACTGGGTCATCGTGTACATCGGAAACCTTATCGGCTCGGTCCTGCTTGCGTTTGTTCTTGCTAAGAGCGGACTCTTTGCCGATGCGGCAGGAGAGAGAGCCATGGCTATAGCAGCATCCAAGACATCGATCCCGTTCATGCCGGCAGTGCTCAGAGGTATCGGATGCAACATCCTTGTTGTCCTCGCGTGCTGGCTGCAGGCAGGAGCCAAGGACATGATCGGCAAGATCTTCGCTATCTGGTTCCCAATCATGATGTTCGTATTTGCAGGATTCGAGCACAGCGTAGCCAACATGACCTATATCCCGCTTGGCATCTTCCTCGGAGCAGATGTAAGCTGGGGAGCGTTCTTCCTTGCGAACCTGGTGCCTGTTACGATCGGCAACCTGATCGGCGGCGCAGTCGTGATACCGTTCGCGTATTACTACGCATATAAGAAATAAGAATTAAGAGTCCGGAGAGACCGCATATCCTCCAAGTGATAATTCTCGAAGAGCTTTTCGCAACATTTTTGTATCAATTAGGGTTGCCCGCTCTTCTGCGAGATCACTTTCAGGATATGCGGCCCTCCGGACTTAATAATTAGTGTTGACTGGGTATAATCTTACTGATATCATTCAATCACAATAGAACACTGAAGAAACCTATTGGTAAAGTAGGAATGACGCGTCAAGTGCTGCAGGATGGGAAGTTGTCTGCAGACGAAGGGCCGGTGCCCGCGGTGTCATCTCCGCTTCCGTTGCCGCTTGAAGAGACTTCTTTGTGGCAATAGTTTTATCTTAATGTTTTTAGGTAGGCTGATGCCGGAAAGGAGTTTTTATTATGGATGTAAAGTCTTTTGCTAACAGGACAGGACGCACCCGCACTCAGCAGATGGCAACCGATGCCCTGCTTGCAGCGATGTGCGTAGTGCTCGGATTCATGTCGATCCGCATCGGGAACATCATGAAGGTCTCGCTCGAGGACTTCCCTATCATGCTGGCCGCACTGATGTACGGGCCTTCGGACGGGATCATAGTGGCAGCTATCGGCATATTCCTGTATCAGCTGCTCAGCTACGGAATCACAGCGACAACGATCCTGTGGATACTTCCGTTCGTAGTAGTCGGAGGACTTGCAGGGCTGTACGCAAGGAAGTTCAACTTCAACAATGACCGTAAACAGATCCTGATCATATTCCTCATCTGCGAGATCCTCATCTGCATTCTCAACACAGGAGCGATCTATGTTGATTCCAAGATGTTCGGCTACTACTATCCGACAATCATCACGGGGATGATCGCGATCAGAATGGTCACGGCAATAGGAAAAGGCATAGTGCTCGGCCTCTTATCGCCTCCTATACTCAAGGCGCTGTCGAAAGTTACAGGCAACGGCAGGAAGGCAAAGCCGTCAGCTTAAGAATGCTGCGCGCGGGCGCTGACAATTTTGCGCTAAGAAAATAATATGATTTCCGGACAGGCACAGGCAGTGAGCTGAAGCCTGTCCTTTATATTGCGCGCTATATCACTGTGGTGATATAATAAGCGCAAAAGGAGGCGGATATGAGCAATCGGATACATCTGTTTCACGGATCACAGGAGATAGTCAGACACCCCGAATACGGGAAGGGCCGGATGCATAATGATTACGGCCTCGGCTTTTACTGCACCGAAAATGAAGAACTGGCTAAGGAATGGGCGTGCTCTTCACTGAATGACGGTTTTGCCAGTCATTATGAGCTGGACATGGAGTATTTAAGAGTCCTCGACCTGAGCAGCGAAGAATACTCGATCCTCAACTGGCTGGCAGTGCTGATTGCCAACAGGGTATTCAGACCCGGTACTCCGATAGCGGGAAAAGCGAAGGGATATCTTGAAGAGAATTTCGCCGTGAATGTAAACGCCTACGATGTCATCAAAGGCTACCGCGCTGATGATGCATATTACGATTTTGCAGATGCCTTTCTCAATAATGCTATAACAGTTGAACAGCTTTCTGAGGCGATGAGGCTCGGCAAGCTGGGAGAGCAGATAGTTCTCAAATCAAGGGCTGCGTTTGAAAGGATCCGGTTTATCGACTGTGCCCTTGCAGACGGCAGCAGATATTATCCCGCAAGGACGGCGAGGGCGCATCAGGCGGAAACGGATTTCAGGAGAATAAGTGAGACCGGTACTGATGGGCTGTATATGATAGATATAATCAGAGGGCAGGTGAAAAATGATGATCCACGCATACCACGAAATGTTTCTGAACAGGGCGATGTCTAATCTCGGAGAGATGTTCGACTTTGCGATCAACGATATCGGGCTGGACAGAAATGACTACGCAGATATGTTTGCGGCCTCGACGATCTGCCGCAGACTTGAAAACGGCGAGCCGAAGTACCTTATCGGCATGAGCGGCGCTGAACTGGCGCTGGATATAATAGAGGAAACAACAGGTGTTGCTCCTATAGTGACTATTGAGGATCAGTATGACCGCACGCCTGATCACTGGTGCGGCTGGGCAGTCTGCTACTACCAGTGGCTGAAATCGATGAGGTACCGGGAGATATTCCGCATCGCTTCATACGATGAGATTAGCGCGATGTATCCGCTGCTGCATGAGGCCGATGTAACTAAATTTGCCGATGAGATGGATAAGAGGCGGGCAAAACTCCTGCCGGAAACTAATCTTAAGCGCATCCGGACAGCTTACGGCTGCTCGCAGAGTGAGCTGGCGAGAATGAGCGGAGTCTCGCTCAGGTCGATACAGATGTATGAGCAGCGGAATAAAGACATAAATAAAGGCCAGTCAGAAACGATTCTGAAGCTGGCCAGGTCTCTCGGATGCAGAATAGAAGATCTGCTGGAATATGCCTAGATTCCGAGTTCGAACTTGAGCTGCGGCTTGAGCGGCTCATAGTCGAGCATCTCAAAATCTTCCAGAGTAATGTCGGTGAAATCGCATCCCGGATCTTTATGTAATACGAGCTGTGGTGCAGCCGGTGCTTCACCGGAAGCCTTCTCTGCCGCATCAAGTTCAGCGGCGCGTCTCAGCATCTCGTCCGCATTCTCCATGTGGCGGTCGTAGATCTGCTCATTGGCGACAAGGTGGGTGAAGACGCCGGGCTCTTTGCCCGTAACTCTGGCGATCATCATGAGAAGAGCAGCGTATTGGATCTCGTTGATGCCGCCTGCGCCTGACGCTGTCAGCATATCGCCGGACCTCTGAACAAGAACCATATCAAGATAATCACCGCGGACATTCCAGATAGTGAGGAATGCGCACGGAGCAAGACCCGGAGTCTCGCGAAGATCGGTCTCCTGCCACAGTGAGACGACCTTGCGGCGGCCGTAAGGGTCTTTTTTGATGTTATCAATAAGCTGGTTCATGAGGTCATAGCGCTTGACGGTCGCGCCGTATCTCTGACCGATGGTGCCGTCGCCTATATCCCACGGACCCCACCAGTTGACACCCATCTCCTCCATCTCGGACAGGACGTTGGTCGGGTTCTTGTATATGGTGAAGATCTCCCGGATGCCGGTCTTCCAGGCCTGGCGGCGCAGAGTGCAGATAGGGAACTCTCCCCTCGACAGATCATACTTACGCATAACATGGTTGACGCTTATCGTGTGCGCCGGAGTTCCGTCTTCGTATTTAGGACGCGGATTCTCATCCTTGTAACCATTCTCGAGAATGTTGTGTATATCGTCTACAAGATATCTGTCTGCTTTGGTCATGTCGGGCTCCCCTTTATTTCAAAACACTGAACGGGTTCACTGTTTCTTTCATATTGCTTTTACTGCTATCCATAATAACATAACAGAGGTATATCGAAGAACAGAAATGAAAAAAACTGCTGACCGCATTTAAACAAAAGATGAAAGAAGAATCATCGCCCTTTGGCATGCCGATATATTATAATGCCTATATGAACCGGATCGTAAAAACAGCGAACACATATCTGAATAACAATGACAGACTTATATATTCGTACCGCGGCAACACCTTCCTGCAGGGAGGAGAGCTTCGCGATACAGAGTATGGCGGCAGGGGGCGCATAGACTGCTCGACGCTGGTGCACCTCGCTTTGCTCGGAATAGAGTATGAGCAGAGCCCGTATGCGGATGGTAATATAAGCAGGTTCTTCGATGCGGCCTGCACATGGTATGATAGAGACAACAGCGCGGATAACAGCGGTATCATGAAGGCGGGCGATGTGTTTGGCATCCACTCGGACCGGGCGTGCGACATCCGCCGCGCTTACGGCCTGGCGAAATACTGCAGGGAGTCGGGGCTTGAAATAGAGAAGTATGAAGACAGGAGGCCCGGCGACCTTGTATTCTTCGAAGCACCGCAGTCGGTATATGAGGAATATGTCAGATACGGCGCATACATGGCAATCTCGCATGTCGGGATAGTCGCAGAAGATACTGACATGATGATCAATGCGACCGGAAGGAGCAGTCAGAAGTACAATGCAGGGCACGAGCCTGTCAGGCTGATGCGGATCAGCGAAAAAGGGCAGCCGGTCATTACAGCGAGGATAGCAGCAGAACAGGAGGACTGAAATGAGCCTTAACAACACACCTTCGGGTGAGCGTATACATATAGGAATATTCGGAAGGCGCAACGCGGGAAAGTCCAGCGTTATAAATGCTCTGACCGGGCAGAATCTTGCGATCGTTTCCGATGTGCTCGGGACCACAACAGACCCTGTGCAGAAAGCGATGGAGCTGCTGCCGCTCGGGCCTGTCGTAATGATCGACACGCCGGGACTCGATGATGAGGGAGAGCTCGGCGAGCTGCGTATAAGGAAAGCCTATCAGATGCTGAACAAGAGCGACATCGCACTCCTTATAGTCGACGGCAGCACCGGCTTTACCGAAGAAGACCTCAGGATCCTCCGCAGGATAATAGACAAGGAGATACCTTATGCGATCGTCCTGAACAAAGCTGACCTTGTCAGCGAAGAGGACCGCGTGAAGGTCACAGGCAGGCTTAAAGAAGCGCTTGGCGGCGAAGAAAGGTACGCTGTCAGCGACGCTCAGATAATGTGGGTCAGCGCTTCGGACAGGACCAATATATACGAGCTGAAGGACAGGATCGCAGAGCTTGCGCCGAAGGAGGATACAGACAAGAGGATAGTCGGAGACCTGATCGGACCTGATGACCTTGTCGTGCTGGTGATCCCTATAGACAAGGCTGCGCCTAAGGGAAGACTCATACTTCCTCAGCAGCAGACAATAAGGGACATACTCGAGTCCGACGCAGCTGCCGTTGTCGTCAAGGAGAATGGTCTTAAGGAAGTCTTCAACTCTCTTGGCCGTAAGCCTTCGCTCGTCATAACAGACAGCCAGGTGTTCAAGCGTGTCGCTGAGGAGACACCTTCGGACATACCGTTCACATCATTCTCGGTTCTTTTCTCGAGATACAAGGGAGACCTTGAGATGCAGGTAGCGGGTGCGCATGCGCTCGACCATTTGGAAGACGGCGACCTGATCCTCATTTCCGAGGGCTGCACGCATCACAGGCAGTGCGGAGATATCGGCACTGAGAAGCTGCCGGCATGGATAAGAAAGCATTCGGGCAAGGACGTTAAGTTCGAATTCACAAGCGGCACGGAATTCCCGCTCGACCTCGATCAGTACAGACTGATAGTCCATTGCGGCGGCTGCATGCTGAATGAAAAGGAAATGAAATACCGCCTCAAGTGCGCGGCAGATGCAGGTATCCCGATGACGAATTACGGGACCGCGATCGCACACATGAACGGCATACTCGATAAGAGCCTTGAGATATTTGGCGGAAAGATCGGGAAATAAGAAAAAGGGGCGAGCCCCTTTTTTCAGATACCGTATATGTCAGAGGTCACTTTTCTGAAGACGATACCTTCCATACACCCAGCAGTATGAGGACTATGCCTGCAAGCTGGAGTGCGGAGAACGGCTCCTTCAGGAATATGATGCCCGCAGAGACCGATATGATAGGTATGATGTTTTCAAATACGGTAGCTGTAGCTACGTCGAGATATGTGATGGCGAAATTCTGCAGCAGGAAAGCTCCGACAGAAGATACTACCGCGAGGTACAGAACTGGGAGCATTACTCCCGGATCGGTGATGCCGGCCCTGAACGCAGGGATGAACTCCGGACCAGCGCTGATCAGCGCTTTGCCCGCGAAATATACAAAGCCCATCACCATCATTATGAAGGTCCTCTCGAACGGAGTGAACGCGTCAGCTACAGAACGGCTGATGAGATAGAATACAGCGGCAGAGACGACAGCGCCGAGCAGGAAGAAGACTCCGCGGAGCTGGATGCTGCCCGAGCTCGTCTGAGCCGATGAGATGATGAACACGCCGACTACTGAGCAGAGGATCCATCCTATGATGCGCAGGCTCACCTTCTCATGAAGGAAGATGCCTGACAGGATGACCGTCACGACAGGAATCAGGGAGATCATGATCCCTGCGAATGAAGAGTTGGTATATTCGATGCCGGCTGTCTCGCATATGAAATAGATGACCGGCTGGCACAGGCCCATGATCAGGAACTTGCCCACAGGCTTGCCCCTGAGGTCGATGCGGAACAGGCCGGTGACGACGAGGAGCAGCATGACAAGCATTGCGCATGTGAACCTGATGGCAAGCAGCATGTCCGCGCTTGTATGCATCAGGGCGATGCGCGAGAACATGAAGCTGAAGCCGTATATGGTGCAGTAGCCTATGCTGGCGGCTATGGCCAGTCTGTATGTGTTTTTACCGGAGGGGTTGCTCATTGGTTATGATCCTTCGCAAGTGATTTTGTCCGGGAATTAATCGGACAATAAAACAACATGCAGATTATATAATGTCAGAGCGGACAAAACGAGACTTTTTTGAAAAAATCAGAATATCTGACCTGCTCACACAGAACAAAGCAAATAAGGAAAAAACATGCTCAGCGATTACAAAAAGGAACTGCGGAAAGAGAAGATCCGCGCCCGCGAGGCCCTGCCTGAAGCGGAAAGAATAGCAAAATCTTCAGAAATCTGTAAGAATATTACAAAACTGCCCGAATATATATCCGCAAGGACTGTCTTCGTCTATAAATGGGTCAGAGGAGAAGTCAGGCTGGATGAGCTCGAATCGCGGGCTGCTGCTGACGGCAAAACTGTCATATATCCACTCTGCATAAGCAGGACTGAGATGATCGCGGTTGAACCCGGCACCGGGGATGATGCGTGGAAGGACAGCGGCTCGTTCGGGATCCACGAGCCGGACCCGGAAAAGGGCAGGATAGTCAGCCCTGCGGATATCGACCTCGTCATATGCCCGTGCTCATCGTTCGATGAAGAGGGCAGGCGGCTCGGAATGGGCGGAGGATACTATGACAGGTACCTGCCGCTTTGCACGAAAGCATCCAAGATAGCAGCTGCCTTCGAGGTGCAGAAAGCGCCGGAGATCCCGGCGGATGAGTTCGATGTACCGGTCGATAAGATTGTTACAGAGACCGGAATCTATTAGATTCACTCCCAGGCAACGAAGAATCAAGGGTTTCACGCTGAAAGGGAGTGAATCATTATGATAGCAACAAGAAAAAACTCACTCCCGGCCAGCGAAGAATCAAGGGTTTCGCGCTGTAGGGGAGTGAATTGTTGCGATAGCAACAAGAAAAAACTCACTCCCGACCGACGAATAATCAAGGGTTTCATCGCCTGTGGGAGTGAGTTTCTAACTAATACTATTTATTTTAATCATCGGTATCAGATTTACAGATGCCAGCCTCTGTTTAATTTTGATCTATAGATAAGTATTCATGTACTTGTCCCAGACTTCATCCGGCACGAGTCTTCCGCCTGTTGCCCAGCAGATCTGTGTGGCGTTTTTCATTGTCTCTTCGTCAAGGCCCCACATCTCGAGGTAGTCCTCGCCGTCTTCGAACTTCGTGAGGCTGACAGGGCCGGTGAATGCTGCGCAGCTTGAAGGCTCGATGAACACATCCTCGGTCTCCTTGAGCATCCTCATATAATCGAAGAGGACCGCATCTCTTACGGTAAAGTCGCCGGATACCAGATTGCTGCAGAGCCTTGTGACGAGGCCTGATGGGCTTGCGCACGCGAGGCCGTCAGCAGCGGACATTCCGGAGAGACCGAAATCTGCAACGTTGCTCGATTCATATCTGCCCGATGCAATTCCGATCAGCACCGAAGGGAAGAGCGTCGGCTCGCAGAAGAATACGTGGGCGTCATCTCCGAATACTCTCTTGAGACCGTAGCACACTCCGCCCGGGGCGCCGCCTACACCGCACGGGATGTATACGATAAGCGGATGATCGGCATCGACCGTGATGCCATTCTCGTCAAGCTGGGCTTTCAGCCTTGCAGCAGCGACTGCATATCCGAGGAAGAGCGGCAGCGAGTACTCATCATCGACAAAGTAGCTGGTCGGATCGAGATCGGAGAGCCTGCGTCCCTCCTGCACTGCCTTGGAGTAGTCATCATCGTACTCGATAACCTCTACGCCTTTGCTCCTCAGCATGTCCTTCTTCCACTGCCTTGCATCGGCCGACATGTGCACTTTGACCTTGAATCCGAGGAAAGCGCTCATGATACCGATTGACAGCCCGAGGTTTCCGGTCGAGCCTACCTGAACAGTATATCTGCCGAAGAATTCCTTGAAATCATCATCGGCGAATCTCTCATAATTGTCATCTGTCGTGATCATTCCGGCCTCGAGAGCGAGGTCTTCCGCATGCTTGAGAACTTCGTAGATGCCGCCTCTTGCTTTGACCGAACCTGCGATCGGAAGATGCGAGTCCATCTTGAGAAGGAGCCTGCCCGGGATCTCAGCATCGTATGTCTTGACAAGAGCCTTCTGCATCGCGCCTATATCCTTCAGGGGCGACTCGATCAGGCCGTTATCCTCTGCAGTCTCAGGGAAGCACTTCTTGATGTAAGGTGCAAAGCGGTGGAGCCTCGCTTCCGCATCTGCTATGTCGTCGTCACTCACAACGAGCTGGCACACTCCATCGACAAGGCTGAACGGAACGTGCTGAGGGTTGATCCACAGCGTTTCTGTCTGATCGGCTATGTCCGCGAACACCGGATCCATATCGATCATTTCTTTTGCATAATCTTTAATACTCATACCCGAATCTCCTTAAATACATTCATCAAAGGGCATAATCTCAATTCCATTATACATGAACAGAGCGCCCAGCCAATTAACAAATATGGCGGAGGACCGGCGGAATTCGGCTTTAAGGGCGGAAACAGTTTGAACCGGCACGAAAATGCTGTATATAATATAGAAGAATCGCTGAATAACAGGGAAAGCAGAACGATACAAACTATGATCGAACAAAAGATGTTCAGCCGTATGCGGTTTATTTCAGAACGCATGGAGGCTTACGGTTTTATTAAAAAAGGCAATAGCTATATCCTCGAGAAAGATTTCATGGGCGGCGACTTTACCGCAGTACTCACCGTGCATGAGAACGGACGGGTCATAGGCAGAGTCCTCGACAACATGAATGAAGAAGAATACCTGCAGCTCAGGATGCCCAATTACACCGGCTCATATGTCAACATGGTAAGAGCCGCGTATGAAGATCTGCTGAGAGATGTAGCGGAAAGCTGCTGCACCGAGGTCGCTTTTGCATCAGACCAGAGCAACCGCATCGCGGCGGCGATCGCAGACAGGTATCAGGTGACACCGGACTTTCCGTGGGATGACGGGCCTCACGCACCATCGGGAGTATTCAGGCACGGAAGCAGTCAGAAATGGTTCGGGCTCTTAATGAACCTTGACAGGCGCCTGCTGGAGCCGGATGCCGCGGAAGAGAATGTTGATGTGCTTAATCTCAAGGCAGATGAGGACGAAAAGAGCAGCACGCTCAGCATCCCCGGGGTGTATCCCGCTTACCACATGAATCACGACAAGTGGATATCCGTCATACTTGATGATACGCTTGAAGATGAAGAAGTGCTCAGGCTGACAGACGACAGCTACAGGCTGACCTCCGGCGGGGGCAAAGCGCTGAGCGAGAGCCTGATCAGAAAGGTGCTCGGGATTGCAGACAGCATCCCGGAAGGCAAGGTCGCCTCGTACGGCCAGATAGCAAGGCTTGCAGGCATACCTAAGAACGCCCGCCTCGTCGGCAGGATAATGAGCATGCAGGACAGGTACGGCGATCATCCGTGCCACAGAGTTGTGAACCACGCCGGCAGGACAGCGCCCGGCTGGAGCGAGCAGAGACAGCTCCTCGAAAAAGAAGGCGTGAAATTCAAAGCCAACGGCTGCGTGGACATGGACAGGCATGCCATCACGTCAGGAGATATTTAAATGAAACGAAATGAGATATGGCGTTCCTACGGAACGGATTTTAAGGATATGACAAAGCGCCTGCTGGTACAGGCGGGGCTTGAAGAGATGCTTCCGGATACATCCGCGAAGATAGCGGTCAAGCCCAATCTCGTCACGCCGGCTCCTGCGAAATTCGGCGGGACTACGCACCCTGAAGTGGTTGCGGGCATCATAGAGTTCCTGCAGGAAAGAGGGTACGGAAACATCGTGATCGCAGAGGGCTCGTGGGTCGGAGACAAGACAGCCGAGGCTTTCGATTACTGCGGATACAATTCGCTTGCCGCAGAATACGGAGTGCAGCTCATAGACATGCAGAAGGAAGACGGCACTGAGACAGAATGCGGCGGCATGAAGCTCGACATCTGCAGCTGCGTCAGAGACTGGGACTTTCTGATCAACGTCCCGGTCCTCAAGGGGCACTGCCAGACCAACATCACCTGCGCTCTCAAGAACATGAAAGGCCTCATCCCGAATACGGAGAAGAGAAGATTTCACACCATGGGCCTGCACAGGCCGATCGCCCATCTCAATGCGGGGATACATCAGGACTTCATAGTCATAGATCACATATGCGGGGATCTTGACTTCGAGGAAGGCGGAAGCCCGGTCGTCCGCAACTGCGTGATGGCAGCCTGCGACCCGGTGCTGGTCGATGCATATGTGTGCTCGCTGCTCGGATATGAGACGGATGAAGTCGAATATATAGGACTTGCTGAGAAGCTCGGCATCGGCAGCAGCGACCTCAGCGGCCTCAGGCTTATAACCTGCGAGGGAGACCCGTATGAAGACCTCCCTGCACACAGACACCTCGATGTCAGCTATGTGGTAGATGAAGTAGATTCATGCAGCGCGTGCTACGGCGTTCTGATCCCTGCGCTCGACCGGCTGAAAGAAGAAGGCCTGCTTGACAGGCTGCCTGCACAGATAAGCATCGGACAGGGACACAGGGGAAAGACGGGAAAGCTCGGAGTCGGCAGCTGCACAGCGCTGTTCGACATCTGCATCAAGGGCTGCCCGCCTAAGGAAGAAGATATATACAATCAGCTCAGAGAAATCGCTCTCAGCAATGATCAGTAATTACTATTCGGATTAGCAGTTAAATACGCATCCGAAGAATCAAGGTGAAATTAATGACTTACGAAGAAGCACTCGCTTATCTTGAAAACTATACGTGGAGCAAGACCCGCCTCGGACTCGGGCGCACGAGAGAGCTTACGGCAAAGCTCGGTGATCCGCAGAAGAAACTGAAATTTGTCCACGTCGCCGGAAGCAACGGCAAGGGCAGCACCTGCGCGATGACCGCATCCATCCTTCAGGCGGCAGGATATAAGACAGGCCTGTACACATCGCCGTATATACAGACCTTCTGCGAGCGCATACAGGTCAACGGAGAGAACATTCCCGAGCACCGTCTCGCAGAGGTGACAGAAAAGCTCCGCGACGCAGCCGAGTCAATGGAAGACCACCCGAGCTGGTTTGAGATGGTGACAGCAGTCGCCTTCCAGTATTATCTTGAGGAAAACTGCGACATCGTCGTGCTCGAGGTAGGCATGGGAGGAGAATTTGACAGTACCAATGTCATAGATGCGCCTGAAGTCGCAGTCCTCACCAACATAGGCCTTGAGCATACAGAATACCTCGGAAATACCATCGAAGAGATAGCCCGCACCAAGAGCGGCATCATCAAAAGAGGATGCAGAGTCGTTTCCTACGACAACGTACCTGAAGTAAAGGAGATCATCTCAGAGGTCGCAGCAGAGAACGGTGCGCCGCTTGTCTTCGCAGACCCGGCAGGCATCAGACTCATCAGCAGAGACCTGGACGGACAGGTTTTCGAGTGGGAAGGCAAAACATACCGCCTGCCGCTACACGGAGACCATCAGCTTAAGAATACATCAGTCGTAATGGAGATAATACGCGCGCTGAGAGAGCAGGGGTGGGACATCCCTGATGAGGCGGTGCGCGAGGGACTCGCTAAGGTAAAGTGGCCGGCAAGGTTTCAGATACTCTCAAGAGACCCGCTCTTCATACTCGACGGAGGCCACAATCCGCAGTGCGCCGAAGCGATGACAGAGTGCCTTGCAGCGCTGCTGCCGGGACAGAAAGTCGACTTCCTGCTCGGCATACTCGCAGACAAGGACTACACACAGATGATAGACATCCTGGGACCGTATGCAGCATCATTCCACTGCATCGCACCGGAGAACGAGAGAGCCCTAGGGGTAGAAGCCCTTGCAGATACGATCAGGGCAAGAGGCTTTGAGACCTATGCATATAACGATCTCGGCGAAGCGATCACAGCAGTACTCGGCAGTGCCGCAGCAAACAGCAGGCCGGCAGTGTGCTTCGGGTCGCTTTACCTCGCAGGGGAGGTACTGAATGTGTGGATTGCGTGTCAGAGGCATGTCAATCATTGACCCGAAACTCGGCAGAATGCTATACTTATATAGTCAAATGGATAATTATCGGATGAAAGGTTCGAGAGAGACCGTTTTCTGCTGAGATCTGCGTTGATCATGCCGGGTCTGGCAGAGGAAGCGGCGCCGAAGGTGAATGCGAAAACTCTCAGGCAAAAGGATCGGACCCGGACGATACTTCGGAGAGCGCGCCGAACAGCACGCACCAAAGGGGCAACCGGAAGCTATGGATACACGATTTATGCAGAAGGGAATCTCTCAGGTTTTGACGGAGGCATAGTAGATCTAAGGTTTACTATGCTTGTTTTATTTGTCGCTAATTGTTAATCCAAAAATTATGTAAGGAGAAAGGAAGAAACAATGGCAGAACTTAAACGTACACAGCTTTACGACGTACACGTAGCTGAGGGCGGAAAAATGGTAGATTTCGGCGGATGGGAAATGCCTATCCAGTATCCGGCCGGAATTATCGAAGAGCACCTTTACACAAGACATTTCTGCTCACTCTTCGATGTATCCCACATGGGAAGACTCATCATTGAGGGACCGGAGATGGTAAAGTTCCTCCAGCACGTGCTGACCAGCAATGTTGAGGCACTTGATCTCAACAAGGCGCAGTACAGCATTATCCCTAATGAGAAGGGCGAGGCTATCGACGACGCATACCTCTACCGCTTCTCAGAAGAGCGTTATCTGCTGATCGTCAATGCAGGAAATACCGACAAGGACCTCGAGCATCTGTGCGAGGTTATCAAGGACTATGACTGCACACTTACCAATATTACAGCTGACTGGGCATCAATCGCTGTACAGGGACCTAAGAGTAAGGAGCTCCTGACACAGCTTGCCGGCGGAGTAGCTGTAACAGAGCCTTGGAAGAATGCTCTTAACCACATTGACTTCGAAGGGCACGAAGCATATGTAGCTAAGACAGGTTATACAGGCGAGCCTCTCGGATACGAAGTATTCGTCAAGAGCGGGGACGCTGAATGGTTCTGGAAGAGAATGGAAGAGCTCGGTGCAAAACCGGCTGCACTCGGTGCACGTGACACACTGAGACTCGAGGCAGGAATGCCGCTCTACGGACATGAGATGTACTTCGAGCCGGGCGAAGAACCTGGACCGGACGACATCCCAATGCCGATCTTCGCAGTATCCCTTGCTAAGTTCGCAGTATCTTTCTCAGACCGCAAGGGCGACTACATCGGCCGCGCTGCACTCGCTAAGCAGAAAGAAGCGTTCGACAAGGTACAGAACAGAGACTACAGCATGTCAGATGTTCTCCCAAGAAGAGTAATGCCTATCGCACTGACAGGCAGAGGCGTACTCCGTAAGGGCATGCCGATCTTCAAGGATGGCAAGGAAATCGGATTCGTAACATCCGGAACTATGGTTCCTTACTACAAGGCAGAAGGCGAAGGCCTTGAGAGTGTAATCACAGACGAAGTTGTTAAGAGATCCATCGGTCTTTGCTACATCGACTGCGATGTACTGCCTGATGACGCTGTAGAAGTAGATGTAAGAGGTAAGAAGGTTGCTGCTGTTATCGTAGAGAAGCACCTTGACACAATGGCTCCTCCGTTCGCTCGTCCTATGATCTACGGAACAGAGATCAGCGAGATGGAATTCTCAGATGAGCCTGCTAATCTCAAGGCTCTCAACCTCCTCAAGAAGGCTGAGAAGAACCACCTCTGGAGACAGAAAGAGTGCATCAACCTGATCCCATCAGAGAACACTCCATCCAAGGCAGTTCAGATGCTGGCAGCAAGCGATCCTAGTGCACGTTATGCTGAGCACAAGAAGGTAAAGTCCTTCTATGACAAGGACATCTTCTATTATCAGGGCACAGGATTCATCGATGAAGCTGAGCAGATCGCAGTAGACGAACTCAAGAAGTACTTCGGCTGCACAGAGGTAGAGACAAGAGTTATCTCCGGTCAGATGTCCAACATGTGCGCATTCTCAGCTCTCATGGACTGGAAGAACAGACTGAACAGAAAGCAGACTCCGCAGAGACTCGGATACATCCTGAACAACCACATCATCAAGGGCGGACACCTTTCCGCTCAGCCGATGGGCGCTCTGCATGACTACGTTGCTATCGATCCTAAGACAGAGAGAAGCGCAGTTGTAAACTTCCCTGTATGCAAGGACAACATCTTCAAGATCGACGTAGAAGAGACCAAGAAGGTAATCGAGGAGTACAAGCCTGAATTCATCATCTTCGGTAAGTCAATGGTTCTCCACAAGGAGCCTGTAGCTGCTATCCGTAAGTTCGTTGACGACATGGGCATCGATACAACAATCATGTACGATATGGCTCACGTCCTCGGTATCGTAGGCGACTACTTCCAGAAGCCGTTCGAAGAAGGCGCTGAGATCGTAACAGGTTCAACACACAAGACATTCTTCGGACCGCAGAGAGGTGTCGTAGCTATGAACTACAAGGAAGACGACCTCAAGTACGGTCTGTGGGAGACAGTTGAGAGAAGAGCATTCCCTGGAAGCGTATCCAACCACCACCTCGGAACAATGCTCGGTCTCGCAATGGCAGCATACGAGATGAACACCTTCAAGGATGAATATCAGAAGAACATCATCAACAATGCTAAGTGCTTCGCTAAGGCCCTGAAGGCAGAAGGTCTGGATGTCTGCGGTGATCCTGCAAACGACTTCACAGAAACACATCAGGTAATCGTTTCCGTAGGATACGGTGATGGACCTGAGATCGCTAACAGACTCGAGAGAAACAACATCATCGTTAACTATCAGGCAACACCGGACGAAGAAGGATTCACAGCATCCGGAGCTCTGAGAATGGGCGTAAGCGAGATGACAAGATTCGGATTCGGCGAAGCTGAATTCAAGAAACTCGCTGCAATCATGGCAGACTGCATCCTGAGAAATAAGGATGTCAAGGAAGACGTCAAGAAGTTCAGAAGTGACTACACAACAATGCACTACTGCTTCGACGACAAGGAATTCCTCGACACACTCGAAGGATTCGCTGCAAAAATCGGATTCTAATAAGAATCTGCGCTTATCCGCGCAAAATGAAGGTCCCCAATATTCATAAATAGTGCGAGGCGCTCTGCAGAAATGCAGGGCGTCTTTTTTCGGAAGATAAGTGACAAGATGACAGAAGAACCGTCTCCCTGTCATCTTCAAAGTAATTGCAGGGAAAAGACTATTGTGTGATGAAGCTATAAAGTATAAAATAAAACGGTATATTGGCTGCCGGGTCATGCGTTAACCGCAGGGCCGGAAGG
>JAWRIG010000074.1:0-4022 GCA_040308005.1 Anaerovoracaceae bacterium | reverse complement strand
GTATGACTTCCTATGTATCCGGCTCCCCCAATTATAAGAATGCTCATTTATATGCCTCCCAATGTATAATTTTTAAGTTAAATTTATTAATATAATATTATGTTTTCTTTTAAAGATTCATTGTATTGAGTTATTATTAGTTAATCTATTTTAATATTATAAATTTATCTTTTCTAAAGTTAACTAAGTTTGATAAAATATTTAGTAAAATTAATACTTTTCTATTTACTATGTTTATCCTATATTATTTAAATATTTATCTTTATATCTTTTAAACTTATCTTTAGGAATATATCCATAATACTCTTCTTCGTCTCTATAATCTGTACACTCTTCTTTATTTAATTTTTTGATTATTTTAGCTGGATTACCACCTAATACACAATATCCATCACTAAAGCTTTTTGTAACAACAGAATTCGCAGCTACTATAGTATGATTTCCTAATTTAACTCCTGGAAGTATAACTGAGTTCATTCCTATCCAACAATAGTCTCCTATTAAAACTTCCTTTTTAATATGCTTTCTATAGTCATATAAATCATGATTTGCACTTATAATCCCTACATTTGGAGCTAGTAACGTATAATCTCCTACTTTAACCTTACCAATTCCTTGTATATAACATCCTGGTGTTGCTCCTACTGAACTATTGATACCAATCTCTACGTTTCCATTTACTATAGAATTTTTATGTACTGGCCAATAAATCTTTTTGTTTCTATTAAATGTCTTATATTTTAAATACTGTTTTAAGTTAATTGGTACCTTTGTTTTTACTATATTAAAATAATCTTTAAATATAGGAATTTTTCGCATTGATTTTTTTATAACCTTTTTCAATTTTAAGTCTCCTTTATAAATATATAATTAATAAACTTTAAAATTAAATAAATTTATTAATTATTGCATCAACTATATATTTGCTAGCATTTCCATCACCATATGGGTTGCATGCTTTTGCCATAGAATCATAAACTGATTGATTTGTTAATAATTCCTTTGTCATATTATATATTGTTTCTTCTTTAACCCCTGCTAATTTTAAAGTTCCAGCATCTATACCTTCTGGTCTTTCTGTTGTGTCTCTCAGTACTAGTACAGGCTTACCTAAAGATGGAGCCTCTTCTTGAATTCCACCACTATCTGTCATTATTATATAAGCTTGATTCAAGAAATTATGGAAATCTAATACTTCTAAAGGCTCTATTAAGTGAACCTTCCCACTATCTCCAAATATTTCATTTGCAGTATCTCTAACTAAAGGATTTAAATGAATTGGATATACAACTTGAATATCTTCAAACTCATCTACTATTCTCTTTATAGCTTTAAACATACCTTTCATATTTTTTCCCAAATTTTCTCTTCTGTGAGCTGTTAAAAGTATCATTTTGTCATTTCCTAATTTTTCAATAACTTCATGCTTAAAATTTTCTTTAATAGTAGTTTTAAGTGCATCTATAGCCGTATTTCCTGTTACATATATATCCTCTTCTTTTTTTCCTTCTTTTAATAAGTTTTTCTTTGAATTTTCTGTCGGAGCAAAATGCATATCTGCTATAACTCCTGTAACTTGTCTATTTACTTCCTCTGGATATGGTGAATATTTATCATACGTTCTTAATCCAGCTTCAACATGCGCTACCGAAACTTGATTGTAAAAAGCAGCGAAACTTCCTGACAAAGTAGTTGTAGTATCTCCATGGACTAATACTATGTCAGGTTTAACTTCTTTTATAACTTTATCTAAACTTTGCAATGCTCTAGTTGTTATATCAACTAAAGTTTGACCTTGCTTCATTATATTTAAATCATAATCTGGTTCAATATTAAATGTATCTAATACCTGATCCAACATTTGTCGATGTTGAGCTGTAACACAAACTATACTTTCTACTTCATTTCTACACTCTAATTCTTTAACTAAAGGAGCCATCTTTATAGCTTCTGGTCTAGTTCCAAATACTGTCATCACTTTTAATTTTTTCATATTTTCTCCCTACTATATTAAATATTTTTTGTATTAAACATATAATAGATTCATATAATATAATATATATTGCTTTGGAGGTTTCTTATGGAAAAACATCTTTTAACTCATAGAAACTTAGAACATAATGAAATTCTATTATATTCTAAACATATAAGTAGTTTTCTGAATCTTAAAGAAAATAAGCTCTATAAAAAAAATCATATCTATGAATCAGATGATATTGTTTATTTAAAAAACATACTACTTAATATATTAAATTTAAGTTAATGTGCATAACTATAAATATATACCTAGGGATTCCCTAGGTATATATTTATAGTTTATACACTTTATGATTTATATCTACAATATTTCTAGTGTCATATATTATCTTATTTTTTAATAAGTTAATATTTTCTTTTATATGACTATGTGCAACTAATATTACTACAATCTCTACATCATTTATAAATGTTTCAAAATTATTAAATTGGTTTTCAAATTTTTTATCCTTTATCCATGGATCATATATTTTTACACCTTCTATATGATTTTGTTGCATTAAGTCCATAAGTTGAAGGGTTGGACTCTCTCTCATATCATCAATATTTTCTTTATATGTCATTCCATATAAACCTACTTTTTTGAAACTATCTATATTGTTTTCATTCATTATATTTTGAATTCTTTCTAATACGTACTTAGGCATAGAATCATTTACAACCCTTGCAGATAATATAGTATGTACTATTTCTGGGTAATCACCTACTAAAAACCAAGGGTCTACAGATATACAATGTCCTCCTACACCCGGCCCTGGTTGAAGAATATTTACCCTCGGATGCTTGTTGGCTATCCTTATAAGTTCATAAACATCCATACCTTCTGACCTACAAATTTTAGCTAATTCATTAGCAAATGCTATATTTATATCTCTGAAAGTATTTTCAACAACTTTGCTCATTTCAGCAGTTTTTATATCTGTAACAACAATTTCTCCTTTACAGAAATTTTTATACCATGATTTAACCTCTTCTCCAATAGTTCTATCATCTGCACCTATAGTTCTTGAATTGTGTTCTAATTCATAAACCATATTTCCTGGAATTATTCTCTCTGGAGCATGAACTAAATGAATATCTTCTCCTATAACTAATCCCTTTTCCTCTACTAAAGGTCTTATATGTTTATCTATAGTTCCTGGAGATACAGTTGATTCTATTACAACTATACTTGGAATTTTACATGTCTCTAATACTGTATTTACAGCTTTTATTACATATGATGGATCTATCTTTTTGTTTTCCTCTATATATGGAGTAGGAACAGTTATTATATACTTATCAGTTTCTACGTATTTATCTGAAAATTTTATTCCACTTCTTACAGCTTTTTCGTATAAATTCTCTAATCCATGTTCTTCAAATGTTAATTTACCATTATTTAAAGTTTCTACTAAGTGTGTATTTAAATCAGTTCCTATTACATCTAATTTATTAGCTGAAAACATCAACGCTGTTGGCAATCCTATATATCCTAATCCTATTATATTTATCATACCTGTGTACTCCTTCTCATTCACTTTTAAAATTCCTAAAAGTTGTATTCAATCCAAATATTAAATTTTAGGAATTACTTTAATTATAAAATCAATTATACAATACGCAATTAAAACTATATTAACTTGATATTTAGACAGTTTCCCTATTTTTTTTTCTTTTTTTATATACAGGTCTTCATTTTTACAGATAGTAAATATAATCGCCATAGGAATCATAGTAGCTATCTGTATTCGTTGCTGTACATTAAAACTCATACTATATGTCAAGTATATAATTACTGCATATAACATGCTTATTTCTTCGACTATCTTAAACTTATTCCTTGTGATAACTTTTTCTAATATATATTTATAGTTAACAAAAACTATAATCCATGAAATAGCTACTTGGTTTATATACTGCATGTTTGTTGTAATCCATGAAACTGTATCAAAGTCCATAATCCAATAAACCAAATTTTTAAATGGATTATTTGCAAATATTGC
>JAWRIG010000073.1:0-12346 GCA_040308005.1 Anaerovoracaceae bacterium | reverse complement strand
CACATGGAAGCGATCCTGCTGTCATGTGTGACCATCAGTATCGTTGTTCCATCTCTGTTGATTTTCAGAAATGACTCTATTACTTCTGTAGCTGCTGTCTGATTCAGGGCTCCTGTCGGCTCATCAGCAAATATGATCTCTGGCTCCGACATCATACTGCGGCATATGCATGCCCTCTGTAGCTGCCCGCCTGACACTTCGGACACCTTTCGTTCCGCCAGATCGCCGATATGGAATCCTTCCATGAGCTCCATTGCCCTTTCGCAGTATTCCTTTTTGCGCTTCCTGTCAGCATGGACTGAAGGCAACACTATATTGTCTATTATGTTCAGATTTTCCAGCACATTCATCTGCTGGAACACAAAGCCCATTCTTTTCAGTCTCAGTTCGGCTTTCTCATCCTCATTCATCCCGGTGATCACCGTATCCCCAAGCATCACCTCGCCGGTGTCCGGATCATCCATCCCGGATACATTATACAGAAGTGTTGATTTTCCTGATCCGGACGGTCCCATGACAGCGACCATCTCACCTTCTTTGATCTCAAAGTTTATGTCTTTCAGGATATCCGCCTTACCCAAATGTTTTACTGTCAGCAATTCTTTCATGTCGTCACCATTTTCCCCGTGTAATCACTTTAATGCACCTGCTCTGAGGCATTCCCATGCATAAATTCTTTTAACTTCCGTCAAACTTAAGATCGCTGCGAACATGGCAGAAGCTGCCATCATAGCCGGCGCCGCCGCAAACACTGTCAGCGGATCGATGATAAAGCGGAAGCTGTATGCTCCCATAGACCTGAGAAGCAATGCCGCCAGGCTCTGCCCCGGAACGATCCCGGCAAACACTCCCAGCACTATCCCAGGAAGTATATAAGTCACAGTCTTCTTCAGATATTCCATGCGGATATCTGAAGAGGTAAATCCCAATGCTTTCTTGAGCGAACTGTCATTGCGTTCTCTCCAGACCACCAGCCGTATCAGCAGAAGCATCACGATAAACAGTACAAAGCACGCCATGACAGAAGAGACCGCAGCTGCCTTTGAGATATTTCTTATTGTCTGTCCATAGGTCCCCTTTAGATAGTCTGCGATCAGAGTAACCTTGACGCCGCTTTCGAATGACGAATATCTGTCCTGATATTCCTTAGTCCACTCTCTGGTAAGATCCTCATCTGCAAGTGACAGATATACGATGCTCCACATTACCGGCGTTGCATCATCCGGATCCTTCATGCAGGCCTTAGCGGTTTTGCCTCCGTTAGTGATGTCTGAATAGATCCCGCACACACTGCAGGAAATCTCCTCCGCAGTGCCGTCCTTCATTTCCTTGCAGACAATGATTTCGTCCCCCAGCTTCACGCCCATCTCTTCAGCATTCAGGACAGATAAAGCTATCTCTCTGTCATTTTCAGGATACCTGCCTTCTGTGTATCTCACAGGGAATCTGCTGTGATCTCCGTTTTCGATCATCAGATCATACGACGACCCGTTCTGGAGGATCGTCCTGTAGGAGCCTGTTTCCATCAGCACATAATCACGTACTCTGTTGTCATGCCCTATGTCTTCAGTCACTTCTCCGGCGATTTTCCTGACATTCCCGGTCTGCCTTACATCGATGCGGATATGGCTCTCGCCTATCCCCATATATGTGACGAATTCAGGCGCCTCTATAGTGCTCTTCATATTCTGCGGCACGAGTATCATGAACATCGCCGCTGCGGTGATGATCATTGCAGGCAGCCAGAGATTCTTTTTTTTCCCGAAACTTCCTCTCCCGTAAAGTGCGTCAGCCGCAGTTATTCTGTCTGTCCTGTGGAGCAATCTGCTCACCGACAGCAGGATCACCCCTTCAGCCGCAAGCGCTCCGAGTATCATGAGTGCATATATCAGTCCGGTGTTTCCGGCATTCCCGTAAAGCTCTCTCATCTGCGCGCCGACTGGTTTTGCCGTGATGATCGCTGCGATAACACCCGTCATGCATCCGACAACGGATAAGATAAGGTACTTTGACATATAGAGCTTCCTTATGTCACGCCTTGATATTCCCACCGCTTTCAGCATTCCTATACCGGTTTTATCCTTCTCAAGCTGAGTCAGGATAATGTATCTGATGCACAGCATCGAGATAAGCAGTACTACAACGCTTACAAGCAGTATTACGAGTATCATCATGCCATCTGAAAGTGCATTCATCATCCGGATAAGAGGATACGTGATCGTAGGACCGTTATCGGGCAGTCCTGCATCCTTGTATGCTGTAGCAAAGGCATTGATATCGCTGCCATCCTTAAGCCTGAACTCTATCAGGTATTCCTCACTGCCGAGCTGTCTGAGTCTTTCATAGTCCGGCTCGCTGATAAGGAACCGCTTGGAAGAAGCCATCATCGAATTCATCTGTGAATCACGCAGAAATCCCGCAACGATCAGTTCTTCCTTTCCGATCCTCATCACATCTCCGGATTTTATCCCATACTCCTTCCTATAGCATACCGGCACGTACACCTCTCCTTCAGATGGATAAATCACTTTATTATCCGCATCTACGAGATAGTCAAACAGGCTGCTCTGGCAGCTGAGCCCATTATCCTGCATATTGTTCTCAAAAGACTCATTTCCGATAGATATCTGGCTGTTCTGAAGATTCAGAAAGGTACAGATCTGCATTGCCTCTATGTCTTCTCTCTGCTGGGAAAAGCTATTAACATCATCCTCATCCAGTTCTCCCGTATGCATCTGCAGGAAATCAGGAGTCTTCGCTTCAGTCATGAGAGAGTCAATGGAATCTGCGAGACTTGCATAAAGAAGTATCGAAAGCCCCAGCAGCATCGCCGTTACCGCCATGAAAATACAGGTCGCAGCCGAGACCAGCTTATTTGCTTTGATGTCATTGATTATCATTCGTCTTTCCATATGTTTCACCTGCACTTTGCTCTTCCAGTTTTCTTACATCCTTTGACTTGTACAATGCTGCCGCGACCGCTGCGAGCAAAGCTCCCGAGACCATGATAACTGCAGCTGCTCCCCGGCCTACACCGGTATTCCATGCATTCGCAGCACGATCGGCAAGAAGCCCTGCGGTCCCGTATGCGACCACATACCCTATCTGCGACAGGAAGCTGATCAGTCCCCATGCTCTTCCCTGTTTGCCGGCATCTATATTAGTCCTGACCAGATAGTCGAGGCAGTTATTCGCAAACGGCAGCATGAAGAAGAACATGAATCCGAAGCCGCAGATCATAGGAATGTTCTCCTTAAGGCCAAAGCCGACCATAGACAGGCCCGCAAGCACAAGTGATATGCTGAGAGTGCCCGTAAAGTTTTTCTTCAGTCCGCGGATCCCTATGATCACACTTGATACCAGCATTCCGCATGCGCATACGGTCTCAGCTATGCCGAGCACTTTGCTGCTCTGAAAGTCGAGTATCATAGGTTCCGCCAGTACCTGCATCGCGCCCATCAAGCATGTCATCACGGATGAGACGATGATCAGTATCATCACACCACGCTTCTCATTTATCGCCGCCCAGCCTTCCCTGAAGCTTTCAAGGAAAGACGCTTCTGCATCTGCAGGCTTTGCGGAAATTCCTTTGCGGACCACTGCCGTGCATATTACCGTCAGGAAGAATGTGCCTATATCGATCATCAGAAGCATCTTCACATCACTCACTGTCAGCAGAAAGCCGGCGATCAGCGGTGATATAAGATATCTTGCGCTGCCGGCGATGCTCACCATGCCGCCCGCTCTCGAGTATTCCTCCTTTGTCAGGAGGTCTGTAACCGTCGCTCTGTAGGAAGGCTCGAGAAGCGATGAGAACACTGAGCTTATGAATACACCTATGCATATCTGATGCAGCTTTGCCTCGCCTGAAAGCATGCATATCAGGATATATACAAGCCCGAGTGCTGACAGCCCGTCGCCGGCCATCATGAGGATCCTGCGGTCATACCGATCAGCCAGAACTCCCGCAGGCGCGCTCAGGAGCAGTACCGGCAGGAATGCCAGCAGAGCCACAAGCGCCATGTCAGCGGCGCTTCCTGTCTCCCGGAATACATATACGCCAAGGCCAAAACTAGTAAGTCCCGAGCCTATTGCTGACACCAGTTCTCCGCTCCAGAGAAGAAGGAATTTATTGTAGTTTGATCGTTGTTCCATTTTTGCTGCCCTTTTGTCTACCGACAGGTTGTCGGTAGAATGGTCCAATATATGGGACCCGCCATATACAGAGGCAAGTCCCTTTTGAGTATTATCTGTTCAAGATATTCATGATCGCACGTGCCAGACTACCCTCTTCTGCACCAAGTATCCGTTCAACATGGCAGATAAAAGCCTGACCTTTGTGTACAAGCTCCTCCTCAGTCAGCCCGGCAAGTGCATCGAATGCAATATTCGAATAGATCAGGATCATCTCTGCAGCTTCATCAGGGTATTTCGAATCAAAAGCACCCGTCTCGTTTCCCTCCCTGATAAGCTCTGATATCAGCGGGACCACTCCGCCGATCAGGCGCTCCTGCATTTTCTGATGGAGCAAAGCATTATGAGGTTTATGAATCTGTTCAAACACCTCAGGACCGGCTCCGTCGTTTATATCAAGCGCGATTATTGCTCCCGTAAGTCTGTCCAGAAGCGGACGGTTCTTATCTGAGACGACAGCTTTTGATCTGGCGATCGCATCACGGGTCATCCTCTCGACCAGAGCATCAAGTATCTCCTCTTTGGATCCGAAGTGATGATACAGCGTGCCGCGGGCTATCCCGATCCTCTTGATAATGTCATTAGTGCTGGCATTATCAAAGCCTTTTTCGGCGAACAGCTGCTCTGCCACATCAAGTATTTCGTTTTTTCTTTCTTCTGCAGTTTTTACGATCCTCATCTTCAGAGCCCCCAAAAAAGAGTCTACCGACAACCTGTCGGTAGACTCAAGATAGCATATAATTGATCGTCTGTCAAGAAAGTGTAATACAGTCAGCCACTCTCCTGCGTCTGCTTTCAGCCACCTAGTCAAATATCTGACCAGGGAGTTTCAGCTTTTCCTTTGCAGGGAATATCTTGTCGAATTCATCTACATCAGCATCATCCACATAGTATGCAGGCGGCGTCTGATATACTCCGGTAATATCTTCAAGATAGCCTGGTATCAGCTCTCTGCAAAGGAAGAAGGAGTCATCGGCATCCTCCGGCAAGTCATGGTAGCGTATGCCAAACTTTCGGGCATAATCAAAACCGCTCTTGCCATAGAAGTCTATGTTGCCCTCGAACAGGACTGCGCCAAATCCCATCTCCGCAGCCTTCTCGAGGGAAAAGTCAAGCAGCATTTTGCCGTATCCGTTCCGCTTCAGCTCAGGCGCGATGCATATAGGTCCCATCGTCAAGACATCGATATCTCTGCTGTCATCCGCATTGATAACAGTCCTCACAAAGACATTCTGCCCGATCAGTCTGCCGTCCTTTTCCATGACAAAATCGAGCTCCTTCACGAACGCCGGATCATCTCTCAAAACATGCAGTACATAATGCTCACTGCAACCGGGCTTGTAGACATTCCAGAACGACTCCCTGACAAGCTTCTCTACTTCTCTGTATTCTACTTTCTTTTCCAAACGAATTATTATGTCATTTGTATTCATTGTTTATTACCTCCTGAAAATTGTTGACTTCAATTGCTATACAGCGGGAGGTTTGTTTGATTGCCAGCAAACCTCCCTGGTCAGCCGACAATCTCCAGTGTGTTGTGTAGTTTTCTCAAACAGCACTCTCCTTTTTCTATCTCTTTTTGCAAAGTATGAGTTCAGGATCATTTCCCTCTGCCTCATACGTACAGATGTTGCTAACAGTATAACTCCCAGGAGCAAGACTGGAATCTGCCGCTATGTCGTTCTTCCCGCTTGAATCAAGTATCCTTCATTAACAGCTGCTATTGTCGCAACCGCACAGATGGCTGCCGCACTGTATTCCAAATCAATATAAACCAGTGTCAGCGGAAAAATGAACAGCAGCCCTCCGGTCACTTTGTTTATTACAGAATGCACAGATACGAATTCCTTCTTTCGGATATATCCTGCTGCGATATTCGTCACCTTGATCATGACGATGACAGCGATCCATATACAGAGCCAGACCGGAATATGCATTACAGGCAAAAATTTGATCAGGCATACCGCTATGAATGCGATATCTGCAACCGTATCCAGCTTTGTGCCAAACTTGCTGACGGTACCTGTTTTCCTCGCCACAGCACCATCGATCATGTCTGAGAATCCGGCAGCTATATAGAGCACATAAAACGTTGGCGATAATATCGGACAAAACAGCAGAGCTATGCTGAGCACTATTCTGATTCCCGTTATGGTATTTGCCATTCTACACTGGCGTCCCCACTTCGATGAGATTTCCGTCCGGATCATAGAAGCGTATGACTTTCTGTCCCCAGCTGTGTGTCATGAGTCTGTTGACATACTTCACATCCGGATAGTATCTTTCAAGCTTTTCGATGAAGCCTTCGATATCACGTTCCTCAAAATAGAGCTCGCAGGAATTGTTCTCCGGAATGATTTCTTTACCGAGGAACTCTTTCCAGTATTTCTCTTCCTGCAGAACCAGCCCTTCTGTCAGAATCATATTTCCATCATTGTCAAGGATCATCTCCAGACCAAACAGATCATGATAGAACTGTCTGGATCTCTCGATATCCTTAACGACGATCAGTACATTTTTCAGTCTCATCGTTTCCCTTCCTTGATTATTCTGGTACTAAGGAGACTGGTGTTGTATCTGAAAATACCAATCTCCTCCAGTTACATTGTTATTTTACAGCATAGCACACTTCTGTGACATACTCATCCGGATCTTGTGTCTACTGTGAATGGATTTATTTACCTTTATGCTTCTCCCTTTTCTTTTTCTGTCTCAGCTCGAACCGGCGCTGCTTTTCCGCTTCCTTTTGATCTTTACTGATTTGTTTTCTTTCTATCTTCTTTTCTTCGCGCTGCATCTGAAGCGCCTGCTGTGATTTTGTCCCGACGCCCTTCTGCGCAGTCATTTTTCGCGCTTCTCTCTGTCGTCTTTTGGGATTTGTATGTTCCTTTCTCACTTCAGCATCCACAGGCGGACTATACTTCTGTTCATAAGAGTGATTCAGCACGAACTCATATATATCGGCCATGCTCGGTTCTGCGCCGAAAACATGTTTTGCAACAGTGAGCTTTCCATTCTCTACCCTTTCAGATAGTCCTATCCAGAATGGTTCATCATATAGCACTGTTAATCTGGTTTCCAGTTTAGTCATATATGCGTCCATCTGATTGCCCGAATCCTTTGAACAAATACCAGCCAAGTACAGCATTGAAGCCTGTCGCAGCAAATACGCTGCACCTTTCCACTATTCCGAAGTATTGCGGAGGAGCTATGCCTGTTCCTATTGCTCCGATCATCATCATGGCAAGTGCGATCGCTGCCAACCTGCCGAGTGTTCTGACTTCGGACTGCCTGAAACCGGCTATGATCAGAACCAAAAGCGAAGTGATAGACAACAGGACTACAAGCGCCGTTACAACGATATGCATGACTTCCTGAAATGAGGCTATCTCTTTGCCGACATCCACGAGAGGAAACATGCGGTATCCCACTTCTGAGACCCAGGTCATGATCGCAAAGAGATATATGCCTGTGCGAAACAGTCTGGATGATACCCTATTATCTGCTACAAATACCGAGGCACAGGTAACAGAAACGATGCCACAGCTGCCATACAGTGCCGACAGCTGATCCCACAGAGCTTTCGACGGTGCGTTATCGGCAGACAGATCGCTGACCGCCTGCTCCATCCAGTTATATCCCGGGTATGCCATCGGAGATATGATCACCGCCAGCACATATGAGATCAAAGATATTATTCCCAATAGCCCCATCCAGTTGATCAGTTTTCTTTCCATATCCATCCTAGAGTCCGATTCTTATTGCACGTCTCTTTCTCAAATACCATTGATAATTCATTCCCCCATATAAATAGCAAGGTTTTTGACTTCACAGCCCTTGTCCGTGTAGTAGGCAAGCATTTCCGGCATCTTCCTTAAGTCATAGCTAGTCACACAATCGGAGATGACATGAACGGTATATCCAGTCTTTGTCATATTGAAACAGGTGGATTTCACACAGCCAGTGGCATCAGCACCGGTAATGTAAAACTCTCTGATATCCTCTGACCGGATGAATTCTGAAAACGCCTCGCTAGTCAAAGCGTTGGCCTTTGTCTTAACGAAAATATGTTCCGAGACAATCTTGAGTTCCGGTGCAAGTTCCGCACCCTTCGTATCCGGTTTGAACGTCCGTGTCCCAGGGGACAAATTGTTGTGTTTGATATATATGATCGCCATTCCTTGCCCCACTGCCCAATCGATAGCGGAATTGATGTTTTCAATGATGTCCCTGTAATGCTTAGTAATGTCGTTTTGAATGTCAATGACGACGAGTGCTTTTCTATTCATTCTTATCTAACCCCTATTTCCTGATCAGCAAATCTCAGTAATTTCATTCAGCCATATCCTGATGTGATGCTTTCTGCACCACATCAGATACCCTGTATTTTATTATTATTTCCAGAAAACAACTCTGTATGTTGCTATGCAAAACGGCTGTACAGGCAGTACACCTGACTGACGCTCCACCTGAAAGCCTTGCTCTATAAGCGCGTCTGCTTTCCGATTCATCTCTTCTTCACTATGGCAGATAATTATGCTTTTTCTTTTCACTTTCCTGAATCCTCTCATCATAGCCGTTCCCATCTCATCTTATATTTCTTACGTTATTTTGAAGGTTTTCAAGGAATCTGCCGGCATGCGCTCCATCCATCTGTGTATGATGGAATTGGAACGATACAGGCAGATAATATCTGAACAGTTTCTTTCTATATTTCCCCCATAGCATGAACGGATTATTGAAGATTCCGCTGTTCATGCCGACAGCACCATCTATCTCGGTATCGATAATTGCAGAAGTCCCGATCACCATACTGTCCTCAGACAGATCCCGGTCGCAGCAACTATCCGCTGCTCGTGAGGTATGCGTCAGATATTCCCGATTGAAAACGGTCAGATCATCCGTAAACAGAATATCGCATGAACTAACTTCTCCTTCTCTGTTCTTAACGATAGTGTTTACTGCAAGAGTGTCATATTTTATCAGCCTGTCCCCTACAGGAAGCATGTAGAATTCCTTTATGGGAGCTGCTGCTTTTCCAATGCAGTAGTCCAGCAGCATGTTGAACTTGTAGCCTTTCTTTCTGCTCATCCTGACCAGGTTTGTTACATCAAGCGTTTTGAAGAACGTCACCATCGGATTCGGCGCATTCATCCAAAGTTCGTATGCCGATGCTCTCGTTGTCATTTGCGGTTCTATTTCTTTTGACATTTTTTGCTTATCCTTTTAGCCGTTTGAGGGCTTCCTCGTTATTTCCTGTTATCATCTCAAGCTTTTCACATGAGCTCATTTCACTGCAGTCTCCGCATGTTTCAACAGTCCTGCCCATTGCGCACTGCCTTATCGGGCAAAGTGAATCGCAGAAAGGAGTCTTTACTCCATCGATACGGCATCCGGCGCAGTTGATCATCTCCGGCGTGATTTCCACTTTGTTCAGCTCTGACCATTCCTTTGCGACCCTGATCCGCAGATCATTATCATTATTTACTGTCGAAATATGGGCTTCACATGTCTCGCAGTCCAATCCACAGTACGCGATATATTCATTCACTCTGTTAGTGACCGGCACCCATATGCTGCATTCATATTCAGATGAGTTCGGATCACCGGCAGAATAAACTTCCAGTGTCGCTGCTGCGTTTGCGTGATATTTCTGCCCCTCATTCGGGAACCAATCCTGCCATACTGCAGTATTCAGTGTTTGCAGTGATTCAGGGATTGGTCCCTTTGTATTGAATACAGCCCAGTTGCTCTCAGGAAATGAATACAGTTCCAGTCCGTCCGGAACATCGCCTCCCTGATACATGCCGGCGATCCAGTAACTGAAGCCATTTTCTGCTTCGGCACATATAGCGTACATACCGATCCCGTTTTCAATGATCGCCTTCTCGACAGCATTTGCAGGCTCCATCGTCTGCCAGAGCTTCGCATATTTCATCGCGTATTCCTTTTCCCAGAATTCCGGGCATTTCTGATATCCTTCATCCGGACGTATTACTGTGTGATACCCGATAAATGTCATTTCTTTTTTCTTTTCATAAATCACTTCCATTTGATTTCCTCTCATATATCATCGGTGTGAATCGTATACCATTGATTGTTTTCTCTTCTTCAGTCGGGACAAATCTAAGCTTTTTGTAGAAGCCCAGACCATACGGTGAAGAGTTGACTGTTATGATATTGCCTTTATAATTCTCCAGAAGGTAATCAAACATCTTAGTTCCGACCCCCTTTCTGTGATACTGCCCATCGACAAAGAAGAAACAGATATGCTCCAGTTCTGTACGGATCCCAATCAAACCAATAAGCTTCTGGTCGTAAAACGCCCCGATATAATCTATGCCGTACAGGTATTCCTCATCATGCAGACACCTGCGGAATTCCTCAGTACCCTCATCAGAGTAATCCGGGGATTCATATTCAGAGAATACTCTCCATGCCAGATCCAGAGCTGCAGGGATCTCAGGATCAGACAGCCTGCGTATTTGGATCATACTATCTATCAGTGTCATTTCTTGTCATCTTCCTTCTCTTTTGAAGAACCCATAGCAAGTCCCAGTAACAGGCCCAGCATCATTCCGATGCCAACATTGATATGCAGTGCTGTTGCCATTGCAACTCCGAAGCACATCCCTATGGACATTCCTTCAGAACTATAGTCGTCTTTCTTTTTCTGAGTCATTTTTCTGCATGCCGCTCTTACACAAAACACAGCAAGTAAGAGACCAAGTGCGATCCAAGGCATCGCAGCACCGGCGAACATGTAAATATTGCTCATATTCGGTTCTCCTCTTTTGCTGCAATATCTTTGACTTTAACGATCATTATAATCGCGATCACCCATGCGCATATTATTGTGAGAAACCCTGTCTCGCTGACGTAATACATCATGTCGTCGCCTCTTGTGATCACGCCGAATACTGCCTGATCATAATTATTATGTGCCGCATGCAGGAATGCTGCAGGCCAGACGCTCTTGCTCAAGTATGTCAGACCGCCGATAATGATCCCGACCGGGAAGATGCATAGCACAAATGCAGGCAGTTTATACCACACAGGTGCACCAGCCATATAGTCCCCGAAAGCGAGCAGCGGCAGGTGCCAGCAACACCAGAACAGGCTCGTTATAATCAGAGCTTTCTTCAGTCCGCTTCTTTCCGTAAGTGCAGGAAGCATGTATCCCCGCCAGCCTATCTCCTCGCCCATCGCGGAAAGAATGCCCGGGAATATACCTATGATCAAAGTTGGGAGACAGTCTTTCAATATCAGACTTAGCGCCACGCCTGTATATCCGAAATTGTCCGGATGTGTCTTCCAGTAGATCATGTAAGGAATAAGCAGATAGATAAGCGGAATAAACACCGCTAGCAGTATATAACGGATCCTGCATCTTCTTATGCCAAACCCGGAAAGGAATCCTTTCAGAGAAAACTTCTCATTGTTTTCTTTAAGCGCGATCGCGCTGGCGATGATAGCAGAGAATGCCGGGATCCACATCAGCACAAAATACATCCAGAGCGGGCCGCCCTTTACTATATATGCCTCTGCTGCAAGTGACAGTATGATCACTAAAGTGAAGAATGAGATCAGCGCTTTATTGTCATATTTGGTGATTCCAGTATTACTCATTGTTTCCTTCCTCACGATCAGTTGTCTCTCCATTGTTTCTGGTTTCATCTGCTTTCCTGACGCATGCTCTTTCGAGTGATACGAAGCAAGCTGCCGCTGCGAAATATATTACGCCTTCCGGCCACTTGTCTGCGGTGATCTGGAATACCGCGCTGGCAAAAAACAGTGTCGCTGCAACAGTCAGCATTCTCATCACTTTACGGTTTCCAATAATGTATTTTTCTATATTCGTCTTCATGACTATTTCCACCTCCACAGTTCTGCCTGCGGGACTATCATCTCCATATGCTCGTCCCGAGCCCATTTCGGTATTTCTCTCGATTCTTTCATCAGTTCAATTACTCTATTAATGACTCTCCAAAACATTTTCGTTTCCTTGCTTTCTTATCCCATTCTCTGTTTTCGCACCAGTAAACAGTCCTGTCTGTCACGTCATATACCATGGACACGACGGTCGGGCAGACTTCCTGCGAGACTGCCTTCAGTATTTCAAAGCAATCCTCCACATCAAAATCATCTGACG
>JAWRIG010000072.1:0-5188 GCA_040308005.1 Anaerovoracaceae bacterium | reverse complement strand
TTCTCGAGCGACTCATCATAAGCCTGATCCATATCGAGTATGATATTGGTATTCTCCATGGGTCTCTTCCTCCTTTCTGTATTGAACCGATAGTGACGCCTGTGCGGCAGTCATTACTGCCATATCCCGGTTGTTATCCGTTTATTCCGAGCATCTCCCGGACCTGATCTTCTGTGATTATTTCTATTCCGAGCTCTCTTGCCGCCCTGTTCTTGGACGAGCCTGAACCCGGATCGTTGGTAATGAGGTAGTCTGTCTTCGCAGATACCGATCCTGCGACCTTGCCGCCTTCTGCCTCGATCTCAGCCTTGAGGTCTTTTCTGTTGGCATAATGCACAAGGCTTCCCGTTATAACGAAGGTCTTGCCTTCGAGGCTGGTCCCGGCCGCTTCATAGGACTCATCTATGTCGAGCAAAGTGAGCAGCTCTCTTATGACTTTGCGGTTGTCCTCATCGGCGAAGAATTTCACATAGTCCGCCGCCATAACGGCTCCGACGCCGTCTATCATGGTGAGGTCCTCTTCGTCCAGATTCTCGATCGCATCCCACTTATTGCGGCAGGCTCTTGCTATGACGCCTGAGGTGGCGACTCCGATCCCCGGAACGCCGAGGCCGTAGAGGAGTCTTGCCGGAACAGTATGTGATGCCTTCTCTGCCGAAGCAACCAGATTATCATATGACTTTTGCCCGAAACCTTCAAGCCCCGTGATCTCATCCCGGTGTTCAGACAGTCTGAACAGGTCAGGGAATGTCCTTATCGCGCCGATGCCGATCAGCTTGAGAAGTCCTGATTCCGACAGGCCCTCGATGTTAAGAGCATCGCGCGAGACAAAATGCGAGAATTTCTTGACATGCTTGGCCAGGCAGTCAGGGTTGGTGCAGATGAGGGTCTTAGTCCCTTCGTCATCTCTTATCTTCGTCCTGCCGCCGCAGACAGGGCATGTTTCAGGTATCTCTATATTGCCGCTTCTCGTGAGGTTGTCACTGAGCTGCGGAATGATCATGTTGGCCTTGTATACCCTGACGGTATCTCCTATTCCGAGCTGAAGATCTTCCATGATGTTGATATTGTGAACCGAAGCTCTCGATACCGTGGTCCCTTCCAGCTCGACCGGGTCGAATATGGCGACCGGATTGAGAAGGCCTGTTCTCGACGGGCTCCACTCTATCTCTCTCAGCACGGTCTCAGCATTCTGATCGCGCCACTTGAAAGCGATGGAGTCTCTCGGGTACTTGGCAGTCTCGCCGAGAGTCTTTGCATACTCAGAGTCATCGAGTGTCAGCACGAGGCCGTCCGACGGGATGTCAAATTCCGGTATCGCTGCTTCGTATCTGTCTATCTCATCAAGCAGATTGTCCTTGTCTACCATGACATAGTCGACGATATCGAAGCCCTGCGACTTCATCCATTCCATCCTCTCCCGCCTGCTGACTATCTCAACGCCCTCGGAAAGAGTGAGATTGAAAGCGTAGAAGTTCACATGCCTTTCGGCGGTTACCTTGGGGTCGAGCTGGCGGATGCTGCCGCTGCAGAGATTGCGCGGGTTTTTGTATTTTGCATCGGCATCGTCGATCGCTTCGTTTATCTTCTCAAAGTCTGAATATCTGATGACTGCCTCGCCTCTGACCATGACCCTTCCCTTATGCGGGATGGTCTTGGGGATATTCTCGCAGGCAAGAGTGTTGGCTGTAATGAGTTCGCCCTCCACACCGTTGCCTCTCGTAACGCCCTGAACGAGGCGGCCGTTCTCATATGTAAGTCCGACGGTAAGGCCGTCAAGCTTCCAGGACAGCAGGCCCTTCTGATCTCCGAGCCAGGCTCTCAGCTCATCTCTGTCCTTGGTCTTGTTAAGGGACAGCATCTTGATCTCATGCACTATCTTAGGAAGGCCTGCCGCCGTCTCATATCCGACGTTGATCGAAGGGCTGTCATCCCTTATATATCCGGTCTCGTCCTCAAGAGCGAGAAGCTCGTCATACATCTCATCATATTCGAAGTTGGTCATGATCTCGATGCCGTCGGCATAATAGGCTCTTGACGCTTCGTTGAGTCTGTCTGACAGCCAGTCGATCCTCTTGATTTTCTCTTCTCTTGTCATTGGACTTTCTCCATCTTTACAAATCCCTTGCCAAGCTTCTTCTGCCCGAAATCATCGAACATGACGGTCATCGTCTTTTCGTCCTGCTCGATGACCATGCCTTCACCGAATTTCGGATGCCTGACTATATCTCCGTTCTCGAATTCATCCGAGATCTTTTCTTTATTATGTACTGCTCTTCTTGCGGCGCTGAGTCCGTCAAAAGGCTTAGGAGACGGGCTGCCTGAGTATCCGTCGGCAGTGCCGAGGCTGCGCCCGCTGAAAATGTAGTCTCCGAGAAGGCCGCCCTGTCCGCGGAGGCCGTCTTCGTTCTTGAGCTTGTCCTTAACGGTACGGTCGCCGTCGAGGCAGTCCTTATCCATCTCGTCGAGGAATACCGACTCGACCTGCCAGTCAGTCCTGCCGTACATGGTTCTCATCTGGGCGCCTGTAAGGTAGAGCTTCTTCATGGCTCTTGTAATTCCGACGTAGCAGAGCCTGCGCTCTTCTTCCATTTTGGACGTCTCATCGAATGCAGCGACTCCCGGGAACATGCCGTTTTCCATGCCCGGCATGAATACGACAGGAAACTCCAGTCCCTTGGCTGAGTGAAGTGTCATCAGGACCACAGCGTCCTCTTCCTCATCATGATTGTCTATATCCGACATCAGTGTGATCTGCTCGAGGAAGGTGCTGAGCACGGTCGTTGATTCTGCCGGAAGGCCTTCTCCCATGAGAGCGAGCCTCTCAGCCTTCATCTCCTCCTGCATGGCGGCGACGCTGCCGTCAGCGAGGCCCTTTTCGAACTCCGCGATGACGGACTTGAATTCCATGATGTTCTCGATGCGCCCGTCAGCCTCTACGGTATTAGCATCTTCAAGAGCCTTGAGATAGCCCGATCTGTTAAGAAGATTGTCATATATATCCGTAAGGGTCAGGTTGTCCTGCTCGGTTCTGAGATCATCGAGCATTTCAGTCATCTCTCTTACAGCGGCACGCGACTTATTGCTGAGGGATGCGAGCAGCTGCTCATCCTTGAGGGCTTCGTACATGCTGATGCCGTATGAGGCGGCATAGCCGTCGATCGCCGACATGGTCTTGGCTCCGATGCCGCGCTTTGGCTCATTAATTATCCTGCGCATGCTCTCGTTATCTCCCGGATTGGCGATCAGTCTGAGATAGGCCATCACATCCTTGATTTCCTTGCGGTCGTAGTACCTGAGCCCTGCGAGCACTCTGTACGGAATGCCGCGGAAGCTGAATTTCTCTTCGAGATTTCTCGACTGTGCATTCTTGCGGTACAGAATGGCTATGTCTCTGTAGTTATATCCCTCGCTTCTCAGCCTCTCGATCTCAGCACCGATCCAGTAGGCCTCCTGCTTGTCATCATCAAGCCTGCGGTATGTGATCTTCTCCCCGTCCTCGCGGTCGGTCCACAGTGCCTTGCTCTTACGGCTCTTGTTGTTTCTGATGACCGAGTTGGCGAGTCTTAATATATTGCCGTCCGATCTGTAGTTCTGCTCAAGTCTTACGGTAAAAGCTCCGGAAAAGTCGTTCTCAAAGTCGAGTATGTTGCGGATGTCCGCGCCTCTCCACTGGTAGATGCACTGGTCGTCATCTCCTACAACGCAGAGGTTGCCGTGGCGGGACGCGAGCATGCTGATCATCTTATACTGAAGGTAGTTCGTATCCTGATACTCATCCACCATGATGTATCTGAACCTGTCTGAATAGTATCTAAGGACCTCAGGCTCCTGCTCAAGCAGCCTGACTCCGTTCCACAGAAGGTCGTCAAAGTCCATGGCGTTGGCAGCCATGAGTTCCTCCTGGTACTTGCTGTACACCTGGTAGATAAGCTTGTTCTGAGGCATCCCGGAGCTCGTTGCCAGATATTCCTCAGGTCCCTCCTCCTGCTCCTTGCACTTGCTTATTACGCCGATGATCAGGGCCACAGGAGTTATCTTCTCATCCACTCCGAGCTCTTTGCAGATCCTCTTGATCAGAGCCTTCTTATCCGTCTCGTCGTAGACCGTAAATCCCGGTCTGTATCCGAGGGCCTCTCCTGAATATCTGAGCATGCGAAGACACATCGCGTGGAAAGTCATGATCCACATGCCGTATATGTCGCCAACAAGGTCTGCCACACGGCTCCGCATCTCATTTGCCGCTTTGTTGGTAAATGTCACGGCGAGAATGCTGCGCGGATCGACTCCCTGCTGCACCATGTATGCTATGCGGTGAGTCATTGTAGCCGTTTTGCCCGACCCCGCTCCTGCGAGAATAAGCACCGGACCATCGATCTGCTTTACAGCTTTGCGCTGCTCACTGTTAAGTTCTACTTTGCTTGTGTCTGCCATATATGTAAGATGCCTGCAGGGTTCAGCCTGAGGCTTTGATGCTCCTTATTATTATCCCTGTTCAGAGCGCAGTAAAAGATATAGGCTCTGCCCATAGATAATTGATTTTACCATAATTAAGGCCGTATTACCCGAATTAATTGTCTGTTCACTTCAAAAAAACCATCCGCCCCCGGTCCGCCCGTCAGTTCCTTACAGTTCTACGAAAATGGTTAAAATAATGTACAAATAAAATACTCAAACTTAAAGCCGGCTGCCGCCTTAGGCGGTTGACTTTTCAAACTCAAGTGTTAGAATTTATGCGTAGGTGTTTTCACCACAATCATTATTCTATTTTTAATTGCATAAGGAGAGTGATACCAATGGCAAATTATGTAGAAAGAGTCATCGAGCAGTGCAAGAAGAACAACCCTGGCGAGCTTGAGTTCCACCAGACAGTAGAAGAGGTTCTTACTTCTCTGGCTCCAGTTATGGACGCTAACCCTAAGTATGAGGAGTGCGCACTTCTTGAGAGACTCGTTGAGCCTGAAAGAGGAGTTACTTTCAGAGTTGTATGGGTAGACGATGAAGGTAAAGTACAGGTTAACAAGGGCTACAGATATCAGTTCAACAGCGCTATCGGACCTTACAAGGGCGGTCTGAGATTCGCTCCAAACGTATATCCTGGAATCATCAAGTTCCTCGGATTCGAGCAGATCTTCAAGAACTCCCTGACAGGACTGCCAATCGGCGGCGGCAAGGGTGGTTCCGACTT
>JAWRIG010000071.1:0-11294 GCA_040308005.1 Anaerovoracaceae bacterium | reverse complement strand
TGTCAGCCAGTCACGCTCGCTCTATAGCTGTCGGCCGGGCTGGGCAAATGCCCGGCGCCAGCGCGGCGTTCCTGGGACAGTCCAATCACATTAAAAGAGGGATGGCTACTCGCCATCCCCCAGAAATCCGTGAAGAACCTAAAAAGATAAGCGGATCATCCACAAATCTCGTGAACACCGGAGAAGGTGCGTCAAGGAGTTGCGAGGATATCTCTTTTGATTCTGAGGTGCTGACAAAGCGAGAGAAACAGTCAAATACCTTCGATAACTGCGGCAGCACAAAGACACTGAAATCCGGGAACTATAACTACTGGATAGCAGCATCCTGCAATCATCTCGATGAAGCTGCTTCAGATGAAGAAGAGGCAGATGGTAACGATATCTTCGTCACCTGTCTCGGTAAGGACAAGGACTATGTCATACTGGCATTCGCGCAGAGCAATCCATCGTACAGCCAGAACGCGTGCGCTATCTACAAGTTCAAGGTCGAGTCATCCGGATTTGCAAAGATCAGAAAGACATCATCCAGACAGGATGTACTGAGTCATTCCGGATATTCTCTTGCAGGCGCAGTGTACTATCTGTACACAGACAAGGCGTGTACCCAGAGAGCCAAGGATACAGCCGGAAATCACATCGTCCTTACAACAAAGGCGAACGGTGAAACAAACGTCGTAGAAGTGGAACCGAATGTGACATATTATGCCAAGGAGATCGCGCCATCACCCGGATTCGAACTGGATACAAATGTGAACGATGGTAAAGGCATCAAAGTCACAACCGCAAATGATGAGGATCATCCTGCAGCATTCAGCTCTACAGAAACACCGCTGAGATCACATGTAAGACTCATAAAGAAGGCGGAAAAGACAGAAACAGATTTTCTCAGCGAAGCACCGAACAATTACAGGCTTGCAGGCGCGGTATACAAATTCTACAGCGACGCTTCCTGCACAAAGCAGGCAAACGACTTCAACAACAAGCCGGCAGAGCTGACGACTGACGCAAAAGGTGAGACACGGATCATGGAAATGCTTCCGGGGACCTACTATGTTAAAGAGACCACCGCACCCGGCGGTTTCTGCATTGATGGAGGGAAGGATACACCTAAGGTATATAAGATCACGCTGACGCTTGGTCATGACAAGACACATCCGTATGAAGTCTCATCAACAGAAGCTCCAGCATATGCACCGTTCACTGTCATACTTGACAAGCAGAACGAGGAGTACGGCTATATGAGACTCCTTGGTGCAGAGTATACCCTTTGCTACTATGATACGAAGCCGGATACAAAGGATGTGTCCGGGCTGGATCCGGTAAAAACGTGGGTATTCAAGGTTGTTGAAGGCGGCAAAGACAAAACCGGCAGAAAGACAGCTCAGATCGACTTCGTAAATGATGAGCCGATCAGCGGTGGCAGCATGTACAAGGAAAACGGCATCCCTGTCATGCCGGTCGGAGTTTTCACACTGAAGGAAACCAAGGCTCCGAGAGGGCTTGCGATAGATCCTGCAACATATATCGGAAATGTAAGTCAGCCTTCAAACGGAGCGGCGGCAAAGGCAGCAATCGAAGGAGGGGAAAAGCTTTATGTCGATTACACAGGCAGGTTTGAGCTTCTGAATGCAGAGCCTAAACGTTCAGTGAAGATCGAACTGCAGAAGAAAAGTGCATCGACAGGAGAGAGCAGACCTGAAGGTCAGGAAAGCGATACAAGAAGATCGACATTCGGTTCTCTTGCAGGAGCAACTTATGAAGTGTATATGGATGATCCAGCACTTCTGAACGACCCTAAGGTCGGAGAGATCGTCACCGACGAGAACGGTCATGGTGAGCTTACAACAGACAGCCATAATAATGGCCAGCCGCTAAACCCGGGTACTTACTATATTAAGGAGACCATTGCTTCTCCGGGATATGTTATCGATGCGATGGCTAATGCAGATAAAAGGAATGTATATGAGAACGGAAGGCATATAATCCATGCCAGAGTCGATGATGAAAGTGATACCGTTGTGTTTAACTTTACTGCAGAATCACTTGAGCCGGAGCATCATACCTATGTATCTAAAACAGATCTGACCACAGGAAAAGAACTTCCCGGAGCACATCTTCAGGTGCTCAACTCAAAGGGTGAGATCGTGGAGGAGTGGACATCTTCTGATGAGCCGCACGATATAGTAGCTTTGCACGATGAGACACAGGGACTGAAGGATGGCAGGTATATACTCCGTGAGATCACAGCTCCTTATGGCTATGATGTGGCAGAGGACGTTGAGTTCGAGGTCAGCTCCAAAGCTGTCGTGAACACTGTCAAGATGAAGAACATGCCGGTGACAATTGGAACAACTGCCACAGACAGCGAGACAGGCAGTCATGCAGGAAGATACACGACCGATGAAACGATAAAGGACGCAGTCAGGGTAACAGGTCTTTATGAGGGAAGAAAATATCGGATCTCCGGAATGCTCATGGACAAAGCCACCGGTGAACCTGTGAAGGATGCAGCTGGTGAAGCGATCACGGCAGAGAAGGACTTCACAGCGAATGCTGATGTAATGACCATAGATCTCGACTTCCCGGTAGACTCGTCACAGTTCAATAAAGAAACGACTACTGTAGCATTTGAGAAGCTGTACAGGATCGAAAAGGTCTGCGATGAAGAAGCTGACAGTATCCCTCTTGAACTTCAGAAACATGAGGACATAAATGATGAGGGACAGTCGATCCACTATGGTGGAATAGCTTCCACTACAGCTCTTGACAAGAAATCCGGAAGTCACAATGTGCTTGCCGGTGACCATGCAGTAGTCATAGATACGGTCAGGTACAGGAACCTCTCAACGGAGGAAGAGTACACACTTGAAGGTGAGTTCTTTGATAAAACGACCGGCAAGATGACAGGTATAAAGGGCTTTGCAAAGTTCAGGCCGCAGAAGCCCGATGGGACAGTCGAAGTAAAATTCGCATTCGATGCGGGAGCCCTTGAGGGACACACGCTCGTTGCTTATGAGACACTTTCTGTCATCGCGAAGATCGATGGTGAAAAGCAGCCTTTCGAGATAGACAGACATGAAGATCCTGAAGATGAGGCGCAGACCATGCATATCCCTGCGATACGTACAACCGCGTCCGATGCAGAAACGGGTGAGCACATGACCCTCGCATCAAAAGATGTGCAGATCAGGGATCTGGTCACATATAGCAACCTAATTCCGGGCAAGGAATATGAGATGACTGGCACTCTTATGGATAAGGAGACAGGCAAGCCGGTGAAGGATAATGGAAAGGTTGTCACTGCATCCGAAAGATTCACGCCTGATAAGGCAGATGGGACTGTTGAGATTGTCTTCACTTTCAATGGCGCTAAGATGGCGGGGAAAAAGGTAGTAGCTTTTGAGAAGTGTACTGTGCTTGGCGTTCCTGTTGCTGTTCACGCAGACATAGAGGACAAGGATCAGACTGTAAAACTCCCTAAGATCGGGACAAAAGCAGCTCTTATAGATAAGAAAGTCACGGATACGGTAACCTATGAGGATCTTGATGCTGCGAGCGGCTATGTTCTTAAAGGCTGGCTGATGAATACGAAGAACGGGAAGAAAGAATCCGGCTCTGATGGTAAGAAATACTTCACAATCAGAGAGAATGATAATACTTCCGGAGAGATCAATGTAGAACTTCCTGTAGAGAATTACGAGAAAATCCGGGGCGAGAAAGTCACAGCGTTCGAAGAACTCTACGTTCTTAGAGCTAACGATGACGGCAATATCGAAGAGATCCTCATTTCTGAGCATAAGGATCTTAAGGACAATGGACAGACTGTAAGGATACCGGACAGGAGTGTTCCGCCAAAGACAGGCGATAACACAATGCTGTGGCTGTATGGGGTACTGCTTGCAGGAGCTTTTACAGCAATGATGTCGCTGGTATTTAAGGAGACGATAAGATCACGTAGACAGAGAAAGGAAGACAGGGAGATGTTTGCCTGATCAAGGGCAGCATAACTGACACAGAGGCGGAGGCATAACTGCAGCCGCCTCTTTTCCTTTGGAAAAAATGGAGGGCAGTAACGATGAATTACAACGAGAGAAAATTCAACATGGATATAGCAGCGGTCTGTGGAATCCGGGAAGCAGTCATAGCAGACTTCATTAGAGGACTTCAGGTCACAAGTGATGAAACGACATACAGACACGGATACTTTTGGGTCAAGTGCACTCAGAAAACAATAACAGTTAACATACCATTTCTGACTGAGGATATGGTGCGGCACTCAGTCAATAAGCTCGTAGAGAAGGGAATCATCAAGGTAGGAGTGTTCAACGATGACAAGTTTGATCATACCTATTGGTACACCTTCACAGCTTATGGTAACGAACTGCTCGATGACAGCAGGTGCTTTGCATAAAACCAATAATGAAAAGAAACAAAACGGAGGATAAAGAAGATGGAAAAATCGATACAGAAGCTTCTGGACAAGCTGGGGAAGAAGGGCTTTGACACAGAGAAGAAGGTGAATTCCATAGATATGCAGATTGCTTACGACAACGGTCTTGCTGATGAGCTTGGCGGGATTCTTGCTCTGCAGAAGGCGATCAAGAGTCACAGCACATATGCATTTCTGATGGGCGGCAGCGATCAGAAGCCTGAGAAAAAGGAGGTAAAACGCAATGCAGATGATGATAGATCCACAGGAATCAGAGTACAAACCGAGACATATGAGACCGGTAACTATTGAGGTGCAGGGCCTCGAAGGACTCAGGAGGCTGGTCGATCAACTGCCTGACGGGACTGTTTACTCTATAGATATGGAGGTGATCTCTGATGGGCAGGAAGAGAAATGACGAAAAGATCCAGGTCGTGAATATTCGCATGGTGAAGGAGCCATCCATATACAGCGAGAACAGGATATCCTGCCCGGAGGACGCGGTCAAGGCAATAGCAAAGGACATGGCGACTTATGACAGGGAAGTATTCGCGGTAATGAACCTCAAGACTAATGGACAGATAATCAATCTGAATATCTGCAGCATGGGAACTCTTGATGCTTCTATGGTTAGTCCGAGGGAGATATTTAAATCCAGCATCCTCAGCAATGCAGCATCTTTCATAGCGATCCACAATCATCCGAGCGGCAGCCTGCAGCCGAGTCAGGAGGATCGTGATGTCACAAAACGGCTGCTCGAATGCGGAGAGCTTCTGAATATACAAATGCTGGATCATATCATAGTTGCCGGTGAATCAGCGCATGTATACAGCTTCAGAGAACATGGAGAAATGGACATGCTGAAGCCGAAACACAGAGATTGGGAGAGATAGAAAGGAGAACTTTATGACAGGAAACAGCAGAAACAATAATAGCGAGATCACTTTTGAGATAACTGAAAGAATAGGAGCACTTGACAGACCAAAGAATGACTGGACTCTTGAATGCAACATGGTTGCCTGGAACGGAGGGGATCCTAAAATCGATATAAGATCATGGTCTCCTGATCACAGGAAAATGACAAGAGGCATCACACTCACGGAAGAGCAGGGTGAGAAACTCGTGAAGGCGCTCGGTCAGAGAATGCTGGACAAGCAGAAGGCCAGAACCGATAGAGATCCATACGAGAGATAATATAAACCGCTGATATAGCAAGAAGAGAGGCATCCTGATGTATAATAAGGATGCCGATTACATATGAGAATCTCAATTAATGGAGTTAGTATATGATAATAAAGGACATAACGCTTAAACCGCTTGGAAAGGATATGACATATCGTGAGGGCAAGGTTTATTGCAAACTATGGGACACAGAGATAGATGTTGCGCTGTATGACGAAGAAGTTATGATTGAATATGCAGAAAAGTGTGCCGAAGCAATGAATTCAATGTCCAATGAGCTGATTGATGCAATTTGCCGCGCTGCTAAAAAGTTTTGCATAGATTTCATGGATGCTATCGACGACGAGTGGAGAGAGGAAATAGAGCAGAAAATGTCAGTGCAGGTAAATGAGGATACCCCTCCGCTTGAGATGCTGAAATGCTTCTGTTGTGCGCTTATAGTAGATGCTCCGGAAGATCCATCAAGGATAGGATATCAGCTGAGCGGGAATTGTGACTGGGAAGAAGAACATGGTATAGAAATCGATATTCTGGACGGTAAACTTGTATATCTTAGTGAATATGCCGGCCAATCACCATGGGATGACCATTCGGATGAAGAATGGAATTATGCAGCGCACATTTACGATTAGGATACTTTGACTTATGAAAATCGGAATCATTTCAGACACACATGGTCTCCTGAGACCTGAGGTGATAGACGCACTGCAAGGATGCGATGTAATCCTTCATGGCGGGGACATTAACAGGCAGGATATAATCGATCAGCTTGAAGAAATCGCTCCGGTATATGTTGTGCGCGGAAACAATGACAAAGACTGGGCAGAGCATATCCCAATGTTCCTTGACTTTGAACTAGCTGGCCTTCACATATACATGACTCATAAGAAAAAAGATCTGCCGGAAGATCTCAGCAATTATGACCTTGTTGTATTCGGCCATTCTCATAAGTATGAAGAAAGCCGGAAGGGTAAAACTGTCCTGCTCAATCCCGGCAGCTGCGGACCAAGGCGCTTTCATCAGGCGATAACAATGGCAACTGCAGAAATAACGGAAAATGGTATAACAATTAAGCGAATTGAGATTCCTCAGAAACATGCGGGTGCACTCTCTAAATCCGGGACTGCTGATCTGAAAAAACAGATCGAGATAGTGATCAAAGAAACTCGGAAGAACAGAGACCCTGAGACCATCGCAACCAAATACGGATTCGATACAGCACTTACAGAGCAGATAGCCAGGCTATACCTGACACATCCTGGTGTTGATGCAGATGGAATCATGACTAAGATGGGGTACTGATATGTGCGGACGCTTTCTTATCGGCGGTGATTTCCGCGATAAACTTAATGAATTGATTGCATCGGAAGGGATTATTCCTTCCGATTTGCCATACCATGAAACTGGACAGGATGTCTTTCCGTCTGAGCCGTCTCTGATAATACATTCCGGTGGGCAGGACCTTCTTGCCGGAGAGATGCTGTGGGGATTCAGCAATCCATACAGAAAGGGCATTATCATCAATGCAAGAGCTGAAACTGTAAGGGAGAAGAATCTGTTTGCAGACAGCATAATGAATAGAAGGTGCATTATTCCTGCAAGTGGATTTTATGAGTGGGATCCGTATAAAGCCAGATTCCGCTTTGCCGATCCAAAAGATGAGCTGCTTCTCCTTGCTGGGTTATATCATGAAGAGCAGGGAAAGCCTCATTATGCGATCCTTACCACTCAGGCTAATGAGTCAATGCAGCCGATCCATGACAGGATGCCTGTTATGATTAGTAGGGATGAGATGATCCCGTGGCTGAATGATAATGAAAAACTTTCAGATTTCCTTGAAAGACCGCAGGTAAAACTTGTGCGTGAGCAGGATTCCGGACAGATGAGAATGGATTTCGGATTATGATGATAATGAATGTAGGGAGAGATTGCGGTCGCAAGTACGGAGGTGCAAAATGATCAAAGAAGACTTCTTCAAAGACTGGAATTACAAGAAACACGCTAAGTTCTGCACGGCAGTATATATCTGGTATCGGAGAAGCAGGGAATGAGGATCAGATATGAGTGGAGAAAGTTTTATGAATAAAACAGGCGAAAGACCCCAGATAAAAGAGCTGAATAATCGTGATGCGGCAGTGCCTTATCGCATTCATCCCATACTCAGTCAGGTCAGACTTCTGCCGGGGACGCCTTTTTATGACAGGCAGCAGGAGATGATGGAATTCCTGCTGGCACAGGATACGGGCAGTCTTCTGTACAATTTTCGCAAAGCAGCCGGTCTGCCTACCGGAGACTCTAAGCCAATGACCGGCTGGGATGCTGATGAGTGCAAGCTCAAGGGGCATACGACAGGTCATTATCTGTCGGCAGTTTCTCTTGCTTATGCTGCGACCGGTGATGACAGATTTCGCACAAAAGCAGAAATAATAGTAGCCGGTTTTGCGGAGTGCCAGAAAGCTTTTGCCTCATCGGGTAGGGTGCATCCGGGATTTCTCAGCGCTTATGATGAAGAGCAGTTTGATTTGCTGGAGCAGTTCACCAAGTATCCTGAGATATGGGCGCCTTATTACACATTGGACAAGATAATGGCGGGACTTCTTGATGCATATGAGCTGACAGGCAATAAGCAGGCTCTTGAGATTCTTGATCCGCTTGGCATCTGGATATATGACCGGCTGGCACAGGTTTCGGATGAAAACAGGAACAGGATGTGGTCAATGTATATCGCCGGTGAATATGGTGCGATGATAGGAACCCTTGTGAGACTCTGGCGTATAACCGGAAGAGATGAGCATCTTGCAGCTGCAACATTTTTCGAAAATCCATCCTTGTTTGAGCAGATGGCTGCAGGAAGAGACGAACTGGATACCATGCATGCTAACCAGCATATTCCGCAGATAATCGGTGCACTTGAACTGTATGCCGCCACAGGAGAACAGAAGTACCTTGAAATTGCCCGCAATTTTGAAAAGTTTGTTACTGAGCACCATGTATATACAATAGGAGGAACTGGCGAACAGGAAAGATTTCATGCTGCAGATTCAGAATGCAGCTATCTGACAGATAAGACAGCTGAAAGCTGCGCCAGTGTAAATATGCTCAGGCTGACTTCAGAACTGTTTGAATATGAAGATTCGGCCAGACCTGAACTGATGGCCTACTATGAACTGACTCTTTTCAATCATATTCTTATGTCCTGCAGCCACAGACCGGATGGCGGCACGACATATTTTCTGCCACTTGCGCCCGGAAGCTGCAAGCACTATGAGACTGAGGAAAACAGCTGCTGCCACGGGACGGGCATGGAGAGCAGGTTCAGATATATGAGAGACATTTTCTCGATTGAAGGTGATGACGAAACCGGGATACTGAGAGTAGATCTTCCGGTCTCATCAAAACTTGACGGAGAAGAGAAGCTGACTGTCGAATTTTTCGATGAAGGAGTCCTTACAATAACAGCTGATGCAGATATGAAACGTGCGCTGGCTGTCAGAATACCGGAGTGGGCTGAGGCGAACGAAATACCGGTTTGTGTAGAAGACGGATATGCCTGCTGCGGCAGACTTAGAGCAGGACAAAGTGTTAGTTTCAGATTCCCTATGAAGATAAGAAAACTAGTGTCCGGATCAGACAGCAGATATTACAGCCTCGCATGTGGTCCTTATCTTCTGGCGGCAATTTCGGATTCTGAGGATTATATTAATCCTGGAGAGACAGTACTGAGAGCCGAAACAGAGTCTGAGAAAGCGTCATTCAGGTCAAAATCCACCCGGCTGGAGCCTCTTTTCAAGATAGATTCTGAGTACTATCATGTATATTTTTTAGATTAATTTTTTAGACTTTGCTGTGAGACAGCTGAATGAAGGCATTGAAAACACTGGAGATTCTTTATAGACCGCATTTCAGACTGGGTTAAAAGACAAGCAAAGAAAATTCGCGAAATTAATTGTGGGAGAATTACAAAAATAGTACAATTTGTTTGTGCTAAAACTAAATCCGCCAAAGGTGGCGCTCTTTTCGAACTATATTCAGGGTTGATTCGGAATCATTCGATGGCGGGCACATAACAACTATTGGGTAATTTTACCAAGGAGGAATTTATGAAGAAGAAACTATTTGCTCTGGCTATGGTTGCTGTCATGATTCTTGCTACACTTGCAAGTTGCAGCACACCTGGCGGCGACAGCGGCTCAAGCGGAGAGAAGGTATTCAGATATGCTGTTAATACAGAGCCGACTACTTTTGACCCGACCAAGGGCAACAGCATCGGAGACAATGAGATCCAGCATGCTATCACAGAGGGACTCACACGTAACACAGGCGGTGAAGTAACTCCTGGTATCGCTGAATCCTGGGATATCTCCGAAGATGGATGCGTTTATACATTCCATCTCCGTGATGCTAACTGGAGCGATGGACAGCCTATCACAGCTCAGGACTTCGTATACAGCTGGCAGAGACTCGTAGACCCTGCAGTTTCATCACCTTATGCATGGTATCTTGATACCATCGGCGTAAAGAACGCAGCAGCTGTCAACGCTGGTAAGATGAAGCCTGAAGAACTTGGAATCAAGGCTATCGACGACAAGACTCTTGAGGTCACACTTGACAGACCAATGGCAGTACTTCTTTCAGCTCTTGGTATGCAGACTAACCTCAACCCTATCCGTCAGGACATCGTTGAGAAGTACGGTGATGAGTTCGCAGCTACAGCTGACAAGAACGTATACTCCGGACCATTCGTTCTGACATCAACAGAGAACAACCTCTATGTATTCGAGAAGAACCCTGAATTCTGGGATGCAGACAACATCAAACTCGACAGAGTTGAGATCAACTACATCGAGAAGGCTGATACAGCTCTTGGTCTCTATGAGAGCGGTGAGCTTGACTTTGTAAGACTCGACAATGCAGTTGTTGAGAATTATAAGGACAACGATGATTACGGTATCTACCTGAATGGTAATGTAGACTACTGCTACATCAACCCTAACAGTGACAACCCTGTATGGGGCAACAAGAACTTCAGACTTGCTCTGAACTATGCTCTTAACAGAACAGAGTACAACCAGCTGGCTAACAGCGGACTGTACAACCCATACAACGCACTTTGCTTCCCTGGACTGACAGGTAAGGGCGGCAAGACATACGGAGAGACATATGATGTTGATTCATATGCTTATCCTATCGACGGCGACGTAGATAAGGCTAAGGAATATCTCGACGCAGCTATGAAGGAACTGAACATCTCTGACCCATCACAGATCGAGATCGAGTTCGTAACAACCGACGCTGAGTCCAACAAGAAGATCGCTGAGGTACTGCAGGAGCAGTGGCAGAACGCTCTCGGCATCAAGGTCAACATCCGTCAGGTAACTTATGCTGATATCTACGGCGAAGTATATCCTAAGTTCGATTATGAAATCGGATATGCAGGATGGGGCCCTGACTATGATGACCCTACAACATATCTGAACCTCTTCAGATCTGATGTAAACTGGTACACACCATACGGCAACCCTGAGTTCGATGCAAAGCTTGATGAAGCACAGGCAATCACAGATGATCCGGATAAGAGAATGGATCTTCTGAACGAGGCTGAGCAGATCCTCATCGCTGACGGCGCATGGGTACCTCTGCAGGCAAGAAATCAGTCCTACCTGCTGAGCCCTAAGATGAAGGA
>JAWRIG010000070.1:0-5732 GCA_040308005.1 Anaerovoracaceae bacterium | reverse complement strand
CAAGGAGCTGGTTAAATACGGAAGGGAGCTCGAGAAGAAGCACGACAAGATCTTCAACTTCACCCTTACCACCAACGGAGTACTCATAGATGATGACGTCATAGACTTTACCAACCGCGAGATGGGCAATGTCGTACTCAGCATGGACGGAAGAAGAGAGACCCATGACAGGATGCGCAGGAGCAAGTCAGGCGGCGGCACATACGACAGCATAATGGACAACTTCAGGGCTCTCGTGGATTCAAGAACGGATGAAAATGAAGAGCGCCGCTCAAGAGAGTACTACATGCGCGGCACATATACCGCATATAACAGGGACTTTTCAAGAGATGTTATCGCCATGGCCGATCTCGGGTTCAGGGAAACATCAATAGAGCCTGTAGTGTCGGATCCGGACGTTCCGTACGCTCTTCATGATGAAGACCTGCCGCAGCTCTTTGAGGAATATGAAAAGCTTGCGCTTGAGATGCTCGAAAGAGAAAGACGCGGCGAGGGATTTAACTTCTACCACTATACAGTTGATCTTACGGGCGGCCCGTGCATCTACAAGAGAGTATCGGGATGCGGAGTAGCCACAGAGTACCTTGCAGTAACACCTACAGGCGATCTCTATCCGTGCCATCAGTTCGTCGGCGACGATGAGATGATAGTAGGAAACATATACGAGGGGATAACGCGACCTGAGACCGTCGATATATTCAGGGGAAACAACAACCTGTATACACGCGATGAATGCAGAGGCTGCTGGGCCAAGCTGTACTGCGCAGGCGGATGCGCTGCCAACAACTATCATTCGAACGGGGATATCAACAAGGTCTATAAATTCGGATGCGAGCTGCAGAGAAAGCGCATAGAGTGCGCAATGATGCTTGCAGTAGCTCGCCGTGAGGAATTGTAATCAGAGGGACTTAAGTATGAGAACAGCAATACTTGCTTCACAGAACAAGAATAAGATCAAAGAGATAAAGGCGATCCTTGAAAAGTACGGACTCAACGTAATTTCAAGAGACGATGCGGGAATTCCTGAGGATGACATCGAAGAGACAGGAATGACCTTTGAAGAGAATTCATATCTCAAGGCCCGCACCATATTTGATGTGATCAGGCAGGAGCCGGGACTTGAGAAGTATCTTGACAGCCCGGTCATTGCCGATGACTCAGGGATCATGGTGGATGCGCTCGGAGGTGCTCCGGGAGTGTTCAGCGCAAGATACGCAGGCGAAGGCTGCACATATAATGACAACAACGTCAAAATGCTCGGCGAGCTGGCAGATGTGCCGGAAGGCAAGCGCGGAGCGGGATTTGTTACGGTCATCACACTGATATACCCTGATGAGAAGGGTGTACCTGCAGCAGCCGTTAAAGACGGGGATGTCTATGTCCTGACTGCAAGGGGCGAGCTCAGAGGCTCCATTGCAGATGAGATAAGGGGTACGGAAGGCTTCGGATACGATCCGCTGTTTATCCCTGAAGGCATGGATAAGACATTTGCTGAACTCGGGACCGAGTTCAAGAATACCATCAGCCACAGGGCGAGAGCTCTTCAGGAGCTGGAAAGGCTTCTCGAAGGCTGATTGAGGGGCAGCAGATCATACTTCACTGCCATTCAGAAAGACAATGAGCGATTTCTGGAGAAACACTGTTGTTGAATCAGAAGAGGACAAGCACAAACTGCCACTGACATGGGCGCGGGCGCGCAAGGTCGGCTTCCATCTGTGGAGGCAGTTTGATGATCCTTATTATGCGGGATTTGCAGCACAGATCGCGTACTTCTTTTTCATGTCATCAGTGCCGATGCTGATCGTACTGACTCAGGTGCTGGGTATCTTCGATATCTCGATGGACTTCATCAAGGAGTGGCTGCAGCAGCATCTTTCGCATGAAATGTCATCATTCCTTGACAGCCTTCTGACAGCATCGAGCTCAGCTGCGCTCTCCAACTTCTTCCTGATAATACTTGCCGTATGGGCGAGTTCTTCTCTTGCATTTTCGCTCTCAAGACTGACGACCTATACTCTCAGTTACGGAAGATACAGATTCAATTTCTTCACCGAAAGAGTCAAGATCATTCCGGTGAGTCTTATGTTTATTCTCGTAGTCGCATTTTCTCTCATAGTATATGTATACGGTGAGAGCATAGCGGCTCAGGTCTTCCACAGTGAAGCGGTAGCCGGGGTCATAGCCTCTCTGAGGACCCCTATACTGGCTCTGCTGTTCTTCCTGGTCATACTTTCAAGTTACTACATGATGCCGAGGATAAGAGTGCCGGTCAGCGCTGTGCTGCCGGGTGCAGTCTTTGCAACCGTAGGGATCATGCTGGTCACATGGGTGTATTCGCTCTATACATCGAGAGCTACACATCAGAACCTCCTGTACGGAGCTTTTTCGACCATCGTCGCCATGATGCTGTGGTTCTATCTCATCAGCTGGGTGCTCTGCATAGGTATGATGTTCAATAAGTCGTGGGATATCCATATGAGGCGCGGACGGCTTACTCCGGCCAAAATCAAAGAGTATCTCATCGACCAGTATCCGGCTCACGGCGAAGAGATGTTCTATAAGCTCATCATCGGAGAGTACGACATGGCCGACCCGAGCCTTGACAGTCTCGCCGTAAAGGCCTCAAGGAAATTCGATCCGGGCTATGAAGAGAAGAGAGAGCACGAGATAGAAGAGCTCAAGGAAGAGCGCAGGATAAGGCTCAGAATAGAAAAGGAAATACAGGATGAGATAGAATCAGGGGCCTTCATAGATGCAGACCCTGACGGGGACGATACGCTTCTCAAGGAGGACCTTGTTCCTGACTTTGATTTTCACAGGAGAAATCCGGCAGTGGATAAAGAGGTCGCAAGAGCGGCCGGCAAAACTACAGATAAAGAGGACTGAACTGATATGCAAGAGAGAAAGAAGCTGCTCCTTATCATGAACCCGAGATCGGGCGTGATGCTGGCGCCTAAGTATCTGGCTGAGATCGTGGAAAGTTTTTCAAAAAACGGTTACCTGACACAGATACTTATGACGACTGCCAGAGGCGATGCAAGAGAATTTGCGATTGAATACGGCGGGGATGTGGATGTTATTGCCGTTTCCGGAGGCGACGGAACTCTTAATGAGGTCCTCGACGGAATGATAACCGCCGGACATCACACAAGCATAGGCTATATCCCGTCCGGGTCGACCAATGACTTTGCCAACTCCATCGGGCTGAACGGATCTATCTTCGACAGCGTGGCAACTATCTTAAGAGGCGATGCAAGGCCTCTCGACATAGGATGCTTTAACGGCAGGTATTTCAGCTATATAGCCAGCTTCGGAGCCTTTACATCAACGAGCTATTCAGTGCCGCAGAATGTCAAGAACATGCTCGGTCATACTGCATATATACTCGGAGGCATCAAGGACATCTTCACCATCAAGCCTGTCCATGCCAGGGTGACGACCGACAGGGGAACAGACCATGAGCACGTCCTTGAGGGCGACTATATATTCGGCGCGGTCTGCAATTCCAGGTCCGTAGCCGGCATACTCAAGCTAGATAAGCAGGATATAGATATGAACGACGGCCTTATGGAGGTCTTCCTCATCAAGATGCCGCATGACATAATCGAGCTTAACAGCATAGCTATCAACATGCTGAACGGAACACTTCATTCAAGCCAGATCGAATTCTTCTCGGCGAAGAATATAGAAGTGGATATATCCGAAGACACGCACTGGACTCTGGATGGTGAATACGAAAAGGGCGCTGCACACTGCGTGATATCCACTATGGAATCCGCAATATCACTGATCAGATGATGCAGAAAGGGGAACATAATGCTTATAAAGTACTCAGGGCATGCCTGCTTTAAGGTAAGAGATAATGAGACAGGATATTCAATAGTCTTCGACCCGTATGAGCCGGGCTCGGTTCCGGGGTTCAGAGACATCGTCGACTCTGCAAGCCGCGTCCTGTGCTCGCATGACCACTTCGACCACAACAGCGCGGACTCGGTCCGCATCATTCCGAGCGATGCTGAGCCTTATGACATTAAGTGCATAGATACATGGCATGATGCGGAGAAGGGAGCTAAGAGAGGTCCTAACCGCATTTACATCGTGACTGACAGAAAGACAGGCGAGAAACTCGTACACTACGGAGACATCGGAGAAGTGATCAATGATCTTCTTACCGAAGAGAACATGCAGCTTCTTAAGGATGCTGACATCGCACTTATTCCTGTAGGCGGCAAATACACCTATGATGCAGAGGAGGCGCTCGAGCTCATAAGAAGGACTTCGCCTAAGATCGCCGTTCCGATGCACTTCCGCTCGGAATCAGCCGGAATAGGCCTCCCGGATATAGGCTCGGTCGAGGATTTTCTCACCAAAGCTCAGGCAGCGGGATTTACGGTCAAGCTGTCCAATGCATGGTTCTACGACTCATCGGAAATCGACCTCGGAGAGTGCGTTCTCGGACTGATGCCTGAGAATATGATGTAATATCAGGCGGTCAGAACGGCTGAATAATAATTTTCACTTGTATGAAGTGATGCAGTCGCATTACAATAATCAGGTAAGCTTGTTATGCCTGCAGAAATGCCGGCATAAAAAATAAAGAAAGAAGGTATATGGAAATGATCAAGGAATTCAAGGAATTTATCAGCAAGGGTAATGTCATGGATATGGCTGTTGGTATCATCATCGGCGGCGCTTTCACAAGCATCGTAACCGCACTCGTTGACAGCATACTGATGCCTATCATCGGAGCTCTCTGCGGAGGACTCAGCGTAGCTGACATGTCAGTTAAGGTAGGAAATGCAGCTATCGGATACGGCGCATTCATTCAGGCCATCATCGACTTCCTGCTCGTTGCATGGGTACTCTTCATGATCATCAAGGCACTCAACAAGGCTAAGTCAGTAGTTGTCAAGGAAGAGGAGCCTGCAGAGGAAGCACCTGAAGAAAAGCCTGCAGATATCGCTCTGCTCGAGGAAATCAGAGATCTTCTCAAGAAGTAATCCGCTTGTGCAATGAAGCTGTATCTGGACGATTACAGAACACCGCCGAAGGGCGACGGGTATAAGTCCGCCGACAATTATGCGGATTTTCTTGCCCTTCTGGACAAGTACAGGGATTGCCTCGAACTGGTGGATCTTGACTATGATCTCGGGTGGGACAGCCTTTTCAACGGTTACAATGCTCTTTGTTATATGAAGAAGCATGACATGCATCCTGTGCACATCAATATCCACTCGACTCATGTGAGCGGAAGAGAGAAGATGCTCAGGTATGCAGTCAACAATTTTCCGGATGCTGTCGTTACAGGCTGGGCAGATGACTATTGAACCGGCGCAGCAGAATAATCAGAACGGAGGATGACGGATGATAACTTTTTCATTACTCGTAATACTGGCAGTAGCATATGTGATACTTAAGGTGCTCAATACAAATGCTGAATTCGCAAGAAGAGATGCAGAAAAAGCCAGAGCTGAGCAGGAGGCCATGGAAGCCATGGATGAGGCTGCAGAAGAGGAAGAGATCCGTGCTAACGCAGTTGATGTGGAAGCCGAGACTATAGAGAACGATGCAGAATTCGAGGTGGATAGCGAGCCTGCTTCTGATGAAGAGAGGGTCGTCATCGAGGTTCCTGAATACGAAGAGGTAAGATAGTTTACTGTCGGAAAACACAAAAAACAGTGCAGCGGCCATCCGGCCGCTGTTTCTTTTGCATTAAAAAAGAACTTAATACC
>JAWRIG010000069.1:0-50945 GCA_040308005.1 Anaerovoracaceae bacterium | reverse complement strand
TTTTCTTAAGGTCTGCGAAGAATCTCGGCTTACGCTTTCCCATCTTAAGGCAAACATCAAGAACATCTTCCGCGATGTCCTTGCCGTATCTTCTTACGACATACTGATAACCGCAGTCCATGCCCCAGTACTCAGGAGAATCCTGGGAAGGCTTCTCGAGTCCGAGGAGAATTTCCTTACGGTCGGTGATGATCTTTATGAGCTTAAAGATCTTCTCATCGTGTGTCAGTGTTTTTGCCATATACTAACCACCTCTCCATTAAACATCTCAATATCTTCAATATTTGATTCCATGCGCCATGCGCACTTCCTCATACTATTGATAGAATTTTATCATGACCAATTGGTAACTTTCAACAAGGCAGATGCAAATCCGCCATATATTAAGTAGAAAAAACAAAACAGTACAGAGTCTGTAATCTCTTTTGACTTCTAAAGCGGAATAATCCGGTCATTATCCCGGGCCTCTTCTACATGTTGTGCCGCATCCCCCGCCGGGGCATATTTACAGCCTGCCGGAAGCAAGGCTTGACCCATACCCTGCAGGGGTATATAATCGCATTGCAGGATACCCCATGAGGGTATACCGGCGTTTACTTTAAAGCATTAAGCACCGGCTTATCATCCTGACATTTTACATACGGCGCAGAAGCCACATCACCAGATAACGGAGTTTATATATGGCAGAGAAAAAAGAATGCTGCGCATGCAGCGAGAAGAGAAAAGAGCGCAGTCCTGAGGAATACAAGGATCTGATCAACAGGCTGAGCCGCATCGAGGGACAGGTCCGCGGCATCAAGGCCATGGTCGAGAAAGGCGCGTACTGCCCTGACATCCTCATCCAGACATCGGCAGTCAATGCCGCGCTCAACAGTTTCAGCAAGGTGCTCCTGTCCAATCACATCCGCACCTGCGTGAGAAACGACATACGCGAGGGCAACGACGAGGTCGTCGAGGAGCTCGTCACCACCCTTCAGAAGATGATGAAGTGAGGTTGAAATGGAACAATACATTGTTACAGGAATGAGCTGCGCTGCATGCCAGGCCCGCGTCGAGAAAGCGGTATCCAAGGTGCCGGGCGTCGATTCATGCTCGGTCAGCCTTCTTACCAACTCCATGGGCGTCGAAGGCAGTGCTGCTCCTGAAGAGATAATACGCGCGGTGACGGATGCAGGATACGGCGCACGCCTGAAGTCGGCAGATACCGCATCGCAGAACTCATCCGCAGGAAATTTTGCCGCTGAAGAAGCCGCTCTTGAAGACCACGAGACGCCGGTCCTCAAAAGGCGCCTCCTGTGGTCGCTCGGATTCCTCATCGTTCTCATGTACTTCTCCATGGGGCACATGATGTGGGGCTGGCCGCTCCCGGCTTTCTTCGAGGGGAACCACATAGCCATGGGGCTGCTCCAGATGATACTGGCGGCCATAGTCATGGTCATCAACCAGAAGTTCTTCATCAACGGTTTCAAAGGCCTCATCCACCTCGCGCCTAACATGGACACGCTGGTGGCGATGGGAAGCGCCGCTTCATTCTGTTGGAGCACCTACGTCCTCTTCGCGATGACAGGCGCACAGCTTGCAGGCGACAGCGAAGCCGTAATGAAATACATGCACGACTTCTACTTCGAGTCAGCCGCAATGATCCTGACGCTGATCACGGTGGGCAAAATGCTCGAGGCGAGGTCCAAGGGCAAAACAACGGACGCTCTCAAGAGCCTCATGAAGCTCGCGCCGCAGACCGCGGTCGTAGTGCGTAACGGCGTCGAGACCGAAGTGCCTGTTTCGCAGGTTCAGGTAGGCGATGAGTTCATCGTCCATCCGGGCGAGAACATCCCGGTCGACGGAGTCATCATCGAGGGCGCCTCCGCTGTCAACGAGGCCGCCCTCACAGGCGAGTCGATCCCGGTCGACAAGCAGAAAGGCGACCGCGTCTCAGCCGCGACATCGAACCAGTCGGGATTCATCCGCTGCAGGGCCACACGAGTCGGCGAGGATACCACCCTCGCCCAGATAATCCGCATGGTAAGCGATGCGGCAGCGACCAAAGCGCCTATCGCCAAGATCGCAGACAAGGTCTCCGGCATTTTCGTTCCGGTCGTCATCGGCATCGCACTTGTCACACTGATCATCTGGCTCGCAGTGGGAAAAGATACAGGTTTTGCACTCGCACGTGCCATCTCCGTACTCGTCATCAGCTGCCCTTGCGCGCTCGGCCTTGCAACACCGGTCGCCATCATGGTCGGCAGCGGAGTCGGAGCGAGAAACGGCATCCTCTTCAAGACCGCAGCTGCGCTTGAGGAGACAGGCCGCATAGAGATAGTCGCCCTCGACAAGACCGGCACCATCACAGGCGGAAACCCTGAAGTTACCGATGTTTTCACCTGCAAAGGCGTATCAAAGGACGAGCTTCTCGAGGTCGCAGCGGCTGTCGAGTCAAGGTCAGAGCACCCTCTCGCCAAAGCTGTATGCAGGCACATAGGCAGCACCACCTTCAGGATCAGCGACTACGAGGAAGTTCCCGGCGGCGGCGTCAGAGCATACACTTGGGATGGCTCGAATGCAGTCAGCATCGCAGGCGGCAACGCAGACTTCATGATGCTTAACGGCGTTCCTGAAAAAGACGTCATCACGCTCATAAAAGAGACCGCCGAGTACGGCAACGCGGGCAAAACGACCGTCTTCTTCGAGAAAGGCGGCAGACTGCTCGGACTCATCGCCCTTGCGGATTCTGTCAGAGACGACAGCGTCGAGGCTATTAAGGAATTCAAGGAGATGGGCATCAAGACGGTAATGCTCACGGGCGACAGAAAGAAGACAGCCGACGCCATCGCAGCCGAGGTCGGTGTCGATGAAGTCATCGCAGAGGTCCTCCCTGGCGGCAAGGAAGAAGTCATACGCTCTCTCATGGAGCAGGGCCGCACCGCAATGGTCGGTGACGGCATCAACGACGCACCTGCACTTACAAGAGCGAACGTTGGCATCGCGATAGGAGCCGGCACGGATGTTGCACTCGATGCAGCTGACGTAGTGCTCGTAAACAGCAACCTCTCCGACGCAGTAAAGGCTGTAAAGCTCGGACGCGCAACTCTCAGGAACATCCACCAGAACCTCTTCTGGGCGTTCTTCTACAATGCGATTTGCATCCCGGTCGCAGCCGGAGCTTACATACACGCATTCGGCCTGACGCTGAACCCGATGCTCGGAGCAGCCGCGATGAGTCTCTCGAGCTTCTGCGTAGTCACCAACGCGCTCAGGCTCAACCTCTTCGACGCAGGAGACAGAAAGAACAAAGGCCAATCAGCCGGTGAAAACAAGTCAGATAAAGCAGACGGCGCTGCAGCCGCTTTGCCCGAAAATACAAAAGATAACGAAAGCGAGGAAAAACTGATGCAGAAGAAAATGAACATCGAAGGAATGATGTGCCCGCACTGCGAGGCAACTGTAAAGAAAGCTCTTGAGGCACTCGACGGAGTTGAGGCAGCAGAGGTAAGCCACGAGGCAAATTCAGCTGTAGTAACACTCAGCGCTGATGTTGCAGACGCAGTACTCAAGGAAGCTGTAGAGGCTAAGGACTACAAGGTGCTCGGAATCGAGTAACCGCCGCAGGAGCTAAGTTCCCGATTCAGATCGAACATTTCAACAGTAAAAAGTAAAGTTGACGTAACCAGGCCATATTCACCTGTTCTTACGTCAACTTTTTTACGTCAATCTTTCTTGGCAAGATACTCGCTCAGATTCACTTTGTCTTCGTACTCAAGCGAATCCTTGCCGTACATGCCTGACAGGTTCTCCATGTGGTGCCTGAACTCGTGCCTGACTACCTCGCGGAGTTTGTTCTTGATGAACTCCCTGTCTCCCGTCGGGAACGAGCGCTCGAAAGAGCCATAGAAAATCGCGACTTGATTCCCGTAGCGTCCCCTTCTGTATTCGCCCAGGATTATCAGGTCATCATTCTTTGCGTGCGGGGATATGTTGATCCCTTCCTCAAGGACCACCCCCTGATGCAGCTCCCTGAAGAAATCATCAGGCAGCTCGTCGCACACCTCACCCAGTATTTCGTGGAATTCCTCTATGTCTATCATACTGTCTTTTCTGCGTATGCAGCCTCAGTTCTGCCGTGAAAACTACCCTTCGTACTCAATAATACCGCAAAATAGCGCTGAAGTCATCCGGTACAGAGCAGCGCGCTTTTTCGTACAGGTCATGTGACATATCCGCGCGATTGGTTTACAATTATCGTACGAAAGGGATGCCGGTTATTACTCCTTCGGATTTTCTGATGACACAACTAAACTGATATGAGCGAAAAATCACAGTACAATACCATAATTGCAGGCGGAGGCGCCTCAGCTCTCATGCTGGCGGCGCGCCTTGATATGAATAACATACCGGGCGGCGGCCTCATCTTAGAGAAGACAGGCAGGTGCGGCACCAAGCTCCTGATGAGCGGCGGCGGCAGATGCAACATCACTCACGGCGGCTCAATCAAGGACTTCGTAAGCTGCTACGGTGGCGCCGGCAAACTTCTCAGAAAGTGCCTCTACAGGCACAGCAACATCGACCTCGCATCATGGCTCGAAGAGAACGGCATCGCTCTCGCAGACGGCAAGGGAGAACCGCTTTACTCATGGGACCTTGCAGATGCCGGGAGAGTCTTCCCTGCTTCGCACAAGGCATCGGATATCCTTAGCCTCCTTCTTGATAAAGCGCGGTCTAACGGATGGGAGATCAGAACCGATGCAGAGGTATACGGCATCAGTCAGTGCGATGAAGGCTGGGAGATAAGAGTCTCCCCTTCAGACGAACTGACAGCAGAGAACGTCGTGATCGCATCAGGCGGCATCACCTTCCCCGAGACAGGGTCTGACGGATCTCTCTTCGGAATGCTAGAAGACCTCGGAGTCAGCATCACTCCTCCGAGATCAGCCCTTGCACCGCTCTACCCGGAGGACTATCCGTATGAAGAACTCAGCGGAATAACTCTTGAGGCCGTGACCGTTACTGTATTTGAACCGGGCGATCAGGCGAATGGTGCCGGTACGCAGGCTGCATCACAGCCCGGCAGTCACGGCAGAATGGCATCCCGAATGACAGGCGACCTGCTCTTCACCCACCGCAGTTTTTCAGGACCGGTCATCCTGAACATCTCGAGATATGCCGGGCCGGGCAGCACCCTTTCACTCAGCTACGGCAAGACAATGGAAGACCTGCCTAAGCGCATGCAGAAGGTCCTCGAATCCCGCTCCCGCGGGCCGTCAGGTGATATACGCACATCAGTGCTCGCAGGCCTTCTCATCTCAGATGATTTCATCATCTCATCCGTTGATGAGAACGGCATGGTCACAGCCGGCGGTATCTCGCTCGATGAGATTGACACATCAACGATGCAGCTTAAGAGGTTTCCTGGGCTGTATGCCATCGGCGAAGCCATCGATGCAGACGGCATCACAGGCGGCTACAATCTTCAGATGTGCTGGTCTACAGCATCTGCGGTATCCGAGGCTTTGCATTATTCGGCATATAGTATTACATACAGAATAAGGCAAAATAAAATACTAACGCAGTCCATATAGGCTCGCGTTAGTATTTTTGATTGCATCAATTGTTAACTATGCTCCGTATCCCGGTGGCTTAGTTCTCTGCAGTCTCCGGATCGTCCTTCAGGAGTCCGATGTCCTCGATGCCCTGATAGAAGTCGTCCTGATTCTTGAAGTAGTGGACGGTGCCGTTCTCGTCTGCGAAGAAGAACAGGTCGTCAGACTTCTCGTAATTCAGTACGGCGTCCATAGCATCTCCGATGACTGTGGAGATTGGCCCCGGAGGCAGTCCTGCGAATTTACGTGTGTTGTACGGATTGTCGCTGTCGAGCTGGCTCTGCTTGAGCTCTACTCTGTCGATGTCGAAGATGTATCCGACTGTTACATCGCTTCCGAGCGACATGCCCTGATCGAGTCTGTTCATGAATACGCCTGCTACTGCGGCCTGGTCGCCGGCAGTTGCCTCCTTGGTTACGATGGAGGTCAGTGTCAGGAATTCATGTACGGTGAATCCCGATGCGTCGATCTTGTCTTTTCTTGCGGTGAGCTCTGCATCCATTCTGTCAAGGCACATCTCGGTAAAGCCCTCGATGGTGTCACTTCCGGATGTTACGTAATATGTGTCTGCATAGAGGTATCCTTCAAGAGGGTTCATGACGTCCTTTCCGAGAATGTCATCTGTCAGGAACCAGTACTTGTCGATCAGCTGAGCGAGGTACTCCTTGTCATTCCATTTTGCCAGAATCTCGTCGGCCGAGTAAGGCAGCTGCTCAGAGATGGCTGCGGCTATCTGCGTGAGTCTCGCACCGTCCCTGACCTCGACGGATTCCTTGGAGAGATACTCGAAGTTGCCTTCGTTTATCACCTTCATGATCTGCTGGAAAGACATGCCCTTGTTAAATATGTATGTGTTGGCCTGAAGACTGTTGTAGCCTCCGATCTTGGCGTTGATCTTGGCGCATGTCTTGTTTCTTACAAGGCCGGCTTCATCGAGTATATCGACTATCATCGAAGCGCCTGATCCATTCGGAATCTCTACTACCACCTGCTCGTCACTGCCCGGTTCAACTGCTCTCAGTCCCAAGGTGTACCAGCCGCCTACACCGACCAGCAGCGCAAGAACCAGTATCAGAATAAGCAGGAAATGTCCTTTGCCTTTTTTGTTCATCCGTTGCTCCCTTCCGTCCGGACCGGATCGATCAAATAATATCCCTATTTTTCGCATTAATGTGATATAATCAGCGAAGTATGCTGAGTACGGTCCGGCATACTGTATATCGTTATTTCCCGCAGGCTGCGGCATTATCCGCTGCACGCCCGCATTCTTTAACATTATAAAGGAAGTACAGCAAAATGACAAAGGATTCCGGAAATTCGTTTTCAGCATTTCTTAAGCGCAAGAACATCGAGATAAGTGCAAAGCGTTACGGCATAGACGCCCTTTCCGCAATGGCTCAGGGTCTGTTCTGTTCGCTCCTTATCGGTACGATAATCAACACACTCGGAACGCAGTTCCACATCGGCTTTCTGACCAACCCGGTCTGCAATGTCAGCGGCGTTGACTACACCGTCGGCGGCCTGTGCATGGCGATGACCGGCCCGGCTATGGCAATCGCGATAGGCTACGCTCTCAAGTGCCCTCCGCTCGTTCTTTTCTCGCTGGCTACAGTGGGATTTGCAGCAAACGGACTCGGCGGAGCAGGCGGCCCTCTGGCCGTACTCTTCATAGCCATCATCGCTGCTGAGGTGGGCAAAGCTGTTCAGGGCGAGACCAAAATCGACATTCTCGTCACTCCGCTTGTTACCATCGGAGTCGGCGTAGGACTCTCGGCGTGGTGGGCTCCGGCTCTCGGTGCAGCCGCTATGAAGGTCGGAACGCTGATCATGTGGGCAACCGAGCTGAGGCCTTTCATGATGGGTATCCTCGTATCCGTCATCGTAGGAGTAGCTCTTACGCTCCCTATCTCATCTGCAGCTATCTGCGCAGCACTCGGACTTACCGGTCTTGCAGGCGGCGCCGCAGTAGCAGGTTGCTGTGCTCAGATGATAGGATTTGCGGTAATGTCATTCCCTGAGAACAAATGGGGCGGCCTCGTCTCCCAGGGCATCGGCACATCGATGCTCCAGATGGGCAACATCGTCAAGAACCCTAGAATCTGGATAGGTCCGACTCTTGCATCCGCTATTACAGGCCCTATCGCAACATGCATATTCCACCTCGAGATGAACGGAGCTCCTGTATCGAGCGGCATGGGAACATGCGGATTCGTAGGTCAGATAGGCGTCTATTCAGGATGGGTCGCTGATGTAGCAGCAGGCACCAAAGCAGCCATCACCGGCATGGACTGGCTCGGACTCATTCTCATCTGCTTCGTGCTTCCGGCTATACTCGCCCCGCTGATCAACATGGGATGCCGCAAGCTCGGATGGGTCAAGGACGGAGACATGACACTCTAGCGATGCAGAGTTAATTGCCTGATCATTAAAGAATAAATCAGCAAAACACAAGACCGGAACCGGCAGTTCACAACTCCGATTCCGGTCTTTTAAGTTCCGGTAATTATATATGCTGATCCCGCGCCGGGATCTGTCACGCTCAGCGATCCGTCACTCTCAGGTAACTGTCACACCGCTATTTCTGTACCATGACGCTGTCATAGAAGAGCGGCATGAATACGTATCCCTTGCTTTCAAGATACTCGATTATCTCAGGCATTGCATCGATCGATGTCTGGCTCCACTCGTGGCAGAGCAGCACCATTATCTTCTGATCCTCTGCAGCATCTTTCACGTTCTTTATTATTGCTTCTTTGGTCGCCCTGTCGGCACCCCAGCTGTCGCCTGAATCCACGGTCCAGTCCACCCAGCCGAGCATCTCTCCTCTGAGGGCTTCCTTGATCGCATCAGCGGATTCTCCCGCCTGCCCGGATCCACCCGGGAATCTTATCATCTGCGGCGTGTATCCGCCGGTCGCCTCCTGAGTGAATTCCTGCTGCTTATTCACATCTTTCATGAAGGCCTTGGCACCTGAGTAGATGCCTCCGTCGCTGTAATTGTGCGAATAGGTGTGGTTGCCTATCGTATGTCCGTACTTGAGGTACTCAGGGTACATCGATGCCGCCGTCAGGTCAGCCTGGTCAGGCAGCTTGTTGCCGTTGGCCGTCGTCAGGAAGAAGGTCGCCTTGATATTGTACTTGCTGAAGAGTTCAAGCCACTTCTTTCCCCTGTTGTACGGGCCGTCATCAAGAGTGATGTAGCATATACGCTTGCTGCTCTTTCCCTCCTGGATGTCGGTTTCAAGCTTGGCAGCCAGGTCGAACGATTCCTCCGAAAGCTGCTTGATCTCTGCTGCAAGAGCTTCCTTTTCCTGTATTCCTTCAGCGAGGTTTTCGCCTTCCCTCTCCGCTGATTCCAGAGTCGTCTGTGCAGCCTTGTATTCAGTTCGCGCCGCTCTGTATTCAGTAAATGCAGCGCTGTAACGAGGCACGATAAGCACCGCCGCAAGCACCGCCAGCGCTGCGATTACGGCAAGAATGATGATCGTCCTGTCACTTATTCTTATTCCGCGAGTTTGTCCCTTGTCGTCTGCCATGAATCCCTCAGATTCTTAAGATCGTTATAATCTCCGAGCTCTCCTGTCTTCTTCTGCATCTCGGCATTGTTGGCCTGCTGCGTAGCGATCTTTCCCCTTACGCCCTGAGTCCTGCCCGGAAGAGCCTTCGTTTCAAACTTCATCACCACAAAGCTGAGCTCGAACAGGATGAGCAAAGCGAACACCAGAAGAACAGCAGCAAATCTCTTGAACTTTCCTGCTTCGATCACGCGGACTTTATACTCCCTGCGGCGCTTCTGCTTCTTCTCAGGCGCCTTTACTTCAGGTTCCTCAGCCGGCTGCCCGTCCTCTTCATCAACGCTGCTGTCAAATCCCCTGTATATGCGGGTCTGACGTATGGTCTGCCTGGCCGCCCTGTTCTCCTCTCTGGCTCTGCGGTCGATCTCCGCAGCCGCCTCGGCAGTCTTCAGCTCCTCATCAGTGATGAATCCTGTATACGCTTTGCGCTCCCTCTTTTCCATGAGCCTGGTGCCGCGCTCAAGGATCTCCTGATAAGTCGCACGCGAAGTCTGCTCCTCGGAGTAGTCCGGCCTTATCTCGTCAGCATCGCCGATCCAGGTGTGCCTGGTCTTCCTGTCCGCCGTCTTATTCTCTTCTGCCTTAGTCAGGTCCTGTTCCTGCCTGTTTTCTTCCATGTGAAGATACCCGTCCGATAGTGGTGCAATAAATAGCAAGAAGCCTGTGAGACACAATATGTGCAACTCAGGCTTCTTATATAATACCACATATGACATTTGATATGCTTATACAAACGATATTATTTTGCTAATAATTCGTATATTATTACCATCTTGTTCGCCGCCGGATCATTCGATGAAAGTGCATTTCTCGCCTTCATAGCTGAGCGTCATGGATATGCTGCGCTCCCCTGCAAGCAGGCGTTCAAGGAATACTCTGTCGCCCTCCCACATAGGAAGGTCCATCATCTCATCCTCAGGTATCCATCTGAGTTCTCCCTCATTGCATGCGGGCAAAACATACTCTCCCGTCCTGCGGAAGGTCTCCGCTTCGGCTCTTCCGGCCGGTTCAAAGTCGTCGGAAAAGTAGAGGTACATGTCCTCATCCTCATACATGTCCGCGCGGAACTGTATGATGCCGCAGAAGTGCGCCGAGCAGAGCCTGAGGCCCGTCTCCTCTCTCACCTCGCGGGCGTTGCATTCATCCGGCGTCTCTCCCGGTTCTATCTTGCCGCCGATGCCGAGCCATTTGCCCTCATTAGGGTCGTCAGGCTTGCGGTTTCTGTAGAGCATCAGCCAGCAGCCGTTATTCTTTATGTAGCAAAGCGTAGTCTTTTTCATTTCCTTCTGCTATCTCAGTTCGCATATTAGTGCGCTGAGAAGTTTCTGCACCGAATTTCTTATCTCCTCAGACGGGATCTGATTGTAGTACAGGATCAGATATAACTTCCCGTCTCCGCTGAGCTGCTCGACTTCCCTCAGCCTGATGCCGAGATCCGCTGCAGCGGAAGTCATCCTTGATGCGGCATCGCTTACATCGCCGTCTATTCTGGACACGTCGGCCTTGAGTATCATGTTGATGCCCGACTGGGTGTTCTCAGCTGTTATGAGGCCGTCCTCTCCGAAGTCTCTGATCGCGGAGAGCACCTCGCGCTGCTTATGTGAATAGAGATTCCTCACCTTTCTGAGGTTGGTGCTGTAATAGCCTCTCTGCATGAAGAGAGCCAGCGTCAGCTGCTCGGTCTTCGAGCACGTCTGGTCGTAGTTCATCTTCATGGTCTGATATATGTCCGCCATGTCGTGCGGCAGCACCATGTAGCTGATCCTTACAGCCGGGAAGAGCGTCGATGTGAATGATCCCGTATACACGACCCTGCGGCCGCCGTCGAGTCCCTGCAGCGCCGGAACTGGCATTCCGAAGTATCTTAGCTCGCTGTCGTAGTCATCCTCGATGATTATGCTGTCGTTGTCTTCAGCCCACTTGAGGATCTGCCTGCGGCGCCCTATAGGCATGACAGCGCCCGTAGGGAACTGGTTCTGCGGACTTACGTATACCGCAGTCCTTATGTTCATCGGGAGCTTCTCTATCTCGATTCCGTCTTTTCTTACCGGGATGCTGCTGAGGCTGAATCCCCAGTCGCGGAATATGTTCCTTACAGGCACATAGCCGGGTTCTTCAGTGCATACGTGGCCTATCCCCATCACCTTGAGGATCCTGGCGACGTGCGTGATGAGCTGCTGGGTGCCCGCGCTGATGACTACCTGGTCAGGTTCGCAGACGACGCCTCTTGACCTGAAGAGGTAAGCTGCTATCTCTGACCTGAGAGCCGGCTCGCCCTGCCTGTCGCCCTCAGAGAGCAACAGCTCAGGCGTGTCATTAAGGACACTCGCCATGCACTTTTTCCACTTCACGAAATCAAAAGAATCAGGGTCACACATGACCCTGCCGCTTTGCTCTTCAACCTGAGTCAACGTGACCGGCTGATCGTATGATGCACCTGCAGCCGCGCTGTTTTCCCCTTCGAATCCCGGAGTCGCGTAAAAACCCGACTGCGGTCTGCTCTCGAGGTAGCCTTCGACCATCAGCTGGTCATATGCCATCCTGACAGTCGTGATGCTGACGCCGAGCATCCCTGCAAGTTTTCTTATGGAAGGCAGCTTCTCTCCCTGCAGTATCCTTCCCTCGGCCATATCCTTCTTGATATGGTCATAGATCTGCATGTAGAGACTTCTGCCCGAAGTGTTTTCAAACTCTATGGAAATCATACCGGTCCCCGTTCTCCCCGTATGGTCAGGCCTCTAGTTGAAATCCGGCCACACAAACTCCGCATTTCCGGCCTCGCCTCCGTCTATGAGGAGGTTCTGGCCAGTCATGAATCGGTTGTTGACTGCTACGAAGTATATCCACTCCGCTATCTCTTCAGGCGAAGCCCATCTCTTGAGCGGAGTCAGCTCCATGATCCTGTTCCACATCGCCGGGTCGTCCATCACGACTCTGTTGAGCTCGGTCGTGACCCCGCCCGGGTCTATGCTGTTGCAGGTCGCGCGCGGAGCTATTCTCAGCGCGACGTTCTTGGTATACGAATTAACACCGCCCTTGCTTGCGGCGTACTCAGGGAATTCCGATCCCGTATGCCCGCTGGCCGAGCCGATGTTTACTACAGACTTAATGTTCTCGTTACTCACTGCGAACATCTCTGTGACATAGATCATGCCTTTGAGATTCACATCGATATCGCGCATGCCTTCCTGTATTCCCGCGCAGTTTATGAGGATATCAGGGGCAAAGTCTGCAGGAAAAGCAGCCCGGAGAGCCTCCGGGTCTGTAATATCCGCTACGTGATGTACGTATTTCCCGCAGGTCTCGGTGCATGCGTCAAGCGCGATTTCTCCTGCTTCTTTTATATCCAGGCCGTGCACCTCATGGCCTCTCGCCATGAAATACTCAGCGGCCGCTTTTCCTATTCCTCCGGAAGAACCGGTAATAAGTATTATCATTCTGTCTCCCCGCATCGCGCAGTATTACCGCGTGATCCTAGTTTGCAAAAGCTTTGCGCTCTGCCTTGCGAGCGTAGTCAAGATACTGCTTGCCTACATTCTCCTTCTCCCACTGGCTGCTTACCCTGTATCCGATCGGGCTGAAAATGACCTCGCAGAGCAGCTCTGCTACCGCACCGGTAAGCGAGCATATCAGGACCTGGGCTGCGCTCCAGCCGAAGAAGTGATATGAAACGATGAGTGCGAATGTGAGATTGTCCACGAACTGAGCGATGCCTGTCGAAACGAACGAGCGGAGAGCAAAAGCCCTGTATCCGCCGGACTTCGTGTGATTGGCAACCGTCTGGTTGATCACGGAATTGCAGACAGCCGCTGCGAGCATGGCTATGCTGCTTCCGAGAACTACATACCAGCTGCCTCCGAATGTCGCATTGAGTCCGTCGTTGACTTCAGTCATGCCTGTTGTGTAGTACTCGCCCCACATTCCCGGTGTCAGTGTCATGACCTTGAATATGAGAGTAGCGCACAGATTGATTACGAGCGCAAGAATAGAGATCTTGGCTGCCGCCTTGGCGCCAAAACGCTTGCAAATCATATCCATACACAGAAAACTTATCCAGCTGAGGGCGAATCCGCAGTCGAGTGCGAAGTACTTGACGGAAAGTAATTCCTTGTTGGCGAGAAGGTTCATCATGATTACACTCACGACAAACAAAGTAATGACTAGTGATGGTACGTTACGCAGAAGAATGCGGTAATCGTCCATCTCTTTTCTTATGAACTGCATATTAAGAATCTCCTTTGGTTTTAGTATTTTACAAGCAGGATATCGGACCCGAACTGCTTGGCGGCCTTGCTCATATTATCCGGCCGGCCCGGATATTTTACACTTCTGTGCGCACCGTTGTCAACGGTAAGGCGCGGATAGCTGCAATGCGCAAAAATTGAAGAAATTCAGCGCAGGAATTGAAAAACCGCCTGAAATATGCCAAAATTGAGCTGAATATCATCAATTTCATACTATTTTCAGCGGTTTTTCGTCAAAACGTTGAAGTTCTTCAGCGTTTTTCTAGATTTTATCAGTGAAACAGCCTCCAGTCAACGAAAATCGCTGAATTAATTCAGTGATTTGTCACCCGGAGGTGATTATTTTTGACTTTTATTGAGAAAATTATTGCATTCTGCCAGTACCACCATAAATCCCAGTCTGAACTCGAACGGGAAATAGGCGTGTCCGGGGGCACCGTTAGCAACTGGAAGAAAGGATATACCCCGAGACACAGGACGCAGGTCAAGCTGGCTGAGATCATGGGGCTTACGATAGATGAACTCATGGCGGACATCCCGTACGATCCGTCGAGGTCCTACAAGACCGTATCATGGTCTTATGCTCCTTCCATGGCCGGCGAATCATCACCTGAAACGCCTCCGGTATTCAAGTATCCGGCTCCGAATGTAAAAGATGACGAATCCACAGAGGCGCTCTTCAAGCTTGTCGTACTTCAGAACTCCTTCGCAAATCCTGATGAGTGCTACGGCATCACCATGAAAGACTCAAGCATGGAGCCTGTCATAATGCGGGGCGACTTCATGATAATACGCAGGGACAGCAATCCTTCCACCGGTGACATCGTAATAGTCAAGACGCCGGGTGATCCGATGCTCTGCCGAAAGCTGACGCGTTCAGGACATGACATCATCCTCGACTCATTCAGCATGCACGTAGATCCCGTCCTCTTCCGCGAGGAGGAGATAGACTCTCTTCCTGTAATCTTCGACGGCAAGGTCATATCCATCATCAGGGATATGCCGAGCTCGTCCGCATCCGTCCAGGAATAACTGCAAATAAAGACGCGGCAGATGTTTCCGTCCTATAGAGGCGTGCATCTGCCGCATTTTTCATTTCCGCTCTTTGTATTCAGATACTAGTCTTCAGCTCTGATTAGTCTTCAACTCTGATGCTCTTGATCTTCTGATCCACAAGCGGCTTATCCATCATGTTTCTCTTGCTCATGACGATCTTGTCTGCTACTTCCATTCCCTCTGTGACCTTTCCGAACGAAGCATACTGTCCGTCAAGATGAGGCGAAGTGGTAGTCATGATGAAGAACTGCGAGCCGCCAGAGTTAGGATTCATAGCTCTTGCCATCGAGAGGACTCCTCTTTCATGCTTGAGGTCGTTTCTGAATCCGTTGGCAGTGAACTCTCCAGGGATGGTATAGCCAGGGCCGCCCATGCCTGTTCCCTCAGGGCATCCTCCCTGGATCATGAATCCCGGAATTACTCTGTGGAAAATGAGTCCGTCATAGAACTTGCTGTTGGCAAGCTTCTCGAAGTTCTCAACAGTCTTAGGTGCGATGTCCTCATAGAGTTCGCCCTTCATGATTCCGCCGTCTTCCATTTCGATAGTAAATTTTTTCATATGATCAAACCTCCGAAATTATTATTGTCCTGAGTTATTCTACCGACTTGAGAGACTCTGTCATCGATACGTTTCTGAGTCTCCTCTGCATCGCGAGATTGACGAAAGCCGCAAAGGCAAAGGTCAGCGCAACTGCAGTCAGTATGTTCATATTTGTGATCCTCGGCTCGAAGTATATCATCTTGACCACTATATTGTCGATACAGTAGGCAAGGAGCCACTTTCCGAGAGGGATCCCCACGACCGCAGCGATCGCGGTCAGGAACATGTTCTCACGGAATACGTACTGCGATACCTCGAGCTGGTTGAATCCGAGAACTTTGATCGTGGCTATTTCCCTGATCCTCTCGGTTATGTTGATATTGGTGAGGTTGTAGAGAACTATGAACGCGAGCAAAGCCGCTGAGAGTATGACGACATACACCACCATGTCGAGGCTCTCCATCATTTTGGCCACGCTTTCCCTTACGTCCATCGTGACAGATACCGCCGCTGTGTGCTCGTAGCCCGCCGCCTCGGTCGCTGACGCTCTTATCTCCTCATCGCTGAGCACGTTCTCCGCGCCGCTCTTTTCGCGGATGGCTGCCGCAGGCCCATTCTTAAGCTGAACGAGCGCCGTCTTTATATCCGCCTTCTTTCCGAAAGCATCTGCGTATGTGTCCATGCTCATGTATATGGTGTCCTGCACGTAGTTGTCGCACACGTCTGCCACGGTCAGTTCAGCCTCGCGGAAACCGTCTCTTATCTTTATCCTGTCTCCTGCATTGATGCCGTAGTCGTGGCTCAGCTTTCTGACAACGATGACCTCGCCTTTGCCAGGGTATTCAAGCGGCTCGCTTCCCGAGTGGAGATCTATGAACTTCCCGAACCTTTCAGGATCAGCTGCAGTACAGCTCACATCGAAGGAAGCCTTTCCCGCTTCAACGCTTACCTCAGCCCTGTGCATGAAGAATACTTCCTCAGGCTCAACACCGGCGTTCTCCTTCATGTAGTCAAGGAAATCCTCCTGCCTTTCAGCAGTCATGTTCTTACTGAACACCACGCTGTAGTCGTACAGGGATATCTCGTTGAACTGGTGCTCCGCCACAAGGGCGACCGTAGTCCTGATCCCTATGCCGGCGATCAGAAGAGCGGTGCATCCGCTGACTCCTATGACCATCATCAGGAATCTCTTCTTGTCCCTGAATATGTTCCTGATGGATACCTTGTAGAGGAAGCTGATCCTCTTCCACAGAGGTCCTATCCTCTCGAGCAGTATCCTCTTGCCTGCAGGCGGCGTCTTAGGCCTTATGAGTTCGGATGGCGCCACCTTGAAGTCCTGCGAGATCGACACCCAAGTCGCACCCATAGAGCAGAGCAGTGCTGCCGTCAGCGATATGAGAGCGAGCTTCGGATCGAACACGAAGTCCACGTGATCGCTGAAGTCGTACATCATGGTGTAGGCCTGCCATATTACGGCAGGGAACACCTTGCAGCCTATGAAGAATCCCGTAACAGCGCCGAGGAAAGCCGCGCTTCCGGAGTAGAACATGTACTTGCCCACTATCTGAGCGTTGCTGTAGCCGAGCGCCTTAAGTATGCCGATCTGAGTCCTCTGCTCATCGATCATCCTGGTCATGGTCGTCATGCATACGAGAGCCGCGATCAGGAAGAAGAACACAGGGAATATCCTCGCTATGTTGCTTACGATGCTGGAGTTGCTGTCGAACGATGAGTACCCCGCATTATCCGTTCTGGACAAAGCGTAGGAGTTTCCCTTCTCCATGTCATATATCTTTTCCTGCGCCTCGTCGAGCTTATCCTTCGCGTCGTCGAGCTCACGCTTTGCCTTCTCGAATTCTGTCTCGGCGCGGTTTTTCTCGTTCTTAAGAGTCTTCCTGCCCTTGTTTATCTTCTTCTGCTGAGCATCTATCTCTTCAAGACCATCCTCAGTCTGCGACAGGCCCGCCTCAGCCTGCGAGAGGCCCTCTTCAAGCTGCTTCTTTCCGGCCTCCGCCTCGGCGAGCTTTGCCTCTATTTCCGCAATAGTCTTCTTCGCCTGCTCAGCTCCGGCCGACGCCGACTCTATTCCTGCATCGATTTCAGCCGCACCGGCATCGATCTGTGAAATGCCGCCCTTAAGCTGGGCGATCTGTCCCTCCAGCTCTGCTATCTGCGCATCGTATTTCTCAGCATTGTCAGGGTCTGCCTCTTTTGCTGCTTTCAGCTCTCCTATTGCAGATTCTGCCTGCGACAGCTTCTCTTCATAGCCGGCCTTCTGCTGCTGAAGTTCAGCCTTCTTCGCCCCGAGGCTCTCGATGGTATCATTGGCCTGTTTAAGTCCGGCTTCAGCCTGGGCTTTGCCTTCATTCAGCTGCGCTATGCCCGCATTTACCTCGTCAGACTGGGACTCAAGGCTGTCTATCGTTTTGTTCAGACTGGTCTCTGCAGACTCAGCCTTCTTTCTGGCACTGTTCAGCTTTTTCTGGCCCTTATTCAGCTTGTTCTCAGCCTTGTCCAGCTCCCTTTCAGCCTTGGCCTTCTCGTCTTCGTATTTTGCGAGGTTCTCCTCGTACTCATGTATCTTCTCATCGAGCTCTTCCTGAGCCTCCGCCATAGCGGTCTCCCGCCTGTCCGAAGTGATCTTCTCGGCGAGCTCCTTCATGCTGTCTTCCGCAGCTTCGAGGGCATCCTCCTTCTCCTGCGTGAAAGGCTGCTCATCTCCTGCAAGAGTAAGATAGAGCTGAGTGTAATAATCCGTGTCGAAGGAGTCTCTGTCTATAAAGAAAAAAGTCTCGAGGCTTCCGTTGCCTATATCCGTAGAGCCTCTCTGATAATCAAGATATATCGGGGTGTTTACCGTACCCACTATTTTGAACTCTCTGTGCTTAAACTGCTTGAGAGTATCCTTGTCATTCGAGTCGGTGAGTTTTATTACGCCGCCGGTGCTGTAGCCCTCATTGTCTATGTGGTAATCATCCACCACGCATTCGTCCGGCGCCTCAGGAAGACGTCCGGATACCACCCTGAGCGTGTTTATATTTTCCGGCAGTGATATCGCCTTGAGAGCCGCTTCATCCGCTCCCCCTGACTCCGCCAGGACATCCACCTGCACTGAGCCCTCGGCTCCGGTCACTCCTTCTGCGGCGCGGGCTGTCTCTATGCTGCCCTCGTCGATACCGTATGTCGAGATCAGCTGGTAGTCGTACATGTTATGCTCATTCACGTACTTGGTCGCAGTGCTTACCATCGAAGCCTTGCAGTCCCTGAGCCCTGAGAAAAAGCCCACGCCAAGCGCCACGATCGCGAAGATCGCAAGGTATCTCGCAAGCGAGGTCCTTATTTCTCTTAACGTGGATTTCCTAAGCATTATTACCCTTAAGCGACCTCTGCATGATTCTCAGCGTCTGCTACCATTCAATACTCTCTACCGGTACAGGAGCAGGGTTGACTGTAACATCGACCACCCTGCCGCTCCTGACGCTGATCACTCTGTCAGCCATCGGCGTTATAGCCTTGTTGTGCGTGATTATTATTACTGTTGTTCCCGAGTTCCTGGCCTGGTCCTGCAGCAGCTTGAGTATCTGCTTGCCGGTATTGTAGTCGAGCGCGCCTGTCGGCTCATCGCAAAGGAGCAGTTTAGGGTTCTTGGCAAGAGCCCTTGCTATGGCGACTCTCTGCTGCTCTCCGCCCGAGAGCTGGCCCGGGAAATTGTTCATCCTGTCACCGAGCCCTACTGCACGGAGTGTATCGGCCGGGTCGAGAGGGTCTTTGCATATCTGTGTAGCCAGCGAGACGTTCTCGAGCGCAGTAAGATTCTGCACCAGATTGTAGAACTGGAACACGAAGCCTATATCATATCTGCGGTAGCGCGTGAGCTCTTTCAGGCTCATCCCGCTTATCTCCCTTCCGTCGAGCACGACCCTGCCGCTCGTCAGAGTGTCCATGCCTCCGAGGATGTTGAGCAAAGTCGTTTTGCCCGCGCCGGACTCTCCCACTACGACAGCGAGCTCGCCTTTTCCTACGCAGAATGAAGCATCCGCAAGTGCTTCGATGTCGATCTCCCCGACATGATAGACCTTGCGGACATTTTCAAATACTACATAATTGTCATTATCCATATTCCTGTCTCCATGCTATATGAATATGTTGATGCAGCCTATTACAAGCCCTATTAGAGCTCCGAGATTAACGATCATGCTGAGCTCGGTCTTCATGACCTGAAGGACGCCCTTCTCAAGCTCGGCAGCGGACATCGAGTTGATCTTGTCCTCGACGATCTGCGCCACGTTGATCCTCCTGAGCGCGGAGTTGACCGCGTTGACAACAGACTCCCTGTAGGCTGCTGTTATCTTGGCGCGGACGTATTCCTCGTCATATCCTGCAAGCTCGAGCACATGAAGCGGTGTCCTGTTCCCGAGATCATGTATCCTGCTTTCAGTTATCTCGTTCACCATCGCAGGGCCGCGCGTATCTATGAACTCTTCCATCTTCTCGGCGACGCTCTTAAGGAGCCTGTCAACAAGCGAATCAGATACGAGCAGCCTCAGCACTCTTGACGACTGCGCCTGCTCTCTTATCATCCGCCCGGCTTCCTCTGTGACCGTCCCCGGGATGTCCATCCTGTGGATCGCTTCAGTTATCTTGGTTTCAAGCAGTTTGACAAAGCTCTCTTCAAGCTTGTCGTACTTCTCCGGGCTTCCTGTCAGAATGGCTCCCGTATCCCGGATGTTCTCGTTGAGGATGCGCATCACTCTGTCTATTAGCGGCTTTTCGACCTCCTCTGTAAGGAGCTTTCCCGATATGTCCTCTCTCGTGAAGAGGTCATTCTGAACTATCTTACCCGCAGCGCGGGCGAGCCTGGCCTTTCCCTTAGGGATGGCTCCCGGTGTGAAAGGCACGCGCATTCCGAAGATCCTCTTCTCCTCATGAGGGAAGAAGAGCATCTTGACTGCTATCAGGTTGGTAAAGTACCCGATGACAGCTCCGACAAGCGGAGGCAGTATGTAATGTTGTATGAATTCCCAATTCATCTATGATTCACCCTTTTTCTGTTTTATATTTACATGCGGTCGCGTATCTCCGCCGCATTGACCGCTCTTTCCTCGGTGTAGTGTGCGTGCGTTCCCGCTTTGCCCACCGAGTGCGACGCGATCCTGCTGAGATCGGAATTGGATCCGATGACCCAGAGTATGTCATTCTTTTCTATGAGGAGATTGGCATCCGGCATCATCGTCGCATAACCGTCTCTTTCGAGCCCGAGTATCATGCAGTGCGCTCTTGCGTTGATGCCGCTCTTCCTGATCGGCCTGCCTACATAAGGCTCATTTCCTCTTACCCTGATGGCTGCGCAGGCGAGAGCATGCTCTTCATCCGGGTAAGCCCCGTCAAGGAACTCCCTGAGAGTCCTTATCTGTATCTTTTCATCTGTTCCGAGAGTCTTGCTGAATGTCTCAAGCGACTGCCTGTCTCCGATGACATATACCTTGTCGCCGGCCTGCAGAGAGGTTCTCGCAGACGGCATCGTCATCCTCTTGTCGCCTCGCCTTATCTTGACGACATATACCGATTCGTTCTTGCCCCATGCGAGGTCCATGATCGTTTTGCCCTCGTACGGCGCGCCCTTAGGAACGATCCAGCTGAATATGCTGTAGTCCTCATCGAGCCAGTGCTCCTCCTTGCGGCTCCCGCCTCTCTCCTCGATGGTCTTCTGATTGAGGTTGGCGAGGAATCTCGTCTCAAGCTGCAGATAGTATGTGGCGACAAAGTCCGACCTGGCTATGAGGAAGAGTGCCGCCGGAATGAGGAGGAGAAGTATTCCTCTCATATGGAAAAGCTCTACCAGCGGGATAACGGCTATTACGACCATGAGCACTATCTTGATCGCGACCATCGCAACGAGCGGCGGCCGGTTGGACAGCCTGTCGGTCCAGAGCTGCGTGAACGCTACGCTCCTGTTGCCGAGGTAAGGCCTTGCGAAGATTATCATGACCGCATATATGATCACCGTAACGACTACGCGTGAAGGCATGTCTTCAAAGGCCGGCACCAGAAGAGGCTGAAGCAGCCTGCATCCCGCAAGGGCCGTGACCAGCATGATGCTGCCGTATACGGCTACCTTGATGAACCAGTCAGTGAGGACGACCTTCCACTCTGAAGTATGTTCATTCGTATCCTGATCATCTGAAGTGTAGGCTTCTATCCTGCTCCTTACCCTGGCAGGTATAATTCGTGTGATGGCAGCTACTATCGCATCCGACTGCCTTATCATCACAGGCGTGAATATTATTGTAAGTATCGATGAAGCCACGATTACCGGGTAGAGGTATTCCTCCATGACACCGAGGGATATTCCGAGGCTCGCGATAATGAATGAAAATTCACCGATAGGCGCCAGTGCCGCTCCGCCTCTGACAGCCGTGTCTATATCCTGGCCTGAGAGAATCATTCCAACCGTTGCGAAGAGCAGCTTTGCAGCTACCGCGATAATAGCTATAGGCACGATCGAGGTCCATCTTTCCGCGATTATCTGAGGGTCCACCATCATTCCGACGGACAGGAAGAATATCGCTCCGAACATGTCCTTGATGCCCGCCGTGACATGCTCGACTCTGTGCACATATCTTGTGCCCGCAAAGAACGAGCCTGCAAGGAATGCACCGAGCTCCATGGAGAATCCGAGCTTCTGCGCAAGGAGCGCCATGAGGAAACAGAATCCGAGGCTGAGAAGCGTCAGCATCTCATCGCTCATGAGCCCCATGACTTTGTCGAGAAAGGTCGGCACGAAGAATATTCCGAGCACGAGCCAGATGATGAGATACGTGAGCATCAGGAAGAGATGCATCGCTATCCCTGCCCCGCTCCCTCCGCGGCTGACAGCCATAGTTGTGAGGATGACCATCATGAATACCGAGATGACATCCTCCATTACAAGCGAGCCCATGACGAGCCCCGCGAACTTCTTTTCAGAGAGCCCCATCTCTTCAAGGCACTTCTGGATGACGACTGTCGAGCTGATCGAAAGCATCACTCCGAGGAATACCGAATTCATTACGCTCATCCCGAGCAGCATTCCGAAGCCGTACCCGACGAACAGCACTCCTGACATTTTGACCAGCGCCGATACTATCGCGGTACTCCCTATATCCGCTATCTTGTGAAAGTCGAACTCAAGCCCTATGTGAAACAGTATGATGACGACACCGATCTCGCTCCAGGTCTCTATAGACTCCGTGCTGGCGATGTCCATGAACATAGGAAAGTGAGGGCCTATAAGAAAGCCCGCGAGAATATAGCCCAGGATCGTAGGTATCCTGAGTTTCTTGAATACTATAGTGACCAGCGCCGCCGTTGACAGCATTATCGCAAGGTCGGTTATCAGCTGCGGTACTTCCATATGCTCTTATTCCTTTACTGTCCGTTTACCCTCTAAGCTCTCATGCCCCTGCGTATGTCTTTCCATCCCGGCATGAACCTGTCCATCAGCGCGTAGAAGTTCCTTCCGTGTCCCGGGACTACCGTGTGGACCAGCTCATGCAAAATGACATAATCGAGCTCCGTATCACTTCTCGTTGCCAGCATCAGACTGAAGTTGACATGATGCGTCCTCGTATTGCAGCTCCCCCACCGGGTGTGCATATCTCTTACAGTCCAGCCGCTGCATCTGAGACCGGTGCGCCTCTCAATTTCAGGCAGTCTCGCAGCTATGCGGCGCTTGAGGTCGGCCCGCCTGGCCTCCTTCTCCGCAGCATCAGCAGGCTCCGGATGTTCAGCAGCCCTGCGCCTGACCCTCGCCGCCGCGTCTTCGATCCACGAGCGTTTTGCCCGCACGAATGCTATGATCTCGCGGTCCGCCGTGAGGTACGGCGCACTGATGACGACCCTGCCGTCAGGCTCCTTGATGCGCATCGTCATTCTTTTTATTCTTTTTTTCGTGACCTCAACAGGGAGGCCGTCAATATAAATGATTTTGGTCATACATAGTTATTTTAGCATAATCATTCACAGTTCTAAAAGAGACTTGGGCTCAGGCGCGTTAACGCCGCCGGTTCACTCCCGGTTAACGAAGTTTCAAGGCTTTCAGCGCCTGCGGGAGTGAACTTTCTTATGCAAAAGCCTTGCCGGCTCACTCCCGCTTAACGAAGTTTCAAGGCTTCCGGCGCCTGCGGGAGTGAATCAGATAGGATTCTCTGGCCTTTGCCCCATATTTTTTGCAGAAAAAGAGGCGCTCTTTCGAACGCCTCCTGTGTGCTTTTATGAATCCGTATAACGGCTCGTGCGCAGCTGAATTACTTCCAGCAATCTGCTTTATCATCTGCCAGGCCGATGTCTGCTGCGTGGAAGTGCGGTGCTTTGCCTGCCTTCTTCTGTGCTACGTAGTCGTTGAGTGCCTTGGTAGCTGTGCCGCCGAGGATTGCGATAGTAGGAATGTTGCATACTACCATCAGGCCCTGGAACATGTCAGCTGTATCCCATACGAGTCCTGCGGAGGAGATAGCTCCGAGGAATACGAGTGCGATAGCGATGATTCTGAAGATCAGCAGCTCTGTCTTGCTCATGTCTCTCTTGAGGATGAATGCAAAGCAGCCTTCGCAGTATGAGTAGTTTCCGATCAGTGTGGTGAATGCGAACAGCGACATCGATACAGCGATGAAGATAGGTCCGAATCCGCCGAGTGATGTGTGCAGGCAGCTCTGTACATATCCTGCTGCGTCAGCTCCGCCGTCTTCAAGTACGAAGCTTGCAGGAGCAACGGCTGTAGTGGACAGGCACATGAATGCTGTAGCTGAGCAGATCAGCAGTGTGTCGATGAATACGGACAGTGTCTGTACGAGACCCTGCTTTACCGGGTGTGCTACGTCAGCCTTTGCAGCTGCGTTAGGAGCAGAACCCATACCAGCTTCATTGGAGTAGAGACCTCTCTTGAGACCCCACATGATGCACGATCCTGTGAATCCGCCGAAGATAGCCTGGAAGTCGAATGCACTTCCGAAGATCATTCCGAACATTGTTCCGAGATTCTTTGCGTTCATCACAAGTACTACGATCGAGATCAGTACGTATGCAACGCCCATTACAGGAACAAGAACTCCGGTAACGTTGGTCAGCTTCTTGGCACCGCCGAGGATGATAACAGCGAAGAGCACTGCGAGGATGATTCCGATGATCATCGGAGTGGTCTTCTCATGATAGAAGCTGAATGTAGCGAATGTCGACTGCAGGTTGAATGCAGCGAGCATGTTGTATCCTACTGCGTATGTGAAGATGATCAGTACGGAGAAGATGATTCCGAGCCATCTTGCTCCGAGAGCGTTCTGCATATAGTATGACGGTCCGCCGTAGAATGTGCCGTCATCAGCTTTCTTCTTATATATCTGAGCCAGTGTTGACTCGATAAACGCATTCGCGCCGCCGATGATGGCTGTGATCCACATCCAGAAGATAGCTCCCGGACCTCCGAGGATGATAGCGGTACATACACCGATGATGTTTCCCGTACCTACTCTGGAAGCAGTGGATACCATCAGAGCTCCGAATGATGATATGGACTTATCATCAGAAGGCTTTTCAGTAACGACCCTGAACATCTCTCCAATCATGCGTACCTGTACGCCCTTGGTCCTGATCGTGAAGTAGATGCCGACAGCAATCAGGAAAAGAGGAACTACATACGGCTGGTAGAGAATGTTATTCATAAAACCAACAAATGAACTCATAGCATTTCTCCTTATAAAAAATCTGTTAATACCTTTACCTGTTTGAGGCCCTGTTTATTTTTCCAATACAAAAGCCTCCCGGTTCTAATAATATTAGCAAAACGAGAGGCCAATTGTCTATAAGTTAAGCGTATTTTGTATAAATGTATACAAAACGTGCAGTTATCAGTCTGCGAACAGCGGCGTCGAGAGGTATCTGTCTCCTGAGTCAGGCAGAAGCGCCACTATGGTCTTCCCTGCATTCTCAGGTCTTGCCGCAAGTATTGACGCAGCCTTGAGTGCAGCGCCCGAGGAGATTCCTACGAGAATGCCCTCTGCTCCTGCAAACTTCTTTCCCTCTGCAAAAGCGTCGTCATTATCTATAGTGATGATCTCGTCATATACCGATGTATCAAGTGTGTCAGGAACAAAGCCCGCGCCTATGCCCTGGATCTTGTGAGATCCTGCTTCACCCTTTGAGAGGACAGGGCTTGTTGCAGGCTCTACTGCTACGACTTTGACATCAGGATTCTGCTCCTTGAGGAACTTGCCTACGCCCGTGAGAGTTCCGCCTGTGCCGACGCCTGCAACGAAGATGTCCACTTTGCCGTCAGTCTGATCCCATATCTCCGGTCCTGTAGTCAGATAGTGAGCCTGCGGGTTGGCCGGGTTGACAAACTGACCGAGGATGACTGCTCCTTCGATCTCATTTTTAAGTTCATCTGCCTTGGCGATGGCGCCCTTCATTCCCTTGGCTCCTTCTGTGAGGACTAGCTCTGCGCCGTATGCCTTCAGCATGGTCCTGCGCTCAACGCTCATTGTATCCGGAAGAGTCAGTATTGCTCTGTAGCCTCTTGCGGTCGCGACTGCTGCAAGTCCGATGCCTGTGTTGCCGCTTGTCGGCTCAATGATGGTAGCTCCAGGTCTGATGATGCCCTTTTCCTCTGCATCCTCGATCATCCTGAGTGCGATTCTGTCCTTGACCGATCCTGCCGGATTGAGGTATTCGAGCTTGGCGAGGATGGTTGCGCCGCTGATGCCTGCTTCTTCGCTGTATCTGTTCAGCTCGAGCAGAGGTGTGTTGCCGATAAGTTCTGTCATGCTCTTCTTGATGTCTGCCATTGTTTCATTCCTCCGTTTCTCTTATCCCAATGGTGTATTTGTGCTGTGATTCCGGTTCCGGGAAAGCTCATCCGCTTCCGGGAAAAAAACAGGCACCGCATTGCGGTGCCTCTAAAGTAGTAAAGGGAGATTGTATAAAAAGTATCGTGTCTGTTTTCTGCGCCGTGTCAGTATTTCATGACCGCTGCGCATGTATGTATGACGTACTCGAAGCACCGCATCTGTCATACAAACAGACACCCGGACACATGCCCATACAACAACAGCACTTTGTCATCGTGGTGAATGCTTTTGACATCGCTTGCTCCTTTCTGTCCTTTTCATGCAGGTTACAGGCAGATGTTATTTCCTACCTGTTAGATAGGAATATACTCTTTAATTCCTAGTTCGTCAATAGGAATTATGTTTTTCTGCAGATACATAAGTTTACAGTTGTTCAACAAAAATGCACCCCGGATGATCCCGGAGTGCATCATGATCATTACATCTTTATAAAGTGGATCTCGTTTCCGTGCTCCTTCAGAAGCTTTACCACATCTCTTGTATTTACGAATACGGTCGCTGTGTTGTCGCACGGGTGGATGCCCATTATCTTGTTCTCGTAGTCCTTGTCGAGGAATACGATGACATCCCTTTCCTCATTGTTGAGTATCCCGAAAGGTGTGACTGCGCCGCGGTAGAGTCCCATCTTGGCCATCAGGTCTTCTTCGGATGCGAATGTCAGCGGCCTGGTATCGTGTTCCTTTCTGAACTCCTTGAGGTTGATCTTCTTATCCTCAAGGCAGGTTATCAGATAGTACTTTCTCTTCTTGTCGTCCCTGATAAACAGGTTCTTGGCTATCTGTTCAGGATGAGGCATATCGCACTCAAGCATTTCGTCTATTGTGTATACAGGCTTGTGCTCAACGATCTCATACTTAATTTTCTTCAAATCAAGAAGATCCGTAATATCCTGCTTGGTAAGCGGCATGTCTTTAAGTCCTCCTCTCACAATCAATTATTGCTTTGCTGATTCGGGATGCGGATCATTTTCTCTTTGAAAGAGTTCCGAAGAGATTCCTTCCGATCGCAGAGCCGATGTTGCCTCCGATCGTCCTTCCCTTCTTTCCGAGAACGGCCTCTCCGATGGTCTTTCCTATCTCACGGCCTATCGAGCCGCCTGTGGATCTCATCACCTGGCGTGTTCCGCTCTTACCGAGGAAGCTGTCTGCCATGTTTCCGAGCGCGGAGCCGCCCTCTTCTTCAGCAGACTCAGCCTTGGCAGCTGCCTTGGAGGAAGATTTCTTCCTGCTCTGCTCAGGTTCTTCTTCCTGCGGAAATTTCGAACTCAGCTCTTCGTGCTGTCTTGCGACTTCCGTCTCGATATCGATTGTGATCTCGCCGTCTGCTGCGGCGTTAAGCTCTGCGTCGCTCTGAGCCGGCTGCTCTGCTGCAGCTGTCTCGCCTGATGCCTGAGCCTGCACCGGAGTGTTGAAGTCCGCGCTGTATGTAAAGCCGCCGCCTGCTGATGCGGCAGGTGCTGCAGGCGCTTTGCCCGTTATAACTTCATAAGCCGATACCTGATCGATCATCGTCTCATACTTGCTGTTCAGTATGGAATTCTGTACGAGCTCTGCCCTCTCTGCATCCTCGAGCGAACCCATGCGGCTCTCAGGCGGCAAAACGAATGCGTGCTGCGCCATCGAAGGAGCGCCCTTCTCGTCAAGGACTGAGACTACAGCCTCTCCGGTTGCGAGGTTCTGCAGCAGCTCCTCTGTATCGAATGCAGGATTGACTCTGAAAGCCTCAGCAGCGGCCTTGACTACTTTCTGCTCCGCAGGAGTATATGCGTGCAGGCCGTGCTCTATCTTGTTTCCGAGCTGGGCCATTACTGCGTTAGGAATATCCCCGGGGCTCTGAGTGACGAAGAAGATCGAAACGCCCTTGGATCTTATGAGCTTGACGACCTGCTCGATCTTCTCAAGGAGGCTCTTGCTCGCGTTCTTGAACAGCAGATGAGCTTCGTCGAAGAAGAATACCATTTTAGGTTTCTCCGGATCGCCGACCTCAGGAAGCACCTCAAACAGCTCGGACAGCAGGTAAAGCATGAATGCCGAATACAGTCTCGGCTTGTTGATCAGTGTCTCGGCATCGAGGATGTTGATGATGCCGCGCCCGTCAGGTGCGTTCAGGAAGAAGTCGCGGATATCTATCGCAGGCTCGCCGAAGAATCTGTCAGCGCCCTCTGACTCAAGAGCAACGATGGCCCTGATTATGGCCGATGCCGACTGCTGCGGAATGTTGCCGTAATCCATCTTGAAGTCTGCATTGTGGTCGGCCGCATACTGGAGCATCGCCTTCATGTCCTTGGTGTCCGTGAGAATGAGGCCCAGATCATCAGCGATCTTGAATATGACCTGCATGAGCTCGGTCTGCGTATCGTTCAGGTCAAGCACCTGTGAGAACAGCTGCGGTCCCATTTCGGACACCGTCGTGCGAAGAGGCGTACCCTTCTCGCAGTAGATGTCGAAGATAGACACAGGATATCCCTCGAAGGTGAACGTATCCCTTATGTCAAAGCGGTCGAGACGCTTCTGCATGCCTTCGCTATCGTCCCCGGCCACGGCTATGCCGGCCATGTCCCCCTTGACATCCGACATGAATACAGGCACGCCGATCTGCGAAAAGCTCTCGGCGAGCACCTTGAGAGTCACCGACTTTCCCGTTCCGGTGGCGCCGCATATGAAACCGTGCCTGTTGGCTTTGTCAGGTCTCAGGCAGATCTTCTCACTCGAAGCAGCCTCCGCGCCGTTTCTTGCAAAATATATAAGTCCGTTATCCGTCATAATGACCTCCGAAGATGAATCATCTCTACCTTACGGCAACGCCATGTAATTTGTAGAGACTATTCCAGCGAAGGAGCTCGCCTCCGGATCTCAATAGTTTCTACATTACGGCGAAGCCGTACAATCTGTAGAAACTATTATATCACAATGTGACCATATTATTCGCCGTCTTGGTGCTATAATAACTCTGTTGATTAGGATTAAAGAGGTATAACTTATGGAACTTAAAGTAAATGACAGAATCTGCGGCTTTACGGTCACGGGAATCAGATACATTGAGGAAATCGAGGGCGAGCTCATTGAGATGACGCACGACAGAACGGGCGCCGGTCTTGTGTGGGCGAAGAGCTCTGAGGAAAACAAGCTCTTCTCGGTCGGCTTCAGGACTTTGCCTGAGGACAATACGGGTGTGTTCCACATTCTGGAGCACTCTGTGCTGTGCGGATCGGACAAGTATCCTGTGAAGGAGCCTTTTGTTGAGCTCCTCAAGACATCCATGAACACTTTCCTCAACGCGATGACCTACTCGGACAAGACGCTCTATCCGGTTTCGAGCCGCATGGAGCAGGATTACCTCAATCTGATGGAGGTATATCTCGATGCTGTTTTCCGCCCGAGCATCCTGACCAACCCTAACATCTTCTATCAGGAGGGCTGGCACATCGATACCGATGGCGAGCAGCCGGTGTTCAAGGGTGTTGTGTTCAACGAAATGAAGGGCGCTATGTCCAATGTGGACGAAGTCGCTGAGAGGACGCTCGGCAAGCTCCTCTTCCCTGATACGTGCTATGGATACAATTCAGGCGGGGACCCGGATGCGATCCCTGATCTTACATACGAAGAATTCATCGCAAGATACAAGAGGTTCTATCATCCGTCCAACGCGTATTTCTATCTGGACGGGGATATTCCGCTGGAGAAGACTTTGTCGATAATCGAATCCTATCTCGAAGGATATGACAGGCTTGAGAATCTGCCTCAGATAGAGCTGCAGACTCCGGCCCGCGCTGCGGATACATGTTACTACGAGGCAGGCGAAGATGACGCCAAGGCTATGGTCGTGTTCGGAAAGATTGCCGGCACCTGGGAGGACAGGGACAAGCTGCTCGCTCTCAGTGTGCTCAATGAGCAGCTTGCCGACTCGAACGAGTCGCCGCTCAAAAGAGCGGTCCTGTCCTCAGGCCTCGCCGAAGACATGGAGCTCTACATCTCAGACGGCATCGCTCAGCCTTATCTGGCAATACTCTTCAGAGGAGTCGACCCTTCAGCACTTGAGGGCGATGACCCAGATGCAGACCAGGCAGACAGAGTCAACGCCGCTGCAGACAGGCTCCTCGCTATAACAAGAGATACAGTCAGGCAGGTGCTCGATGAAGGCATCCCTGAAAGAGACCTTACCGCCATTGTCAATCAGACGGACTTCAGGTTCAGGCAGTTCCCAGAGCCGCAGGGACTATACAGAGCCAATGCAGTATTCGGCTCATGGCTCTACGGCGGCGACCCTGCCCTGTATCTTAAGAGCAACGAGGCGATCTCGATCCTCCGAAAGGCTCTCACACCTGAGAACCTCAGCGCTCTTGCAGAAGAGTATCTTCTCGATACAGATTCGCTGACAAGGCTCGTCCTGCTTCCGTCAACAACACTCGGAGCAGAAAGCGAGGCTGCAGAGGCAAAGCGCGTTGCGGATACAGTATCGGCGATGAGCAGTGATGAGAAGCAGGCTCTATATGACCTGAATGAGTCCCTCGCTACATGGCAGGGCACTCCTGACAGCCCTGAGGCACTCGCGACGATACCTCAGCTCGAGATAGAAGACATCAAAAAGACCCCTGATCTCATAGGCACAGAGGTCAGCGAAGTGAACGGAGTCACTTTGCTCTATCACCCGCTGCCAACCAGGGGCATAGTGTATATAAACGCTTACTTCCCTCTCACCGATCTTCCGTACGAAGACCTGGCGCCGGCAGCACTGATCACAGAATTCTACAAAGACCTGCCGACAGAGAATTACAGCATCACCGAGCTTCAGAGCGAGATCAAAATGTATATCGGCTCCATATCGTTCGGCATAGATGTCATGGCGAAAGACGGAGATACCTCTTCATGCACACCTTGCCTCAGAGCAAGAGCATCCGTGCTGAAGGAAAACCTCAGCCACGCCGAGGACCTCATAATCGAGATCCTCACCCGTACAAAATTCGACGACAAAGCCCTCATGAAAGAGCTTGTCGCCCAGATAGATGATGAAGGAAAGCGCTACGCCGTATCTTCAGGCCACAGGCTCGCGGTCTATGCCGCAAGGTCAGGATACTCAGCCCGCGATGCCGCAGCAGAGGCACTCAACGGCTCGACCTTCATACACTACATGCACGGCCTCAACCGCGAATTCGACAAGAGAATTAACGGCTTCAATGAATTTGCCCGCGAGGTCATAGCAAAAACAGTTGTAAGGAGCGGTGCATACATAAGCGTCACGGCTTCCGAGCCTGTCAACATGACACGCCTGACAGAGATGCTTTCGGAGGGACAGCCGAGACCTGCATCCGGCAGCTACACATCACAGCTGCCGGCACGCCTCGGGCTTCAGATACCTGCATCGGTATCCCATGCAGTCCAGGCATACGACCTCTCGCAGACCGGTACAAAGCCTGACGGCAGCCTGTCAGTCGCAGCCAACATCCTGTCACTTGCATATCTCTGGAACGAGATCAGAGTCAAGGGCGGCGCATACGGAACTTCCGTCAGCGCCAACAGGACAGGAAGCTATCTCTGCTACTCATACAGAGATCCGAGCCCTGCAAGGTCGCTCGGCATCTACAGGACGATGGCAGACTTCCTGGCAGCATTCGCAGATGCTGAGCAGAGCGATATCGACGGCTTCATCATTTCCACCATCGCACAGACAGAGCCGCTCGTCTCTGCAGCCGCAAGGGGCCGCTCAGCCGACGACTTCTGGTTCTCGGGATTCACAGACGAAGACCGTATCAGGATACGCCGCGAGATACTTGAAACAACTCCGGCAGACCTCGTCAGGTGGTGCGATGCCATCAGAGCTCTCGCAGAGAACGGCCGCACCTGCGTCATAGGACCTAAGTCCGCACTCGACACCTGCGAAGGCCTCGAGACAGTAAGCATATAGCCGACATAAAAAACAGGCTGTGGAAGCGCTGAATCATCAGCGTTTTCACAGCCTTTCTATTTATACTCCCTACAGGCCTTCAGCCTGATATATCTGAGTGTAGGATCCGTCTTCATTACAGATAACCATCTGCTCCATCTCATCATGCGCAGGGTCGTAAAGCGGCTCCGGTGCCGTGTACTTTACACACGTTCCGCAGCTCGAGCTGAGACTTCTCGGCACAGGCATGGTTCTCGCCTGATAGCCCTTGCTCTTGCAGAGTCTCTCATACCTTATTGATCCGAAATGCATAAAAAATGTCGCAATGTATGTATTCATGGGCGATATTATATCATACTGAAAGCCGTTCTACACAGTAATCCTGCACGAATGAGTAAAAAACACCACTTTTCCGAGCGGATCTGCGTGTGAAGAAAAGAGGCCCCGGCACTATCTCATGTTCCGGAGGCCTCATACTGAATTTATCTTGAGATCTTGAGCAGATACTCTCCGCCCTTTTCCTCAACTTCTACATTGTAACCCTGGCTCTGGGCAAAGCGAGTGACGTTTTCACAAGGTGTCTTGCTGTCTACGAGGACTTCATAATAATCCTCTTTGCTCTTCATTGCCTTCTGAGTCATCATTACAGGCATCGGGCACGAAAGCCCTCTTGCATCTACCATAATGCACCTCCTATATGCTTTGCCGCAAAGACGCGGCCGCGTGCAGAATCTGATTAAGCTGCTTCAGCTGCTGTCTTCTCTTCCTTAACGTAAGTGTTGACAACACCGATGAGAGCAACTACTACGATACCAACGATAACTGCGATCTTTCCTGCAGGTGTAGGGCCCTCACCGCTTGATGCGAGTCCGAAGTTGTGGCAGAATGCAGCGCCAACCATGAGGCCGAGTACTGTAACAGCACTGTCTGCATTTCCTTCACCGGACATAACCAGCTGTCTGAGCGGGCATCCGCCGAGCAGTACGCAGGCAAAACCTACGAGGAGCATTCCGAGGCAGTTCCAGAGTCCGTCAGTGTGAGCTACAGGCTGTTCTGTGAAACCAGCGTGGAATCCGCCGAGTACCAGGTTGGTAACGAATGCTGCTACGAGGATAGCGAGGAATCCGAGGAGAAGTCTTGACTCTTTGAAGAGTACGAGGTCTCTCATTCCGCCTACCATGCACAGTCTTGTTCTCTGAGCGAGAACACCTACAACGAGGCCTGCTGCCAGGGAAATGCCGATAGCTGCGTGCATAGCTCCAGGGCCTGCTCCTTCCTCAGAGAAGAAGATGAATGCAGGCTTAACGAGAAGCAGAGCGAAGATAACAACTTCCATAATTGGAAGGATGTATCCCTCAGCCTTGGTCAGGCTGTAAGTTCTCTTGAGTGAGTAACCGTTCTTCAGGAAGAAGATCCCGCAGAAGATTCCGATAACGAATCCTACGAGTCCGAAGATAGCATTCCAGTCTCCGCCTGCCAGTCTCAGGATCATTCTGAACGGGCAGCCAAGGAACATAAGGCATCCTACCATAGCGAAGAATCCGAGTACGAATCTTGTCATAGGAGCGCTTCCGCCCTTGGAGCTGAACTCCTTCTTTGCAAATGCAGCGCAGAACGCACCGATTACGATTCCGATGATCTCAGGTCTGATGTACTGTACCGGAGCAGCTCTGTGAAGTCCGAGGCCGCCTGCAGTGTCACGCAGGAAGCATGCGATACAGAATCCCATGTTCTTCGGGTTGCCGAGGAAGGCAAGACCTGCTGCGATCACGCCGATAATGAGACCAGCGATGATGATCATCAGCTTATCATTTTTCTTTTCCATTCTAATACCTCCAATAGTGCAATTAATTGGTCCATATAAAAAATTTGTTGGGGCCCAACAAATAACCCCAACAAATTTTAATACCGTTTATTTTATTAACACAAATAGCCTATAATTATTTACCGCTTGTATAGTATTGTTTTTTTGAATTCTACAGGTAGTTTATTCCGCATTCCGGAATCCCCGGCGGAATCACAGGGCAAAACTGCGCATTACGGGCTTCCGGCGCTGTGTGATCAGTTGCTCGGATGCGGCATGTATGCGTAGAGGCTCATTGCGAGCGCGTTGACCGGCATGGTCTGCAGCCACACTTTGCCAGGACCGGTAACAACGGTATTGAAGAAACCTTCTCCTCCGAGAACCACATTGGCAAATCCCTTGACCGTCTGTATATCCATCGAGCATGTAGCTTCCATTGCTGCTACGTATCCGCTGTCCACTACGAGCTGCTCGCCTGCGCCGAGCACTCTTTCCTGAACTGCGCCGTCGATCTCAAGCCATGCGTATCCGCTTCCCGAATACTGCTGCATCAGGAATCCCTCTCCGCCGAAGAATCCGGCAGCAGCTTTGCGCTGCAGATATATGTCCATGTTGACGCCTTCGGTGGCAGCGAGGAATGAAGTCTTCTGAGCGATGATAGGCATCTCGTTTATGTTGAAACAGATGATGTCTCCCGGGCACTGCTTGGCAAGTGTCAGCTCGCCTGCGCTGTCTGCATGATAGTGATTGAGCGCCAGCGACTCCCCAACGATCGCCTTTTTGAACATGCCTCCGAGTCCGCCCGTCTTGGTCTCCATGCGGATACCCGGCGTCATCCAGGCCATTGCACCGCTCTGGCACTTGATGGATTCGCCCTGATTCATGTGAAGTGTCAGGACAGTAAACGGCTGATTCTTGATTTCGTATTTCATTTCCCCTCCTTACTATTCTCAGGTTGGCCTCTTTAATTAACAGGCAGCGGTTATACCTTGTATTTCCGTCAGGCCTATGCCCCTAAAAGGCCCCCTTTGATCTTTTCCAGCGCCCTGTGAGTGCGCACGGACAGCACTCCGATCACAGTGCCTCCAAGCGCCAGCTTGACAAGCGCTGAAGCAAGCGGATACTGGTTCCAGTACATCGGTGCAATCGCATCGATGCCGGCAAGCAGAAATGCAAGACACCCGATAATGATCACATTTCTCTTGCTCAGGAGTTTTCTCAGCGGGATATCCGGAAACAGCATGTGAGCTGTCACCGTAAAGAGTCCCGTAAGGATCGCGAATCCGAATGCAAAAGCAGCGATGAATGCTCCGAGCGGTGATGCGAAGAGCGTGTTCCACAGAGCGGATATCCCGGTCAGTATCACCGTGCCTATCGCCCACAGAGGAGTGATTATGAGAACTCTCACAGACTGAGGCAGCTGAAGGACAGCCTGCCTGAACCTGGCAGCCGGGCTTAGCTTGGAGCCCTTCTGCTCATCTGCGTCGCCGTCATCATCGTCCTCTACAGGAGCGTTGACATACTCATCAACATCCATGACTATAGGAGCCGGCTTGTAGTTCACTACGTCCTGATCATCTATTATATCTGCAGGCCCCGAGAACGCACTGCCCGCGAGCATAGACGCCAGAACAGCCGCTGTAGTGACGCCTCTTATCGCTTTCTTTTTCAGTTTCTTTCCGCGGTCATCTTTTGCCCCACTTGTTTCGCGGGGATTTTTATTTGACATATCAGTTCCCTCCGCCCTTCTGCCAGGGTCCCGGCCTCCTGCCGGCCCTGCATTGAACAGCTTACATCAGAATTATACCATATCCTGAGAAGCAAGAGATAACCGCATATCTTCATCCTGCTTGCAATATATGGTATAATTCTCTCTGCGTAAAAAAACGGCGGTGTGCATCCGCCGGAGTAAATATATATGAGACGGAGGTCAATTGATGGCAACAATTCTTAAAGTACTTGCAGCAGTAGGTGCTCTTCTCAATCTGTTCCTGCTGATCAGAAAGATTCCACAGATGCGCGCTGATGAAGACGGCGCCGAGAAGTGGAACGAAAGCAAAAAATACGCTCCTTACAATACTGTAGTCGGAGCTGTCGCTAATTTCCTCGATGTATTCGGCATCGGATCATTCGCCACAACATCCTCGGCATTCAAGCTGGGCAAATCGGTCAAAGACGGCGACATCGCAGGCACTATGATCGTAGGCGACACCATTCCTATCTGCCTTGAGGCATTCCTCTTCGCAAAGCTCGCAGGTGTTAACGGCCTCACTCTCGGCGTACTCATTGTCGCCGCAGTCGCAGGTTCGCTTATCGGCTCATCGCTTATAACCAAGCTCAACATCCAGGGAATGCGCCTGATGCTGGGCGTCGGCATGATCATCCTCGGAGTCATGATGGCACTGAGAGTATTCGCTGTAGGTCCGTTCGGACTCACAGGTGACGGCACTGCCCTTACAGGCGGCAGGCTCATCATAGCAGCAATCGTCATGTTCTTCCTCGGAATACTCATGAACATCGGCGTAGGTCTCTACGCACCTTGCATGGCTCTCTGCTGCGGACTCGGCATGAGCGTAACAGCTACCCTTCCGGTCGTAATGGGCGCTTCCGCACTTCTGATGGCCTTCGGAAACGGTCCTCAGTTCATAAGAGCGGGCAAATTCGATGCACTCGCAGTCATCACCCAGATTGCCGGCGGTTCAGTCGGAGTCCTGATCGCATACTTCTTCGTGAAGGCGCTCGATGTTAAGTACATCACTATGATCATCGCAGCCATCGTACTCGTTACGGGCTTCATGTTCTTCAGAGATTACAGCAACGGCAAGCCAAAGCGCAGAGCATAATACGGTCAGTGCTTCTTCCCGGATATCCTGCTTCCGAGATCGCTGGCAGTACGCTCGAAGACCGCCGAATAGTACGACTTTCCCGTCTTCTTTCTCTTACGGGCAAAATACGGGAGTCTGTTCCATGCGAACGACGGTATTCCGACAAGGAGCAGATAGGCCGGTCCGAGGATGAGCGACTGGATCGTGTGTCCGTACTCGTGCTCAAGGAGGAATCTGCTGACGCTGTCCTCTCCCGCTTTGCGCTTAGAACTCTCAGATGCTGCCTTCTCCTGCGCATCTTTATTCTGTATGGTGCTCCAGCCCTTCTTTTCAGGCACGAAAATGAACTTGCCGAGCGATATGCCGCTGTTTCTGTCCCACGCGGTGACCTTCGCACCGTTGTAGTCGAAGTGCGGGTCCTTCCTGTGCTTCAGATACATCAGGGCGCCGGAGAGTGTCTGCGGCAGTCCCCATGTCCACTGAAGCCCGTTATATATTGCCTTTTTCAGTTTGTTTTTCTTCATTGATCGGCAGTTCCCGGCAATCGCTAGTTACGGATCGCTATTGATGAAGCAGGTCCCGGAATCTCTGCTGCGCCAAGTGCTGCAGGGATCTCGCGCATCAGTTCAAAGTATACATCCCAGTAGTCGTCGGTTTTGCACCATACTCTTACTGTATATGCGAGGCCGCCTGATACAGGCTCGAGCGGCTCTACTACAGGAGCAGGATCTGCCATAGCCTTATCTGTTCCGACAATTACGTTCATTATTGTGGCCTGTACCTTCTTGACAGGAACAGAGCCTGCAGCATTGAAGGTCAGGTCAACTCTCCTGAGACTCTCTGAACTGCAGTTGGAGATGTTTGAATTCATCAGTGATCCGTTAGGGATCGAGACAGTCTTGTTGTCTACAGTATTCAGAACCGTATAGAATGTCGAGATGCTCTTTACCGTTCCTTCCTCTCCGCCGGCGATGATATAGTCACCGACATTGAAAGGCCTGAAGATGAGGAGCATTATGCCGCCTGCGAGATTGCTGAGTGAGCCCTGAAGAGCCATGCCCACAGCAACGCCGGCTGATGCCAGCACTGTTATAACGGATGCCATAGGTACGCCGAGTTCGCTTATGATAGCAACCACGAGTACGACATACAGCACTGCCTTAATGATGTTTCTGATGTAAGTCTTTGCGGTATCATCGAGCTTGCTCACCGAATGCATCTTGTCGACCATCTTCATGAGCTTGCCTATGATGAACTTACCTGCGATGTAGATCAGGATCGCTATGAGGATCTTGACCCCTGCCGTCGTACACAGATCGACCATTTTGTCGAGGAATGTGTCCATTCTGCTCACCTGAGCTGCTAATTCATTTGTCATAATACCCTCCTTTTTACTTGCCAGGATCCGTATTTATCTCGTCATGCGAAGTCTTGGACTCCCCTTCCACCGCATTGGCGTCGTACAGGTCCTTTTTGATCTGGCTGCTGCTGATTTCAGGGGTCCTCGGAAGATATACGACCTCTACACCTTCTTCCTTGAGGAAGTCGAATTTGCCTTCCCAGTCGTCGCCTATGACGAATGTATCTATGTGATACTCGTGCATGTCGCGGCGCTTCTGATCCCAGCTCTCTTCAGGGATGACCAGGTCCACATATCTTACAGACTCTACAAGAGCCTTGCGCTGTTCATATGTGAAATAGCACTTCTTGCGCTTTTCATTCCAGTTGAACTCGTCCGTTGAAATGGCGACGATAAGATAGTCTCCGAGTGCCTTGGCCCTCTTGAGCAGGTTGATGTGCCCGTAGTGGAGAAGGTCATATGTGCCATATGTTATTACTCTCTTCATCCTTAATCTCCTTAATCTGTCAGCCTTGCCGTCCTAGAAGGATATGATCTCCTGATTGAGGTCGTCGACGGTGATGTTGACATTGTGATAGCGCTCTCTCTTCTTTGTGATGTTTCCGAAGTTGATAGCTTCCTTAGGGCAGTACTGTACGCATGCGCAGCAGGAGATGCACTTGTCTCCGAATACTACAGCATCGCCGGTGTACTTGATGTTGCCCATCGGGCAGACCTTTGCACAGGTGCCGCACTTGATGCAGTCGTCGTTAGCCTTGAGTGTCTGGCCTTTCCTGCGTGCTATCTGCGGCCATGCTGCATGCTCAGCTCTGTTGAGCACTGCCTTGGACAGCTTTCTGCTGCTTACCTTGCAGTCCCTGACATCCTTGGCGATCTTGCCTGCCAGATACTCTGATCTCGCCTGAGCCTCTTTCGCACCCATCTTAGGGAGCATGAGGTCGTGCGGGAAGAGCCAGATGCATGTGCACTGATGGCTTACCTTGGCCCAGTACTTCAGCGGGATCACCTCATTGATCTTGCTGAGGCCCTCTCCGAGATATGCAGCGCACTGACCTACCGCAAATGTGTAGGCATCAGGGCTGACCTTGATATCGTGTATATATCTTTCAACATGACCCGGAAGTCCGCCGCCGTAGCAAGGTACGATGAAGCCTACTCTCTTCGCTTCCCTTACATCCGTAACAGCAGGATATTTCCTCATCATGATGATATCTGTGTCGCCGAGTTCCTTTGCTATGTTCTTAGCCATGTCAAGGCAGTTGCCCGTTCCTGAATAGCAGAAAATAACGTTCTCTTTCATTATCTATCTCCTCTTTTTTAATAACCATGCGGTCAGCCGGAAGCGGCTCCCGGACGTCCGCTCAATCATTTTATCTACTGTCGTTAATTATATAAATTTTGCCTGTATACTGCAATAATCATGTACCTCCGGCGCCGGCCGCTTTCCAACGTTAGCAAAAATTTTGCGCTGTACATATCTCATAAATGGTATACTTATTATGTATACGCATACCGCTGATTGCAGCGGATGCAAGTTTTCAAGCAATACAGGAGGAAATTGGACGAATGCCTTACCGCAACGTAAAATTCCATGAAATAAACGGAAAGCGCCGCGTGCTGATCGTCGATGATGAGATGATCAACCGCGAGATGCTCGCCAACATTCTTCAGAACCGGTATGAGATCGTGTTCGCATGCTCGGGAACAGAAGCAGTAGAGGTGATGCAGGAGCAGCACGAAACGCTGAGCCTGGTGCTTCTCGACCTTATCATGCCGGATATGTACGGCCTTGATGTGCTCGAGATAATGAAGTCCGATGAGCGCCTCAGGGATCTTCCGGTCATCGTCACAACTTCAGATAAGCAGGCTGAGGTGGATAGCCTTAATATCGGGGCGGTGGATTTCATTCCTAAGCCGTACCCTGCTGCGGGAGTCATCCACGCAAGAGTGCAGCGGACCATCGAACTCTACGAAGACCGTGACACGATCAGAGTCACCGAGCGCGACCAGCTCACGGGACTGTACAACCGCGAATACTTCTATCACTACGCCGAGCAGTACGATCTGCACCACAAGGATACCCCGATGGACGCCATCGTCCTCGACGTGAATCATTTCCACATGATCAACGAGAGGCACGGCAAATCCTACGGTGATGAGGTGCTGAAGCGCATAGGCGGGTTCGTAAGGCAGATGGTCATGAGTGACGGCGGCATAGTGTGCCGCAGAGAAGCTGACACCTTCATGGTCTACTGCCCTCACCGCTCGGATTATTCAGACATACTCGAGGCTGCAAACAGGGGCCTTGCATCAGATGAGCGCGCAGGATCGCTTGTAAGGCTCAGGATGGGAGTCTATGCCAACGCAGACAAGTCAGTAGACATGGAGCGGAGATTCGACCGCGCCAAGATGGCTGCGGATGCAGTAAGGACCAATATGACAAGAAGCATCTCCATATATGATGAGTCGATGCACTCAGGCGAGGTGCTGCACGCACAGCTTCTTGATGATTTCCGCTCAGCGATAGACGGGCGCCAGTTCACAGTTTACTATCAGCCAAAATACAACATCCTCGGCGATGAGCCGGTGCTGTCAAGCGCAGAGGCTCTTGTGAGGTGGGATCACCCTGAGCTCGGAAGGATAAGCCCGGGCGAGTTCATACCTCTCTTCGAGGAAAACGGTCTTATAAGAGATCTCGACAACTACGTATGGAGAGCTGTCGCTGCTCAGATAAACGAATGGCGTGAGAATCCTGGCTCATATGTCCCGGTATCCGTCAACGTGTCGAGAGTCGACATGTTCGACTCCGACGTGGTAGGCACTTTCAGGACTATTCTGGAAGATTACAGCCTTTCCGCCGAAGACCTTATTCTCGAGATCACAGAGTCAGCATATACAGAGGACTCCGATCAGATAATCGAAACAGTCAACAAGCTCAGAGAGTGCGGGTTCCGTATAGAGATGGACGACTTCGGCACCGGATATTCCTCACTCAACATGCTTACAAGCCTGCCTATCGATGCGATCAAGCTCGATATGCAGTTCATACGCTCGGCATTCAGCGCGCGCAAGGACACGAGAATGCTCGAGGTCATCCTCGACATTTCCGACTCTCTCAATGTACCTACAATAGCTGAGGGCGTCGAGACAGCAGAGCAGCTCTTCACACTGAAAGCCATGGGCTGCGATATAGTTCAGGGATACTATTTCTCCAAGCCTGTTCCGGCGGATGAGTTCGAGACATTCCTTCTCAAACGCCGCAGGAAGGACAGCGGAGAAGAAGACCCTAACAGCAAAGAACTCATGAGCGCCGAATTCCGCAAGATCCGCGCCGCGAGAAGGTCGGGCCGCAAGCACGACCGCTTTGCATACGATGCACTGCACGACCCTGTCACAGGGCTGTACAACAGCAGCGCATACGATATGCTCTACCACGATGCGGATCATGAGCACATAGCTATACTCATAGCCTCTATCAACGGGTTCAGGACCTTATGCAAGGAGAACGGCATGAAAGCAGGCGACCAGGTGCTGCAGAGAACGGCCGAAACTCTCCGCCAGAACTTCAGATCGGTCGACTACGTCTGCAGGATCGCGGGCAACGAGTTCGCGGTCATAGTCACGCGTGCCGACAGCTCGATGAAGGATCTCCTGAGAGCCAAGATAGACACGGTGAACAGCATCGTCTCCGTACCTGAAGGCGGAGTCCCGGGAGTCACTCTGGCCGTCGGCGCTGCCTTCGGAGACAGGGAAAACCCTTCCGGCGACCTCTTTGAGGATGCAGATGCCGCGCTGATCCACCTTAAGGACCACGGCGGATGCGGATGCGAATTCTACTGATCGTTCATGAGGAAATAAGTGATGTCCACTGAAAAGACGACCAAAGCTCTCCGGCCGTACATAAGCCCTGCCGCTGCATGGGCTCTGTCGCTCGGTACGACTATAGGCTGGGGGTCGCTGGTAGTTACCAGCAACACATATCTGATGCAGGCAGGTCCTGCAGGCAGTATCGCCGGGCTTACCATCGGCGCGCTTATAATGCTCATACTGGCAAGGAACTATCACTATATGATGAACGCCTTTCCGGATGCCGGCGGAGCTTATTCCTACACCAAGGAGCTCTTCGGATACGACTACGGATTCCTTACATCATGGTTCCTCTTGCTTACGTATGCTGCGGTGCTGTGGGCCAACGCCACGTCGCTGCCGCTCTTTGCCCGGTATTTCATCGGAAACGTGTTCCGGTTCGGCAAGCTCTACACAATATTCGGCTATGATGTCTATCTGGGCGAGCTGCTCCTGACCTATGCAGCTCTCGGTCTGACGCTTCTCATCATGTCGCGGAGCCGCAGGATCACGACATCGGTCATGGTCTTCCTGTGCGCGCTTCTGACAGCGGGCATAACCATAGTATTCATCGGGGCCATGGCAGGCCACGGAAAGACGGGATTCTCGTTCAATCCGGGTTTCGTACCGGATACGGGAGCCGTCCGTCAGATCATCCGCATAGCCTGCATCTCGCCGTGGGCTTTCATAGGATTTGAGAACCTCTCTCACTCTGCAGAGGAACTCATCTTTGCGAGGACCAGAGTATTCAGAATATTCACTTTAGCCATCTTAACGGCGACCGTGCTGTACATATTCGTTTTCATGCTTTCGGCATCGGCCTATCCGCCTCAGTACTCAAGCTGGCTTGAATATATCAGGGATCACGGCAACCTCAGCGGCATCGAGGGCCTTCCTGCTTTCTATGCTGCCCAGTACTACATGGGCCGTACGGGCGTCCTTATCCTCATGGCAGCGCTCCTCGGTCTCATAGTCACCAGCCTGATCGGAAACTCCGTGGCTCTCAGCAGACTCTTCTACGCACTCGCCAAGGACAGCGTGCTGCCCCAGCGTTTTGCGCAGCTCAACTCATGCGACCTGCCTTCAAAGGCGATGCTGCTGACAGCTCTTATATCCCTGCCGGTCCCGTTCTTCGGAAGAACAGCCGTCGGCTGGATAGTCGATGTAACAACGATCGGCGCGACTCTTATCTACGCGCTGGTATCAGCATCGGCATTAAGGCTTGCGCAGATACGTAATGACAGAACAGAAAAAATGACTGGCCGCGCCGGCCTCATCCTCATGGTACTGTTCGAGGCCTATCTCCTGCTTCCGGGACTCTTTACGACGAGCTCAATGGAGAAGGAGACCTTCTTCCTCTTCGTAATGTGGGGAATCCTCGGATTCATATTCTTCAGGAACATCCTGAGGCGCGACAAGGCAAAGCGTTTCGGCAAGTCCCTCGTCGTATGGATCGCTCTTCTCTCGCTCGTTCTTCTTATCTCGCTTATCTGGATGAGCCAGTCGATGATGAGCTCAGCCAATACAGCGATGAACAACATCCGCTCGTATTATGTGGATGAAGGAGATATCTCGACGGTAAGAGAGGCCGACGAGGCGTTCATCGAAGAGCAGATCGGAGAGCTGAGGGCAGCCAACGGAAGGACGATCTTCGCCGCGACCGGAATGTTCGCATTCTCGCTTCTGATACTTCTCACCAACTATTCCTACATGAACAAGCGGGCGCTTGAAAGCGAGGAAGAGCTCGGCCATGCCAGAGCGATCGCTTACTCAGATCCGCTCACAGGAGTCAAGAACAAGCGCGCCTTCGCAGAGCAGGAAAAGGAGATGGACGAGCACATCATATGGCAGTCTGTCACGCGGGCAGATCCGGATGCTGATGAGCCCGGCGAGCCTGTACCTGACTTCGCCGTCGTCGTATGCGACGTCAACGGGCTCAAGCACATCAATGATACTTACGGTCACAAGGCCGGAGATGAGTACATAAGATCGGCAAGCCGCCTCATATGTGAAAGCTTCCAGCACAGCCCTGTATACAGGATAGGCGGCGATGAGTTCGTTGCAGTCCTTACAGGACGGGACTACGAGAACAGAGCTGCTATACTCGAGGAGTTCAACCGTACGGTCGAGGCCAATATAGGGACAGACAATGTCGTGGTCGCAGCCGGCATATCCGAATACGTTCCGGGACAGGACATGACGATGCACACTGTATTTGAGCGTGCGGACAACCTCATGTACGAAAGAAAGCAGCAGCTCAAGGCGATGGGCGCACGCGCCCGCTCATAGCAGCTTAGCGGCCGTAAATCCTGACAGAGAGTAAATGCCGGGGAAATAAACACTAAGAACAAAAGTCAGTGACGTCTCTTCTGAGGTGTCACTGACTTTTGTTTTGCGTATTATCTTTTCCTACAGATTGTGTTTAGCCTTGGAGCCCTTGATACGGCTCAGAGCTCTTGAGAGCTCCGCTTCGACAAGAGCGTGGTCTCTGTTGTTGTTGGTCCTCCTGAGAGCCTCTCTAGCCTGCTCTTCAGCCCTGCGCGCACGCGCCTCGTCGATCTCTTCAGGCTTCTCTGCGGTATCGACAAGGATCATCGTCTCGCCGTTTTCGACCTTGAGAAGACCGTCGGATACTATTATAGTCTGGCGGCCGCTGAGCCCGGCAGCCTTAGCGCTTTCACCCACCGGCACATACTCGAGGACGCCCGGTATCACGGTCATAATAACATTGGAGTGCTGCGCCAGGATCCCCACGCTGCCCTCGGTAGTCGGCAGCGATACAGACTCAGCATCCCCGTCATAGACCAGATGGTCGCTCGCCATGATTTGTAACTTGAAAGCACTGTTACTCATAATCTGCTACTCGTTTTTCATCTTCTCAGCTTTGGCTATAACATCCTCGATCGTTCCTACATTGAAGAAGGCTGCTTCCGGATATTCATCCATCTCGCCTTCAACGATCGCCTTGAATCCCTTGACCGTCTCAGCAACAGGCACATATACGCCCGGCATGCCGGTGAACTTCTCAGCGACATGAGTCGGCTGCGAGAGGAATCTCTGGATCTTTCTCGCTCTGTATACGGTGTCCTTATCCTCTTCCGACAGCTCGTCCATACCGAGGATGGCGATGATGTCCTGGAGCTCGGCATACTTCTGCAGTATCTCCTGGACTTTGCGCGCTACCTCGTAATGCTCCTCTCCTACGATATCTGCCTCGAGGATACGCGAGGTCGAGTTCAGCGGATCGACAGCCGGGTAAAGTCCCTGTTCTGCTATCTTACGCGAAAGCACCGTCGTCGCATCGAGGTGGGCAAAAGTCGTGGCCGGCGCAGGGTCGGTCAGGTCGTCGGCAGGTACGTATACCGCCTGTACGGAAGTGATGGATCCCGCTTTGGTCGAGGTGATACGCTCCTGAAGAGCGCCCATCTCAGATGCCAGTGTCGGCTGGTAGCCTACTGCAGACGGCATACGTCCGAGCAGTGTGGATACCTCCGAGCCCGCCTGTACGAATCTGAAAATGTTATCGATGAAGAGAAGCACGTCCTTGTTCTCCTGGTCACGGAAGTACTCTGCCATGGTAAGGCCGCTGAGGCCGACTCTCATACGCACGCCAGGAGCCTCATTCATCTGTCCGAATACGAGGGCGGTCTTGTCCATTACGCCTGCTTCATTCATCTCGTTCCAGAGGTCATTACCCTCTCTCGAACGCTCACCGACACCGGTGAATATTGAATATCCGCCGTGCTCCATGGCTACGTTGTGTATGAGCTCCTGGATAAGAACGGTCTTTCCTACTCCGGCTCCGCCGAAGAGGCCTATCTTACCGCCCTTCGGATAAGGCTCAAGCAGGTCGATGACCTTGATTCCTGTCTCAAGTATCTCTACGGACGGGCTGATCTCGTCAAAGCCCGGCGCTTTTCTGTGTATAGGAAGAGTCTCTGTGTCTTCAGGCACTGCATCTCCGCCGTCGATAGGCTCGCCGAGAACGTTGAACATCCTTCCGAGCACGTTGCGGCCGACAGGAACTCTGATCGCGTCACCGGTCGCCTCTGCTTCCATTCCGCGGTGCATTCCTTCTGTACCGGCCAGCATGATGCATCTGACCTTGCTTCCGCCTATGTGCTGAGCGACCTCCATGACACGCTTCTTACCCTCGACCATGACGGTAAGCGCGTCATTGATCTTAGGCAGCTGTCCCTCTTCAAATTGTACGTCTATTACAGATCCGGAGACCTGCACGATACGTCCGGTCATTTTCTGTATCCTTTCCGCTTATACTATCGCAGTATTTATTTCTTCTTTCTCTTCAGGCTGCGCGCGCCCGAGGATATCTCGGTGATCTCCTGCGTGATCGCGTTCTGCCTGATGTGGTTATACTGAAGTTCGAGGCTTGCAAGCAGCTCGCTCGCATTCTCATTGGCCGCATCCATGGCCATCATTCTCGCGCTCTGTTCAGACGAATAGCTGTTGACGAGAGCTGAATAGATGTATCCGACCAGATACGACTGTATGCTTCTCTCAAGAACAGTCTCTACATCCGGCTCAAATTCGAAAACAGTCGAAGCGTCCTTGTCCTTCTCATCGCCTTCCGGAACGAAGTCGTCCCTGTCGAAAGGTATCAGCCTGTCATGGACCGCCTCGCCCGCGCTCATGCCGCCCATGTACTCCGTATAGCAGACATACAGCCTGTCAAAGTCTCCGCGGTCAAAACGCTCGAGCAGCTCGCTTGTGATGGTTCTCGCCATGGCAAGCGACGGCTGCAGCATAGAGTGCTGGAAGGTGTCATCGACCTTGCTCCCGTGGCTCCTGAAGAATCTCCATCCGTAGTCGCCGATGATGTACATAGTGTAATCATCACTCCTGTCAGCAAGCGCAAGCGTATCCTTGATCACATTCTGGTTGTACACGCCCGCAAGGCCCTTATCCGCAGTTATGACAAGGATCCCGTAGCGTCCGCCTCTTACCGTGTCATCAACTTCAGCATCATAATATCTGCTCCTGACAAGATCTGGTCCGACCGCGAACATCCTTCGTATCTCACGTCTCAGGAGTGTGAAATACGGCTTGGACTGCTCAGCATCGCGGCGCGCCTTGCGCATCTTGGTCGATGAGATCAGGTACATGGCGTTGGTGATCTTCTGCGTATCGCCGACACTCTTTATTCTGTTTTTGATTTCCTTAGTACTTGCCACTTCTGTCCTCAGGATTTGATTTACTGTTTAAGAGGGATTTTTACGTCCTGTGGTCGCTAGATCAGTCGGCTTGCGCCGCCTGACTTCGCACCGAGGGTCGACCGCTCCCGGCGGAGTAAAAATCCCGATTCCCCGGTTCATTCAAGCCAGGACCCTAGGCCCATTTACTCCTGTAGTCTGCAGAAATATCTATGATTTCCTGCTTCAGCTCATCATCGAGCACTCCAGTGCTGTCGATCCTGCTGCAGATGTCCTGATGCTCGTTTTCAAACATCGCTGTAAGGCCCTCTGCGAATTCATCAACCCGCTCTGCCGGAATTCCCTTCATGGTATGCGCAAGCGCCATCACCAGCGTGATGACCTGCTCGTGCTGGCTCTTAGGATGATACTGTTTCTGTCTGAGCAGTCTCATCAGGCCCTGACCGTACTCGAGCTGTTCTCTCGTCTGGTCATCGAGGTCGGATGCGAACTGCGTGAACACTTCCATCTCACGGTACTGTGCGAGGTCGATTCTCAGTGTACCTGTAGCCTTCTTCATGGCCTTGGTCTGAGCGGCTCCGCCTACACGGGATACTGACAGTCCTACGTTTACAGCCGGTCTCTGTCCTGCGAAGAACAGGTCGGACTCGAGGAATATCTGTCCGTCGGTGATGGAAATGATGTTGGTCGGTATGTATGCGGATACGTCTCCGGCCTGCGTCTCTACTATAGGGAGTGCTGTGATCGAGCCTCCTCCGATGCTGTCTGACAGCCTTGCGGCTCTCTCGAGCAGTCTTGAATGCAGGTAGAAAACGTCTCCCGGATAAGCCTCACGTCCAGGTGATCTGTCGAGCAGCAGCGAGAGCGCACGGTATGCGACCGCGTGCTTGGACAGGTCGTCGTATACGATCAGGACGTCCTTTCCCTTGTTCATGAAGTACTCTGCCATAGCGCAGCCTGCGTACGGCGCGATGTACTGAAGCGGTGCCGGGTCACTTGCCGATGCTGTAACGATGATCGAGTGATCCATCGCACCGTGCTTCTTGAGCGTCTGCTGTATCTGGACTACCGATGAGGTCTTCTGTCCGATAGCTACGTATATGCATATGCAGTTCTTGCCGTTCTGATTGATCATGGCATCGACTGCGATAGCTGTCTTTCCTGTCTGGCGGTCTCCGATGATCAGCTCTCTCTGTCCTCTTCCTATAGGGAACATCGAGTCGATCGAGAATATGCCGGTCTCAAGCGGTGTGTCTACAGGCTGCCTGTCGATGATGGACGGTGCCGGGGTCTCTACAGGCATGTAGCCCGAGGCCTCGATCTCACCGAGTCCGTCAACAGGTACGCCAAGCGCATCCACTACTCTTCCGAGGAATCCCTCGCCGACCGGAACGCCTGCTGTTTTGCCCGTACGTCTTACGCTCGAACCCTCGGTAACGCTCTCGTCATCGTTGAAGAGAACGCAGCCTATCTCATTCTCGCGAATGTCCTGGACCATGCCCCTGACTCCGTCTGCGAACAGCAGGATCTCTCCGTATGTGGCAAAGTCAAGGCCGCTGACTGTTGCGATTCCGTCTCCGACTGTCCTGACCTCTCCGACCTGCTCTGCAAGCGCCTCAGGTGTCCAGGACTTTATGGTCTCTTTGAGGAGCGGGATGATGTTGCCGTTGGTCGACGGCACCTTTACGAGGGTGTCGCGCAGCTGGCGGAACCTGCCTCCTACTGACCAGTCATAGACGTCACTTCCTACCTCGAGCCTGAATCCGCCCGGGAATGCGTCCGACCTGATCCACTCCATCGGGATCTCTTCGCCGTATTTGTTTTTCAGAATTTTATCGAATCTCGCCTGCTGCTTTTCATCAGGTCTGACGCCTGAATACAGCCTGGCTTCGAGTTTATTATTATTGGAATCCATAATAACCTCTAATCGTATATATAATTACTTACCGTCGTTCTCTGCGGCATCAAGGAACTGATCGAATGCATCCGAAGCGGACTGCTCCAGAGTGAGCTTTTCCATCGCTCCGGTGACCATATCTGTGATCTCCTTCTGAGCGGATGCTATGATCTCTTCCTTTTCTCTTTCCGCCTCGGTGCGGGCATCGCTTACGATCTTCTCCGCGTCTGCCTTGGCCGCTGCCAGCTGGCGCTCCCTCGCTTCAGCGAGTTCTTTATTCACTTTGCTCCTCTCGCCCCTGACCTCTTCATCGAAGGACTGCACCTTCTCGTCGTAGGTCATGCGGCTGCTCTCTGCAGCCTTAAGAGCATCCTCTGCCCTTGTGTCCATGTCTGCATAATAAGCCGTTCTCTTCGCCATGAAGTCCTTGACCGGCTTGTACAGCAGGATGTACAGAGCTCCGAAGAGGATCGTGAAGTTGAACAGGTGCAGCAGGATCTGCTGCCAGTCTATATTAAGTGGTACTCCTGTCATCTTGCATCTCCGTCAATCAATAATCTGAGCCTGTATGTCCCTACAATACGAATATTATGAGTATTACTACGAGCAAAGCGTAAATGATCGCCGTCTCGATAAATACAAGTCCCAGCATGAAGTTCGTACGTATCTTGCCGTCTGCCTCAGGCTGACGTGAAATTCCCTCTGCAGCCTTACCGCCGGAGATACCCATTCCGATGCCGCCGCCGCATGCAGCGAGTCCGATAGCGATACCTGATGCGATAGCCTTGAGACCGGTAGTGTTGTCAGCCGAAGCTGTTACCTGGGTCGTCTGTGCAGCAGCTGCTGATGCATCCTGTGTATCAGCGAAGGCTCCTACTGTAGCGATCGTAGCCATGATAGCGATCACAAGTCCGAGTACGAGTGCGATCCTTGCCAGTTTCCTTGAATTAGCCATTTTGTTTTCCTCCGTTTATATTACGCCGGCCGGATTGCCGGCCATCTTTATCTGTTGTGTGTTTGCTCTGCTCAGGTGTTATGCAGCTGCAGCTTCTCCCTGCTCCGCATTATTCTGTGCAGCCTTACGCGGCTTTCTTTTCTTCTTCTCCTTAGGCGGCTTTGGTGTATTGTCCGAAACCTGTCCGTAGAAGAGCGATGTCAGCATGGTAAGTACATATGCCTGAATGAGTGCGTGAAGCAGTGTGAACAGCACGCCTACAAGCACCGGAAGTACATAGCTGAGCTTTGGATAGTAGTACACGAGCTCGGTTACGAGAGCTCCCGAGAGCAGCGCTCCGAATAGACGGAAGCTCAGGGATATCGGCAGCGAATACTCCTTGAGTGTTTTGCCTATGCCCTTGATTCCGTTGCCTGCGATGCCTCCGGACATTATGACCAGATACGACAGGCAGCCCATCATGATGGCGCCGTTGATATCCGAAAGCGGAGCCGGAAGTGAAATAGGCATTCCTTCGGTCGTGACCGCCTGCACTCCGAAGAGTTCGAACAGCGTGCCCGTGAATATGTAGGCACCGGCCGCGAATATGTACGCTCCGAGAAATCCGTGGATCTTCGAGTTGTTCTTCGACATGTTGTCAAACAGCCCTACGGCCGTCTCGAGCACCATCTGGAACTTTCCCGGAACCATTTTGAATTTTGGAATTACGAATATCCTGCAGATAAGTGCGAATACGATCAGGATGCCCGATACGATAAATCCCGCCAGCAGCCCCGGATTGACATCCATGATGCCGAAGAGGCTCACCTTATTTATATCGTGCAGCACCGCGTCGCGCATCACCTGCTGGATGGATTCCTTCTCGCCTGTGCGTCCGCCCGCCAGGATCGCTCCTATCATGAACACGGCGGCAGCCACTGCGAAGAAGATGACCGCTTTGCGTCTCTCCTGCTTTGTCATAAGCAGTACTCCCTTCAACGATGGCAGTGAAGGCCCTCTGTTTGTGCTGAATGCGGAGCCTATTCTGCCCAGTTTAATGAACAATTTTCTTTCAAACCGTTCTTATTATAGCACTACGGAAATCGTTTTCAAGCCTAAAAAATGACTTCTGTTCAATTTCTTAACAGAAGCCATTTTTCCCCGGTATTCCTCACTTTTATGAGTGATGCGGAGGCAAATTATTGGTTCTTCACGGATTTCTGGGGGATGGCGAGTAGCCATCCCTCTTTTAATGTGATTGGACTGTCCCAGGAACGCCGCGCTGGCGCCGGGCATTTGCCCAGCCCGGCCGACAGCTATAGAGCGAGCGTGACTGGCTGAC
>JAWRIG010000068.1:0-3386 GCA_040308005.1 Anaerovoracaceae bacterium | reverse complement strand
GGGAGCAGCCTAATTTACCTGAAGATTTATGCTTTATAAATGGTGATGAGAGCTGGATAAGTACATCATCTCATGAAGGGCATTGTGATATAATCTCAGAAGATGCGGATATTATTGATTCTATTTTAAAAATAGAGGGAGTCAAATAAATATAAATAATAATTAAAATAAGAGGTAGAAAATGAAAATTAAAAAGGGGATATATGAACAAGTAATATCTAATAAAATACATGAAGAACTTAAAATTAGGGAAGATGAAATAAATATACTTAAAGAGGAAATAGAAAAAGAAGAAGCTAAAGTAATTCTTTCTAAATATTTACAAGAAGTAACTAAAAAAAGCTTAAATCTAATTAAAAATAAAGATATAAATAAACAAATTGAGGTATGTAATCAAATAATAAATTATTTATCTGAGCAAGTAGAAGATAAAGAAATAAAAGAAAATAACATACATAAAGATGGAGAAATATTATTAAGTGTAGAAGAAAAAATAAATAAATCTAAAATAAAAAACAATAATATAAGACCACTAACCCCTATATCACAAAGCTATTTATTTACAAATTCTAATAATGAACCAGATTTAATAAGTGAATTAAAAAGAGAAATATTAAGTAGTGATAATATAGATATATTAGTATCTTTTATAAGATGGAGTGGACTGAGGCTTATTAAAGATGAACTTATAGAACATACGCAAACTAAAAAACTTAGAATAATAACTACTTCATATATGGGAGCAAGTGAATTTAAAGCCATAAAGTTTTTATCAGAACTTCCAAATACAGAAGTAAAAATATCCTATGATACACAAAGAACAAGACTACATGCTAAAAGTTATATGTTTCATAGGAACACAGGATTTACGACAGCATACATTGGGTCATCGAATATATCAAAAGATGCAATGACAACAGGTCTTGAATGGAATATGAAAGTTAGCGAAAAAGATTCTAAAAACACAGTGGATAAATTTAAAGCTACATTTGAAAGTTATTTTAATGATGAAGAATTTAAAACTTTTACAGAAGAAGATGAAGAAAAATTAAAAATGGAACTAAAAAAAGCTAGAGTAAGTGAGTTGAAAAATGAAAATAACGATATAGTTAATATTGATGTTAGACCTTATCATTATCAGCAAGAAATACTAGATACTTTAAGTGTTGAAAGAGATGTACTAGGGCACAATAAAAATTTGGTTGTAGCAGCAACTGGAGTTGGAAAAACTGTCATATCTGCATTTGATTATAAAAATTTTAAAAGTCAAAATAAAGGTAAGGTAAATAGATTACTATTTATTGCACACAGGGAAGATATATTATCACAAAGTCTTAAAACTTTTAGAACAATACTAAGAGATAGAAATTTTGGGGGATTATATAGTGGTAATTTTATACCGAATAATATAGATCATGTATTTATGACTATACAAACATTTAATTCTAAGAAGTTTGATGAATGTTTAGATAAAGAGTTTTATGATTTTATAATAATAGATGAATTCCATCATGCAAGTGCACCTAGTTATCAAAAGATCTTAGAACATTTTAAACCTAAGGTATTATTAGGTCTTACTGCAACACCTGAAAGAATGGATGGAAAAGATGTTTTAGAATATTTTGATGGAAGAATAAGTAGTGAAATGAGATTATGTGAAGCTATAGATAAAAAGTTATTATCTACATTTCAATATTTTTGTATAAGTGATGAACTTGACTTAAGCAAACTTAAATGGTCAAAAGGTGGGTATGACAATAAAGAACTTACAGAATTACTTACAATAGATAAGTTAAATTCTAAGAAAAGAGCAGACTTAGTTATTAGAAGCTTGCATGATTATATATCAGATATTGATGAAGTAGTTGGACTTGGATTTTGTGTAAGTATAGAACATGCAAATTTTATGTCTAATTATTTCAATGATAAAAAAATACCTTCAGTTGCCATAAGCTCAAAAACTACTAAAGATGAAAGAGATAAAGCAAAATCAGGCCTTATAAACGGAAAGTACAAATTTGCCTTTGTAGTTGATTTATATAATGAAGGTGTAGATATCCCAGAAGTTAATACAATACTATTTTTAAGACCTACTGAAAGCTTAACTGTATTTTTACAACAGCTAGGAAGAGGACTTAGACTTAGTGATAACAAAGAATGCTTAACAGTACTTGACTATGTAGGACAAGCACATAAAAATTATAATTTTTATGAAAAGTTCTCATCAATAGCAAGAAAAAAAGGAAAAGTTCTAAAAGAAGAAATAGAAACTGGATTTATAACACTACCTAAGGGTTGTCATCTTCATATGGAGAAGCAAGCTAAGGAGTATATATTAAGAAATATTAATTCATTTATAAATAATAAAACAACTATAACAAATAAAATTAAAACTTTTGAAATTGAAAGTGGTAAAAAATTAAATTTAGAAAACTTTATAGAATTTTATAATATAACATTAAAAGAAATTTACAAAACTAAAAATAGTTTTTATAGACTTTGTGTAAATGCAAAAGTTAAAGAAGAATTTTCTGATATAGATGAAAAGTATTTAAGTAGTGGAATGATTAGACTTACAAATACTGATTCTGTAAAACTTCTTAAATTTTGGATAGAAACATTACAAAATTATAAAAATGAAAATAAAATTGCGAATTTAACTGATAGTGAAGAGCAAATGTTACTTATGTTGTATTATACTTTGTACACTAAGAGTCCTAAAGAATTAGGGATAAACAATGTAATTGAGTTTTTAAAAAGATTGTACTCGAATAGATTAATGTATGAAGAAATTTTAGAGGTACTTAAATACAACTTAAATCATATAAAGGTAAAAACATTAAGTGATGAACTTAAATTTGAAAGTAATTTAGAAGTTCATTCAACTTATACTAAAGAGCAAATATTAGCAGCACTCGGGAAAAATACGATAGATAAACAATATCCTCTTAGAGAAGGGGTTTTATATATTGAAGAAATAAAAACAGATATATTTTTAATAATTTTAAATAAAGTCGAAAAACATTTTTCTCCATCTACTATGTATGAAGATTATGCTATAAATGATAAATTATTTAATTGGCAAAGTCAAAGTAGGACAAGTATAGATTCGCCTACTGGACAAAGGTATGTAAATCACATGAATACAAATAACAATATATTGCTATTTGTTAGAGAAAATAAAAGAGAAGATGGAATTACTTCTCCGTATATTTATTTAGGACCAGCAGATATAGTAAGTTATAGTGGGAGCAAACCTATAAATATTGTGTGGAAGCTTAAAAATACATTGCCTGCAAGCATTGCTGCAAAAGTAGAAAAAGCTTTGTAAAAAATATATTTTCAAAAACACAGAGAATTTATGAATAGTATAAAATTAATCCCCC
>JAWRIG010000067.1:0-53090 GCA_040308005.1 Anaerovoracaceae bacterium | reverse complement strand
ATGTTGGCACCTTCCGGCAGGTTAAGTGCCTGCCGCGGATCTGACTCAGGCATCCTGAGTATGCCAATAATGCCAATACCTGTCTGCGCATCGGTAAGACCGGCAAATGTCTTTGACGGCACCATGCAGACTGTAAGGCTTCTGTCTGAAATACACTCTTCGGTAAAAGCTCTGAGTCCGCTCAGATCATCGCGGCCTCCTGATGACTCCCAGTCATCGGGTATCATCAGAAAGTCAATTTCCAGTGATCTCAGGACAGCCTCCCTGCAGAGGTTAAGCCCTTCTATGACAAATCGGCCCTCTGCAGTTCTGCCTTTTCTGGTTCCCAGTTTTCTGACCAGCCTGATACGGCTGTTGTCAGGCGATTCTATTCTGATCAGCATCGCGCTGTGTCCCGTCCTGTATATTGATTATCTGAGGAAGTCCGGAATATCGAAATCTGTGCCGGATGAGCCGGATCTGTTATCCTTGAGAAGATCGTCAAGATCTGCCTCAAATCCGTCCATGCCATCTACAGTAACACGAGGCATTGAGCTTGTGCTTCTTGCCGGGCTGTCAGACGGTGCATCGAGAATAGGGTTGCCCATTCCGCTGCCCTTGACATTGCCGAAGTCTGTAGCGATGATGGTAACGGAGATTCTTTCGTTCATCTCTTCACTGATGGCAGCACCGAAGATGATGTTGGCATCAGGGTCAGCCTCTGTCTGAACCTTTTCGGCGATAGTGTTGATATCGAGCATTCCCATATCATATCCGCCGGAAACATACAGCAGAATGGACTTGGCGCCGCTGATGGAAGTCTCGAGCAGCGGGCTGTTTAGAGCAGACTGAACTGCTTCTTCTATTCTGTTTTCGCCTTCGCCTACGCCGACTCCCATGTGAGCAATTCCTCTGCCCTCCATGATAGTTCTTACATCGGCAAAGTCTACGTTGACCAGTCCGTACTCGCTGATAAGATCGGAGATGCCCTGTACGCCCTGACGGAGTACATCATCAGCCATAGCGAATGCTTCGAGCATCGATGTGTTCTTCTGGCTGGTGTCGATAAGTCTGTCATTCGGGATGACTACGAGAGAGTCAACAAAATTGCTGAGGTACTGAATACCCTTTGCAGCTCTGTTCCATCTCTTCTTGCCCTCGAATGTGAACGGCTTGGTAACTACAGCAACTGTAAGTGCTCCGCAGTCCATGGAAGCCTTAGCGATAACAGGAGCAGCTCCTGTACCTGTTCCGCCCCCCATACCTGCTGTAATGAATACCATGTCAGCATCCTGGATGTGAGAGATGATCTCATCGATAGTCTCTTCTGCAGCCTTCTGTCCCAGCTCAGGGTTAGCACCGGCACCTCTGCCGCCCGCAACCTTTTCGCCAAGCTGGATCTTGATCTCAGCCTTGCACTTTGCGAGTGCCTGCCTGTCTGTATTTACAGCGATGAAAGATACGCCGCCGAGTCCGGTATCCACCATCCTGTTGATAGCGTTGCATCCGCCACCGCCAACGCCGATTACTTTGATGATCGCGGCATTGTCTGTCTCGGATACGAAATCAGAAACGAATTCCATAGTGTGTCCTCCTCATTGAACTCATAAATAGATATAGTTATCTTAACACATATATAGTGCAAATGCATTACCTTTTTGGCAAAAAACCACAATATTTAGGGGTTTTTAAGTTTACGTAACACAATTACTTGTAAATCAGCATGACTGCTGATTGTCGGTAATGTGCGGCCGGTGAAGTTATATTCCCGGCTCGAATGACGGCGATCCGTCATCGGTAAAGTATATGGTTCCGCGCTGCACTTCATCCTCGAAGAGCTTTTCCACGATTTTGTGCAGCCTTCCGTTGTCAAGATTCTCGACGAGCACATCATAATCGGCTTTTATCATGAGTTTGTCATAAATGTATGCCGTTACGGACTTGTCATCCTGGTATGCACTCATGTCTATTGTGACAAAGTACAGGTCCGCTGCCTTCATTGTTCTTATGAGTTTGAGCAGCTTGCTGAACATGTACTGGTTCTCGGTTCCGATCGTCTGGCCGAGCTGCATCTTGGATACGACCAGTCCGAGGACCATAGTTATTTTAGGTTCAGTCCTGGTCTTCTTGAGGAGAATACCCTCGTCATCCATTACAAGGTAGTCGTTGTCATATTTGAAGGCGCATGCCTGCCTTCTCTCTTCCACGGTGATGACAAGCGTGGAAGGAAGCTTTCTTTTAACATCTGCAGACTTGATGTAAGGGTTCTGCAGCAGATACTCGATTATTTCGGCCTTGTCAGGATTGTATATAAGATTGTGTCCCGGAACAGCGTGTGCGATGTTGATTATCTCCTCGTCGGAGAAGTGGCTGTTTCCTTCAACCTCGATTGAATCGACAGTGAAGAATCCAGAGAGCGAGAATATGAATCCTGCTATGAGGAGCAGAAGCGCTGTCAGGATGGTCCAGAAGCGGTTCCTCCGCCTGATGGCTCTCCTCTTCTTCTCGCGTTTGCGCTCCTTTATCTTCTTCCTGATCTCCTCGGCTTCTGCGTCAGGATCAGGCTCTTTTTCTCCTTCTTCTCCGTCGTCAGCTGCGCCGCCGGCTCCTTCATCTTCAGAGGATGCATCTTCATCCCCGCCGCTTTCTGCAGCCTCCTCCGTGGCATTTTCCTCATCCGCGTCCTCAGGCATATCTACGCTTATGGTCTCATCAGTCACAGACTCCTGATTGTATGCGTCTCCTTCAGCAGCTGAAGGCAGCCCTTTTTCAGCATATATCGTCTTGCTGATGTCATCTGTCGGAAGTCCTGTCTCGATGTACTTCGTCGAACTGACATCATCCTTCGGCAGCCCTGTCTCGATGTACTTCGTTGCGCTGACATCATCCTTCGGCAGCCCTGTCTCGATATACATCGTCTCACTGACGTCATCCGTCGGCAGCCCTGTCTCGATATACATCGTCGGGCTGACATCATCCGAAGGAAGGCCCGTCTCGATGTACATCGTCTCGCTGACGTCATACTTTGAAGTATCTCCGAGGCCATAGTCCTGGGTTTTTTCAACGTCAAGAATGTCACCTTCGCGGGTGACTTCTTCAGGATCAATTATTCTCGTTTTCTTTGCTTCAGATTCTTCTGGGGTCACTTCCTGTAGGTCTCCATAATCGTGTCACAGATGATGTCTGTCGCATGGACAGGGGCAACGCTCCTGCTTGCCTCCTCCATCTTTGCTATCTGCTGTCTGTCGCGGTCAAGGGAGTCCACTATACGCAGGACGTCGCGCACGGTGTTCTCATTTTCCCTTACGATAAAGGCTCCTCCCGCATCTGCCACCGCCTTGGCATTGTAATACTGATGGTCGGCTGTGACATTAGGTGACGGAATGAATATGGCAGCGCGGCCTTCCATTGTCGTCTCTGCAGTCGAGAGCGCCCCGCTTCTGCTGATCGAGATATCCGCAGCTGAAAGCACCTCAGGCATGTTCTTGATGAATGCCGAGATCCTGACATTATCAGGCGCAAAACCTTCGGCTGCAAGCCTTTCAGATATCTCATCGTAGTACATGCTTCCGGTTCCCCAGATAACGGTATATCCGTCTCTGCCGGCATATTCTCTGGCTATTGCCTCTCCTGCCGTATTGGTCGTCTCAGAGCCGAGGCTTCCGCCGAATACCATGATTACGAAATCATCCTCAGGTATCCCGAGGGCTTTCCTGTCTTCTGTTCTGCTCCTGCCGGCAAAATCGCTTCTGACAGGATTTCCGGAATATACCAGTTTGTCCTCATCCGGAAAATGCTCTGCAGCGGCGTCAAATCCGAGAAATACTTTCGTAGCAAATCTCGAAAGCAGTCTGTTTGAAACGCCCGGGAATCCGTTCTGCTCATGCAGGTACACGGATGCTCCCAGGCTTTTGCCCGCAAGAACGACAGGCACGCTTACGTAGCTGCCTGTGCTTATTACAACATCAGGCCTGAACTCTTTCATTATCTTTCTGGCCTGCTGTCTTCCCTTAAGTGTCTTTGCCGCAGTGATCACCGCTTTGCTTATGCTTCTCCTGTCGAGCGGAGCTGTTTCAACTTCATACAGCTCGTAGCCGTGATCAGGTATGATCGATTTCTCGAGCGGCTTGCCGCTGGCTATATATATTATCTCTGTCTGAGGGTCTCTTGCCTTAAATGCGTCGCCGATCGCAAGTGCCGGATATATGTGTCCTCCGGTTGCCCCTCCCGTAAGTACTATTCTCATTATTCCTCTTCAATCTCCGCCGCTATATCAGGCGGTCTTTTCGATACATTGAGCGCTATTCCCATTACCATCATGAATGACCAGATGGATGTTCCGCCGTAACTGATGAACGGCAGTGTGATACCGGTTGCCGGCATCGATGAGGTTACGACCGCCACGTTGATGATAACCTGAAGTCCGAGCATTACGGCAACTCCTGTAGCCAGGTAGAATCCGAGACGGTCTTTCGCCTTGAGGGCGATCATCATCAGCTTGAAGATCAGAAATATGTATGCCAGCATCAGGACCAGGAATCCGATGAATCCCAGTTCCTCTCCGAGTATCGCCAGAATGAAGTCATTCTGAGGCTCAGGCAGATACATATTCTTGGCAATGCTCTTGCCGAATCCCAGTCCCTTGAGTCCGCCGTTTCCGAGTGCGATAAGGCCCTGCGTTACCTGATATCCGTCGCCCTGTCTGTCAGCGAACGGATCCGTAAAGCTTGTCAGCCTCTGATACCAGTGATACGGCGTTTTGAACGTGATTATGTAGAAATATCCCGCAACGGCTGCGCCCGCCGGAAAGGCCAGAAACAGCCAGTTCAGTCCGGCAACTATCATTATGGATATCATGATGAGAACGATAACGATAGCTGTTGAGAGGTTCGGCTGCCTTATGATAAGCACGAAATGGATGGCCATTACGGCAACCAGAACAAAAAGTCCCTTCACCGTTCTTATGTTTCTCGGATTCTTCACAAGATAGGCTGATGTGAATATGATCATCAGCATCTTGGATACCTCACTAGGTGTGAATCTGACAAATCCGAGGTTGATCCATCTTGTCGCACCGTTGACATTCTGTCCTATGACAAGTACCAGAACCAGCAGCGCTATACTTATAAGGGCAGCGGCATTGCCCCACTTCTCATAATGGTGATAGTCAATGCTCGCGGTTATCATCATCAGCACAAGTCCTGATGCTACGAAGATTCCCTGTCTCACAAGATAGTAGAACGGATTAGGATTAGCTGTGTTGATCGTCTGATAGTATCCTGCGCTGAATACCATCGCTATACCGAAAATGGAGAAAGCAAGAACCATTCCCACGACAACAAGGTCAGACCCGCCTGTAGCAGTTCTGACTTTGTCGAGAAATTTGCCGCGCTTCGCCGCTTTGGCGGCTTTTTTGTCCGCCTTGAGCCGCGCCTTGATCTCTTTGCGCTCTTCTCTTGTTATCTGTCTTGTACCTGTTCTCTCAGCTTTACCTGCAGCCATCTGAAATCCTGTACATCTCCGGTCCTATCAGCCGGTGATATCCCTTACACAATCCTTAAAATGCTTTCCTCTGACTTCGTAATTCGGGTACATGTCCCAGCTGGCACATGCAGGAGACAGGAGCACCTTATCCCCGCTTCTCGCCAGCTCGGCTGCCCTGCGGACGCATTCTTCCATGGTTCCGCAATTATATATTTCCGTGAAGCCGGCTTTGCGCGCTGCTTCTTCGATCAGCGGCGCATCTCTTCCGAGCAGCACCAGTGCTGTAACAGCGCCCTTGAGATGAGCAGCAAGGTCCGTGAAATCCTGTGCCTTGCCGTCTCCTCCGGCAATCAGTATGATGTTCTCTCTGAGGGCCTTGAGCGCTATCACTGCAGCGTCTACATTAGTGCCCTTTGAGTCGTTATAGTAATCAACGCCGTCTTTTCTGCCGCAGAATTCTATCCTGTGTTCAACTCCCGGGAACGCTCTGACTGCGTCTCCGATGACAGCCGGGTCTATACCGGCAAAATACGAGATAGCTGCAGCTGCGAGCACGTTCTCGACGTTGTGGTCACCGATTATCCTGAGGTCGGTCGTTTTGCATATGAAATGAACCGTTCCGTCAAAATCCCTGATAACAATATCAGAGCCGTCAAGATATGCTCCTGCCTCAAGGACTTCCCTTCTGCTGAAAGGTACGAGCGTTGCCTTAGACTGTGCAGCGAGCTCAAGAGCCGCCTTGTCATCATGATTGATCACAAGGTATTCATCAGGCGACTGCATGGCAGCTATTCTGGCCTTGGCATCGCCGTATGCCTTCATGGTCTTGTGCCTGTTCAGGTGATCAGGCGTCAGATTGAGTATCGCCGAAACTACCGGTCTGAACTCCTTTACAGTCTCAAGCTGGAATGATGAGACCTCTGTTACAAGCCACGCGTCTTCTCCCGCATTTTCAGCCTCTGTAACTACAGGCTCTCCGATGTTCCCGACAACCGAAGTCTTCCTGCCGGCAGCCTTGAATATCTCGCCGACAAGAGTTGTGGTCGTAGTCTTTCCGTTGGTCCCGGTTATAGCTGCGAACTTTGCAGGTGTTATCCTGTACGCAAGCTCCAGCTCGCCGATTATCTCAGCTCCGGCCGCCTCTGCTGCTCTGATGAAATCAAGCTGCGGCGGTACTCCCGGGCTCAGAACAAGCATGCTGAAGACCGACATGTCTTCAGGCTGTTTTCCGAAATAAGTCTGTACATTATTCTCTCTGAGATAGTCAAGGAATGCGGCATCCATTTTTGATTCGTCCGCGGAATCCTGGGCAGATACCCTTGCCCCGCAGTCGATTAGTACACTTACTGCCGCTTTGCCGGAACGTCCCATTCCGACGACCAGCACATCCATATCCTTTAATCCTTCTCTGAAAGCTTTATTCATAACAATAACCTCTGTTTTACATTACTGATATCACTGCGATGATGCAGCAGATTAGAGTGAACAGGCAGAACACTCTGACGACCTTGGTCTCGTGCCATCCGCCGAGCTCAAAATGATGATGTATAGGAGCCATGCGGAAGACTCTCTTTCCTCCTGTCTTCTTGAAGTATGTGACCTGGATTATTACCGAAAGCGCCTCACATACGAATATGAGTCCTGCTATCGGGAGCAGCCACTCAACGCGTCCTACGATAGCCATTGCGGAAAGCACTCCGCCGAGGGCCATGGAGCCGGTATCTCCCATGAATATCCTTGCAGGATAGTGGTTGTATACCAGGAATCCCAGAGTCGCACCGAACACCGCCTGTGCTGCGGCTGCCATCGGTTCGTTGTGGTCAGGAAGCACGAATATGCCTATGACTGCAAAGCATGCTGCCACTATAGCCGAAGTGCTCGCTGCAAGTCCGTCAAGTCCGTCAGTAAGATTGACTGAATTGGCCATAGCGACTTCGACAAAGACGATGAACGGTATGTACAGGATGCCGAAGTCTACATTCACCTTGGCAAAAGGAATGAACACGGCAGTACCCTCTCTCAGCATCATGAATACGGCAAGTGCCAGTCCGAAGAGGAGCTGAAGCGCTATCTTCTGGCGCGGCGTCAGTCCTTCATTCTGTTTCTTTGCTATCTTGTTGTAATCGTCGACGAATCCCACGAAGCCGAATGCGTACATGCTGAGCAGGATAGCCAGCTTTTCCGCACCGAACCCGCCTGTAAGAAAGCTGCTCGCGATCACAGCGACGGTGATCCCGGCAACCATCGCAACGCCGCCCATAGTCGGTGTGCCGGCCTTGCTGAGATGCGCCTGCGGCCCGTCTTCCCTGATGAACTGTCCGAACTGCTTCTCCCTGAGGAACGGAATCATCCGTGCAGTTACGAGCATTGAAACTGCGAAGGCTATTACTGCTATTAATGCGAATTTGTAGAGCATGCTGCTATTATCTCCTGTACAGGTTATTCACTGTAGATATATACTACTGATCCCTTGTCCACCTTGGTGCCCGCTTTCGGATTCTGGTCGAGTACGACGAACTTGGCGTCGCTTCCTTCAGCAGGTTCAGGCGATATGATGTAATCAAGGCCCTTGTTCTTAAGCATGCGGATTGCCTCCGCGCTGTTCTTGCCTGTTACATCAGGTACTTTTACCCTGTTCTTCTTTGCTTCTTTCTCTTCGCTCTCGGTGTACTTTCTCTCCACCCCCATATACTGGAGAGATTTCTCCATGACCTCCTTGATGATAGGTCCGGCTGTGTAGTTGCCGTAATGTATCTTGGTCGGTCTGTACACGATGCATATCATGGATATCTGCGGATCATCCATAGGCGCCATTGCGACGAAGGAAGTGTTGGTGGCGTTTTTCGCATACCTGCTGCCCTCTACGAGGTTAGCAGTTCCTGTCTTTCCGCCTACTCTGTATCCCGGTACATATGCTTCTCCGCCGGAACCTGACTCAGCGACATAGTATTCCATGATGTCGCACATTGTGGCGGCAGTTTCCTCGGAAACGACCTGTCTGACCTGAGTGTCTTCAACGGTGCTGACGACATTTCCGTCCTTGTCAACAATCTCCTTGACCAGCTTAGGCTTCATCAGCACTCCGCCGTTGCCGAAGCAGTTGACAGCTGAGAGGATCTGAAGAGGCGTTACAGCGATACCCTGTCCGTATCCGGTGGTCGCAAGGTCAACATCTCCCATACCCTCTGGGCTCTTGACGATCGAGTTGGTCTCACCCGGAAGATCCACGCCTGTCTTATCGTTGAATCCGAAAAGATCTATGTAGTTATAGAAGGTGTCGGCGCCCATATCCAGAGCAACCTGGGCGAGAGCCGGGTTGCAGGAGTTACCGACCGCTTCCTTGAGTGACTGCTTGCCGTGTATTCCCAGGCATCGCAGGTTGTAGTTCGCTACATGAATCGCTCCGTTGCACTGGTATCTGGATTTCTCATCGGCTTTCGCTGACTCAAGCGCCGAAGCAGCGGTTATGAGCTTGAAGGTCGAGCCCGGCTCGTATACGCTGCTGATGCCGTTGACCGTCCACATTCTGCTGAGGTATTCGGTCTGCTCCTCAGGCGTCATCTTCTTGAATTTTTCCTTCTCGGACTTGGAGTAAGGCTCCCATGAGTTGTTAGGGTCGAATTCAGGAGTCGTAGCCATAGCCAGTATGTCACCGGTCTTCGGATTCATGACTATCGCAGTTATCTTGCTGGCTCCGGTCTTCTTCATTCCTGTTTCAAGAGCCGACTCGACAAAATGCTGTATGACCGAGTCAACGGTTGTGACTATGCTGTCGCCGTCCTTAGGCTCGTAGTATTTTGTCTGGCTTCCGGAAAGCGTATTTCCGTCACGGTCTGTAGTCCTGACGGTCCTGCCCTTTACTCCGGCAAGCACCGAATTGTATTCGTATTCAAGGCCCGATCTTCCCACATTGTCATTGCTGACTCCGCCGAGTATCTGGGCCGCGAAGGCGCCGTTCGGGTAGTACCTTGATGCCTTGGTCTTGACCGTGATGAGGCTGTCCCAGTACTTCTCGGCCTTCTCCACCTGCTCTCTTGTCAGGCCCTCTCCGAGCAGAACAAGATTCTCTTCAGGATCGGAAAGCTTTTCCCTTATAGTCTGCTCGTCCTGGCCTGTCAGCGCTGCGAGCTTTTTGACTGTGTCATCCTTCTCCGCCTGGCTGATCTCGTCAGACTTGTACATGTACTGTGTGTAGCCGTACAGCTCGTATTCTGTTACGGCTTCAGCCAGAACGTTCATCTTCGAATCGTAGATAGTACCTCTTGCAGGCTCTATCTCGGTATCCACCTTCTGCATCTGAGCTGCCATGGTCCGCAGCTCGTCTGCTCTTACTATCTGCCAGTAGCCCATTCTGAAGATGAGCAGGGTCATCAGGAAAAGAATCATGCCAAAACCGAAAACCAGTCTGGAGCGGTTCTTCGGCGTGATGCGGCTTACATCCGCTTCAGCGCGCCTTCTCTCTCTCTTTATATCAAGTCTCGAGTTGGTGCCGGTCTTCTTCGGTCCGGTATATGTGTAGCCGTCTTTTCTGAATGCGTCAGCGTTGTATTCCTTAAAGTCGTAAGCACCATAAGAGTACCGGTCCTCTCCTGCAGGGAGTCCGGCTGCGGTTTCCTTTTTCTGAAGCTTCTGCCTCTTTTTTTCTATTTTTCTTTCAGTTTTTTTCTTTCTCTTTTTGGTTGCCATTCTCTGTACGGCTCCCCGTAAAGCGATCTTTACATAGATGTTTGTATTATACAACATCTGGTGTAATAAGGTAAATGAATGTACAGTATTTAGAAAAAAACACCACTGACCCGTTTCCGGATCAGTGGATGCATTTAACTGCTTCAGAGCCAGTCCCTAATTGTATGCGTTACTCCTTATCGAAGCGGCAAGATTGGTGCTGCTCTCTTCGCTTTCATTGATTATGATGCAGTTTGCTGATGTCGGATAAACCATACCGTATTCCTTGGTTGCGATCTCCTCGACTCTTGTTACCTTGGTCTCTTCGACTATGCGGCTGTTGAGTGAGTCGATTTCAGCCTGCAGATAAGCATTTTCCTCGATGAGAACGTTATTTGCATGCTGTATGCTTGCTGCGTATGCGCTCAGTCCTACAAGGATGAATACAGCTGCGATCATAGCTATCGCTGTCCTGATCATGTTCCTTGAGGCTCTCTTTGAACGTACGCGCACTCCGGTCCTTACCGGTATAGAAACGTTCTGCGAAGGAATGTTCACCATGGTTTCCTGCGGCATGCTTATCATTCCTGTTGCTGTCATATTTACGGTATTAGTCATCCCTGCATCCTCTTACCGCCCCGGAGGGGCTCATCAATAGTGTGTTTGTTCTTATAGTTTTTCGATCACCCTCAGCTTTGCGCTTCTGGCTCTCGGGTTCCTCTCCAGTTCCTCATCTGAAGGGGCAACCGGTTTTCTTGTCACTTTCTTTACGTCTGCCTTCTTTCCGCATACACATACCGGAAATTCCTTCGGACATGTGCACGGGTCCAGCCGTCTGTCAAATTCTGTTTTGACTATTCTGTCTTCCAGTGAGTGGAAGGTTATTATCGCAAGTCTTCCGCCGCTGTCCAGGAGATCGGGCAGTCTGCTTACTGCTTCCCCGAGATGTCCGAGCTCATCATTTACCTCTATCCTGATGGCCTGGAATGTTCTCTTGGCCGGATGAGGACCTGTTCTCCTCGCCCTTGCCGGAATAGCCGCCTTGATTATCTCTGTCAGGGCTCCTGTCGTCTTTACGGGTTCTTCGCTTCTCGCCCTGACGATGAACTGAGCTATTCTTGAAGCCCATTTCTCTTCGCCGTACTCCCGTATGATGCGCGTCAGCTCTTTCTCGCTGTAGCTGTTGACTACGTCATATGCTGTGAGAACATCATCCTCATTCATGCGCATGTCCATCGGCGCGTCATGCATATACGAGAAGCCTCTTTCGGCATTGTCGAGCTGGAACGATGAGACTCCGAGGTCAAGGAGTATTCCCTGCACTTTGCCTCCTGCAGCCTCTGCTATGACATCCGTCTCGCTGTAGTTGGCATGTATGAATTTCTTAGTGCAGCTGTACGGCTCCAGCCTTGCCTGTGCTGCCTGAAGAGCTGCGGTGTCTCTGTCTACCGCTATCAGCGTTCCTGCTTTCGACAGCCTGCTGCATATTCCCGAGGAATGTCCTCCGCCGCCTACGGTGCCGTCCACATATATGCCGTCAGGCTTTACATCCAGCGCCTGCATTACTTCGTCATATAGGACCGGAACGTGTTCAAATTCCATAATCGGTCTCCTTGGTGAAGCTCTGGAGTTTGCTGACGAAATCATCATTGTCCATCAGATTTCCGTCTTCGAATTTCTCAAGCTCCGTCTTAGTCCAGACCTCGATCTTGTCCATGGCTCCGTTGATTACCAGATCCCTGTCAGGTCCGTCCTCTGTCTCCATGCCTGAATACTGTCTGAGGTTCTTAGGGATCTTGATCCTCCACTGTGAATCAGGCTCGCAGATCTCTGTATTAGCAAAGAACTCTCTTATGAATCTTCTTACGTCCCTGTCTGACTGAGGGAGCTTTCTCATCTTGTTTACCAGGGCTTCGTAGTCCTCCATCTTGTAGATGTACAGGCACTTGTCAAATCCTCTTGTGAGCATGAAACGCTCGCCCAGCGCACTCCTGAATCTTGCAGGAATGATCAGGCGGTTCTTGCTGTCTATTGAGTTTTCCGAAGTGCCGAAAAAGCCTGCAAACATAGATTTACCCCATCTTCAGTAAGTATCTACATTTTACTCCACTTTGCTCCATTTTTCAAAGAAAAATGGCAATTTTGGGCATTTTACCTCCACTTTTTTCTCCCGTACTCCACCTCTCTCCCCCGATGAAAAGCAATAAAAAAGGCCAGGCACAATATGTTGTGTCTGGCCTCAGATGTGCCACAATATATACTTTTTAACGGTTACCTCTATACGAGTTCGCCTGCATCAGCTTTTGCCTGTTCTTCCGGTGTCATCTTGGTCGCTGTAACTCCGAAGAATGCCAGAACGAAGCAGATGATCGGCATCAGATAGTTGAATACCGCCCATGGTGCGTAGGTTGCGGTCGTTACGCCGAGAGTAGTCGCGATGAACATACCGCATGTGTTCCAAGGTACGAGGCATGATGTAACGGTTCCTGCTGATTCGAGGGCGTTCGACAGGCACTTAGGGTGCAGCCCGGCCTTTCTGTAGGCAGGTGCGTACATTCTTCCAGGTACGAGGATCGAGATGTACTGTTCAGGCATTACGACGTTGGAAAGAATACATGTAACCTCGGTCGCTCCGATAAGTCCCGCATCGCTCTTTATGCGCTTTACGATTGCCTCGATGATAACTGCCAGCTGGCCTGAGCCTTCCATGATGCCGCCGAACATCATCGCGATAACTGTCATCAGGATGGAGCTCGACATGTTCATAAGTCCGCCTGTCGACAGAAGGTCGTTAAGAGCGTCGATATCTGATTCACATACATAGCCGTTTCTGCAGACATCAAGGATGTCTCCGAGTGTCACTCCCTGCTGGAAGATCGGCGCCATAACAGCTGCGACAATAAGTCCGAGTGTGATGCCAGGGATAGCCGGCACCTTGAATGCTATGGAGAGGATTACAACCAGCGGCGGCAGCAGCAGCAGAGGGTTGATGTTGAACACGCCCTTGATGCCGTCCATCAGGACAGTAGCCTGCGATGTGTCGACCGTTCCGCCGGATGCATGCATGAATCCGTATACTCCGAAGAAAACAAGAGTTATCACATATGCGAGTATAGTGGACTTGAGCATGTATTTTACGTGCGTGAATACATCGGTTCCTGCCATGGCAGGTGCGAGGTTGGTCGTATCCGAAAGCGGTGACATCTTGTCTCCGAAATACGCTCCGCATATGACAGCGCCTGCTGTCGGTCCGATAGGCATTCCGAGTCCCGAGCCTATTCCTATCAGGGCAAGGCCCATTGTGCCCATAGTGCCCCATGATGTTCCTGTCGCGAGTGATGTGATCGAGCAGATCAGCACTGCAGCCACCAGGAATACCTTAGGCGAGAGCAGCTTGAGTCCGTAGTAGATCATAGTCGGTATAGTGCCGGAAAGCAGCCATGCTCCGATCATCATTCCTACGATCGCGAGGATGAGTATCGACTGCATCGCCTTTCCGATGCCGTCAACCATCATTTTCTCTATATCCGACCACTTGTATCCGAGCACCATGGCCATTATTGCCGAAATGATAACTCCGACGAACATAGGGATATGAGGATCGACCTCAAATACCTTTATTCCTATAGACATGACTATGATCAGCCCTATGAAGGAAATCATCGCATGATGAAGTTTAGTCTGTTTAATCTCACGTTCTTCAGTGAATACGTTTTTCATACCAATAAACCTTTCTTATGTGTTGCGCCTTTATTGAATTCTGTCACCTGTTTTATTTTCCTATGAACTCCCTCAGTATGGAGTATTCAGGCACTGCATCAGCAGACTCGATCTTCACGAAGTATTTCAGGAAGTTGAGTATTCTCTGTGCCTCGCTGTACATCGGGCTGCTTTCAGGTATAGCCTGAAGGAGCGGCTCGGCATATGTTCTGAGGAGATTGGTCTCATACACGGTGCTGGTATTGAATACCACATCTGCTGAGGAACTGTACGGGAATACGTTGACGCTTTCCCCTGCTCTTACCTTAGGCCAGTTCTCGAGAGTTGCCTCTGCATCATATCCTCTGAACTGGTTGTCCCTTACCATTCTTCTGAGAAGTCTGGCGTCAGCAGTCGATATGCGGTTGTGCCTGTCAATGCCCATCTGCGTAAGCGGACTGATATACAGTTTGAACTTATCCTTTCTCTCGATATTCTCTGTAAGAACATCGTTAAGGCTGTGTATGCCCTCTATGACAAGGATCTGGTTTCTCTTGAGCCTTGTGATCCTCTTTCCGAATACCTTGACGCCGTTTATGAAGTCGAACTCAGGCAGGTCGACCTCCTGGCCGTGTATCAGATTGCCCATCTGGCTGTTGAAAAGCTCGAGGTCGAGTGCTCCGAGGCCCTCATAGTCAGGCTTGCCGTCAGGTCCTATAGGTGTATCGCCTCTGTCGACGAAATAATCATCCGTACCGAGATACAGAGGTTCTCCGATTCTCTCGGTAATGGCTTCGCACAGCCTCTTTGCCGTGGTCGTCTTTCCGCTGGATGACGGTCCGGCTATCAGGACTATCTTCTTGCCCTGTCTTGCTATCATATCGGCAAAATACTCGATCTGCCTCTTCTGCAGCCACTCGCTTGCCCTGATGACCTCATCGGCATTTCCTGCGATTATCTGCTCATTGAGGTCAGCGAGATAGTCAATGCCCGTGTGCCTTCTCATCCTCTTGCTCTCAGCAAAGGCATCATAGAGCTTGTCATCGTCCCTGTAATCAGGTACAGCATCCGGACTTAAGGCGTTAGGAAGCCTCAGCAGCAGTCCGTTGCGGTATGCTCTGAGCTCAAATATGTCTGTATATCCTGTGGACGGAAGCACTTTGCTGTACATGCAGTTCCTGTATCCGTCGATGTTGGCGATCTCTATGGTCTCATTCTCGTCTCTTTCTTCAAGGAGCATAGCCTTTTCCTTGCAGCCGAGCGAACGCCATTTTTCGGCTGCAGTCCTGACATTCTCATGCTCGATCACTATCTCAATGTCCTCTTTGACTATATCCTCCATGCGGTTCCATATCTTATGGATATCCGTGGATGAAAGAGGACGGTCTGTGTGAGCATATGTGAAATAGCCCTGGTTCAGCGAGTTGCCTATCCTTATATCGACTTCGCCGAAAACATCTCTGAAAGCCTTGAGATAAATAAGAATCGCCGTATTATGGTAAGCGCGTTCCTGTTCGATGTTGGTTATCCTGTATCCGTGTCCCATGTTTTTCCCCCTGCCTTCCTGCAGATAGTACCGGTGATAACTCTCCGCTGTCTGCTAATTTCTGTCAGACTGACGTCACTATTCCCTACTATTCTAACACAAAACCGCCGGGAATTACCCCGGCGGCTGATGTTTGTACGAATATGCTGGAATTTTTTATATCTTCATTGCAATATCCCATGCTCCCCAGATGACTTCTCTGAGTGCGCCCCACTTTACGCAGGTGCCGCATCTGTGGAGATGCTTGTTCTTGATCGAAGCGAACTGATCATTAGGAACGAATCCGAGTCCGTTTACTACGCAGTCGCACTCTTCCTTCCAGACTTCACCTGTCTCGACGTTCTTGATCATGCAGTATCCGTCACCGATCTCAGTAACAGTGGATCTCAGATGAACAGGTACGTTCTTGAACGGCAGAGCCTCTCTCAGGAATGATGAGTTGGCGAGGCATGTGCCAGGTGCTGTGATCAGGTCGTCCTGGAACTCGACTACTACAGGCTTCTTGCCCGCAAGTACTGCATCATATGCAGCTTCGCAGGATGAAAGTCCGCCGCCGAGGAATACGATCTTGTTGTATTTCTTCTTGTTCTTTCCCGTCAGCAGGTCTGTGAATGTGATTGCCTTCTCGAAGCCAGGAATATTGATTGCCTTAGGGAATGTTCCTACCGAAACAATAACGTCATCATAGGACTTCAGGAGTGCATTGATGTCCTTGATCTCGGTATTGAGTCTTACATCGATATCCCACTTCTTGAGCTCTCTCTCATACCACTTCATGAGCTGCTTGTCAGCATCCTTGAAGGACATAGCGCTTGCTGTGTTGTACAGACCGAACATCTTGTTGTCCTTCTCGAATACGACCGGATTGTGGCCTCTCTTCTTGAGAACGAGAGCTGCCTCGAGTCCGCCGAAGCCTGCACCGACGATAGCGACTCTCTTAGGCTTGCTGGTCGGAACGATCTTGTACTTGTTGTGCTGCATTGTCTGAGGTGTCAGAGCGCAGCGTGCAAGCTGGAGCGAGTCGAACAGAGGCTGTGTATTAGCTGTATGTTTCGACTTTGCAAAGTTGAAGCATGCGTTGTGGCATCTGATGCAAGGTTTGATCTCGTCTTCTCTGCCCTCGATGATCTTGGTTACCCACTCAGGGTCAACGAGGTTCTGACGGGCGATACCGAGAGCGTCGATAGTGCCCTTCTTGATCTCCTGTGCAGCGAACTTGATGTCCATCTTACCTGCGCATACTACAGGCTTATCTGTGAACTTCTTGATGTGTGCAACATCCTCGAAGTTGCAGTTATCCGGCATGTAGACAGGCGGATGTGCCCAGTACCATGCATCGTATGTTCCGTTGTCGCAGTTGAACATGTCATATCCTGCATCGGACAGATACTTGATAGCCTTTTCGGACTCTGCCATGTCACGGCCGAACTCAACAAACTCTTCGCCCGGCTGAGCGCCCTGGAGCCATCCCTTGGTCTTGGATACTACAGAGTATCTCAGAGATACAGGGAAGTCGTCTCCGCACTCTCTCTTGATTGCCTGTACGATCTCTACAGGGAATCTGAATCTGTTTTCGAAAGAACCGCCGTACTGGTCAGTTCTGTAGTTCATGTTTGCAATTGTAAACTGGTCAAGGAGGTATCCTTCATGTACTGCGTGGATCTCAACACCGTCTACACCGGCATCCTTGCACATCTTGGCAGTCTTGGCAAAAGCCTCAACCATCTCATGGATCTCTTCTACCGTCATTGGTCTCGACTTCAGTTCCGGATACCATCTGTTAGGTGTCTCAGATGCTGAAGCGCAGCAGTATTCGATATCTACAAATGGCTTTGCAACTGCTCCGAACGGCTTGTTCTTGAGCATCTGAACGAACATATCGTTGATAGCCATCGAACGTCCGAATCCGCCGGCGAGCTGTATGAACAGTTTGGAACCTGTCTTGTGGAATTCAGGCATCCACTCAGCAAGATCCTTGAACATCTTCTTATTCTGATACAGCCATCTCCTGCCCATCGTATCCCTTACGCACTGCATGCCAGGCAGAACCAGTCCGACATTCTCCTGTGCACGGTTGAGGATGTGGTAAGCAGCTTCTTTGTCAAAATGACAAGGCTCCAGCCATCCGAACAGGGATGTTCCTCCCATGGAAGTCTGCACGATTCTGTTAGGAATCTCTACATTGCCGATCTTCCAAGGCGTGAATAGAGGTTCATATTCCTTCTTCATCCTTCTTTTCCTCCTAGATCTCTCACAAAGCCGGCACTCCTCCGGTCCATATTGACCGGCACAAATCCCGACCATATACTATTGGTTTAATTGTATAGAATCGATAAAAGTTAGTCAATTATATATACCAACTGGAAAGAAAAAAATGCATCCGCGTACCTGATATGCTCATCTTGCGCTATCAGGTATGCGAATGCCGCCTTATAATACCCTATTCTGCCCAGATTCCTTTGTACTGTCTGTACTTTCCGATGTCTGAAAGCACGTTCCACGGAATGAATCCTCCGTCGAGCCCTTCATCCTCGAGGGCTTTTATCTGCTCTTTAAGGCGCTTTTCGTTGTAGTCGACTGAAGGCGCCCAGTGCGGTGTGTTGTAGCCTGTTATCCAGGTCCTTGCGACAGCCGGATTCTGAAGCCGCTTCTGCTGCTTGGCTGCCCTCTTCGCCCAGTTGTGGACCGAGCCGTACGGGTCCTCCCATGGAGCCTTGCCGTCAAAGTGATCGGTATAAGGCATCGCGCTTATAGCATCGACTATATTGGATATCGCTGTCCAATACTGTCCGTACGCCGTGACATAGCTGTAGGCGCTTTCGCCGAAAACATCCACGGATATGTAGGCTCCCGACTCACGGAGCTGGTCCGCCGCATAGAAGCAGAAATTCTGCACGGCCTGAGCTTTGGACTCATCATATTTATTGCGGAAGTCCGCTTTGCCCGACCTTGACATCTCGTAGGTCGCCTCAGGGAATCTGACGTAGTCGAACTGGATCTCGTTGAATCCGTATTCCTTCACGGCCTCCTGAGCGAGCTTCACATTGTACTCCCACACATCGCGAGAATAGACGCTCGGCCAGCCCGAGCTGCCGCCGTACTCGATGCAGTCTTCAGGATGGTCCTTGGCGTAGTTCGGATCATTGAAGGTCACAATCCTGCCGATGAGATAGACTCCTGCTTCGCGGTATGCATCGACGCCCTTCTTAAGCTCTTCAGCTGAGAAGTACGCCCCTTTGTACGATGTCGGCGAGAGCTCCTTGGCGACCGCGGACTTGTATGTCAGAGGGCCGTCTTTCAGGTCTATGACCACGGCGTTACAGCCGCTCTCCTTGATCAGCTTGACGTACTGGTCCGGATGGACTGCGGCATACGCGTTCAGATACATGGCGCGGGCGTATCTGCAGAACTCATTTCCTTCGATTGCTGTTCTTTCGTAAGGATAGAAGTCGAGATTCTTGGCCTTGCCCCCGTACAGATTGAAGCGGAATCCGTCCTTGGAAGCCTTATCGTATTCACCGTTCTCATTGTAAGGAGCATCGGCCGCCTCCTGCGTATCCGTCATGTACTTGCCGTACACGTAGCCCTCTGCATCATTGCCCTTCGCATCCTTGTAAGCGACTTTGTACATATTGATATAGCCGTTATCAAGGAGCCTGTCGTGGCCTGTTATATCAAGGTGAGTTCCCTTCGGTGCAAATGAAGCAATGTCAGGCTTGCCGGGTTCCTTATAGATCGTGGCTGATGTCCTTACGTACACTTCCTTTTCGAGGACAGCGCCCTCAGCGGTATCCGCAAGGCTGCCTTCGTCCATGTAAAGCACCTCATCGCCTGTTTCCGTGCCGTCTGCGAAGCTGTCAATACTGACCTGATGATAGGTGACGCCGCTGTCAGTGACAGTCTTAAGATACTTCTTAAGAGCGGAGCCCCTTGTCACCTCGCCCGCTTCTTTAAGAACCTCGCCTTCCAGTGTGTATACTTTGACAGTGTTGGTCCTGCCCGCAGCATAGGCTTCAGTGTGCCACTGCCCGAGCAGCAGAAAATAAACTACTCCCGCAGCAGCAAGGAGCAGTACTGATATAGCAGCTATAATTGTTAATCTGGTTTTTTTCATGAAATAACTTTTCCTTCAGAAATTATTGTCTGCCGGCGTCCCGGGCGGTCATACCTCCCGGACCATCTCGACATACGGAAGCTCTCTGAAATCCTTCCGCTTGTATATCTCCATAGCGTGCTCATTCTCATACTCAGCTTCGAGTCTGTGCAAAGCGTCAGGATATGTTTCAAGGATGTAGTCGAGGAAGAATGAAGCGATGCCCATTCCTCTCGCCTCCTCTTTGAGGTACAGGTCCTCTATCCATACGCAGCGCTTGCCGTACTCGGTGCTGAAGCTGTGAGCCGTCATGGCATATCCGATCAGTTTTTCCTTCTCATTCACGAATACGTATCCCTGTGCAAAAGGACTTTCCGATACGCATTCTTTTATGTCATTTGTGAATATCTCATCAGAGCCGTCTGAAAGCACCGCTTCGGAAGCATAGAAATCCCTCATCATCTCCATGACTCCGGCGCTGTCGCCTTTTCTCATGTCTCTCATGATGATATTTTCCGTTATCCGCCTGCGAAGCCTGCCGGGCTTCAGTCCGGCACTTTCAAGCGCAGCATCAGTCGCCATTTTAACTGCCGTGTCCTTTGCAGTGCGGGCGGCGTATTTTGCTGTTTTCTTCAGTACGAATTTTGTTGTCTTCTTCATAGCAGAGTGATTATCAGTATCCGAATATCCTTTCAGCCCGTTTCATGTTCTCGCGTATAGATACCTCGAACGGACACCTGGTCTCGCAGAGACCGCACTGCAGGCAGTCGCCTGCGTGGTGCGCGAGCAGTCTGTAGTGGTCGCGCTCGGTGTCCGGAACGCGGAATGCGTCCGAACCCTCGGCTATGCCGTTTGACTCATTATGCGCAACGGCGAGATTGAGAAGCTTGGTCAGGTCTGCGATGTTTATCTCTGCAGGGCACGGATGGCAGTGCGTGCAGTACATGCAGTGTCCGCTCCAGCTCACCCTCGGGAATGCCGCAAATGCCTCAGCGTATGATCTCTCCTCTTCACCTGCATCACAGTACGCGATGCTCTGTGCAAGCTGCTCAGCATTTCTCGCGCCCGAGCACACAGTGGCTACAGCCGGTCTTGACAGAGCATAGCTGATGCACTGGAAAGGTGTCAATGCTGCGCCTGCCGGCGAGAGTTTTTCATCAAGGATATCGCCCCCGGCAAAAGCCTTCATGACAGTGATGCCTACGCCCATGTCCTCGCACAGCTCATAGAGTCTCTGCCTGTCAGGATCCATATTCCTGAATCCGCCTTCATATACTTCATCAGCCCAGAGGTCATTGACATCCTCTGTGCCCGGAAGCATGTCGTATACATAGTTGATGCTGAACATCAGCACCTCGATATCGCCCTCGGATACCGCCTTTATCGCGACCTTCGGGTTATGAGACGAAAGGCCTATATGACGGATCCTTCCCTCTGCCTTCAGCTGCTTTGCATAATCGAGGATCCCGTTGTCCTTGATCGTCTGCCAGTCGCTTTCAGCATCGCAGTAGTGGATCATTCCCACGTCGATATAGTCAGTCCCGAGCCTTTCAAGCGAGTCCTCGAACCCTGCCTTAACGTCCTCAAGTTCTCTGCTCCTCACATACTGTCCGTCCTTCCAGACTGAAGATATGTGCGACTGGATGATGAACTTGTCCCTTCTTCCCTTCAGGGCTTCGCCAAGTGCGGACCTTGCGTCCGGATTCGGTGAATAGAGATCAAAATAATTGACTCCGGCCTTCTCGGCCATGTCAAGAAATATCCCGGCATTGGCAGTGTCCTCTGCGAACGCCTCACACCCCATCGCTATTACGCTTACATTAAGTCCCGTATTTCCAAGCTGTCTGTATTCCATCAGTTAGTTGATCGCCTTTCGTTTTATTACTGTTTTCAGTCGTCAAAGCCCTTAAACACCGGCTCTCCCGTGTATATATGAGGCTCTTCCTCTCCTCTCAGCACGCGGAGGGCGCCGGATGCCATGGCTTCATGCTCGACCTCTCCCGGATAGAAGTACACCGGCGCGATCCACTCGCACCGCTCGCGGATCTTCTGCTGCAGGTCATCAAAACGCAGCAGACCTCCGCCGCACACTATCCCGTTGACCCGGCCTGACAGCACCGTAGCCATCGAGCCGATCGATTTGCATATGTTGTATATCATAGCATCCCAGACTCTGACAGCCTTAGGGTCTCCCGCATCTACCATCTCATGGATGACATCTGCATTCGACGTCCCGAAGTAGCTTGTGAGCCCGGCATTGCGGGTTATTATCTCCTTGGCCGCACGGACGCCTTCCTCAAGCGACCTGAAATCCGTATCAGCGATGCCGACGAGACTCTTGTGTCTGTTGTCGAAGAAGTAATCGACTACGCCGGTCACAGGAAGAGCTCCTGTCCTTGTAGGCGTGAACGGCCCTTCGCCCGCGGCATTGTTGGTTGCATCTATCATCCTGCCGTGATCGTGGGCCGATATGGTCATGCCGCCGTCTATGTGGCAGACTATGTAGCAGCCGTCCTCATATCTGACTCCGTGATCCCTGCAGTGCATCCTGACCGTGCCCTTTATATTAAGGGCGTGAGTGCTTGACGTCCTGTATATGCCGCTGACGCCTGTAATGCGCGCAAGGTCGCAGAACTCATCCGTCTTGGGATTGTCTACCATGAACACCCTGCCGCCGTACTCCTTCTGAAGCTCCATCGCAAGAGGCAGACCGAGATTGGCCGGATGCTCGACACCTGTCACCATATTGCGGGTGTCTTCAAGCAGCCTGTCATTCACCTCATAGGTCCCGCCTTCGCAAGGCATGCACGAGCCGCCTCTTCCTACGATGGCGTCGATCCCGGTGAGGTCTATGCCGTTATCCGCTATGAATTTTCTTATAAGATCCAGCCTGTATCCCAGCTGATTACTGACACTCCCGAGCCTTGCGAGTTCAGGAGCGTCGTGAAATACGTTTGTTTCAAACAGTTTGTTATCATCCTCAAAGTAGGCCAGCTTGGTTGAAGTCGACCCGGGATTGATCACAAATATCTTATAGCTCATCAGTTATTTCCCCAGTCTGTGCGCAGCATGCATAAGCCATGCGGCATTTTCGATCAGCTGCTCTCTCGTCACGCGTCCGGCCTTCAGACCGTCCATCATGTCCTTATAGTCCTTGCGGCAGCCCGGCATGAATAGGCTGTGTCCTGCTGCAGCGACCACTGCAGGATCAGGTATTCCGTATTTCGATGCCTTGTGAAGCAGCATGCCGTTTCCGATGACCCAGTCGGTCATCACCATGCCGTCAAATCCGAACTCATCTCTGAGGATGTCAGTAACGAGGTCGCGTCTCTCCGATGTGTGAACACCGTTGAGGAGGTTGTACGAAGTCATGAGAGATACAGGATCAGACTCTCTGATGCAGATCTCAAATCCTCTCAGATATATCTCTCTCATCGCCCTCTCGCTGATCTGGCTGTTGCTTGCGTATCTGTTGGTCTCCTGGTTGTTGGCAGCGTAGTGCTTGATAGTAACTCCACAGCCTTCATGCGCCTGCACACCCTGAGTGACAGCCGATGCTATCTTTCCGCTCAGCAGCGGATCTTCCGAATAGTACTCGAAATTCCTGCCGCAGAGCACATTTCTGTGGATATTGAGCGCAGGAGCCAGCCACAGGTCGATGCCGAATATCTCCATCTCGCTTCCGACTATGTCGCCGCACAGGCGGGCAAAATCCACGTCGAAGCTCTGAGCGATGGCTGTGGCGATCGGTACTGCAGTCGTGTACTGCTCCTTGACCTCGATGCCTCTTTCTCTGAGCTTGCGCAGTGCAGCGCGGATGTCCCTCATGACTTTGACCGCATCAGGCAGGAATTCAGCCATGCTGTCAGGAAGGCCGGCGCTGAGCGAATGCTTGCCCTTCTTGTCTTCGTAATATCTCGGAGCGATCCTGACTCCCGCAGGGCCGTCGGCCATTACGATGCGGTTGATTCCCCTATCCTCGAACATGCTGCAGGACTCTCCGGCAGCTCCCGGAACAGTAGTCGCAGAGTCGCCGACCACATTGACGAATGCGCCCTTAGGATCAAAGGCTCCTATATTAAGATATGCGAGTTCCTTATCTTCAAGCTCGCTGAGTACAGGTTCAGGTTCAGGCGTATTCGTGCCGTATGCTACTATCTCGGTCTGAAGTTCGCTCAGGTCGAGCTTGTTTACCGGTAACTTTTCTGCGCCAAAAGCAGCAACAGCGGCATCTTCACCCTTTCCTGCTGCTCTTTCATATCTGAAATCTTCAAAATCAGGCTTTCCGAGAAGGTTCTTGACCTGTCTCAGCTCGAAATCCTCATCAAGCTCATATACAGCGGCTGCCTTTACATCAGCACTGCTGGTGCCTGTGAGGATCACATACTTGCCCTTCTCAAGGACATATGCAGCCCTGCTTTCATCATAGCTTGCGAGGTCCTCTGCAGTGAATCTGACAGTAACCGTCTCCTCTTCGCCCGGAGCAAGTTCTCCTGTCTTGGCGAATCCGGCAAGTCTCTTTACTTCCTTGTCAAGCTTTCCTACCGGGCATGCTGCATATACCTGCACTACCTCGCGGCCGGCATGTCCGCCGGTGTTCTTTACTCTGGCCTTTACCGTGAATTCTCCGAACTCAGCGCTTACGCTTTCTGTCTCAACTTCGAAGTCAGTATATCCGAGGCCGAATCCGAACGGGAAGAGAGAATCGGCGCACCCCATATCGAAGTATCTGTATCCGACGTATATTCCTTCTTTATATCTCGTCTCGTCAATGTCTCCGAACTCGCCTATTTTGCAGTAGTCGCCTGCGGCTGCCCATGTTGTCGTGAGCTTGCCTGACGGATAGCTCTTTCCGAGCAGGATGTCCGCAAGTGCGCTTCCTGTCTCCACTCCGAGCTGCGACAGGACAATGATGTTGCCTACACTCATAACAGGGCTGAGGTCAACAGGACCGCCGGCGTTTATGACGAGCATGAACTTGTCATACGCCTTGTCCATCGCCAGAATGTCCCTTACTTCGCTGTCTGTAAGCATAAAGTCGCCTTTTACAGCCTTGCGGTCATTGCCCTCTCCGGATATCCTCGAGAGAACGTAGATGCCGGCATCGGCGTTCAGCTTGAGCGGAATGCTGAATTCAGGCTCATTCATTACAGCCCCCATTGCTGCGGAGACCAGACTGACCTTTTCTTCTTTCGCCTTTTTCTTCATGTCCTCCATGAAGGATTCTCTGGCCTCGGCTCTGCAGTATTCATATACCGTCATCCAGTCCCTGTTGTACAGCTCGAATCCGGCATACATAAGGCCTTCTTCTATGCTGACAAAGTATCTGGAATTGACTTCGCCTGAGCCGGTACCGCCCTTGATCGTATTCCTGACACCGCTTCCTACAGCTTCGATCGTTCCGGCCTTCTCAAGAGGAAAAGCGCCGTTCTTCTTAAGCATTACGGTGCAGCCGCCAAGGTATTGTCTCAGTCTTCCGATGTTTTCACTTTCGTATCTGTTCATTGTTCTGTCCTCTTCACGTACCGCAACTGTTCAATTCAGCCGGCTGGCCCGGCAGAGCTTAGCTATACGTATCTTCCAAGTGAATCAAAGTGCAGATCTTCCTGCATATTCGCATCAGGCTCCATATACGACTTGTATATGGCGACAGCGAGGTCAACTAAATACCATATCCCGAATCCTCCGAACGTGAAGAGTTTTAAGATGCCGAGAGGTATCTGGCCGCGCACGAATCTGTCCACACCGTAGAACCCGCACACGCAGTTCATGACCCATGTAAATATGTGCTTGTTTATCTTCCTTGCGTACGGGATCTCCTCAAACTGCTCTGAACGCGGATCGTAATACTCCTCCTGCTCCTGCTGCATATTATCGTATGCTTCTTCAGAGAAAGCATCTTCACTCACGCTGTCGTCGGCAGGCTCGCTTTCGACCTCCCACACCATATTGTCTATATCGACATCTATCGATGCATCATCTTCTGCAGGCTCTTCATATGCCTCTGCATAGCTGTCTTCTGTATCCCTTATCTCCGGGAACGATGCCTGTGCTGTCTGTGTTGCCTGCTGCTGCTCTTCTGCGAGAAGTTCACTCATTGTGTTTTCTCCTTCTTGTACTGTTTTATATATGACAGAATAACCTGTATCCAGCTTTTATATTATTACACTCTCGGTTCTTTTGCCATCACATAGTCAAAAATATGCTGTCTTTATGATCTCCGCTATGTCTCCGTGTATGACAAGGTCCGCCTTGTCATCTGCAGGGCCTGGCTCGCGGTTTATAACGACGAGATTCTTTCCGCCGAAATATCCTATGAACGATGCTGCCGGCTCCACCTGAAGCGATGTGCCTGCGACGATCAGGGTATCCGCGCCGGTTATCTCGCGCTCCGCCCCTATACATGTATAGCGGTCAGGCGACTCACCGTACAGGACTACCCAGGGCTTTATTATCCCTCCGCATCTGTCGCACCGCGGCACTCCGCTGCTGCTGAGGATCTTATCCAGAGGATATGATGCATCGCAGTCTATGCAGTAGTTCTCATGCACGTTTCCGTGAAGCTCATACACCCTCTTGTTGCCTGCGGCCCTGTGAAGCCCGTCGATATTCTGCGTGACTATGCCTCTAAGCCTGTCTTTCTTCTCAAGGCCGTAAAGCCACCGGTGCACTATATTCGGCTCGGCGCCCGGGTGCAGCATGTATTTCCTGTAGAAATCATAGAAGTCTTCAGTATGCAGGGCAAAATACGCGGCGCTAAGGACCTCCTCGGGCTCACGGCCCTTCCACTTCCCGGAATATATCCCGTCAGAGGATCTGAAGTCAGGTATGCCGCTTGCTGTCGAGACCCCCGCCCCTCCGAAGAATACTATCCTGCGGGACCGGTCTGTTATCTCTCTTAGTTTAACGATTGCATCTTCCATAATCATGCCGCTGTCCGTTTTTCCCTTCTGACTAAGCTTAAGTCACCTGCCTGAATTATTATATCATGCGCTCTCAAAATCTTGTCAATCGTGCAGAGTTATCATATAATAACCGCATTATGCAGGAAATCATAATGGAATCACTACTGGATACGCTGAAGGATACCTTAACGCTGGTACCTTTTCTCTTCATCACATACCTGGTGATGGAGTGGCTCGAGCGCAGGACTGAAGATCAGTCCGTTGCGCTGCTTTCGCGTATCGGAAAGCTGGGCCCTGTCGTCGGTGCCGGCGTAGGCATCATTCCTCAGTGCGGCTTTTCTGCAGCCGCTGCCAGCCTCTATTCAGGAGGTGTCATCAGCGTAGGCACCCTGCTCGCGGTATTCCTCTCGACATCAGACGAGATGGTCCCGATATTCATATCAGCAGCAGTGAGCCCTTCCGTTATAGGCAAAATTCTTCTGACCAAGTTCCTGTGCGCGATGATAACAGGCCTTGCTGCCGACTTCATCATCAGGGTCGTTCATTATACATTCCGCACGCACAAGCATATTCATGACCTGTGCGAACAGGATGAGTGCGGATGCGAAGATGAAGAAGGCGGGATCATACACTCCGCTCTGGTGCATACGGTCAAAGTCACAGTATTCATATTCTTCATCTCGCTTGTGATCAGCCTTCTCATAGGTTTTATCGGAGCAGATGCGATCGCTGCATTCCTTACCGGCATTCCGGTGCTCGGAGTTTTCCTGTCAGGTCTTATAGGACTTATTCCTAACTGCGCTGCATCTGTAGTGATCACGCAGCTGTACCTTCAGGGAATGCTCACTCCGGGGCAGCTCCTCGCAGGACTTCTTGTCAGCGCCGGCGTCGGCATACTCGTCCTCGTAAGGACCAACCGCCATCGCGGCGAGAATCTGCGTGTTATCGCAGCTCTGTATGCAAGCGGCGTCTTCTGGGGCCTCCTGACCGACATTCTCGGCATCACATTCTAGAACTTAAACTATTTATTCATATATGACAATGGCCGCATCCTCTGACGGATACGGCCATTTTTTAAACTGATAGTCCTGAGTTATGCTATCCCGTTCTGAGCATCGAGCTCATCAGGGTCCGGCATTGACTGCATTGCTTCGAGCACCTCTGCGAAGAGGTCCTGAAGCTCCCATCCGAGCTGCTCGGCTCCGCGCCTGATTATCTCTCTGTCGCAGCCTGCCGCAAAGTGCTTGTCCTTGAACTTTTTCTTTACGGACTTTACATCCATGTCCTTGCAGCTGTGAGAAGGTCTCAGTATTATAGCCGCTCCGATCAGTCCTGTGAGTTCGTCAGAAGCAAACAGGAATTTTTCCATCTCATGTACCGGCTCTACATCCGAGCAGATACCGTAGCCGTGGCTGCATACAGCGTGAACTATCTCATCAGGAGTATCTATTTCAGCAAGCAGCTCAGGTGCCTTGACGCAGTGCTCTTCAGGCCACATTTCAAAATCTATGTCGTGAAGCAGTCCGCAGAGTCCCCAGAAGTCAGGATCATATCCCTTCTTGCCTGCGTAATATCTCATGACACCTTCGACTGTTACCGCATGATGCTGATGGAAAGGCTCCTTGTTGTATTTCTTAAGCAGTTCCCACGCCTGTTCTCTTGTAATCATTTCCTGTTCCCCCGGTCTGAAGACTATTCCTCGATCTTATCTTCGATCTTTTCCTTGGCTTCCTCTGCCTCAGCCTTCATCTCCTCAGCCTTGGCCTTGACATCTTCACCGAAGTCCTTGAGGATGGATCTTGCTTTCTTACATGCGTCGCAGTCGCAGAACTCCTCGCCCTTAGCCTTGAGCTCTGCTGCATGAGCCTTCATCTTTTCAGCAAAATCTTCACCGAACTTATCCTTGGCATCATCAGCTCCGAATGTGTCGATCAGGTCGCCTACCGAATTGATCCCTTCCTTGAGCTGCTTGATGAGCTCTGTCTCAGCCAGCTTTTCTGCGCTGTCGCCGATCTTGTCAGTGACTCCTGCTATCTTCTTTCCGATTTCTGTGTCGCCGAACTTGTCCATTGCAGGGCCTGCCTGATCGGACAGCTTGTCATATGCATCGGATACCTTGTCGCTGACATCAGCCATCTTCTCATTGAACTTGCCGGATGATTCAGCAACCTTATCTACTACGTCATTGAGCTTGTCCCATGCCTTGTCAGCCTTGTCCTTGACATCATACTTCTCATCAGCTACAGCAAGCCACTTTTCAGCTGCCTCTCTCAGAGGGCCGTAGCAATGTCCTTCAAGCAGTGATTTTACCTTGTTGATAGTGTCTTTGTTAGCCATGTCATTCCTCCTTATGTGACATTACAGCCTGCCGCAAAGCGGCCTTCGTTTATATTGATACAAATTGATTATAGCATAGCATCATGCCTTACCGCTCAGGTTTCTGATCCGCCTGTCGGTATACTCGGCTATCTGTTTCCACAGCCTGCGAAGCTGGTTTTTATGAGTGCACAGCTTCTCAGTGCAGTGAGCGCATCCGAGGTATCCGTTGGTAGACTCGGCAAAGCGTTCAGGATGTCTGTAGAAAGTTATCTCCCATCTCAGAAGAAGCGCCACAGAGAGCACCAGCAGGCTCCATGTGTAAGTCTTTCTGACGAAGAAGAGCGGTGTGAACATCATCGCATAGTCCCAGTTGTATATGCGGCAGGTGCTGCAGCACTTGTTCTTGAGGAACCACGACTGGAACGGACAGAAGAACAGAATGCAGATCATATCGCATACCGAATAGATGCAGCACAGGAGTATCATGAGCCCGTCATCAAGTATTCCCAGCATGTGCATCCATCCGAACAGTCCGTTGAAGGATATCCAGATGATCGCGCAAAGCATGACAGCGTTGTTGTCTACGATGCTTATTTCCGTTACACCTGTCTTGATGTAATTTCGGGCAAACTGTTTCTGGCTGCCGGGGCTTTCAAATCTCGACGGGAAGAATCTCATGATCATCTCCACTGTGAAGACTGTCCATATGATGGTGATGATAAGAGGACGCGATTCCAGTACGTTCTCAACATTCTCTCCGCCCCTGAATCTGTACAGAAGATACATGATAAGAAAAGCAATCAAAAGGCCCGACCGGTATACCAGCCTCACATAGTGCAGTATGCTTACTGTAGTAAGTCTGACCTTCTTTCCCTGCTTCATTACATGTCCCCCCCCGTCCCTCTTATGCATGTGCAAAGATGTCCGTACCGCATGCGATGCGGATACACAATAAGAATATCATTTTTGCACAATTATTTGGAAAAATATGTCAGAAGAAAACAGTCCTCAGTATATGAGTGTTTTATCGCCTGACGGTGCAGTCACGACCCTGTGGACCGCTCCCTTTCTGTCTGTCAGAGACACAGCCCCTACAGGATGCTCCGTTATCATGAGAGGAATGCCTCTTTCGTCGGATATTCCGGTCTCATGCGACGGCATATAGAGCTCGGCCCCGGCCTCCTCGAAGGCAAGCCTTGCCTGTTCATTGAATACGTTGAGGCCGTAGTCCCCGTACACCTTGACGCCGGCAGCGGCGAACTGCTTTATCCATCCGAGGTTTCCTATTAGTATACCTGTATCCTTTACAGCGCTCACGATACGGTCAAAGTTCTCCTCTATATATGCATCGAGCTTTCCGTTCGAGACGTTCAGGATATACGGCAGGACGCCTGAGAGGTCTTTTCCGTCATTCTTTTCCTTCATGAAGTCTTCGAGCGGAACCGGCCTGAACGTCTTCTTTGCGATCCTGCTGCTGTATCCGTCTGTATCGAGGACCTTCGCTCCGAGAAGCTCTGCTGACTCTGCGACATCCATTTCAGCCCTTGTCAGCCTCGGCCGTCTGCCTGAGGTAACGCTGACAGCGCGCCTTTCCATAAGCTCGTCTGAAGCTTCCCTCCTCATCCTGTTGACTATGGACAGAGGGATCATCATGTCATCGTCTATCTCCACGTCTATCCCGGTCATGCCAGGTGTGTACGGGGTATCCCCGAGCCTCGACAGATTGCCTGCGATGCGCTCTGCATCTGTCGCCACCTTCTGCGCCCGCTCTACAACATGGTCTGCTGTGATCTCAACCGACTCTCCCGCTCTCACATCTGTCATCACAAGGCGCGGATACTGTCCCTCCCTTGCGGTGAACACCATGGTGACCGGAAGTTTTTTGTCAGGTGCGTCCAGGGCTGATTCGATCAGCTTTCTGTCCGTCACCTTGAAGGCAAGGTCTCCTGTCTCTATTCCGCGGTCAAAATCGCCTGTCAGTATTACCCTGTCTCCTATCTCCTTTATGAATGTCGTTACGGACCCTATAGGTGAACTGACAAGATAGTCCCCGTCGTCACGCCTGAACTCGATGCCGTCGCCGAGGCTTACATCAGGCGCATTTCTGTCGACTGCGATGCAGGCGAGGACTTTGCCCCTCCTGAGAGCACCGCGGACTGCCGCCTTTTCATCACGGTCCTGGGCTTTGCTCTCGCTGTCAACAACGGCAGCGATCCTGCCGAGGTATATGCCCTGGTTCTTCGGACTGCTTCCCGACAGAAGGTCACCTCCCGGATTGCCGTAAAGGTATCCGTCTGTGAAGTCGCCCCTGTTGAAGATCTGCTTCAGCTCGAACATATCCTCTTCGTCGACTGAATAGCGACGCTTTGCCTCATCAGGGCCGAACTTCCTGAGAAGGCTGTCATATCTGTCTATGTATTTTCTGTATATTCTTGTTACGGTCGCCACATATTCAGGTGATTTCATGCGGCCTTCTATTTTGAACGAGGCGGCTCCTGCCGTCACAAGGTCAGGAATGTTGTTTATGTGGCACAGGTCCTTAGGGCTGAGCGCATAATACGTCTGGCCGTTTTCATCTGTATATGCCTGCCTGCACGGCTGTGCGCAGGTGCCGCGGTTTCCTGTCCGTCCGCTGCCCTTTCCCATCATGCGGCTCATCTGGCACTGGCCCGAATAGCACATGCACAGAGCTCCGTGAACGAACACTTCAACATCCACAGGATCTTCAGGAGATACCCTTCGTCCCTCTTCAGCTATCTCCCTTATCTCGTCAAGGCTCAGCTCTCTTGCAGGCACCACCCTGCAGAATCCCATGTCATGGGCGAGCTCAACACCTTCCTTGTTATACAGCGTGCCCTGTGTTGACAGGTGAAGCGGCATATCCGGTATGTATTTGTGTATCATGCGCGCAAGGCCCATATCCTGGACAATGAGTCCGTCGACGCCTATGCCGTATATGTAATTAGCGTATTCAAAAGCCCTCACGAGCTCATCGTCTCTTACAAGAGTGTTCAGGGTCATATATACCCTGACGCCGCGCATGTGAGCATATCTGACTGCATCAGGAAGCTCTTCATCGCTGAAATTATCGGCGAATATCCTCGCATTGAACGCCATTCCACCCATGTATACCGCGTCAGCACCGTTGTTGACAGCCGCTATGAGGTGCGGCTTGCCGCCTACAGGCGCGAGCAGTTCAGGCTTCATCGTCCCGGCCGCGCGGGCATGTCTGTTGTCTTTTCTGTTCTTATCCACAGTAACACCTCCCCGCAATATGATTTTTACGGATAGTTAACATCATTATAGCACCAGAGTGCATCTGTTTTGCAATGCCGCATGCAAAGCGGATTGTTAACCTCTGACTATTTCAAGGTTGATAATCCACCCGGCCTGTGTTATCATTCGGAATGCACGATTAATACAGTCAGACTTACAGGAGTTATGTCAATGGCAGAGAACCGTTCATCACGGGACAGAGTGCTGTCTCTTCTTGAATCAAATAAGGGAAAGTTCATATCCGGCGAAGATATAGCTGCCGTCCTCAGTATATCGAGGACTGCTGTGTGGAAAGCAGTCAGGAATCTGAGAAATGACGGCTACTGCATCGATTCGTCAACCAACAGAGGCTACTGCCTTTCACCCGGAAGTGACATTCTGTCGGAAAGCAGCATCAGATCATATCTTGAAAACAGCGCAGTTGCCGGCCTTTCAATGGATGTGTTCGACACGGTAGGCTCAACCAACACGGTATGCCTCACGCGGGCTTCTGAAGGCGAAGCCGGGCCGTATGCGGCTGTTGCCGGCGGTCAGACAAGCGGACGCGGACGCCGCGGAAGGTCATTCTTCTCACCCGAGGGAACGGGACTCTACATGAGCATCCTGCTGAGGCCTTCCGGCCTTACGGCAGACCAGGCAGTAAAATACACCACGGTAGCAGCTGTAGCAGTCTGCCGGGCGATAGAAACTGCAGCCGGACGCAAGGCATCGATCAAGTGGGTCAACGACGTATATGTCGGCGGCCGCAAGGCGTGCGGCATCCTCACAGAAGCATCCTTCAATCCTGAAGACGGGACACTCGACTACGCAGTAGTCGGCATCGGAATCAACGTCTATGAGCCGCAGGGCGGTTTTCCTGAAGACATCCGTGACAGAGCCGGCGCACTTGCAGGACCTGTCAGCAATGCACGCTCCCGTTCAGAATATGAGGAAGACTCATCACCTCACAATCAGGTGCTTGAAAACGGCGGACGCAGCAGGCTTGCAGCTGAGATCATCAGGGGATTCTTCGGATTTCTTGACAGCAGCCTCACCCCTCTCACTGACAGCGCATCAGGCGGTGTGCCTCTCTATGCACAGGAGTACAGGGAGAGATGCTTTGTCACAGGTCACGATGTGGATGTGATCAAAGCCGGCTCTGAGCCGCGCAGAGCTCACGTGACAGGCGTTGATGACGAATGCCGGCTCCTCGTCAGATATGAAGACGGCACCGAAGAAACGCTCAGCAGCGGCGAAATAAGCATAAGACTGGAGAAATAACTATGACAAAAGATGCAGCAATGGATAACAGATCAGCACTGAATGTGCAGGATATAACTCTTATCGGGCTTTTCACAGCCGTGATGGCCGTATGCTCTTGGATATCGATCCCGGCAACGGTTCCTTTCACGCTTCAGACATTTGCGGTATTTCTCACCTGCGGCCTTCTCGGCGGCAGGCGCGGGACTCTTACCGTCCTTGTATACCTTCTCCTCGGAGCTGTAGGTCTTCCTGTATTTTCGGGATTTACCGGCGGTATAGGACATCTTGCAGGTCCGACCGGCGGATACATCATAGGATTTATATTTTCGGCACTCGTAATGTGGCTCGCTGAGAAGCTTGCAGGCAAGTCAACTGCAGTGCTCGCAGCATCGATGGCTGCAGGCCTGATAGTCTGCTATGCATTCGGCACCGCCTGGTTCATGATCGTATATACGAAGACGACAGAGCCTGTCGGCCTTATGGCAGCTCTCGGATGGTGCGTATTCCCGTACATCATCCCTGATGCGGTCAAGATAGCCATTGCCCTCTTCCTCTGCCGCAGACTGAGACCTGTGCTCGCACGCTACGATTCGCGCAGCTGATCAGGCCGGAGGCATTTTAAAGAATATAAGGCAAAATAAAGCCGCTCCCGCATGTTTCTGAACGGAAATGCAGGAGCGGCTTTCAGATTGTCTGTGTTAAGAAACTAGAGCATCTCGATGAATGCTGCGATTCTTGTGTTCAGCTGAGCTACGTCTGCTGTGGAGTAGTCTGTCTCTACGTGGAAGTAAGGTGTGTTCTTCTCTTCTGTGCAGAACTTCTCGATCGACTTGGACTCAACATTGTATGTGTGGCAAGCCTGAAGTGTAATATCTAAAACTCCGTCAGCCTTGTACTCGTCGATAATTCTTCCGAGCAGGTCGTATCTGTTAGGGTTAGGTGTCATTACAGAGCATCCGATCTGGAGATATCTGTAAGCTGTTGCTTCCCAGATGTCCTCAGCATCCTCGTCGATAAGTCTGTCGTACTGCTTTGCGCCTACGCAGTTCTCCATTGCAACTACGACTCCGCCGTTGTCCTCGATAGCCTTGATGACTTTCTCAGTTACTCCGCCGATCGGGCATCCTGTGACAACGATTCTTGCTCTCTTGCCTACGTTGGTGCCTTCTGCGTATTCCTTCTCGATCTTAGCCTGTACAGCCTCGAGTTCAGGAACGATTGCAGTGTGATCGAACTTGAAGCCGCTTCCGTAGAGAACGTGGAACATATCGAGTCCGGATACCGGGCACGGATCGTTCTTCATTGTATCGATGAGGTGCTTCTTGGCAACTCTGATCTCGTTCTCGAGCTTGACAGCTTTGCGCATATCCTCGTCAGTGATCGTTACGCCGAATTTCTCTTCTACGTAAGCCTTCATCTTCAGGAGCTCTTCCTTATAGAGAGCCAGACCTTTTTCACTCTGTGAATTAGGCAGGTCCATGATGAAAACATCCTTGAACTCGCTCATGAGCTCGTACATCTTCTTCTTTCCGTCGCAGGTGTTCTCGCCTACAACGATATCGCTGAAGTAGAAGAACGGGCACTTGTCATCCTTTGCAAATCCGTAGCTGGACTTGATCAGCGGGCACAGGTTGGCCGGCAGATCCTTCTCAGCTGTAGGAATTGTCTCTCCGGATGTCGAGCAGAGACCTACAGTAGCAGCACCTGCTGCGATAGCAAGCTCCTGAGGGAAATATGTGCAGTAAGATCCGATTACAGGGATTCCCTGATCCTTGACTTTTTTAACATTTATAAAAGCGTTTCTTCTTGCTTCTGCAAATTCCTCAAACACTGCTGGCAGTTCTTTGATAATCTCCATTTACTTTCTCCCTTTCTTTGCTTTTATTATTCAGGCAGCCGCCTGTAAAGCAGCTGCCTGTTTTTTTAATCAGTCTCCCGGTTATGCCTGAAAAGCACTGTAATGCCAGACTATACTGGGAACTCGATTGCGATATCCTTGCCCTCTGCGATGTAGAGCTTTACAACTCCGCCGCCGAAAGTAACCTGTGTTCCTGCAGGAACAGCCATAGCTGGTGCAGCAGCCTCAGCTGGTGCAGCAGCCTCTTCAGCAGGTGCTTCGTCAGCAGCAGCAGGATCCTGGATGTTGTCAACGATAGCAGCTGTAAGCGGTGTCAGGGAGTCGGATGTCTCCTTGAGTGTAGCGCCGAGGCACTGTCCGATTGTCAGGCATCCGTCAAGGCTCAGAAGTCCTGTATCTACCAGGTCAGGGAAAATAGCAGGGTCTTCAAGGTTGTGGTGCGAGATTTCGCCCGGCTCCATTCTGCAACAGAGTACTGCAGGATCGTTCTTATGTTCTAATGCATATTCGAGTTCGATTGACATGTATCATACCTCCTGAGAATATCGTTTTGACAAGGCGTTCTGCCTCATCTTCAACATATTAATTGTATAATCCAACGTCATATTCAACAAATAGAGTATTTGAATAGCCGGTATTTTCATTATAGTTACCGGCTATAGCCCCGGGCTCCCGGCCCTGGTCATTTAAGTCCCGGAAAACCAAGCTGCCTGAGCGCTTCAAACAGTACTATGTTGGCGGCGTTGGACAGATTGAACGATCTCAGGCGGGTGCTCTCGCTCATCGGTATGCGTATCGCCATCTCCTTATTCGCCTCTATGAATTCGCGCGGCAGGCCCGCAGTCTCCTTTCCGAAGAGTATCATGTCTTCATCACGGAAATCCGCATCAGTGTAATACTTTCCTCCCTTTGTAGTGGAAAGCCACATCCTTCTCCCCTCGTATTTCGCGAGGAACTCTTCAAGGCTCTCGTGCACCTCGAGGCTGACATACGGCCAGTAATCGAGGCCTGCTCTTCTGAGGCTCTTCTCATCGAGGCTGAAGCCGAGAGGCTTTACCAGATGAAGGACGCTGTCAGTTGCGGCAGCTGTTCTTGCTATATTTCCCGTATTCGGAGGTATCTCCGGTTCTACCAGTACAATATGGATCGCCATATGGCTCTGCTGCTCCTTTACTTTTTCTCATCTGCACCCTTTTCAGCTGACTGTGCAGACTGCCCGGTGCCTGCGTGCTGCTCCTCTACTGTCCTGCAGCGTTCATCTATGATCGACTCGACATCATCGATGTCTCTTTCTCTCATGAGTATTTCAAGCTCGTCTCCGCCTCTCAGGATGGTGTGCCCGTCAGGAATGATCTCATTTCCGTCTCTCAGCACGGAAACTATCAGTGTTCCGAGCGGAAGCCCGAATTCCATGACGCTCCTTCCGTCCATGTGCGATCCTGTGTGGATCTCTGCATCGATGACCGCCTTGCGGTCTCTTATAGCAAGGCCGCTTCCTGTGCGGCCGGCTGCAGATGATTTGCGCGAGTAGACGGCAGGAACGACGCCCGTCGGTCTTCTCTTCGCTGCCCTCTGGCTCCTGTGAAGGAGCTGGACATATATTGGCTCGACGCCGAAATATTCAGGTATAAGGTACGCGATCAGAGCTGCGATCACAAGCGGCAGGAGGCACGTAAAGTCCCCTGTCATCTCCGTGATCAGTATGACTCCCGTGACCGGCGCCCTTACGATAGCCGAAAAGTATCCGGCCATTGCTATAACGACGAATGCGGTTATGTATTCATTTCCGAGCCCTGCTGCTGCGAGAATCTCGGAGCACAGGCCTCCTGTCACAGCTCCGAGTACGAGCAGCGGCAGGAATATGCCGCCCGGTGAACCCGAGCCGAAGCTTGCCGTGGAGAATATGAACTTGACCGCAAGCAGCACTGCCAGGGCGCCGAGTGTGTATTCCCCTCTGCTTATCTCTCCAACCAGATTGCTTCCGCTTCCGAGCGCTTCCGGATACAGGAACATCAGGATGAACGCCAGTGCAAAAGCAGCGATGAGCTTGCCTGTCCTCGAGGCGATGTCGCCGTGAGTGTTAAGCTTGCTGTCTGTGAGATTGTAGGATGAATTGCCGGGAAGCCAGTCTGCAGCGCGGGCGACTGCCCTTCCTGCTCTGTCAAAGGCATCCTGCATAAATGCTATTGTGCGGTTATAAAGTATTCCGAAGAATCCGAGTATTATTCCGAGAAGGATCACGGCCCAGTAGTATTTCAGAGGAAGGCCGTGCTCAACTTCGAAGCCGAATACCGGCGTGAGTCCGAACACGTTGGCTGCGACAAAATCGCTCGCGACGCTCGCTGCCATCGTGGACAGCAGCACTTCGGCTGAGAAGTTGCGGTGGAGCTCCTCGAGCGCGAATATGGCGCCTGCGAGAGGTGCTCCGAATGCAGCCGCGAGGCCTGCTCCTGCCCCGCAAGTGATAAGCAGCCTCTCTTCGGTGAGCAGGCGGTGGCCGGCCCTCGAGACGCCCTTGCCGACCATCGCGCCGAGCTGAATGCTCGGCCCCTCGCGGCCGAGTGCCAGTCCGCCTCCGATCGCCAGCGCGCATCCTATCACCTTGCCGATTATCACGCGGTGCCAGCGCATATCCTTCTGCCCCTTCAGCTCAGCCTCGACCTGCGGGATGCCCGAGCCTGCGATCTCCGGCTCCCATCCGAGCAGCGCACTTATGATCCCTGCAAGGCAGAGCATGATGACCGCTGCGAGCACAGCGCCTCCTGCGCTGCTCCCAGCAAAAGCTACCATCCTGCCGCGCAGGCTGTCCGCGCCGATCAGCATGAGTCTGAATACGGAAATAAGGGCGCCCGTTATCAGACCGATAAGAACGCCCTCAGCTATTATCGCATATTTGAACCTGTCTCTCCTTCTGAGATTGTTTACAGCACTATCCTTCATTACTTGCGTCTTCAGTTTCTGCACCTGCAGCATCAGCAGATTCAGCTGCATCTGCATTCTCAGCAGCGTCATCAGCCGGCTCCGCAGCATCACTGCCTACAGGTGTTCCGACATTGACGATTATCTCTCTGTTGCCTACTCCGCCTTCAAGGATGCCCCTGAATATGACATCAGCGCGCTTGTTGGCTTCAGTCAGAAGGCCCTTGGACTCGGCATGCTTCTCAGCATCCTTCTGAGCTTCCTGAAGAGCCTGCTTGGTAGCCTCTTTTCTGTCGGTCTTGATAAGTGACACCTTATTGTCATAGAACTCGAGCGAATTCGGGTCGATATTCACAGAGAGTATCCTTGCTTCAGGCACATTGACGACGACTGCATCATCAGTGACCTCGATCTCAACTCCCTCAAGCTCGAATCCCGCATCGATCTCAGCCTCGTATTTCATATTGAAGCTGTTCTTGCTGATAAGAGGAATGGTGCCCTCCTCGAACTTCACGATGCCTGTATAATAGCTCTTCTCAACAGTAAGCTCCGAGGACTCCTCGAGTCTTTCCATCAGCCCCTTGGCGCTGACCTGCGGCTGAGCCTTCATGTGGAAATAGAATATCCCGCCTGCGGCAAGTGCCGCACCGATAAGTAGTGTTATCAGTATTGTAAGTATCTTTTTCACTGCATGGCCCTCCTTTTCAATTATGCTGCCTGCATAGATAACTTTTCTTAGCCGCATGTGTATGCGTTCTATCTCTTGCCGCCCTTGCTGCCGCCGAGGTTGGCGTTCTTAAGGATGTTCGTATCAAAAGTGAAAGTGATGGATTCCTCCGCTCTCTGTCTCTTGAGAGCGAGCTGTATCATCCTGTCGAGGAGCTCTGTGTACGGTACCCCGACCGGCTCCCACAGATAGAATGAAAGCGAGCCCGGGATCGGATTGATCTCGTTGAAATAGAGCTTGCCGTTTTCCTCATCGATCATGAAGTCGATCCTTGATACACCGTTGCAGCCGAGCGCCCTGAAGGACCTGACTGCGAGGTCTCTCACCTCTTCACGCTCTTCAGACGTAAGATCGGCCGGGATCTTTCTTGCCAGGTTGGCCATTCCGGCGCCCTTTGAGCCGTTACCGCCCTTGCTGCCGCCGGCTTTGCCGCCTTTGCCTCCGCCGCTGTTTACATACTTGTCTTCATAGCTCAGTATCTCAGCCGTGTGAAGCGGCTCTTCGCATTCTGATGCGATCGCCTCATTCTCATCTCCGAGAACAGAGCAGTTTATCTCTCTGAGCTTGCCTATCGCATGCTCTACGAGCACTCTCGTCGCATACCTGAAAGCATCATCGAGCGCATTGACAAGCTCGGCTCTCGTCTTTGCGACGCTGATTCCTACGCTTGATCCGAGGTTGACCGGCTTTACGATAACAGGATATCCGAAAACCGACTCTATCCTCTCAGGAAGCCTGTCCATATCTTCATAATCCGAGAGCGTATATACCTCTGCATCCAGCACCGGAATGTCGTGCATCTTCAGGACAGCCTTGGTGATGAACTTATCCATGCTTACAGCCGAAGCTGTCACATCAGGACCGACGAAAGGCACGCCCACCGTCTTGAGGTAGCCCTGCAGCGCTCCGTCCTCGACATTGGTGCCGTGGACAACAGGAAAAGCGATGTCAAAAGGCACCGGCTTAGGTCCGCCGAATCTCTTCTGCGGGAACGGTACCAGGCTCACCTGCCCGCCGTCATTTACGATGATAACCCTCTGGGATTTTGCCAGCAGAGCAGGAATATCCCTGTAGCTTGCGATGTCTCCGATGCCTTCACCGATGTACATATCGTTCTCCTTTGTCAGGTAGACCGGGATCACTTCGTACTTATCGGTATCCATGGCCATGACAGCCTGGATGCCGGATATTACCGAAACTTCATGCTCGACAGTCTTGCCGCCGAACATCATCGCAACTTTAGTCTTCATAAATCATCCTCCGAACATGCAGCATTCTGCTCTCATGTTGCTTTTTATGTGGCGGATCCGCCACTATTTAATACTAATAATTATCCGGCAGGTCGTTCTCAAGCAGTATGTACTTGTGCTCCTGCCCTTTTATCTTATACGCATAATCGATCGCATCCTCGACCTTGTCGAATACAAGGCACCTCTTCTCAGGGAAGCCCTTGCTCAGGATGCCCTCGCGAATTGGCTCGGTGTGCTTTGCTCCGACGAGCAGTATCCAGTCGCAGCAGTCTGCCGCATAGGTTCCGAACTTGCGGTTGTATTCTGCCTCGTCCTCGCCGAGTTCTACCATTCCCGGCGTGATGAGTATCCTGGTTCCGTCGAACAGCGCAAGTGTCTCGACTGCAGCCTTGGATCCTATCGGGTTGGAGTTGAAAGCATCGTCAATTATCGTGACATTGCCGTTCTCTTTCATCTCCATCCTGTGCGCCACAGGTCTCAGCCTTCTGACCGGTATCCTGAGGTCCTTAAGCGCTATGCCGAATCTGTTAGCGACTGCTATAGCGCCCATGACGTTGATGACATTGTGAGCGCCGATGAGCTTCATCTGGTAGGTCTCGGTCTCTCCGTCAGGTGCTGTCACCGTGAACTCTGTTCCGAGGTTGGATACCTTAACATTGCTTGCAGTATAGCCTTCACCGCTGCCTTCTGAGTAGTAAAAGGTCACGTTGCCGTAGCCGCCGGTCTTTCTTGCGCCGGCAAGTGCAGTGTCAGATATTCTCTGTGCACCCGGCCCTGCATATCCGTTCTCTGCGGCGCCCTGGTCTCCTCCGCGCTGCTTCAGATAGTCCGCGATGTACTCATTGTCTCCGTTCAGGAAGAGCATTCCTCCTTCAGGCAAAGCGTCGGCCAGCTCGAACTTGGTCTTCTTGACATTTTCGATGCCGCCGAAGGTGTCGAGGTGCTGAGGTCCGATCGATGTGATCATGCCGTGGTGCGGATGGACAAGGTCGCAGATTTCCTTGATCTCGCCCACATATCTCGCGCCCATCTCGCATATGAATATCTGATGCGACGGCTTCATGAATTTTCTGATCGTGATGACTACACCCATCGGTGTGTTATAGCTCTCAGGTGTGACGAGTACGCTGTACTTCTGCTGCAGCAGAGTCTGCAGGAAGAACTTTACGCTCGTCTTTCCGTAGCTTCCGGTGACGCCGATTATGGTCAGGTCAGGATTGCTCCTCAGGATGCTCTTTGCATCATTTATGTAATGGTTGTTGATGCCCTTCTCGGTCGGTGTATTGATCGTCTTTGCCAGCATCAGCATCCACAGCTGCGAGCCGACCAGGAATGTGAGCATGCCCGGGATCATTGTGAATGCGTTTCCGGACAGGCCCGTCTCAGGATTTTCGATCATGATACCTAAGGCTCCCGCCAGCACCAGGAAAAGCACGCACAGTGTTATGATGCACGCCACCATCCTTTTGACTCTCGGTGTGAACACCAGCTTTTTCTTCTGATGCATCTGCTTCATCACTCTGTATACAAGAATGATGACAGCAAGCGTCAGCCAGCAAAGAATGATGACTAAGTATATCGCCCAGCTTACTCCCGTAAACGGGACCAGCATGCCGGCGACGCCGAGCACCATAGCGAACACGAGTATCCACTGGAGGTGGAAGTTCTTTCGTATCCACGCCCTCTGTTCGCCGTTCATGTACACGTTGAGCTGGAACATGTGCATGTTGTATCTCATAGTCAGCCAGAAGGCCGGAACAGCAAGAGCTGCTGTTATAAGACTCAGTATGGCCATTACAGTAACGGATGTCATTACAGCTCACCTCCGTTTCCTGCTTCAGCTGCTGCACTTTCAGCCAGTGCATCGGCTTCGAGGTATGATCTTATAACGCCTCTGAACTGCTGAGGCTTTTCGAGGAAGGAATAGTGGCCTGTTCCCTCGAGCACCACGAGTGCAGCCTCAGGGATCAGCTCCTCCATTATCTTCGCATCACCTATAGGAGTCGCATCGTCAAGGTCTCCCCATATGAGGAGAGTATCCTGCTTTACATCAGGCATTTCTGCCTTCTGGTCCTCATTGACAGCCATGACGAGGCACTTCTTCATCATAGGGCTTGAGTTCCTGTAGTCATCCGAGCCCTGCTGGCTCATCCAGTAATCGATGACCTCAGGAAACATCGCGTGGACCGGCTTGCTTGTGAGGAAGTTACGCATAATCTTATAGCGCTTTACCCTTCTCTTCTGTGCAGCCGAACGCTCAGGCATGACTCCGGCGCTGTCTATGAGCACGATCCTGCTGATCTCGAACGGAAGATCTTCGCGGCCTGCAAGCTTGAATATGACCCTGCCGCCGTATGAATGCCCGATCAGCACTGCTTCTCGTATATCCAGAGCCTCCATCAGGCTGCAGAAGAAGTCCGCGTAGTCGGCAGGACGCCACGGCTCGCGCGGTTCGTCGCTCTCGCCGAATCCCGGGAAATCAAACTGCACGACCCTGTAGCCGTCGTTGATGCAGCCGGCCGCAAAGTCATAGAGGTCCATGCCCGTGCCCCAACCCTGCAGGATGACAGCCGTCTTTTCCGCATCAGCCGGGCCCGTTATCTTATAGTTTATGTTGTAACCGTCTATTGTTATGTTCATCAAATCAATCCTGCAGCCCGCACATCAGAGGGCCGCACTTTCCATTAAAAATATCCTATTGATTTTAACATATCGGCCGCCCTTCTTCAACGTGACCGGGCGGCCTGCTAAGGCAAAAGACCGCAGACGGGAATATTGGTCTTTTCCTGTCTGCGGTCCTGTTATTCCGCGTGATATATCCGGTATTGCGGCACGGTTTTCCGCGCCGTATGTCACCTGGCTTTACGCTTCTGCCTCTTCTGTCCTGAACACGAGCTTACCGTCCTCTGCATCGCAGATGACCTTCTGTCCGTCCACGATGTTGCCCCTGATGATGTCGCTTGCGATCGCGGTCTCAACATGCTTGGTCATGTAGCGCTTGATCGGCCTTGCTCCGTAGTGCGGATCGTATGCCTCGTCTGCGATGAAATCGAGTGCTGAATCTGTCAGTTCGAGCGAGATGTCTCTCTCGGCAAGTCTCTTGCGCAGCTCATTGGCTGTCAGTCCGATGATGCCCTTGATCTGATCCTTGGTAAGCGGGCTGAACAGGATGATGTCGTCGATCCTGTTGAGGAACTCAGGTTTGAAGTAAGCTCTCAGCTGATCGAGCACGTTCTCTTCCACCTTCTGATCGATAGTGCCGTCTTCTTTCATGTTGTCGAGGAGCTCGGCGCTTCCGATGTTAGATGTCATGATGCAGATCGTGTTGGTGAAGTCTACGGTCCTGCCCTGGTTGTCAGTAAGTCTGCCGTCATCAAGGAGCTGCAGCAGGATGTTGAATACATCCGGATGAGCCTTTTCGATCTCGTCGAAGAGGATGACGCTGTACGGCTTGCGGCGCACTGCCTCTGTGAGCTGGCCGCCTTCGTCATATCCGACGTACCCCGGAGGCGCTCCTACCAGTCTGGATACGGAGTGCTTCTCCATGTACTCGGACATGTCGATTCTGATTATGTTCTTCTCTGTGTCGAAGAGTGCTTCCGACAGGGCCTTGCCCAGTTCGGTCTTACCTACACCGGTAGGTCCGAGGAAAATGAACGAGCCTATAGGTCTGTTGTGGTTGGCAAGTCCTGCTCTCGATCTCAGGATAGCTTCGGAGACGGCTGTTACAGCTTCGTCCTGTCCGATGACCCTCTCGTGGAGGATATCCGGCAGTCTCAGCAGCTTGTCACGCTCTGTCTCGACCAGCTTGCTGACCGGAATGCCTGTCCATGAGGAGATGACCTCGGCGATCTCGTTCTCTGTTACCTCTTCTGAAAGCAGTCTTTCATCTTCAGTCTCAGCACCTGCAGCCTTGAGGTCTTCGAGTTTCTTCTCGAGTTCAGGCAAAGTGCCGTACTTCAGCTTGGCCAGTTTCTCAAGGTCGTACTGTCTCTCGGCATCTTCGATTTCGAGCTTGATGTTCTCTATCTGAGCCTTGACGTTCTTGACTTCGAGGATGTCCTTTTTCTCATTCTCCCACTGCGCATTCATGGCAGCGCTTCTGTCCTTCAGCTCGGCGAGTTCCTTCTCAAGAGCCTCAAGTCTTGCCTTCGAGCCCTTGTCATCCTCCTTCATGAGTGCCTGCTTCTCGATCTCGAGCTGCATGATCTTACGGGAGATCTCATCAAGCTCTGACGGCATGCTGTCGATCTCTGTCCTGATCCTTGCAGCAGCCTCATCCATCAGGTCGATGGCCTTGTCAGGCAGGAACCTGTCTGTGATGTATCTGTCTGAAAGCGTTGCGCACGCAATCAGAGCGCTGTCTGTGATCCTGACACCGTGATGTATCTCGAACTTCTCCTTGAGTCCTCTGAGGATGGATACGGTATCCTCCACAGTCGGCTGATCGATCATGACCTTCTGGAATCTTCTCTCAAGAGCAGCATCCTTCTCGATGTACTTTCTGTACTCGTCGAGTGTTGTGGCACCGATGCAGTGGAGTTCACCTCTTGCCAGCTTTGGCTTGAGGAGGTTGCCCGCATCCATCGAGCCTTCTGTCCTTCCTGCTCCGACGATGTTGTGGATCTCATCGATGAAGAGGATGATCTTGCCGTCAGACTTCTCGATCTCATTGAGGACGGCCTTGAGTCTCTCTTCGAATTCACCTCTGAATTTTGCGCCCGCGATAAGTGAGCCCAGGTCAAGTGAGTAGATGGTCTTGTCCTTGAGGCCTTCAGGTACGTCTCCGTTCAGGATCCTCTGTGCAAGTCCTTCGACTACAGCCGTCTTGCCTACGCCCGGCTCGCCGATGAGTACCGGGTTGTTCTTGGTCCTTCTCGACAGGATCTGGATGGCATGCCTTATCTCGGAATCTCTTCCGATGACAGGGTCCAGCTTGCCCTCACGGGCCATGTCTACGAGGTCTCTTCCGTACTTGGCAAGAGCTTCGTAATTCTCCTCAGGGTTCTGGCTCGTTACTCTCTGGTTGCCTCTGACACTTGACAGCGCCTCAAGGAACTTCTCCCTTGTGATGCCGTACTTTGTCAGTATCCTGGCGCTCGGTGTGCCCGATTCAGCGATAAGTGACAGATAGATGTGCTCCACGCTGACATATTCATCAGTGAACTGTTCAGCGATCTTCTCGGCATTGACGAAGATGTTGTTGAACCTTCTGGTGCCGTACATGGAGTCCGCACTGCCGGTGACCTTAGGGATCTTGTCGACCTCAGCCTGAACTTCCTTAGTGACAGCATCGACGTTGACGCCCATGTTCTTAAGGAGTTTCGGGATCAGTCCGTCCTTCTGCTGCAGCAGTGCAAGATGAACATGCTCTCCGTCCACCATCTGGTGCCCCATCGAAGTAGCGATGTTCTGGCAGTCAACGACTACCTGCTGTGCATTCTGTGTGTATTTCTCTATATTCATTCGAGTCCCTCCTTTTCATTTAAGGATCTTTCTTAACTCTTTCATGCGCGGATGCCGGATAACGCATACCGCGGCTTTTTTCTGTTCCGGATATATATTAATACAAAGAAATACATTTGTAAATAGAAAATTAGCACTCTCTTCGCGAGAGTGCTAATAATTTTTGAAATATGCGATTCAGCAAGCCCCTTGTTTTTCAAGGTTCTGCCGCATCGGGCTGTTTTCAGATTTTTTTAGAATACTCCGAAAGCTCCGAGGAGAAGGATCGCAAGAAGAACCGGTGCAACGTACTTGACCATCACAATATACAGGCCCTTTCTTGTGAGAGTTTCTCCGTTCTTCGTAACTTCGTCGATGATGGTCTGCGGCTTGATGACCCAGCCGACGAGCACGCATGTGCCAATCGCTACTACAGGCATCATTACATAGTTGCTGACGTAGTCGAAGAGATCGAGGATCTGGCCTACTGTTCCGTTCGGCAGAGGCATCTCGAAGTAGAACACATTGTATCCGAGGCATACGATGATTCCGAGCACTACAGCGAAAGCGTATTCAATAAGAACAGCTTTATGTCTTCCCCATCCGAATTTGTCGATGAGTCCGGATACAACAGCTTCCATTACAGACATCGAACTTGTCAGCGCTGCAAGGAGAACCATGACGAAGAATACCGCTCCGATGATGTTTCCCATTACTCCCATGCGGGCGAAGACCTTAGGCAGTGCGATGAACATGAGTCCCGGGCCGGAATTCTGCATTCCGTCCATGCCCATGAATGCATATACTGCAGGGATGATCATGACACCTGCAAGGAAAGCTACGAGCGTATCGAAGATCTCTATGTGATTGACCGCCTTTACGAGGTTGCTGTCATCCTTGAGATATGAACCGTATGTGACCATGATACCCATGGCAACGCTGATGCTGTAGAACAGCTGGCCCATAGCGTCAACAACGACATAGAAGATGTCCTTTGCTGAAAGCCCGGTGAAATCCGGAATGACATATACGGCAAAGCCCTCGAGTCCTGTGCGTCCTCCCTCTCCGTCGAGAGTCAGCGAGAAGACCGATATTCCGACGACGAGTATGAAGAGTATCGGCATCAGGATCCTTGACAGGCGCTCGATGCCCTTCTCTACTCCGAAGTACACTACGATCGCAGTTGCGGTCATGAATAAGAGGAAGAATACGATAGGTGCTCCCTGAGCTGTTATGAATCCGGTGAAATAACCGTCTTCAGCAGCAGCCTCTCCGCTTCCTGCGAGGAAAGCTGTGAAATATTTAAGCACCCATCCTCCTATCAGGCAGTAATACGGAAGGATGATAAAAGGCACAAGGCTTGCTAAGACGCCTATCCAGCCGGCCTTCTTGTTAAGAGCGCCGTATGCTGTCAGCGTACTCTGCTTGGTCTTTCTTCCTATAGCTACCTCGGACAGGAGCAGCGTGAAGCCGAATGTCAGCGCGAGGATGAGATAGATGAAGAGGAATACACCTCCTCCGTCCTTGGCTGCGAGGTACGGGAATCTCCAGATGTTGCCGAGTCCTACTGCGCTTCCTGCAGCAGCAAGTACAAATCCGACCTGATTGGAAAATGAGTTGCGGGTTTCTTTCATTGTTCTCTGTTTCTACCTTTCAGATATAGTCAGGCATGCAGTTGTGAATCTGAACAAAAAATTGACCTCACGTCAGTTCACAGGGCACGCTAGTTTGAAATTATAGACTTCAAAGCCTTGCAGTTCAAGGGTTTCGTCTGTATTTTTCATAATTGTGCAGTTTCACAAATATCCGCCCATTCTCCCCTGTATCCTTCCCGCCTTTACACAATATTGCAAAGTCCGGAATCTGAATATAGAATATGTGTATAGACAATTCGATTACAGGAGATACCATCATGATGATTGCAGATATATTTCCATGGCTTCTGACGCCTTCCCTGCCTACAATACTGATCCGCACTCTGCTGGCCGTCATCTGTGCAGGAGCCTTAGGATATGACCGTAATATCCACGGTGCATCCGCAGGTCTCAGAACGCACATCCTGGTGTGCGTCGGCGCAATGCTTGCGATGAGCACAGGGCAGTTCGCAGCGATGTACTACAGCTCGGATGCTACACGTATCGGAGCTCAGGTCGTTTCCGGAATAGGTTTTCTCGGCGCCGGTTCCATCATGGTCACCAAGGGAAATCACATACAGGGCCTTACTACAGCAGCAGGTCTCTGGGCAGCAGCATGCATCGGTCTTGCGCTCGGGATAGGATTCTATGAGGGTGCGATAGTAGGTGCGATAGCCGTCTACATCACCATACACATGCTGAGAAAGTTCTCACGGTCCCTCAGAAAAGACCTGCATGAAGATGCTGATGCTGAAGAGTCACCGGGCGATGCCGGAATGTAGGCTTCATAACGGCCTGCAGACAGCACAGACCTCAGAAAGAACAACACCTTTGCCGTATCCTGCGGCAAAGGTGTTTTCTGTTAAGAGCACCCTGACGGGGGTGTTTTTATTGATTTGTTCTGCTGTTACTCAGCCTTCATGAGTTCAGGCAGAGTTGCCTCGAAGTCAACTCCGTACCAAGGCTTGTCCGGATTCTGCATAGTGACCTCGATAGTGCGCGCTGTATACTCTGCAGCAATGCGCATAGCATCCTGCCATGTCCTGCCGCGCATCATCTCTCCTACGCATGTGCTTGAGAAGAGGTCTCCTGTGCCGTGGAACGAAGCATCGACCTTGTCATTCTGGTACAGATAGTACTCGCCTGTCTTAGTATCGAGTCCCATGACGCCCGTTTTGCCAGGCTCGAGGGAAACACCTGTCAGCACGTTGATTCGTGCTCCGAGCTCAGCAAGCTTTCCGAGCATCGTCTTGATGTATTCCTCGTCGTGGTCCTTTTCCTCTCTGTACTCCATGCCTGTCATGAAGGCAGCTTCGGTAATGTTAGGAACGATGATGTCAGCTGCGCCGCAGAGCTCGGCATTCTTCTTAGCGTATGCCATGTCGAATGCAGGATACAGCTTGCCGTTGTCAGCCATTACAGGGTCTACGAATACGAGAGTTCCTTCGCTTCTGAATTCGCTGAAGAGCTTCTTCATCTGATCGATCTGCTCGATTGTTCCGAGATAGCCTGTGTATATAGCGTCGAACTTGACGTTCTCGCTCTTCCAGTGAGCTGTGATAGGCTCGATCTGATCAGACAGATCCTTGACCGTAAAGTTACTGAACATTGTATGTGTTGAGAGCACTGCGGTCGGGAGTATTACTGTCTCAGACCCGAGTGCCGATATTACAGGAAGCGCTATTGTGATGGAGCACTTTCCGAGGCATGAGATGTCCTGTATGGTCAAAACTCTTTTCATTTTTCATTCTCCTTCCGGTCCCGGTGTTGTTTCTGATGCGATCTGTGCATTCCGTATAATCAGGATTACGTCCTTCCGGCAGGCACAGATCTGATGAATTTTCATAACCAACACCAATAATAAACACTTGCAGCGCTTATAGCAATGTACAGTTTTGATTCATTTTCAGATAACACCTGTTACCTGTGCATTCCCTGCCCCGGTGTGGTATCATATGTGCATGAATTTTGATTATTTAGTTGCAGACCCTACGGGTAACATAACCGTCCTGATAACCTCTCCCTATACTGAAGAGACCCGTCAGGACATGATAAGACAAGCTTTCGCACTCGAACCTGACTGCGAGCAGGTCGGTTTTATCATGCCGGAATCAGACAAAGTCATACGCCTTGAGATGATGGGCTATGAGTTCTGCGGGAATGCGACTCTTTCCGCTGCCGCATGGCATGCAGGCAGGCTCGGTCTTGAGCCTGGCGAAGAGTGCACCCGCACTGTCATATCCTCTGGTGCAGACGCCCCTCTTTCTGTCAGGGTCAGGCGGCTGAGCGAAGACACATATCAGGGAACGGTCAGCATGCCGGTGCCTGAGGTCTCTTCGTACAGAGGCTGGCCGCTTGTAAGATTTGACGGCATCTCGCACATTATAGTCCCGTCAGATGCTTTTACCCCTGAAGAAGCGGAGTCAGCTATAAGGACCTTCGCAGGAGAACTTGATGTCCCTGCTCTCGGGATGATGCTTTGCTCGGAATATGATGAGCTTATAAACAGCGATTCGCAGCTAAGCATGTTCACCATAAGCCCGCTGGTATTCGTACCTGGCTCAGACACTGTTGTATGGGAGCACGGCTGCGCTACCGGAAGCACTGCGATCGGCCGGTACAGATACAGCCTCAGCGGGAAGAACAGTTCAACAGAAATAAAACAGCCCGGCGGCATCATTCGCGTCGATGCCGGTGACGGGCAGGTATTCCTCACCGGACAGGTCCGGTTCAGATAGTAAATAGCGCCCTGCTTCTCTGAAGCCGGGCGTTTTTCACAGGACCCTACAGGATCCCCATCTCTTCAAGTATCTCTCTTGTATCCTCGGCGCCGGTGTTGATTATCCCGGTTCCGCCCATCTTCTCCCAGGCCATTATGTTGGCAGGAAGGTCATCTATGAGGATGCAGTCCTTGCCGTAGCAGTAGTCAGGCTTGTCCTCCTTGTACACGATATTAACGGTAACATCCTCAGAGAGCATCCTGTGGACCCAGTTTATCTTGTCTTCGCCGGCCGTGGTTATTCCTCTTTTAGGCTTTGGAATGCCGCTTAATATCTCGCACTTGTCCCCGTACTTTTCATACAGGTCGCTAAACAGTTCCTTTGCGCCCGGCATCATTTCGAGCTTATCGTAAAAATGTCCGACTTCCTTGATCCTCACCCACATCTCATCATCGAAGTTGATCTTCGGATCGTCCTCATGCGAGAATGCATCCATTCCGCACAGCTCGTGCACTCCTCTGTCAAAATCGGCCATTACGCCGTCAAGATCAAAATATATTTTTCTGACTTCCACTGTCTAGTTCTCCCGGTTTGCTGTTTTTTCTAAGTATCCTGTGACTATCGGTCTCAGCACCTTCCTGATATTATCCTGATCAAGCGGCTTTGCAATATGTCCGTCCATGCCTGCATCGGCAGCCTCCTGCACGTCTTCTGCAAACGCATTGGCTGTCACCGCTATCACCGGTATGGATGCAAGGTCCGGATCTTCAAGAGCCCTTATCATCCCGGTCGCTTCATATCCGTTCATGACAGGCATCTGCACATCCATGAGCACTGCGGCATAGTATCCCGGCTTTGAATTCATGACCATTTCTACAGCTTCCGCACCGTTGCAGGCTGTTTCAATGCAGAATCCCATATTGCGGAGTATCATTGCAGCTATCTCGCGGTTGACCTCTACATCCTCAACCAGGAGTATGCGGATCCCTTCCGCGCATCCGCAGTCATTGTTTTCTATCATGCGGCCTTCTTCAGCAGGTGCAGGTTCATACTCAGCACCCTTAAGAGGCAGCCTCACGGTGAATTCTGTTCCGCGGTCCTTTTCCGTCTCTACTGAAATGCTTCCGCCCATCATCTCTGCTATGCTGCGTGTTATGGCCATTCCGAGGCCTGTGCCCTCAAGGCTGCTGACCGTTGATGTCCTCTCTCTTTCGAACGAATCGAACACCTTAGCGGCGAATTCCTCAGTCATGCCGATGCCGTTGTCCCTGACTCTGATGACATACTCGCAGGTCCCGTCCTCACCTGTCTCCTGAGTGCAGATGACCTCGACCCTGCCGCCTTCAGGCGTGAACTTGTACGCGTTGCTGATAAGATTCATCAGAATGCGGCTGAGCCGCACCCTGTCGCACATCACATGCCTGTCAGTTATCCCTGATGTGTCGACAGTGAACTCTAGCTGCTTTGCACGCATCTGATCAGAGAAGACCGTCGCGACATCATCAACGATATTGATGAAATCGCATGCCTGCTCTTCGAGATGCATCCTGCCGCTTTCTATCCTGCTCATCTCAAGGATGTCATTGATAAGATCGAGAAGATGTCTCCCTGAGACGCCTATCTTGCTGATATAGTTTCTGAGCTGTTCCTCGGTGGTCCCTTTCTCTTCCGCAAGCGATGCATAGCCTATTATCGCATTGAGAGGCGTCCTTATGTCATGCGACATATTGGACAGGAAAACCGTCTTGGACTTGCTGGCCCTCTCTGCAGCCTGAAGATCGATCCTGAGCTGCTCTCCCTTGTGGACATTTTCGGCAAGGCTGCTGAGTATTCTGAATATGACCAGCACGAAGACGCTGCCTCCGAACAGTATGCCTGCCGTCACCATATCCGGTCGTCCGAACAGCCCCACAGCCAGATATCCGATAAGAAACAGCACAAGCAAAGTGATCGGAACATACAGGCCGCGGATCTCGCCTTCGATCTTCCACTTAAACCTTATGTACTTTTCGAACCTGATATACAGAATAATGTTGATCAGCATTATCAGGCTGCCTGCAAATATTAAGAACCTGCAAAGTATAACCGAATTCATATCTCCTGAACAGCTCTGTCCCAGTTACACCATCCTGAATGCTCAAATTTCGATACATGATAATTTTAACATATAAACAATCCCTTTGTGCTATAATAATTATCGCAAAGCGTTGCTATTACAATCATACACGGTCTGTTAGCTCAGCTGGGAGAGCGCATGGGTCACAACCATGAAGTCGTGGGTTCGAGCCCCTCACAGACCACCATTGTTATAAGGATACTAATGAAAAAGATCTTCCTGTCAGTCAGTTTGACTGTCGGGAAGATCTTTTGGGTTTCTGAAGGTTTCTAATTTCGAAATGCTACTCTGCCGGTCAGCTTAGGCTGAGCATCTTCTATATCTATCCTGATTATGCCGCCGGGCTGCTCTGCGTCTGTGCGGGTGATGCCTGCGGTGTCATATCTGTACCATCCTACAGCCGTACTGCCTGTTGCGCAGCCGTGCTCCCAGAACAGAGTATCAGAGCCGGGAACGAATACAAGAGGGCGAATTCGGACCGGGGTTAGTGCATGTTCTGGTGATGTGAGCCTGTCAAAATCATCAGTCAGCATCATTCCGAGGGCAGGTACACCGAGCTCTGCTGCATATTCCTTAACGGCTGACTCTGCCGCTTCATCACTGAAGGCACCGGACGGAACGATAAGATGTGAGATGCCGTCAAAACGGACCAGCGGATATCCGCGGAATGAATCTGTAACAGGTACAGGCATCCTGACTGAACCGACAAATGAGCTGCCGGAATTGATGACATGAACACTTAGCGGCTCTTTGACTCCTGAAGATATGACGGTTACGTCTGTTTCATGACCTGTCTCAATCCCATGCATTCCTGCATGCCAGGCGGCTGCAGACAGAGTTGCGTTGCCGCAGAACTCATATGCCATCATTTCAAGTCTGACTGCAGTCTCGGATACAGGCACTATAAAACCTACCTGCTCACAGGAAGGTACTGCTTCGAATGCTTCTCTTATCATTGCCTGACGATTGTCCTCAGTGTAAGGGGACAGGATCAGGACAGTAATGTTGCCCGTTGGGTCTGCAATTATGTAATCAAAATCCATGCACATATCTTACCATACTTGATGCGAGTTGTGTGAGGATTATCTAAGACATGCGATGAAATGGAGAAAAGCGGTGGCTTGAAGAGTAAATTCGGCGGCGAGAGGAGCTCGAAGGAATACAATCTGCGGTGTTATGAGGAAAATTGCAGTTCTGTGACAGATATGGCGTG
>JAWRIG010000066.1:0-36599 GCA_040308005.1 Anaerovoracaceae bacterium | reverse complement strand
AATTAAGCAGAAATGACAGAAGACTCAAGAGACATGAAAGAGTACGCAAGAACGTTTTCGGAACTCCTGAGAAGCCAAGAATGTGCGTCTTCAGATCAAACGCTAACATCAGCGTTCAGATCATCGATGACGTTAACGGCGTAACACTCGTAAGCGCATCATCAGTCGACAAGGATCTCAAGAAGGAGATCGGCTACGGCGGCAACAAGGAAGCTGCTGCCAAGGTAGGTAAGGCTGTCGCAGAGAAGGCTGTAGCTAAGGGCATCAAGGAAGTGTGCTTTGACAGAGGCGGATACCTCTTCCACGGAAGAGTAAAGGAACTCGCTGACGCTGCACGCGAAGCCGGCCTGGAATTCTAAAGGAGGATACGGAATGCAGACTAGAATTGACGCATCCAAGCTCGAGCTTACAGAAACTATCGTAGACATCAGACGTGTTGCGAAGACTGTTAAGGGCGGAAGAAACATGAGATTCTCCGTAACAGTAGTAGTCGGAGACGGCGAAGGACACGTTGGAATGGGCCTTGGTAAGGCTATCGAAATTCCTGAAGCAGTAAGAAAAGCTACAGAGGATGCTAAGAAGAAAATGATCTATGTACCTACAGTCGGAACTACAGTTCCTCATGAGACAGTAGGTGAGTTCGGAGCAGGCAAGGTTCTCATCATGCCTTCAGCAAAGGGTACCGGAGTTATCGCAGGATCCTCCGTTCGTACAGTACTCGAGGCAGCAGGCATCAAGGACGTAAGAGCTAAGTCCCTCGGAACAAGCAATACCGGCAACATGGCAAGAGCAACTATGGAAGGTCTCAAGAACCTGACAACCGTTGAGGAAGTTGCTAAGCGCCGCGGAAAGACACCGGAAGAAATTATCGGATAGGAGGCAAGGGAAATGGCAAAACTTAAAATCACACTGGTTAAGAGCCCTATCGCTTGTCAGCCTAAGCAGAGAAAGACCGTTGAAGCACTTGGTCTCAGAAAGCTCCACCACTCTGTAGAGATGGAGGATTCTCCGGCTACAAGAGGAGCTATCGCTAAGGTTTCACATCTTCTCAAAGTTGAAGAGCTGTAAGGAGGGCAAAGACCATGAGAATTCATGAACTGAAAAAGCCTGAGGGCTCCACAAAGGCACCTAAGAGAATCGGCCGCGGCCAGGGTACCGGTCAGGGAACAACTGCCGGCAGAGGTATGAACGGTCAGAACTCAAGGAGCGGCGGCGGAGTCAGACTCGGCTTCGAGGGTGGTCAGATGCCACTCTACAGAAGACTCCCTAAGAGAGGATTCACTAATCATTGGGCTAAAGAGTATGCTGAAATCAACGTACAGGATCTCAACAGATTCGAGAACGATGCTGTAGTCGATCTCGAGGCACTCGTTGAGGCTGGCCTCGTAAAGCAGGTCAAGGATGGCGTTAAGGTTCTCGGTAACGGCGAGCTCGAGAAGAAGCTTACTGTCAAGGCTGAGAAATTCAGCAAGAGCGCTGCTGAAAAGATTGAAAAGGCAGGCGGAAAGGCAGAGGTCATCTAAAAATGGAATTCGTGAAGACATTCTCTAAGGCATGGAAAATACAGGAGATCAGACAGAAGATCATCTTTACACTTCTGATGCTGCTGGTGTTCAGAATCGGATCAAACATTCCGGTTCCGGGCATCAATAGAGAGTATCTTGCGCAGATGTTCAGCGGACAGACAGGACTGCTTGACCTGTTTGATCTGTTCTCAGGCGGTGCGTTCAGTAACTTCACGATTTTCGCACTGAGCATCACACCGTACGTAACCGCATCGATCATTGTCCAGCTTCTTACGATCGCATTCCCGTACTTTGAGCGTCTTGCCAAAGAGGGAACAGAAGGTCGTAAGAAGATGGCTACCATCACAAGGTATATGACTGTAGTCCTGGGTCTTATCCAGGCTATCGGTCTGACGGTCGGTCTTTTCAGAAGAGCAATCGTAGACCAGAGCGCCTTCAATATGATTACTATCATTGTCGTATTGACAGCAGGTACAGCATTCCTGATGTGGCTAGGCGAACAGATCAATGAGTATGGCATAGGAAACGGAATCTCAATGATCATCTTCGCAGGTATCGTTGCCAGACTGCCGTCCGCAGTCAGAAGCGTTATAACACAGGTCAAAGACGGAGCTGTTTCGGTAGTAGCGGTAATCGTTCTTGTCATCGCTGCCATCCTCGTCACAATGGCGATCATAGAGATGCAGCAGGGCGTAAGAAAGATTCCGGTGCAGTATGCCAAGAGAGTTGTAGGAAGAAAGATGTACGGCGGACAGTCGACTCACATTCCGATGAAGGTCAACCAGGCTGGCGTTATTCCTATCATCTTCTCGATATCGCTGCTGCAGTTCCCTTTGACAATCACATATTTCTTCCCGAATTCAGGATTCACTGATTTTGTAACAAAGTATCTGTCGCCATCAGGCAATCCGGGAGTATGGATCTACGGCGGACTTAACATCGTACTTACGCTGTTCTTCACATATTTCTACACTGCCATCATGTTCAATCCGGCTGATGTAGCTGACAACATGAGACAGAACGGCGGATTCATCCCTGGTATCAGACCGGGAGTTGCAACAGTAGAATATCTGAGCAAAATAATGAGCAGGCTCTGCTTCGCCGGCGGTGTATTCCTGGCAGCAGTAGCAACCATCCCGACCATCGTAAGTGTGTTCACACCGTTCAACTTCAGCTTTGGCGGTACATCGCTCCTGATCATGGTGGGCGTGGCGCTCGATATCGTACAGCAGCTTGAGAATCAGATGCTGATGAGAAACTATCAGGGATTCCTCAAGTAAAGGAGAAGGAGGAGAACATGAGAGCGGTATTATTGGGACCTCCGGGAGCCGGCAAAGGCACCCAGGCAGTCAAACTCGTAGAAAAGTACGGCGTGCCTCAGATTTCCACAGGCGATATCTTCCGCAAGAATATTAAGGAAGGTACTGAGCTCGGAAAGAAGGCACAGGAGTATATGAACGCTGGACAGCTCGTTCCTGATGAACTCGTAGTTGACCTTGTCAAGGACAGACTCATGCAGGCCGACTGTGCTAACGGATACCTTCTGGATGGGTTCCCTAGAACCATCTTCCAGGCTGAGCAGCTGGATGAGTTCCTCGCTCAGAACGGACAGAAGCTCGATGCTGTAATCAACTTCGAAGTTGGACATGACACTCTCATCGAGAGACTGACCGGCAGAAGAGTCTGCAAGCAGTGCGGAGCGGGATATCACATCAAGAACATCCCGCCTAAGGTCGAGGGAATCTGTGACAAGTGCGGCGGAGAGCTCGAGCAGAGAAAAGATGATACAGTTGAGACAGCTGAGAACAGAATCGCTGTTTACAAGGAATCAACTGCTCCGCTGATCGGATACTATTCCAGAACCGGCGCTCTCAAGAACTTCAATGCAGAAAAAGATCATACTGAAGTGTTCGAAGAGATCGTGAAGGAGATCGGAGAATAATGATCATAATCAAATCAAAACGTGAGATTGATCTCATGAGGGAGCCTTGCAAGGTGACCGCAGAGATATTCCGCGAACTTGAGGAATTCATAGTACCGGGAGTAACAACGAAGGACATCGATCAGTTCGTTGAGACAAGGTACACTAAACACAATATGACACCGACATTCAAAGGCTACGGCGGGTTTCCCGCTGCAGCCTGCGTGTCTGTAAACGAGGAAATCATCCACGGCATTCCTTCTGACAAGAGAGTCCTGAAGGAAGGGGACATCGTAAGCGTAGACATCGGCGGTACCTATCACGGATACAACAGCGATGCTGCCCGCACTTTCGCAGTAGGCACCATCAGCGCCGAGGATCAGAAGCTTATCGACGTGACCCGCCAGAGCTTCTTCGAAGGCATCAAGTATGCCATGGAAGGATACAGGATCCACGATATAGGACATGCAGTTCAGCAGTACGCTGAGAAGTTCGGATACGGTGTCATCAGAGATTTTACCGGACACGGGACAGGATCCACACTTCATGAGGATCCGCTGATCCCGAACTACGGAAAGCCGGGTACCGGTGCCAAGATCAAGCGCAACATGACGCTGGCCATCGAGCCTATGATCGCATTGGGTACCTACGAATGCAGAACACTGGCCAACGACTGGACAGTAGTGACACTCGACGGCAGAAATGCCGCACACTACGAAAACACTATATTGATCACCGATGGTGAACCTGAGATTTTAACTCTGTAAGAGGAGGAAATTAATGGCAAAGAATAATACCATAGAGGCAATGGGCACAGTCGTTGACGCTCAGCCTAATGCAATGTTCAAGGTCAAGCTGGAAAACGGATTCGAGGTACTCGCACACATTTCCGGCAAGATCAGAATGAACTACATCCGTATTCTGCCGGGCGACAGAGTCAAGGTTGAACTCTCACCGTACGACCTGACCCGCGGCAGAATCACATGGCGAGAGAAGTAAAGGAGAAAATCATGAAGGTAAGAGCTTCAGTTAAGCCTATGTGCGACAAGTGCAAGGTAATCAAGAGACACGGCCGTGTAATGGTTATCTGCGAAAATCCTAAGCATAAACAGCGTCAGGGATAGTCTGGCGAAAAAGTTTTTCGCTAAACGCCAGATGTTTAGAAAAAAACACAATATTTATAGCGGCAAAAATGCTATTATTAGACGTTCGCGCTAGCGACAAGGAGGGACCTATCTGTCGAAGACTGATGGGAAGATCCCTTATCGCAACCCAAGGGATAACTATGCCCTGGGCTTTTGTGCGGTCTGCACACACGAGTGTAAAATCGCACAGATTTGGAACAATTTGCTGTAAAGCACTGCATGACCGGGACTGCAGATCAATGCTTTAAAAATCATGGAACACCCGTCTATATCGCCCCCGGGACGGCGACGGAAGATGGGAAAGGAGGAAACACATGGCAAGAATTGCCGGAGTAGACCTGCCAAGAGATAAGAGGATCGAATACGGTCTGACTTATATTTACGGTATCGGTCTTCACACATCGAGAGAGATTCTCAAGAAGGCAGACGTTGACCCTGATATCAGAGTCAAGGATCTGACAGAAGAAGACGCAGGTAAGATCAGAAGAGTCATCGATGCTGACTACATGGTAGAGGGTGACCTCAGAAGAGAGGTTTCTCTTAACATCAAGAGACTCATGGAGATCGGTTCTTACAGAGGTATCAGACACAGAAGAGGTCTGCCTGTAAGAGGACAGAAGACTAAGACCAACGCCAGAACCCGCAAGGGACCTAAGCGTCTGGCTGGAAAGAAGAGATAAGGGGAAGGAGGTATAAGTTATGGCTGCAAAGAAGACAGTAAGAAGAAAAAAGAGAGAACGTAAGAACGTTGAGAGAGGCCAGGCTCATATCCAGTCCACCTTCAACAATACGCTTATAACTCTGACCGACATGGACGGAAACGCACTTAGCTGGTCCAGCGCTGGTTCGAACGGATTCAGAGGCTCCCGTAAGAGCACTCCGTTCGCAGCAGCAGAGGCTGCAACAGTAGCAGCTAAGGCAGCTATGGAGCACGGTCTGAAGACAGTAGAAGTTTACGTAAAGGGACCTGGTTCCGGTAGAGATTCTGCTGTAAGAGCGCTTGAGACTGCAGGCCTCAAGGTAACCATGATCAAGGACATCACACCGATTCCTCACAATGGTTGCAGACCGCCTAAGAAGAGAAGAGTCTAATCGGGAAGGAGGAACTATATAATATGTCAAGAGAAAGAGGACCTGTACTGAAGAGAGCAAGAGCTCTCGGTATTGAACCACAGTACCTTGGTGTCAATAAGAAGTCCAAGAGACACGCTGCTGTAAGACGCCGCAAGAAGAGCGAATACGGCATCCAGCTTGGCGAGAAGCAGAAGGTTAGATTTACCTACGGACTCAGCGAGACTCAGTTCCGCAACCTGTTCGACAAGGCTTCCAAGAGAGCCGGTGGAGCTGGTGAAAACCTCCTGATCATGCTCGAGAGCAGACTGGACAACGTTGTGTTCAGAATGGGATTCGCAGCAACAAGAAGAGAAGCAAGACAGCTCGTCAACCACGGACACTTCCTGGTTAACGGACAGAAAGCTGATATTCCTTCAATGGAGCTTAAGGCAGGAGACGTAGTCGCAGTTAAGGCTAAGTCACAGTCATCCCCTAAGTTCAAGGAACTTAAGGACATGATCATCACAACACCTGCATGGATCGACCTCGACATCGATAAGTTCGAGGGTAAGATCGTAAGGACTCCTGAGAGAGCTGATGTAGATCTCCCTATCGAAGAGCACTACATCGTAGAGTTCTATTCAAGATAGTAGCATGAGCAGCATGCCTGGTGCATGCGCTATGCGAATGAACTTGTTTCAATTGAATATTCAGGAGGAAGAGAATGATCGAGATTATAAAGCCAACAATTACCAAGGAAGTTGATGCAAACGGTCAGTATGGTAAATTCGTAATCGAACCGCTCGAGAGAGGTTACGGAACAACTCTCGGTAACTGCATGAGAAGAGTTCTTCTCAGTTCTCTTCCGGGTGCAGCAATCACTTCGGTCAAGATCGACGGTATTCTTCATGAATTCTCGACTATACCGGGTGTAAAGGAAGATGTTACAGAAATCATACTCAACCTCAAAAGACTTGCTGTCAAGATCGACGGCAATGAGGACAAGAGAGCTATCATCAATGCTGTAGGCCCTAAGGAGGTCACAGCTGCAGATATCATCATCGATTCAGACACTGAGATCTTCAATCCGGATCTGCATATCGCAACACTTGCAGATAATGCAACTCTGGTAATGGAGATGAACATTGCAACAGGTAAGGGTTATGTTCCTGCTGAGCAGAACAAGACACCTGATACTCCTATTGCAGTTATCCCTGTAGATTCGATCTACACACCTGTCAAGAAGGTGAACTTCACGGTAGAGAATACAAGAGTCGGACAGGTTACAGATTTTGACAGACTCGTTCTGGAAATCTGGACTGACGGTTCCATCTCACCTGAAGAGGGAGTTTCTATCGGTGCCAAGATCATCCAGGAGCACCTCGAACTGTTCATCGGCCTCGGATCAGAGGTTGAAGGCATGAAGTTCATGATCGAAAAGGACGAGGACCGCAAGGAAAAGGCTCTGGTTATGGCTATCGAGGAGCTTGAACTGTCTGTACGTTCATTCAACTGCCTCAAGAGAGCTTCGATCAATACAGTCGAAGAGCTCACACAGCGCACTGAAGAGGACATGATGAAGGTCAGAAACCTCGGTATGAAATCGCTGGTAGAAGTTAAGAACAAACTGGCTGAGCTGGGACTTTCCCTCAAGCCAAGTGAAGAAGAATAATTCGAAAGGAGTAGTATCGATGAAGGGTTATAAGAAGCTGGGCAGAAATTCTGCACACAGAAAATCCATGCTGAGAAACCTGGTAACCGATCTTTTCAGAGAGGGTAGAATCACAACTACCGATATGAGAGCTAAGGAAGCAGGCCGTCAGGCTGAGAAGCTGATCACTATTGCTAAGAAGGGTGACCTTCACGCAAGAAGACAGGTACTCGAGTACGTATTTGATGAGGACGTTGTAACAAAGCTCTTCGACGAGATCGCACCTAAGTATATGGAACGCAACGGCGGATATACAAGAACACTCAAGCTTGGACCTAGACAGGGAGACAACGCTGAGGTCGTATATCTCGAGCTCGTGTAATCAACTAATCTAAGCATCATAAAAGCGCAGCTTCCGGGCTGCGCTTTTGGTTTGCTCTGAGCTTTCAGTTCGCTGTGAATTCGCTGTTGAATTACGCTTCGTCCTTGCTTGACATGTTCAGAAGAACCCACATGACGAGTGCTGCAACTGAGAATCCGATGATAGCATAGAAGTTGGTGTTGTAGCTGCCACCTGCTGATTCGAGCAAAGCGGATGAGATCATAGGTCCGATCGTCGCTGCCGGTATCAGGCTGAAGTTGGCGATACTGAAGTTGGTCGGGAAGTTGGCCGGACCGAATGCTTTGTTGACATATGCAGATGTGATAGTCGGGCATCCGCCGTATGCCAGGCCTACGAAGATGAGGCCGATCAGGATGAAGATGTACTTGCTGCTGATTCCTCCGAGTGTCAGGAAGATACCTGCAGCCAGCATGAATGCGTTGTTTACTATAGTAGCCATCTTGCGTCCAAACTTGTCGAAGTTGTTTCCTGCAACGATACGGCCTGCGCCGTTAAAGAGCGATACGATCATGCCGAGCACTGCTGTGCCGCCGAATGCGACCGAGATGTTTGCAGCGCTGTTGATGACCAGCAGACCTGCGGAGTTTAAGAGGATGGCCCATATTGTGAAGAACCAGAACCTGCCTGTCTTGAGCATCTCGCCCGGTGTATAGTCCTTGACTGCAGCCGGCTTCTTATCTGCATCGGATGTTTTGACCGAAGCAGCAGCGAGGCGTGAGAGCTCTTCTGCATCCTGTGCAGTCGGAGCCTTGATAATGAATGCCGCGAGCACACATATAACAGCGATCACGATGCCGAGGATCTTGAATACCGGAAGGATACCCATGGTTCCTATCATGATGTTGACTACAGAGCCCAGTGCAAGACCGCCGAGACCGAATCCCATAAGCATGATGCCTGAAGCAAGACCGACCTTATCCGGGAACCACTTATTCAGAGTACCGATGACAGTGTTGTATGCGACACCGACTCCGCCGCCTCCGAATACACCGTAGAAGATGTACAGCATCGTGAGACTTGCGCCCGGCTTGTCTGTGCTGACAGTCGATACTGCAAAGAATCCTACGAACAGCATCACTGCGGATATGAGGAATCTCACACGGACGCTGAGCTTCTTGCTCATCAGGCCGCCGGCAAAACCGCCGAGGCAGAAAAAGATCATTGAGATGGTGAAGGTCAGTGACATCTGAGAGATGGACCAGTCAGGGAAGATCTCCCCGAGAGGCGTCCTGAAGATCGACCATGCGTAGATAAGACCGAGGAACAGCAGCGTCAGCGTAGCAGTTCCGAGGTACAGCCATCTTTTGTTGGTGTTCATGTAAATACTTACCCCCCTCGTTGTAAAAAAATAAGGAATGCGGATCATTACCGATAGGCATGTGATTCCGTATTCCCCGGTTGGTTTAACTGACAGACGGGCGAAATAACACTGCCGCCCGATTCGGAAGTATTCTATCATAAATACATTGCAATAATCAAACTATCCTTGAGCCCCATTTGGAACTGTGCTATAATGTTCTCCGCGGTCATTATGACCCATCTGGCGGGCAGCCTGCAGTGCGCGGGGGCCCTGCGCAACAGGACACCGTGAACCATGTCAGGACCGAGAGGTAGCAGCATTAAGCGGCCCGTACTGTGTGCCGCAGACCAGCCTCTGCGTACTGCAGACCGCCCGCCGGTATGTTTTTAAGAGGAACTCAGTGGCTATTCACCCGGATATCAGATGCGGGTGAACAGCTATTTTGGTGTATTCACAGGAGTAAAGATGCAGCTGGCATTGTACAGGTCGGAGAGGCCTGAAGTATTTGAAGATATAATAGGGCAGAAGCACATCGTCAGGATTCTGCAGAATCAGATAAGGACGGGCACTGTCAGTCAGGCCTATCTGTTCTCGGGAACTCACGGTACGGGCAAGACGAGTACTGCAAGGATCCTCGCCAAGGCTGTCAACTGCATGGAGGGCGAGCCGGGCACACCGGGTGCTGATCTCGGTGAAGGCAGGACAATACCGTGCGGGCACTGCGCCAACTGCGAAGCGATCCGCGAGGGCAGGTTCGTTGACTGCATAGAGCTCGATGCGGCTTCCAACAACGGTGTTGATGACCTCAGGGCTATCATCGAGATGGTCAAGTATCCTCCGACAGTAGGCAGGTACAAGGTGTACATCATCGATGAGGTGCACATGCTGAGCCAGGCTGCAGAGAATGCTTTCCTCAAGACTCTCGAGGAGCCGCCTGAACATGCTATCTTCATCCTTGCGACCACCGACCCGCAGAAGGTCAGGTCGACCATACGCTCAAGGTGCATGCAGCTCAACTTCAAGCGTGTTACGGAGAGCGAGCTCGCAGCAGGCATGGAGCGCATATGTCGCAAGAGAGGCATCGAGGTGACCCAGGATGCTCTGGTGACTATCGCTTCAAGGGCTGACGGTTCAGTAAGAGATGCCCTCAGCATACTCGAGCAGTGCATCGCTGCAGGAGACAAGAAGCTCGACAGGAATCTCGTCCTTGAGTATACCGGTGCGGCAGGAGAGGACTTCTTCCTCGCGCTGACAGGCGCAGTCGCATCAGGAGATATAGGCAAAGCGCTTGTCTACATAGATGAGATAGCGAGAAGAGGCAAGGACGCCAAGCAGATCCTCAAGGACTGGCTGATGCACTACCGCAACCTCATGGTGGTCAAGTATGTCGCCAAGCCAGGACGCATAATAGGCTCCTCTGCCGAGAATGCTTCGAGACTCAAGGCGCAGGCAGACACCATAGATATAGCTTCAATCGAGGCAGCTATCAGGCTGCTTTCGGAATATATAAATATAGGAAGATATTCAGACCGCCCGAGGATACTTCTCGAGACGGCCGCAGTCAGGATAGCAGGAGGACTGACGGGAGCATCGTATACAGCACAGCCGCAGACGGCTCGTCCGGCAGCTGTAAGCACTGCTGCACCTTTGCATTCTGCAAGGCCGGTCAGGTCATCCGGCGAGGAGCGTGCTGCTACTGCTGCAGCACCGAAGGCAGCTGCACCTGCTGATGCAGAGCCGCAGGCTGATGAGCCGCCTCTTGAGATGATCATGGCAGCACCCCGCGAGCAGGCAGGAAACCCTGACAAGATGTGGAACACGATAGTCGACACCATCGCGCGCGAAGACAGAAGTTTTGTCAGCTTTGTCGGAAGACACTCACGCGGCACGGGATATGAACAGGGCGAACTGACCGTTACCGTCAGACCTAACAAGATCAAGCATGCCGAAGACAAGCTTGTGGATATCACGAGGATAGCCAGAGGGCTGTACGGACAGGAGGTGTTCGTAACGCTTAAGTCAGGAGACCCGGAGGCTGCGGACAGGGGCGATGCGGTATCCGAGACGGAGACTTCGAAGATAATCGATGAGGACGCCAACGTCAGCGATATCGCTGCAGATGTAGAGAGCCTTTTCGGCATCAAGCCGGAAATAACAGGATAATTATTAATAAGGAGACAATCACAAAATGGGAAAAGGAATGAGAGCAGGCAAAAAGCCTAAGACCAACAGACCGGGCGGCGGAGATATGCAGAAGCAGCTCAGACAGCTTCAGCAGATGCAGGCTGAGATGGAGAAGACTCAGGAAGAGCTTGCTCAGAAGGAGATCACAACGACTGCAGGCGGCGGTGCCATCGAGGTTACTGTCAACGGCAACAAAGAGATAACCAAGCTGGTCATCGATAAGGACGTAGTTGATCCAGATGACGTTGAAATGCTTCAGGATCTGGTAATGGCTGCTGTCAACGAAGCCATGAGACAGATGGAGGAGCTCGCTGAGGCCGAGATGAACAAGATCACCGGAGGCTTTGGCGGAATGGGTATCCCGGGACTGTAATGAGACAGTATCCGCGGGCGCTGAACAAGTTAATCAATGAGCTTGGCAAGCTGCCCGGTATCGGGGGCAAGACAGCGCAGAGGCTGGCCTTCCACATTCTGAGCCTTTCGGACTATGAGGCGGAAAGCCTTGCCGATGCCATCGTCAGTGCCAAGAAGAATCTCAGATACTGCAGCGAATGCGGCAATCTCACGGATCAGGACAAGTGCCTGATCTGTTCTGATGCCACAAGAGACAGGTCGGTCATATGCGTGGTTGAGACCCCTCAGGATTTAATGGCCATGGAGAGGATCCGTGAGTACAGGGGCCTGTACCATGTGCTTCACGGGGCGATATCTCCGGCGGAGGGAATCGGGCCGAACGATATCAACCTGAAGTCACTTATCACCAGACTGCAGGCGAGCGATGAGGTCAAGGAGATAATCATTGCGACCAACCCTAATATAGAAGGAGAGGCCACCGCGATGTATATCTCGAGACTTATCAAGCCGGCAGGTATCAAGGTGACGAGGATCGCTCACGGCATACCTGTAGGAGGAGACCTCGAGTATGCTGATGAGGTAACACTCCTCAAGGCGATAGAGGGAAGACGCGAACTGTAAGCATGCGGTCTGAGCAATCAGAATAAGGGTATATGGGATCCTTTCAGACGCCGGATGAGGCCGGCGGGGAGCTGAAATTCTGTAAAGAAAAGAGGATCCGATATGAAAAGCAAACTGACAATGAAGGAAACAGTCATTGTCGCAAGTACACTATTCGGCATGTTCTTCGGTGCCGGCAACCTGATTTTCCCTGTCCACCTCGGACAGATGGCCGGAAGCAATTCCTGGCCTGCGATCGCAGGGTTCATAATCACTGCAGTCGGTATACCTATCCTCGCAGTTGCGGCGATAGGCAACACGCACAGTGACGACCTGCTGCATCTGTCGGGCAAAGTATCAGGCTGGTACGGAGTTGTATTTACGACGGTGCTGTATCTGACGATAGGGCCGTTCTTTGCCATCCCTAGGTGCGCAACGGTGTCTTTCACCACAGGCATCGCACCGCTCATCAGCGAATCGGCATTCAGAACGGGACAGCTGATATTTACATTACTATTCTTCGCTGTCGTGCTGTTTTTCTCACTCAGACCGAGCGGGATCACGACATGGATCGGAAGGATAATCAATCCTATATTCCTGGCATTCCTCGCTGTCCTCGTGATAGTGGCAATGACCCATCCGGGGGCGGTGGTCAGCGAAGTGCCGCCTGAAGATGCCTATGTAAACGGAGCATTCTTCAACGGATGCATCGAGGGATACGGCACAATGGATGCCATTGCAGGACTTGCGTTCGGCATCGTAATAATCAGTGCGGTCAGGGACATGGGAGTCACGGATAACGGCGATGTAGCCAGGGCTACACTCAAGGCCGGCATATACACCGGAGTGCTGATGGCAGTTATCTATCTGCTGACGATACTCATGGGTGCCCAGTCAAGAGGACTGTTTGAGACCTCGGACAACGGAGCGATCGCACTTACGCAGATATCTTCGCACTATCTCGGGGGACTCGGAAGCCTTGTCCTGGCAGTGACAATTACGCTTGCCTGCCTCAAGACAGCACTCGGACTTGTGACAAGCTGCGCGGAGATGTTCGTAAAGATGTTCCCGGGCAGGCTCAGCTACAGAGGCTGGGCGATCGCATTCACGCTGTTCTCATTCGCAGTATCGAACGTCGGACTGACGGCCATAATCAACTATGCTGTGCCGGTGCTGATGCTCCTGTATCCGCTGGTCATCACACTGGTCCTGATGGCACTGACGGAGAGAACATTCGGCGGCAGCAGACACGTATACCGCTGCGTGACAGCATTCGCATTCATAGCAGCGATATTCGACTTTGCAAAGACACTGCCTGAAGGCGTGCAGACAGCACTGGGTGTACCGGCAATGACAGAGTTCGCCGGCAAAGTGCTGCCGTTCTTCGACCTCGGGCTCGGCTGGCTCGTGCCATCCCTCGTTGGACTGGCAATAGGGCTAGCGATAAATAAGTTAAAAGAAGCCTGATTATTATTTTAAAAATGGCGAAATTTGCAAATTTCGCCACTATATATAAAAAGGTTACTGACTGGAGGAAAACATGTCCATAGAGATCGCAAGAGCATATCTTAAGGAAAAGGGCTACGAAGACAGGATCCGCGAATTCGACGTATCGAGCGCCACTGTCGAGCTGGCTGCCAAGGCGGTCGGCACCGAGCCTGCAAGGATATGCAAGACACTCAGCTTCAAGCTGAAGGACGGAACCGGCATCCTGATACAGGTTGCAGGCGATGCGAGGATAGACAATAAGAAGTACAAGGAATTCTTCGGCGAGAAAGCCAAGATGCTGTCTCCTGAGGAAGTGCCTCAGTATACCAATCACGAGATCGGCGGAGTATGCGCGTTCGGCGTCACGAGAGACGATGTGAAGATATACTGCGACGTGACTATGAAGAGATTCGAAACAGTTTTCCCTGCGTGCGGCTCATCGAATTCAGCGGCAGAGTTCACGCCTGATGAACTGTTCGAGGTATCAGGAGCTCTTGAATGGATCGATGTCGTCAAGCTGCCTGAAGCATAAATGGAGTTACAGATGGAAAAAGAGTATAAGAATGTGCTGGAGAAGTACGCTGCTGCGGACCTCTACGCACTGACGGATGAAGAATACAGAGAGCTCAAGGAAGCCGAGATGGCTGACATGCAGAGCTATGTTGATGCCATTACCGACAGCAAAGTGCCGGAGGTAATGTACAGGAAAGGAAGAGCGGTGCCTGAACTCAAGTACCTGCTCGAATCAAGCGCTGATGTGTGGGGAGACAAGGTCCTCTACCATCAGATCATGCCGGGAGACAAGGAGTATACGGAGTTTACGTATAACGATGTAAGAAGAGACGTAAGGGGACTCGGAACATCACTTCTCGGCATCGGGCTCAGAGGAGCTCACATAGGTATCATTGGAGCCAACTGCTACGAGTGGGCTGAATCGTATTTTGCCGTAACAGGCGGAACAGGCGTGGTGGTGCCTCTCGACAAGGAGCTCACTCCTGCAGAGCTTGAGAACCTGATAGACATGGGTGACATCGATGCTGTCATCTGCTGCCAGGACAAGTACTATGACATATTCAGGAAGATAAAGGACAGCGGCAATACGAGACTCAAGGCTGTCATCGGTGTGGGCAAAGCAGCTCATGAGGATGAAAGCAATGGCCTCTACTCGTGGGATGTCCTCAGGTCCGAGGGTATAGCAGCGGTTGAAGCCGGCGACAGGTCGTTCCTCGACGCAAGAGTCAGAGCGTCCGATATGGTCTCGATCATATTCACATCGGGAACAACAGGAGTCAGCAAGGGCGTAATGCTTTCGCACCGCAACCTCTGCACCGACATCCTGATCGCGCAGACTTACCTTGAGGTATGCCCTGAAGACATATTCTTCAGCGTTTTGCCTATCCATCATACATATGAATGCACATGCACCATGCTTGAAGGAATGTTCATGGGCGCATCGATGGCATTCTGCAGAGGACTCAAGTACATCACCAAGGACATGCAGGCTGTCCACCCGACATTCCTGCTCGCTGTCCCGCTGATATACGAGAAGTACTACAATACTATACAGAAGACTCTGAAGAAGCAGGGCCAGGACAAGCTGGTCAATACGCTCTTCGCCATCAACAACTTTACAAGCAGGATCGGCATAAACGTGGCAAAGCCGATCGCGAAGAAGATAATGGCGCAGTTCGGCGGCAACATCGACATGTTCATCGCAGGCGGTGCAAGAGTTGACCCTAAGGTCCTCGCTTTCTTCCGCAGCATGGGCATCCCTTGCCTGCAGGGCTACGGACTGACTGAAACCTCGCCGATGGTAGCTCTCAATCCTGACCAGTGGAAGTACATGAGAAATGAGAGCGCCGGCAAGCTGTTCCAGTTCACAGAATGCAAGATAGTGGACAAGGACGAGGACGGCAACGGCGAGATATGCTTCAGAGGCCCTATGGTAATGCTGGGCTACTATAAGAATCAGGAAGCTACAGATGCCTGCATGGAGAACGGCTGGTTCCACACCGGAGATATCGGTTATCTTGATGCAGACAATTACGTATACATTACAGGACGCAAGAAAAACGTCATCATAGCGGCCAACGGCAAGAACGTTTTCCCTGAAGAGCTCGAAGAGAAGATCGCACGCAGCCCTTACATCGATGAATGCATGGTATGGGCTGATGAGACGAACGAGGACAGGATGCTCCGCGGCATATATGTCACGCTGAGACCTGATTATGAGAACGTCAGGGAGGCGCTCGGAGACAATGCGAATGATGACAGCGCTGTGCTGGCTCTGGTGAGCAGCGAGATAGACAAGCTCAACGCTCAGTGGCCTGACTGGAAGAGGGTAAAGCACATCGTCCTTAAGAAGAGCGAGTTCAACAAGACGACCGGAATGAAGATAAGGAGATTCGTCGAGGAGAACAAGCTGTCAGATTAGGAGGCACTTATGAAGAAGAGACCTTCGCTTATAATCGATCATGAAAAGCTCCGCGAGAACATGAAGACTGTCATCGGCTGGTGCAGTGATGCAGGCATCGATGTTGCGGGAGTCATCAAGGTCACCGGAGGACTGGCATCTGCTGCGCTTGACTACGAGGCGTGCGGCGCAAAATGGATAGCGTCGTCGAGACTTGAGCAGCTCGCAAGAGCCAAAGCGGCGGGCGTGAAGATCCCGATGCTCATGATCAGAGTACCGATGCTCTCAGAGCTCGATGAGCTGGCGCGCGTGTGCGAATACAGCCTCCAGAGCGAGTTCACAACGCTTAAGGCTATGGACGAAGCGGCGATCAAAGCCGGTAAGATCCACAATGTAATACTTATGGCCGACCTCGGCGACCTCAGAGAAGGATTCTTTGACCTCGAGGAACTGGTCGATGTGGCAAAGTACACTGAGGAGGTCCTCACAGGCCTGCACCTTGCGGGAATAGGCACCAACCTCGGATGCTACGGATCGGTCAAGCCTACAGAGAAAAAGATGAAGCAGCTGGCACAGTATGCAGAGGCTGTGGAGGAAGCAATCGGAAGACCGCTTGAGATCATCTCAGGAGGAGCGACATCGAGCATGATGCCTCTGTTCGACAAGGTGATGCCGGGCAAGATCAACATGCTGAGGATAGGAGCACTTCCTTTCTGCGGAGCTCTTGAGGATCTTCGCATATGCTACGGACGGACCGAAGTCGATGAGCTGTACGATGATGTCATAACTCTCGAGGCTGAAGTCATAGAGGTAAGGACCAAGCCGACTCATCCTATAGGGGAGCTCGGAGTGAATGCCTTCGGCAAGAAGGCCGTCTATAAAGACAGGGGCAACCGCAGGAGAGCGTTGCTGGCTGTCGGAGGAGCGGACTTCGGTGATTACGGAGACATCCTGCCGCAGCTGCCGGGATCATTTGTCCTGGGGTGCTCGGGAGACCACACCATCCTCGACATAGAAGACTGCGAAGAGATGGTGCAGGTCGGCGACGTGATACAGTTCAAGCTTCACTACTCTGCTATACTCCATCTCACATCGAGCGAGAATGTGACAAAGTATGAGACCGGAGAGATCGGATGCCTCTTATAGTCGTAAGAAGGGGCCCATCTGTCAGAATGGCTGATGGGAAGATGGTCTTACGACATTACCAAAGTAATCAATACAGGTAATAATCAGCATAATGCTGTTATAAAAATCATAATATACATATAATAAACGCAATATCAATTTGCACTGAAAGGAAAAGAAATGGCAACCAACAATTCCCATGAAATGACAAGAGAAGGTTATGATAACCTTAATGCGGAACTCGAAAACCTTATTACCGTAGTACGTAAAGAGAACGCACTCAGACTTAAGGAAGCTATCGCTCTCGGCGATATCAGCGAGAACGCTGAGTACGATGCAGCTAAGGATGCTCAGGCTGAAACCGAAGAGAGAATCACTGAGATCGAGGAGATACTCCGTACTGCAGTCATCGTTGACGAGTCAGATGAAGGAGACGACACTGTTCAGACAGGACGTACAGTCACCATCAAGGAGCTCAATCTCGGCATCACAGCAACTTATAAGATCGTAGGAACAACTGAGGCTGACCCTCTGAACGGCAAGCTCTCCAACGCTTCGCTCGTAGGCGAGCACATCATCGGACACAAGGCCGGTGACGTTGTGGAGTTTCAGGTACCGGACGGAATGGCTAAATATGAAATACTGGAGGTCAACAGATAATGTCAGATAATAATGCGAACCAGAATCCTAATCAGGTCGAAGAGAGAGAACTTACTGAAAAGGAAATAGGCGAACAGAGACAGATCAAGAGAAAGAAACTCGAAGAGCTCCGCGAGATGGGAAGAGACCCGTTCCGCGAAGAGACTTTTGACGTATCTGCACATTCCGGCGACATCAAGGAGAACTTTGATGCTATGGAAGATCAGGAGGTCAGAGTTGCCGGACGTATCATGGCTTTCCGCCGCATGGGAAAGGTCGCTTTCGTCGACATGCAGGATAAGCAGGGAAGGATACAGATATTCGTCGCAAGAGACAACATCGGACAGGACGAGTACAACGTATTCAAGACCTACGACGTAGCCGACATCATCGGTGTCACAGGTGTCGTATTCAAGACCAAGACCGGAGAGATCAGTGTCAGAGCTATGGAGGTCAAGCTCCTCTGCAAGTCCATCCAGGTACTGCCTAACAAGTGGCACGGCCTCAAGGATATGGATCTCAGATACCGTCAGAGATACGTAGACCTCATCATGAATGAGGACGTAAGAGATACATTCAGAAAGAGAGCCAAGATCATCAGCACCATGCGTAAGGTCCTCGAAGAGGAGTATGATCTGATGGAGGTCGAGACACCTGTACTCGGCAACATCGCCGGCGGTGCAGCTGCAAGACCTTTCTGGACCCACCACAACACTCTCGATATCGACATGACTCTGAGAATTTCTCTCGAGCTGCACCTCAAGAGACTCATCGTCGGAGGCCTTGACGGTGTATATGAGATCGGCAAGGTATTCCGTAACGAGGGTATGGACAAGAACCACAGCCCTGAGTTCACATCGATGGAAGCTTACAAGGCTTACGTCAACCTCGAGACCATGATGGACCTCATGGAGCAGGTAACATACAAGTGCGCAATGGCTGTTAACGGAACTCCTATCGTAAAGTACGGCGACAAGGAATTCGATGTTACTCCTCCATGGAGAAAGATCGACATGACGCAGGCTGTCATTGATGCAACAGGCATCCCGTTCGATAAGATCGACAGTGATGAAGAGGCTATCGAGGCAGCAAAGAAATACGGCATGAAGTTCGAAAACGAGGCTGACTGGTCGAGAGGAAAGATCATCGCCGAGATGTTCGAGGATTACTGCGAGGATATCCCTGGATTCCTCGACGGACCATGCTTCGTCTGCGGACATCCGCTTGAGGTATCGCCTCTTGCCAAGAAGGACCCTAAGGACCCTAGGATCACAAGAAGATTCGAGTCTTACATCAACGGCTGGGAGATGTCCAACGCATTCTCTGAGCTGAACGACCCTATCGATCAGTATGAGAGATTCGCTGAGCAGCAGAGGCAGCTCGACCTCGGTATCGATGATGAGGCTCATCCGATGGATACAGACTTCGTCAACGCTCTTGAGGTAGGTATGCCTCCTACAGGCGGCATCGGCATCGGAGTTGACAGACTCGTCATGCTGCTGACTGACAGCGCTACCATCAGAGACGTACAGCTCTTCCCTGTAATGAAGCCGGAAGGCAAGGGCGGCGCTCAGAAGAAGGAGACCGTCAAGATCGATTTCAGCAAGGTAGAGATCGAGCCGCTGTTCGAAGAATTCGTCGATTTTGACACTTTCAGCAAGTCAGATTTCAGAGCTGTAAAGATCAAGGCCTGCGAGGAAGTTCCTAAGTCGGACAAGCTCCTGAAGTTCACACTGAACGATGGTACAGGTGAAGACAGGATCATCCTGAGCGGCATCAAGAAGTACTACTCACCTGACGAACTCGTTGGAAAGACTGCGATTGCGATCACCAACCTTCCGCCGAGAAAGATGATGGGACAGTACTCCAACGGTATGCTGATCTCCGCAGTCAACAACTATGACGGCGAAGAGATGCTCAACCTCCTGCTCGTAGACGACAGGATCCCGGCAGGAGCAAAGCTGTATTAAGAGCCGCAAAACATACTTAACTGATAATCATACAGACGCGATTTACAGTAAAATGTAAGTCGCGTCTAATTTTTTGTTCAGGAGGATATTCCTATGAAAGGCGACGAACTGTTATTACTTGAAAATCAGGTCTGCTTTCCGACATACGCTGTCGCGAATAAGATCATCAGAAGGTATCAGCCTCTCCTGAAAGACCTTGATCTTACTTATACCCAGTACATCACGATGATGGTTATGTGGGGAAAGGAAGAGATCGGATATGAAAACTATCTGATCGAGCAGCTCGGATAACAGCATTCAGACATACGGAGCAAGGAGCGGATAAGCCGCTCCTTCTTTTTTGTGATATATTATAGACAAAGGTATATCACGATCTGAGATGTGAATAGGGAGGAGCAGGAAGTGAATAAACGCAGACTTGCCGCAGCGGGGGGCCTGGCAGCAGCAGCTGTCATCCTCGGGGCGGAAACTGTTTCCAATTACATAATATATACGTCGGTGGTAATGCCGAATAAGGACAAGAACGTCTTTCCGGAAGACACCAACATGAAGCATCATGATAACCCGGAAATAAAGACGGTATTCATGAACTCACACGACGGGCTGCAGCTGCTGGGACACTGGTATCCGTGTGAAAATGCCGTAAGGAATGTAGTCTGCATGCACGGGTGGCACGGGAGCTGGCTCAAGGACTTCGGCGATGTGATCGACTTCCTGCACGAAAACGGCTGCAACGTGCTGCTGGCGGACGAGCGCGCGCAGAACGGAAGCGAAGGCAAGTACATGGGCTTTGCCCTTCTGGAAAGATATGACTGCCTGGAGTGGATAAAGTGGGTCAGCGATAAGACCTCACAGGACCTGCCGGTGTACATCTACGGCGTATCAATGGGGTCTGCGACTGTCATGATGACAGCAGGCATGGATCTTCCTGAGAATGTAAAGGGCGTAATTGCTGACTGCGGGTTCACTTCGCCCAAAGACATCTGGGAATATCTCCTGCATAAGAACCTGCACCTTCCGTACGGCAGGCTGCTGGACCTTATGATGAAAGTCAAGTTCTCTCTCAGGACAGGCGAGAGGGATGTCGATTATTCAACGATCGATGCACTTAAGAAGTGCGACCTGCCGGTGCTCTTCGTGCACGGAAGTGAGGATCATTTCGTTCCTACGGAGATGAGCCGCAGGAATTACAGGGAATTCGGGGGTGACAAGGAGCTGCTCATTATCGAAGGAGCGGCGCATGCTGTTAACTACCGGACGGATCCTGCTGCATATGAAGCAGCTGTGAGACGTCTCTGGAAGAAATGCGAATAACTATCACAGGAGGGGGAAGCATATAATATTCAGGACACGGCCAGCCGGCCGTGTCTCAGACCGTAGACACAATCTGTCTTTAAGGCAGATTGTGTCTTTTTTTTATTAATGTAGCGCATCGAAAAACCTTGTAGTATAATGATGCGGATTATGGGCAGAATGTGGTTAAAAACTACCTCAGATGAAGAAAAGATGAAAGTAAGAGAATAAAGAGGAGAAAGCAATGGAATTCAGACCTGAAAAGAAGCTCGGATTCGGTCTTATGAGACTGCCTCAGAACGATCCGTCGAACGCTGCCGATATTGATATCGAGCAGGTCAAAAAGATGGTAGACCTGTTCATGGAAAAAGGCTTTACATATTTTGACACGGCATGGATGTACAACGGTTTTGCAAGCGAGGATGCGGCTAAGGAAGTTCTTACCTCCCGCTACGACAGATCGAGCTACACACTTGCCACCAAGCTGCATGCAGGTTTCTTCAATTCGCATGAAGACATGGACGATGTATTTGCAAGGCAGCTCGAGAAGACCGGTGCGGGATACTTTGACTACTATCTGCTGCACGGCATCGAGGCTGCTATGCTGCCTAAGTATGAAGAGTTCGATGCATTCGGATGGCTTCTTGACAAGAAGGCGCAGGGCCTTGTGAAGCATGCGGGATTTTCATTCCATGACTCTCCTGAGATGCTTGATGACATACTGACAAGACATCCTGAGATGGAGTTCGTACAGATACAGCTCAACTACCTCGACTGGGAGTCGCAGTGGATACAGAGCCGCAAAGTGCTCGAGGTAGCCAACAAGCACGGCAAGCCGGTCATCGTTATGGAGCCGGTCAAGGGCGGCACACTGGCTAAAGTACCTGAAGAAGCAGAGAAGCTGCTTGCAGAGCTTGATCCTGAGATGTCTGTTCCGAGCTGGGCTGTCAGATTCGCTGCAAGCCAGCCGGGAGTAATGCTGGTGCTTTCGGGCATGAGCAATATTGAGCAGATGGAGGACAACCTAAGCTACATGGAGGACTTCACCCCTCTGACAGAGGCTGAGCAGGAAGTCTGCTTCAAGGTAGCAGATATCATAAACAGCCAGATAGCAGTTCCGTGCACAGCGTGCCATTACTGCACTGAGGGCTGCCCTATGAACATCGCGATCCCTGAGTACTTCTCTATATATAATGAAGACATGAGAGAAGACCTCGAGGAAAAGGGATGGACTATCAACTTTACCAACTACGAGCTGCTCGCAGCCAAGCACGGCAGACCGTCCGACTGCATCGGATGCGGCCAGTGCGAAGGCGTATGTCCGCAGCATCTGCCGATCATCGATTATCTCAAGGATGTGGCAGAACACTACGAGGGGTAGGATGACAGAAGGTCATCCTGAAGGATAATATGTGGAAGAAACTTTTTGAACCTGTCGACATGACGGTGGGAGATCCCGTCCGGCAGATAGTAAAATTCATGATACCGATGCTGATCGGCAATGTTTTCCAGCAGCTTTACAACACTGTCGACAGTATTGTAGTAGGCAAATACATCGGAGACAACGCACTTGCTGCTGTAGGAAGTGCGGGGCCGATCGTCAACCTGCTGCTGGTGCTCTTCATAGGTATATCTGTAGGAGCGGGAATCATGGTATCGCAGTATTTCGGCGCAAGGCAGAGACTGTCTCTGTCCAAGTCGATAGGGTGCAGCATCACCATGACATTCGTTTCATCACTGATCGTCATGGCGCTTGCGCCTCTGATAAGCATGCCTCTTCTGAAGCTCCTCAATACGCCGGATGAGATCATAAACTGGTGCGATGACTACCTGAGGATACTGTTCCTCGGAATAGCAGGCTGCGCATTTTACAATATTCTCGGCGGCATCCTGAGGGGGCTCGGTGATTCGGTATCAGCACTGCTGTACCTTATAATTGCTACATTCCTCAACATAATACTGGATATTTTCTTCGTGGCTTATGTCGGCATGGGAGTCCCGGGAGTCGCACTTGCTACAGTGATAGCACAGGCTATATCCGCATTCCTGTCTTTCCTCAAACTGAGGAGAATGACTGATAGCTTCGACATGAAGGCAGCATACCTCAAGCCTGACCGCAAATACCTGCGTGAACTTCTGAGGCTCGGACTGCCTTCGGGCGTGACTCAGGCAATATTCTCTCTGTCCATAGTCATAGTCCAGTCTCTTACCAACAGTTTTGGCGCGATGTGCATCGCTACCAACGTCATCGTAATGAGGATCGACGGATTCGTAATGATGCCGGCATTCTCATTCGGCTCTGCCATGACTACGTTCGCAGGACAGAACATCGGAGCCGGCCGACTCGACAGAGTAGAGAACGGAGCGAAGAAGGGCACGCTGGTCGCAATGGCGACATCGGCTGTTATAACGCTGCTCATACTTCTGTTCGGCAGGTACCTCATGGCTCTGTTCACTGACACAGATGCGCTCATAGAGCAGAGCTATCATATGATGATGATCCTCGGCGTGGGTTATATCGCCATGGAAGTCACACAGTGCCTGCAGGGCGTGATGAGAGGTGCAGGAGATACAATGGCTCCGATGTGGCTCTCAATGATAACCACAGTCGTTATCCGCGTTCCGCTCGCATATCTCATGACGGGCATGACAAAGTCCGCAGAGAATCCTCACGGCGAGTTCTACATGATGTTCGTATCGCTGCTGATCACATGGCTCATCGGCGCCACACTGACAACGATCGTGTACAAAGCAGGCAGGTGGAAGCGGAAAGCGCTCATCTGATCTGCGAACATTCCGCAGAGAACGCCTGCCAGCTGTGCTGCGATCTCGAGGACGTGAGCAGCGGGAACCCGGACTTGCAGATTTTATGTATATCATATAGGACAAGATACTTCTTTACATCAGCACTTTAGCGTGCTAAAATACAACAGTATCGCGCCCGGGGCGCACTAAGGCATTATATTAAAGGAGACAATCATGAAGAAGTATCTGGCACTTATTCTTTCACTGATGATGGTAGTAACTATGTTCGCTGCATGCGGAGGTTCCTCATCTGAAGAGCCTGCAGCAGATGATTCTGCAGCTGCAGAGGATCAGTACGGTGAAGGATTTGAATTCAAGCACGGCTATGACAAGGACTTCCCGCCTTACTCATATATCGGAGATGACGGTGAGACTACAGGATTTGACGTAGAGCTTGCACAGGCTGTATGCGAATATTACGGATGGACATACACAGGTGTTCCTATCAACTGGGATGCCAAGGATGCTGAGCTCGAGTCGGGCAGCATCGACTGCATCTGGTCAGGATTCACCAAGAGCCCTGACAGAGAGCCTAAGTTCGCATGGAGCGAGCCTTACTCAATCAACACCATCAAGATCATGGTGCTTGAGGGTTCCGACATCAAGACCAAGGAAGACCTCGCAGGCAAGAAGGTAGGCGTTCAGGGCAGCACATCCGCACAGGAAATGTGTGAGACACCTGAGGCTGAAGGCGGATGCCAGGAGCTCGCTCTGACATTCGACGGCGGAGCACCAATGGCATTTGATACATACACCATCGCTGTAAACGAGCTCAAGGCCGGCACTATCGATGCTATCGCTATCGATGAGACAACAGGCAACTATCAGATGACCAAGGTCGAAGGCCTCAAGTATGCCGACGATGACATCTGCGATGAGATCTATGCTATCGGATTCCGTACCGACGATACAGTCCTCCGTGACAAGGTAAATGAGGCTCTCAAGGCTCTGGCTGAAAACGGCAAGATGGATGAGATCGGCAAGAAGTACGAAGAGATCTACAGCAATCTCTCAATGATCAACGCTGCAGAGTAGTCCGCTGTGAGAACAGAAGGACCATCAGCAGACGATCGTAAATAATATGATACGACGGCCGGTGCCGGCGGGACTTATTCCTGCCGGCACGGTCTTTGCTGTCAGAGGCATCCCGGCAGGGAACAGCCTGAGACAATAACAGGACGAAAGAAGTAATTTATGACATTCGCAACAATGCTATCAACAATGGCAGGTGGAATGACCAAGACGCTGGGGATATTCATCCTCACGCTTATCGGTTCCCTGCCTCTGGGCATGGTCGTAGCTCTGCTCAGAAAATCAAGATTCGGAGTCGTCAGGGGCATTATCAGTGCGTACATCTCGATCATGAGAGGCACACCTCTGATGCTGCAGCTGCTCGCATGGTATTTCGGACCGTACTATCTGTTCGGATGGAACATCGGCAACTGGAGATTCCCGGCGCTTATTATCGGATTCGTAGTCAACTACGCCGCTTATTTTGCCGAGATCTACCGCGGCGGAATCGAATCCATCCCTGTAGGCCAGTACGAGGCTGCCGAAGTCCTCGGGTACACCAAGACCCAGACCTTCATGCGCATCATCCTGCCTCAGGTAGTCAAGATCATCATGCCGTCCGTGACCAACGAGGTCATCACTCTGGTCAAGGACACATCACTTGCATTTACTCTGGCTTATGCAGAGGTATTCTCGCTGGCAAAGCAGATATCTGCATCGCAGTCATCCTTCATGCCTTTCCTGATCGCAGGCGTGTTCTACTTCGTGGCTAACTACGTAGTTGAGTTCATAATGGTCAGGATCGAGAAATCGATGGATTACTACAAGTAGGAGGTGCGGTCATGATCTTAGAGATGAACAATATTGAAAAGCACTTCGGCGAACTCGAAGTACTCAAGGACATCAGTTTTAACGTAGACAGCGGAGAAGTCGTCAGCATCATCGGGCCTTCCGGTTCGGGCAAATCGACTCTTCTGAGATGCGCTACCTTCCTCGAGACTATCGACGGCGGCGAGATCATATACATGGGAGAGAAGGCGGCTCACACTGATGCGAACGGCAATGCCGTATACGTACATCAGAACGAAATGCGCAAGTTCCGCAACTACTGCGGTCTTGTCTTCCAGCAGTTCAACCTGTTTCCGCACTACAGCATCCTGAAGAACATCACAGATGCTCCGATGCAGGTGCAGGGCAAGAGCAAGGAAGAGGCTGAGGAGACAGCGATGGAGCTGCTCCGCAAGATGGGTATTGAAGACAAAGCGACTTCATATCCGTATCAGCTGTCGGGCGGTCAGCAGCAGAGAGTTGCTATCGCGAGAGCCCTTGCGATGAAGCCTGAGATCCTTTTCTTCGACGAGCCGACATCTGCGCTCGACCCTGAGCTGACCGGAGAAGTGCTAAAGGTTATCCGCCAGCTTGCGGAAGAGAAGATGACAATGGTGGTCGTTACACACGAGATGCCTTTTGCCAAGGCGGTCAGCAACAGAGTTCTGTTCATGGCAGGAGGAGTCGTAGTGGAGCAGGGCGATCCTAAGGACGTATTTGAGAATCCGCAGGAAGAAAGGACCAAACAGTTCCTGAGAGTCTTCGAGAGATAGTTTCCGGTCCGGAGAATTATTATGCACGAATAATCAGCCGCGTACACTGCACCCGGAAGTGCATTGTACGCGGCTTTTGCTATGTGTAAGTTTACATGGATCCTGCGGTGCTTTGGGCTTAATGCACCGCAGGATCAGCTATGTAAGGAGAGTGAACTATCTGAAGAGGGCCGGTGTAACTATCTCTGCCTGCTCATCGAGCACGAATTTTGCAAATTCGCGTGCCTCTTCGAGGGTGTCGCATACGGCTGTGTACATCTGGTTGCCCATGGCAGCGGAGAAGATGTCCGGCATGCGTTCGCACAGCACTATCCTGCTGCCGTACTTGTCGAGTATCTCGTTGTGAGTGTGGGTGTGCGTGAATGCGTCCTTGCGGCTTGCGAATACGCAGTAGCGGTCAACGCCATTCTCAGTCGTGGTCAGCCTGTCGTAGCAGACCATGTCGGCAAACAGCTTATAAGCATCTGTTGAGTGTGCAAAATTGATCATGTCCGGAGTGTAGCCGCCTGCCGGTCTCATGTTGACCTCGAGACCTACGAAATCGCCGGCTTTGCCAAGACCCTTGCGGTCTTCTGTAAGGCGGAAGAATTCGAAGTGAGTGAAGCGGTTCCTGACTTTGAAGGCCTTGATCGCTTTGCGCCCGAGGTCGCGGAGCTGCTCAGGGACCTTGTCGGTGACATAGTAGAGGCACTCAAGCCCGCTGTTTACCGACTCGGCCACGTTAGGGCAGATGAATGAAGACTCAAACAAAGGGTCTCCGTTCGAATCGCTGATGGCGTCATATGAATAAACATCGCCTGTGATGAATTCTTCCATCACATAAGGGTAGTCTGATTTCTCGATAAAGAAGGCCTCAAGCTGCGCATCGTTGTCGATCTTCCATGTGTCGTCTGCGCCTACGCCTGTATCAGGCTTGGCGAAGAGCGGATAGCCTCCGACTTCGTCGAGGAATTCGCGCGCAGCGGCAATGTCTGTGACTTTGCACTGTCTTGCTGAAGGGATGCCTGCAGCCTTGTAGACAGGCTTCATGGCAGACTTGCTCTGCCACAGAGCGAGCTCATCAGGCTGGACGCCGGTAGTTATGTTGAAGTCGCATCTGAGACGGGCGTCGTTGGCGAGCCAGTGCTCGTTATTGGACTCGAGCCAGTCTATCTTGCCGTATTTGAATGAGAAGAATGCAACTGCTCTGAAGACTGCATCGTAGTCTTCAAGCGTATCGACCTTGTAGTATTCCGTAAGAGCTGACTTCAGCTCATCTCTGAGTCCGTCGTAAGGCGCGTCGCCGATACCGAGGACTGTCGCTCCGTTCTGACTGAGCCTGTCGCAGAACTGCCAGAAGATGTCTGGGAAATTAGGTGAGATAAATACAAAATTCATAAGTCCCCATACCCTTTCTCTAAAACAAAATCTGCGATACATCATACACCCATGCATTGTTGAATTCCACAAAAATATCGTACAATTTTTAGTACAATTCACAACCGGCTGTTCCCGACTTACTGTTCCGCAGTGCGGCTGAAGGGATATTGATGCTGACGAGGACGTTGTGATAGAATATCGCTGTAAGGCAGGTGTCATGGCTGCCGTCACACAAGTTAATACAGGAGTGATATCAATGGAAACAAGAGTCGCTGTGATAAGCATCATTGTCACTAAGTCTGATCAGGTAGACGTGCTGAACGATCTTCTCCATGAGTACTCTGATTACATTCTCGGAAGGATGGGAGTTCCTTACAGGGAGAAGAATCTGAACATTATCAGCATCGCCATAGATGCTCCGATGGACAGGATCAATTCGCTGTCGGGTGCACTCGGCCGCCTGGATGGTGTCAATGCAAAGGTGACTTACGCAAAGTCCTGATATCTTACCGTTGTGCAGATATGATCATGATCTGCGCACAGTCATCTCCCTGAAGCCGGATCATCCGCAGGGCCGCTTAATACCGGTCACGTGCGGATTGTAATGCTTAAGCAGGGTGCACGGGTACTTCTCAGATGGATGCAGGCACACGCATTGCCGCGCATTCCGATATTCGCATATAACGCCCTGCTCCCTTATAGGGGAGGAGGGCGCATTTTGTGCATAAACGGTGAGGAGGCAGGACACGTAAGCTGCCGGTAATAAAGAGGGAGATCCAATAATAATGGTTAAAATCGCTGTCTACGGTAAGGGCGGTATAGGAAAGTCAACTACAGTATCCAATGTGTCCGCAGCTCTGGCTGACATGGGATATAAGGTTATGCAGATAGGCTGCGACCCTAAGGCGGATTCAACTGCCAGCCTTCACGGCAGGGGAAGCATCGCGACCGTGCTCGAGCTTGTGCGTGAACACAAGAATGATTTTGCACTTGAGGACATGGTCTGCGAGGGATATGGCGGAGTCATATGCGTCGAAGCCGGAGGTCCGACACCGGGGCTCGGGTGTGCCGGGAGAGGCATCATCGCAGCGCTGGAAAAACTGAAGGAAAAAGGTGCGTATAAGGAATACAGGCCTGATGTCGTCATATACGATGTCCTCGGCGACGTTGTATGCGGCGGGTTCTCGATGCCGATGAGAGGCGGATATGCTGATAAGGTGTTCGTGATAACCTCCGGAGAGAACATGGCCATCCATGCGGCTGCTAACATAGCGGTTGCTCTGGACGGATTCAGGGACAGAGGATATGCAAGCCTCGGAGGCATCATTCTCAATCACAGAGATGTAAGGGATGAGGATGCCAAGGTCGCAGAGCTTGCGTCGGATATAGATTCTGAGGTGATCGGAGAGCTTACAAGAAGCGAGACGGTCACTGATGCAGAGGACCTGGGCAAGACAGTCATCGAGGCTTTTCCTGAGAGCGAAATGGCAGAGGAGTACAGGACACTGGCTAAGAAACTGATTGAGATCTGCGGGATAGAACACAGCTGATCAGATAAGGCGGATACAGACGGAATGCTGAAGAGAATAGGTAAAGACGGAAACACCGGACATGTGAGGATACCCGGCGTACGCATAGCGGACGCTGATTTTCCTGCACCGTTCAGGTCGGGACTTGAGTACTCGTCGCCGGCACGCGGCACGTGGAACATAGTGCACACCGGAATGCTCATGCCGGAGGCGCACGAAATATACGTGTGCGGTGCAGGCTGCATCAGAGGAGTCATCCTTACAGCTGCTGAGATGGGGCTGACAGACAGATTCTCCACGATCGCCGTGAGAGAGCACAATCTCCTGGACGGTGACATGGAGGACCTCATCATTGAGGGCGTTACGGATATATTAGGAAAACTCCCGAAGAGACCGCCTGCGGTACTGCTGTATACCAGCTGCGTCCATCACTTTACAGGCACGGACCTTGACCTGGTATATTCAAGACTCAGGGAGAGGTTTCCGGACATAGATTTTGCTGACTGCTACATGAATCCGATCATGAGAAAGAGCGGCCTGACTCCTGATCAGCTGATGAGGACGAGGCTGTACTCGCTGCTCCATGAGAGGAAGAAGAGAGCGGATGCGGTTGCGATTATCGGAAACGATCTTCCGGCTCAGAAGGATGGCGACCTGATGAAGCTGCTTGAGGCGGCAGGTCTGAAGGTGCACGAGATAACATCCTGCAGGGATTATGCGGAGTATCAGGAGATGGCTGAGAGCTCAGTCTATATCTCATACAACCCTGATGCAGTGGCCGCCGGGGATATGCTGTCTGAGCGCCTCGGAGGAAGGCATCACTATGTGAAGTTCAGCTTTGACTTCGATGAGATCGATGAAGAGAATGCAAAACTCGCGGATACGCTTGCAGATGTGACATGTGCTGAAGACGGAGATGCCGGCAATGCCGAAGAGAGAGAAAACGCTCTGAGAGATGCTGTCGCGCAATTAAGAGAGCGCGGAAGAGAAGAATGCAGAAGGGCGCTTGATGAGACACTGGCTCTTATCGGCGACACTCCTGTGACGATAGATTATACGTTTTGCCCGAGACCGCTCGGCCTTGCAAGATTTCTGCTTGAAAACGGATTCAATGTGACTAAAATATATCTTGATGGCATCCCTGGTGCGGACAGGCCGGATTACGAGATCCTCAGGGAGGAGTATCCTGACCTGATGCTGTATCCGACGGTGCATGCTGCGATGAGGTTCGCTGCGGCGGAGAACGCTGATGCTGCAGCCGGGACGGACGCAGGAGCTGAAGGATGCAGAGTGCTTGCCATCGGACAGAAGGCTGCATACTTTGAGAATACAGATAACTTTGTGAATGTTGTCGAAGGCGGGGGCATGCTCGGGTATGAAGCTGTCACGCATACGCTTGAGCTGATGCGTGAGGCATACAGAGAGAAGAAGAACATGCGCGACCTTGTTCAGATCAAGGGACTTGGATGCGATATCTGCGTCAGATAGAAGCACTGAAACAGGTTAATAGCCGGCAGGTAGAGGGGCGCCGGGTAATAAATATATTATAGTGTGTTTATAACCAGGATAGAGATTTCAGACAAAGACGGGTGAAGGAAATGAAACAGACAGCAAGTATTATTTCTACTTACTCAGCTGATGCGATGGGAGTCTGCTCTGCACTTTATGAACTTGGGGGCATGACTGTCATGCATGATGCATCAGGCTGCAACTCAACTTACACTACTCATGACGAGCCAAGATGGTTCGACATGGACAGCATGGTCTACATCTCGGGACTCAGTGAGATGGAAGCCATAATGGGAGATGATGAAAAACTCATCGAAGACATCTGCGAAGCCGCGGAAGAAATGCATCCGAAATTCATTGCGATAGCCGGAACACCTATACCGACTATGACGGGATTCGACTATGACGCTGTTGCGGAGGTCATCGAAAAGAGAACGGGCATACCGACATTCGGTTTCCCGACAACAGGAATGAATACCTACGTTCACGGTGCATCCATGGCACTTGAGGGCGTTGTCAACAGACTGATCGGCGACCCGAGCGATAAATGGATAGAAGAAAAGCTCAGCGAGGTGGAGACGTCTGACGAAGAGGTGCCGTATAAGGTAAATATACTCGGGCTCACACCGCTTGATTATTCCGGAGACGGACAGGTGGAGTCCATAGAGAAATGGCTTACGGACAGAGGGTTCCTGGTAGGATCAAGGTTTGCAATGGGAAGTGACCTTGATGAGCTCGGAAGAGCGTCTGAGGCCGAAGTGAACCTAGTCGTATCCGGTACAGGACTTGGTGCGGCCAGAGCGATGTATGAAAAAATCGCAATACCGAGCGTTATAGGACTGCCTATAGGACCTAAGCAGAGCGATCTCCTCGAGGATGCACTTCTTAAGGCTGCAAGGGAATACCGCAGGTTCAGAACATCCGGAACGGTAAGTGAGAGAGCCGGTCTGACCAGACTCAAGATACATCCGAATGATCTTGACCCGGTCGTAAAGGATGACATCGTAGTACTCATCGGCGAAGGCGTCATGAACTTCTCGCTTGCCAACTCGATAAGATTCGAAACAGGCCACAAGACCAAAGTGCTGTGCGCTACCGAGTGTCCTGACGGGATCCTCAGAGAATGGGACAAAATGACTCCGGATGAGGACGACATCATACCTGAACTTGAAGAGGCTTCGTATATCATCGCGGATCCGCTTTATAAGCCGATCTGTCCTGACAACGCGAAGTTTATCCCTCTTCCGACTCAGGCATTCTCGGGCAGGATGTACAGAGATGACATCCCTGATCTTGTCAGGGATCCGGGACTGATCCTGAATCAGTTCTGATCACTGTCTGCTGCCATGAGGCGGAAAACGATATTACCAGGACGCACGGTCCGCGGAAGCGGGCTGTGCGTTTTGTGATTTTGCGAAAAAGGCGTATATGAAATGCGGACCTGTTTGTGTATAATCAGTTCAGTTGCAAAAAGGGGGGATAGCTGCAGAGAGGGGTATAAGTGTAACCATGAAAGGAGAACCTCACTATGGCCGATAAGAGTAGTTTTAACCCTGCAGATGCCAATGCGATAACAAGACAGTATCTCGATTCCATTCTGATAGAGGAACGCATCATCGATGCACAGAAGGCATCGCTTGAGACGGTGATATTCGGAGAGACATTCAGCACACCGATCATGATGCCGGCTTTCTCGTTTTTGAGGACATTCGTCAAGGAGCGGGAGAATGCCATGGTCGAATATTCCAGAGCGGCTCAGGAGCTGAACATGGTCAACTGGGTCGGCATGATGGAGAATGATGAATTTGCCGATGCTCTCGCTACAGGCGCAAGGACGGTGAGGATCATCAAGCCGTTCGCTGATACTGATAAAGTGCTGGATCAGATAGCTTTCGCCGAGAAGAACGGCGCTTTTGCCGTCGGCATGGATATAGACCATGTATTCGGCGATAACGGAGAGTACGACGTGGTAGCCGATTATCCGATGAAGCGTCAGACGAAGGAGGACATACGCATCTACGCTGAAGAGACGGGACTTCCGTTCATCGTAAAAGGAGTACTGAGCGTATCTGACGCTGTCAAATGCGCTGAAGCAGGAGCAAAGGGAATCGTCATAAGCCATCACCGCGGCAGGATGCCTTTTGCCATTCCGCCTCTCATGGTGCTTCCTGAGATAAAGAAAGCGCTTGGTGAAGACTGCGGCATGGAGTTGTTCGTAGACTGCGGTATCAATACAGGCGCAGATGCGTATAAGGCGCTGGCGCTCGGAGCAAAGGCTGTATCGGTGGGACGCGCCATCATGCCGGGACTTGCTGCTGAGGGAACTGAAGGCGTTAAGAAATATGTCTCAGGAATGAATCAGGAGCTTGCCACAATAATGGGATATACTGGCATAGCTTCGACTGAGGACTTCGTACCGGACACTCTGTGGATGAACGGCAGAAGACTGACTGCGGAATAAATCAGATAAAAAAGCGGCATCAGGCCGGAATAAGTCAGAGGGGACAGATAAAAAAGTGAAAAACGATAAAGTGTTCAGGAAAAGAGTGATAATGTGCGTGACCGGAGTAGTTCTTTCCGGCGTGGCTGTAAGCTTCTTCAAGTCTGCCATATTCGGAGTGGACCCGTTCCAGGCACTCATGAGCGGTCTTGACGCGCTTATTCCTATCCGGTACGGAACACTGTACGTCATAGTGAACGCGGTGCTTCTCCTGTTCAGCATCGTCTTCGACAGGAAGAAGATAGGCCTCGGTACACTGATCAACCTGTTCCTTCTCGGATATATCGTCCAGTTCGGAGTGGATATCATCGCTGCCGCAGCACCCCATCCGGCTCTGTGGCTGAGGATCATCTTCCTGGCCATAGGCGTGTTCATCGCCTGCATTGCTGCTTCGCTGTATTTTACGGCAGATATGGGCGTATCTACCTATGATGCCATCGCGCTGATCATAACCGGAACCTGGGGCATAGGCAAATTCAAATTCGTAAGGATAATGACGGACTTTGCGTGTGTTATCCTGGGCGTCGGACTGTTTCTGCTGTCAGGCGCCGACCCGCACGGGCTGTTTGCCGTAGTCGGGATCGGTACGATAATCTCCGCCTTCATGATGGGGCCGATGATCGATTACTTCAATGTGCATCTGTTCGGACCGATGCTGGAGAAGTAATATGGAAAAATGTTAGAAAAAACAAGAAAAATGCGTGCAGATGTCCTGTGGCTGGTATAGAATATCAGACACAGGATGTTTTTTGTATATTAAAATACAGAAGGACACGGACTATGAGAAATAAATCTGTCGGATATACTGAATCTGCAAACTTCAGCTGTCTGGAGGATCTCGAGCAGACATATACAATGAAGACTATTACTCCGGTCACGCTGGCATACTGCGGCAGGGAGAACTGCGCGCCTGAGTGGACCTTCGGCCCTTATGTCAGGGAGCACTACGTCATACATGTTGTCAAGGCCGGATGCGGCACATACAGTCTCAGAAACAGGGAATTCAGACTTACTGCAGGGCAGATGTTCCTGATTTATCCGGGTGAGGTCACGCTGTACAAGGCTGACCCCGAGGACCCGTGGTCATATTCGTGGATCGGATTCAGCGGATACAGGGCTGACGCTATAGTGGAGGAGATGGGCTTTACTAAAGAGAACCCTGTCATAACGATTGACAGCACACATCGTGTATGCGATTCCATAGACAGAATACTTGAAGCCAGCGACCTGACTCCGGCCAACGAGCTCAAAAGGATGGCGGCATTCTACGATACTCTTGCAGTCATGATAGAGATGAATCCTCATGAAAAGAAGCGCAGTCTGTCTGACGTCAAATATGTGAATATGGCTGTCGAGTACATTGCTGCCAACTACAGCGGCAAGATCAGGATATCCGAGATAGCAGATAAGGTGGGGATAAACAGGAGCTATCTGTCCAACATATTCAGCCGCGAGATGCACATGTCGCCTCAGGAATTCCTGATCAATTTCAGGCTGGAAAAGGCTGCACAGATGCTCAGGGAGACAGAAGAATCTATAGGAAGCATCGCGTCATCAGTCGGATATACCGATCCACTTACGTTCTCGAAAGCCTTCAGAAAGAAGTATAATGACACACCAAACGGGTACCGCGCATCGTCGCCTGAGTTAACGCAGATCAGCGAACGCGGGCAATACCATGGAAATACAAGGCTTTGAGCGTTTTTTTGCTTACGAAAACCTTTTCGGAACAACTCACATAATCCTATTAAAATCTAACAGTTTTCCATATATTATTTTCTTCTATAAATGTAAAATCTGTGATAGTAAACTCAAGTAATTGTTACTGAGAGGAGGCAATATGAAGTTTAAGAAATTTGTTGTAGCTATGCTTTGCGTAGCAATGGTAGGCATGTTCGCTGCATGCGGCGGCGGATCAAGTGATTCCGGTTCCGGCGATGCCAGCGGCGCTATCACAATCAACATCTGGGATGCTAACCAGCAGGAAGGTATCCAGGAGATCTGCAACGACTGGACAGCTCAGGGCAACCCTGAAGTCAAGGTTGAAGTAATCGACTGGGACAACTACTGGACACTGCTTGAGGCAGGCGCTTCCGGCGGAGAACTCCCTGATGTATTCTGGATGCACTCTGACTATGCTCAGATCTACATGGAGAACGATGTTCTTCTTGACCTGACAAGCTACATCGAAAAGGACGGCATCGATCTCGGACAGTACTATCCTGATATCACTGCTATCTACCAGAGCGACGGAAAGACATATGCTCTTCCTAAGGACCACGATACAATCGCTCTCCTGTACAACAAGGCTCTCTTCGACGAGGCCGGCGTTGACTATCCTACAGATGACTGGACATATGAGGATATGTATGAAGCAGCTAAGACCATCACAGAGAAGACTGCTGATGACACATACGGCTGGGCTTGCAACACATCCAACGACCAGGACGGATGGTACAACTACGTATATGCTTACGGCGCTAACATCGTAAACACTGAGAAGACCGATACAGCTATCGACTCCGCTGAGGGTAAGGCTGCTATGGAAATGGTACGTAAGCTGCTCACAGTAGGAACACCTCAGGCTGTAGTTTCCGAGTCCGGTACAGATTCACTGTTCCAGTCCGGAAAGGTTGCCATGATCACACAGGGATCCTGGATGATCAACTCATTCTACACAGCTGAGAACCATGATGACTATGCATGGGCACAGATTCCTTACTGCGACAGAAACGGCGACGGACAGTGCCAGAAGGAAGAAAGACAGACTTGCTACAACGGACTTGGCTGGGCAGCAGCTGCTAACACAGACAATCCGGATGGAGCTGCAAGCCTCATCGAGTACCTCTGCTCTGAGGAAGCTCAGGTCAAGCAGGCTCAGCTGGGCGTAACAATGGCTGGTATCCCTGGAATCTCTGACGAGTTCGCTAACGCATTCGAGGGAATGGACGTATCCGCATTCACAAAGGTTGAAGAAGACGGTACACTCTATGCTCGTCCGGGCACACGTAACTCCGGCGTATGGAAGAACCCTATGGAACAGGAACAGGGCTTCCTCCCTGCATGGCAGAATCCTGATGATCCTGCTCTCATGGAGACAGCATGTGACAACGTTGCTAAGCTGATCCGTGACGCTATCGCTAACGAGTAATTCAGCTGAATCGTACAGGTTCGCGGCACCAGAGATAATTAATCTCGATAAAAAGCAAAGGCGGGCCAT